>CASFXH010000001.1 GCA_949298575.1 uncultured Parabacteroides sp.
ACCTATCCAATAGCCTATCTCCGCCTCGCCCGCCTGCATTTCAGCACTGTGCAAACCGTCTCCGAACATGATTCCCACACTGCCTACCGGCTCGTCCGTCGCTTTCAATACCACCGCATACGTTTCGGGAGCGGCGAATACCGTGCGAATTATTTCCAAGCTCTCCGCTACCGAAGTATGAGGAGGCCAACCCGCAACAGGACCGATGGCAGGGTCTTTGGCGTATTTGTACAAGGCTTCCGCATCCGATTCCCGCCAAGGGCGCAATACAAGCCGATTTGTAGCTATTTCTTTAATCATTGTTTATATTTTAATGTTTGAGTGACCAGTCTAAATATACAGAAAAAGTTGTCTCTATCTGATTACGGATTACAAATGTAGGAGATTTCTTTAAATGCTTATATCGTGCGTTCGATTATGCTTTCTTTATAATGCCTATCATGAGTACCTTATATTGGGCATTATAAGGATGTTATGTTGGGCATTATAAGGAGGTCATAATAGGCATTATAATTGGTGTTGAATATTAGCTGTTTACGTGTAAGGAGACGCTTGGGGAAAAGATTCGCTTCATTTCTTGTCGGGACGTATGAAATGTTTTATTTTTGTCCCATAGCAGTACGGAATTGAATACATCAATATTCTAGAAAAATGACGATACAAGAGTTTTTGCGAGGAGATAAGTTCGCCCTTTTGGCGGGGGTCGAGCTGTTGGAGGTGGAGAGTGGTTACGCTCGAGCCCGAATGAAAATCGGTCCGGAGCATTTGAATGGCGGGGGGGTATGCCAAGGAGGCGCTATATTCACGTTGGCTGATTTGGCTTTCGCGGCTGCGACGAATAGCCATGCGCGGCTAACTTTTTCCGTGACTTCGAGCGTGAATTTTTTCAAGTCCGCACGAGAAGGCTTTTTATATGCCGAGGCGCGTGAGGCGTTTAACCATAAGCGCTTGTCGAATTGCGAGGTTCGGATCACGGATGAGCGGGGGGAACTGATCGCGACATTCAACGGCACGGGTTACCGCAAAGATGTTGAGTTGCCTTTCGCGCCGCTTTAGGCGTTAGGCCGCGGTCTTGTCTTCCTTTAATGGGGAAGCTCGATCTTGCAGCGTAGAGGATAACGGGTATTGGTGGCGTCACGGAGATAGACTTCCGCAGCGCCTATTTTTAGTTTCGCGCGGACACGAACGGGGATTCGGTTCTCGTCGTCGCCAACCCAGACCTCGGCGGCCTCTTTAGCTTGGGTAAAGGCCTCGTCGTAGATGTCAATGTAGAAATGGCGTGTTTTGTATTTGATGTGGTCGCGGGTGACGATTTGTTGGCCCGTGTAACGGAAGCCAACTTGGACGATATCCCGGCCGATGAAGATCGAGAAAGGATAGGTTTGGCCTAAGGTCATGTGGTCCCAATCAAGCGAGCGGAGATAGAAGACACCACCCATCATGTCGAACGCGAGGCGTTGGGCCGTCAGGGTGGTATCAATTTTCACTTGCTCCCAATGCGTCCGTTTGGAATGGACGGTGACGCTGTCGGGGTGGGGGTAGTGGAAAAGGAGATCGTCGACCAGATAGTAATCTCCCTCGTCGGTGCGTTTGGAACTGAAGAGGATGTGGGCATCTTGCCTGGAGAAGTAGGTGTTGAGCGTATCTCGCATGGGGTAGAAGCGGTCAATGATGCCTTGGGTCCGGAAGAGGAGCCGATAATGCCAGGCTGGCCGTTCGTCCCAATCGCTCGCCCGCATGTCGAAGAAGGCCGTGCCCGCTTGAGGCATGATCAGTCCCCATTTGAAATAGAGGTCGTAACTCACTTGCTCGCCATCGTGAAATGGAGGGGTATCCGCTTTCGCCGGGAGCACGAGGATGAATAGGCCCAATCCTAGCGTGACGCTAGAACGACAAGCTGCGTAAAAGGTCCGAGCTACTGTTGCTGCTATTATTCCTGCCTTCATTGCGATAATCCCTTTTGGGTTTCGTGATTTCTTTCGGTTTGTTTTTCGTGATATCCATAGGCTTCTGTCGCTTTAAGGGAAGAGCCTTGACGTCCCAGTTTTCCTCGACCTCCCAGTTTTGCATGATGTTGAACTGCTTGGGGCAATAGTAGACTTCCTCGGGCTGGCGCTTGGCCGTATAGTCGCCCGTGTCCCAACGGCCATTGTTGTTCCGGTCGATAATCAGCCGGGCATAGTATTTGTCGGGTTTCAAGTCCATGAAGAGGGCTCCGCCTTCCTTGACAGGCTCTCGGCGAACAGGCATATCGCTGCTGTTGAGCAGTTCGATGAAGGCATGATCCGTGATTCCGGGGGTATTGATGTAGAGATGGCCATATTCCTCTTCCTTCTTAATGGAGAAGTCGCCCGTAAATGCGTTGTTCCATTTCCCGTAGGCGCTGTAGATGGTGGCCGAGTCGACGGTCAGTCGGTAGTTCTCGCCATATTTCCAATCCCTCTTCAGGTAGAAGTTCAAGGAATTGGCGGTGTCGGGGAAGAAACGGAAGTCGGCGGGCTGCCATAGGGAGTCGATCATTTGTTCCAGGATGAATAGGGAAGAATCCAGCGCCAGCACGGGTTCCGTGAAGGTGATGGCGATCGTGTCGTAGAGGTTGATCGAGCCAGAGGCTTTGATGCTCATTCCTAGGAATTCGATGGGTTCCGGTTCGCCCTCTTTTCCCCGGCGTCGGCGTTCCTCTCGTTGGCGGGGGGCCAGGAATTGGAGCGTATCGGTGCGGGGGCGAAGGATGTTCAGGGAGTCGCTCTCGGGGTACGTCATCGCGAGACGGAGCGTGTCTTGCTTCCATACGGTGGAGTCGATCAGCCAGACATTCGCCGCCCGGTTCTCTTCGAGTCGTTGGACGAAATACCAAGCGCTGTCCATTTGGGGTTTGAAATTGACGGGCCGCAGCTCGGGCAGCGTGTCGAGGGGGGCGTTGAAACGGATGACAAGCATTTGGGCTGTCGGCCGTTCGGGGCGCAGGAGGTATTGCCGGTCAAATTTTTCCTTGAACAGGCGAAGGACGATGTCGTCGGGCATGAACCGTGTGTAATGGACGGTCTGGATCGTGTCGATGGTCAAAGTGTCTATCCAGGTAGTGTCTTGCCGGGTGGCGAACTCAAACGTGGGGACGATGAGCGAGTCGGCATAAGCGATTTCTTGCCCTGGCTGGTCGTGCATGTAGCTACGCATCGCGTCGTTGAGGGCGTAGATCCGGTAGGTGCCCGCCGCCATGTTGCGGATGGTGAACTCGCCCCGGTCGTTGGTCCGCGAGGTGCGGATGAAGGGAGTTGTCAGGAACGCGGAGTCGGCCAGGTTGGTATGGATGCCAATCGTGATGCCGGGCATGGGCTCCAGGTTCTCGGCGTTCAGGACAGTGCCGGAGACGGCGAGCGAGTCGATTGTCTCGCCTGTCGAGAAGGCGAACGAGAAGTTTTGGAAGATGTTTCCCTCGTTGTTGTCGGAGATGGAGTTGGTGAAGTCGATCGTGTAGGTCGTGTTCTCTCGCAGGGAGTCTTCCAACTCGACCGTCACGCGGCGTCCATTGGCGCGGATCGTAGGTTGCTCCTTTTGGGGAGGGGTGACGATGATGTTCTCCAGCGGGTTGTCGAGCTTGATCAACTCATCGAAAAGGATTTCCACCCGCTTGCCCTTATAATTGAGTTGGTTGGGAATGGGTGTGCTGCTTACGAAGCGAGGCGGTTCCTCGTCGTAAGGGCCTCCGTTGGGTGTGGCCATGTTCGCGCACGAGAAGGAGAGCGCGATGAACAGCGCCGCGATCGCGATCCAACAGGTCTTAGGGTTGTATTTGATCATCAGAAACGGATAACTTCTTGGATTCGCTCGCGAAAGTAGCGAAAAATATGAGGGGTGGAGGCTGATCTTTCTTGAATTAATCAATCTTTAGGATAAAGTAACGATGCCCGCCATCCCCCTCCCTCCCGGCGCCGGCCGGTCTCGCGGGGCGTCGGGAGAGGGGGAGCGTCATTTCCCTTTCTTTTGCAACAGCTGGTGACCGAAGCGGCAATAGAGGCATTTCCGTGTGTCACAATAGGCTTTGCGCAGTTGGATCAGGGCTTGCGTATCGGCCGCGTTGTGGATGGGGATGCCCGCTTGCCCGAAGAGGTCCACCACTTGGTTGCGCTCGGCGGGCAGGCGCTCGAGGAGGCTTAGGGCCCGTTCCGTGTACTCCGGCCGGTCGCGTCGGCGGCCGTAGGCGAAGAAAAGAGGGGCGACGGTGTTGATCAGGAGCAGGATGATCGCCTTGTCACTGATGGTCTTGTCGCGTTGGGGAGAGGTTCGACCGAAGTGATAGTGCGTCTGCCAGTATTCGGAGGGGGTGACTCGCAGGGCGCGCTTGATCTCGGTGATGTTGGGGGCCGATAGGATGATGGAGAACAGCGTGTCGTAGCGCGTCCACAAAGCCGCCAGCTGGGCCAACTTGACGGTGGGGAAGCTGGCGGGCCTGATGCGGAACTCCTTGAACCGGCTCGCTTTCATGGGCGTCAGTTCGAACTTGTGTTGAAGGAAAAGATATTCCCGCCGCAGGAGTTGGTAATAGGGATCATCCGGCCCCTCGTTCTCGAGAAGGCCCGCTTGACCGAAGAAAAGGGCCTCCACTTGCGGGGGATTGGCCCTTTGCTTGCGAATGAAGCGCAGGGGAAGGCCGCGGGCCAGCGCCTCGAAGGCGTCGCTATTGAGGCCGAAGCCGAAGTTGCGGCATAGGAGGACGTAGAGCACCTCGTTCCAATCGTCGCCATAGAGGTCGAGCAGCTTGAGGATGTCGCCCACCTTCCGCTCCAGGCGCTCGCACAGGAGGGCGTCGAGCCAAGCGCGGGTGGTCGGCTGGTCGAACAAGCCCAAGTAGGGGGCGCAGGAGACCGGGGAGTCTCGCTTCAGGAGCCAAGTCATTGTCGCGGTGAGCGAGGCGGGGACGCGCAGGATCATTTGGGGAATCGGCTCGCCGTCTTTCCTGGTCACTTGCGTGTTATCCTCGCCCACGACGTGCAGGATGACCGAGTCGTAGGCCCGATCCGTGTCGTGGCGGTGGGCGAACCAGTCGGAGGCTTTCTCATGGATCTCCACGCTTCCGGCCCAGAGAGTCTCGCCGATCCGGATTTTCGCGTTGAAGAAGTCGGGGCCGGCGTCGGTGTTGGCCAGCCCGGGGTCGATCACTTCCACCGGCAGGCCGCGGGTCGTCGCCAGGGGGCTTGGGCCGAAGAGCCGGTATTTCCAGACATAATGCAGTAAACGTTCCATTTCTCAAATGTTAAGATTGATGGGGCCAAAGATACGGCCTATTTCCCGGATGGCCTACTCAGTTGGGAGAAAATCCGTATCTTTGCCGCCAAGTAAACCGGTGAGGGTGAAAAAGCCCGCCAATCATTTAAGGAGAAATAGCAATGAAGATAGCGTTAATTGGATACGGCAAGATGGGGAAAACGATCGAGCGGATCGCCCGTCAGCGCGGTCATGAGATCGTCGCGGTTATCGACATCAACAACCAGGAAGATTTTTATTCGGAAGCCTTCAAGCAAGCGGAGGTAGCCATCGAGTTCACGACGCCCGCCACGGCGCTAGGCAATTACGAGCGGTGTTTCGAGGCCCACGTGCCTGTTGTCTCCGGCACGACAGGCTGGCTCGACCATCTGGACGAGATCAAGCGGCGTTGCGCCGACGAGGGACAGACGTTTTTCTACGCCTCCAACTTCAGCGTAGGGGTCAACATCTTCTTCGCCCTCAACAAGTACCTGGCCAAGATCATGAACCGCTTCCCGGGCTACGAGGTCAGCCTCACCGAGACGCACCATATCCATAAGCTCGACGCCCCCAGCGGCACCGCCATCACCCTGGCCGAGGGCATCCTGGCCAACATCGACCGCAAGGAACGTTGGTCGCTCGAGACGGCCGAGCGCCCCACCGACCTCGTCATCCACGCCATCCGTGAGGGCGAGGTCCCCGGAATCCATGAGATCACCTACGAGTCCGACGCCGACACGATCACCATCAAGCACGACGCCAAGAGCCGCGAGGGTTTCGCCCTTGGCGCCGTCATCGCGGCCGAGTTCACCGTCGGCAAGAAGGGTTTCCTGGGGATGGACGATCTCTTCCATTTTTAAAAAACACCTATTGTCATGAAGAAATTCCCGAAAAAACAATGGATCAAGTTCTCCATCGCGACGGTGATCTACCTTTTGTTCGCGCTCTGGATGGAGAACGCCTGGCTGCTACTGGGCGAGCTGGTGATCGTGGACGTGTATCTCACGAAGTTTATCCCCTGGGGCGCCTGGAAGCGGACCACTAACCCCACCTTGCGAAACGCTTTGGAGTGGGTCGACGACATTGTCTTCGCCCTCGTCGCCGTCTACCTGATCAACCTGTTCATTTTCCAGAACTATCAGATCCCCAGCTCCTCGCTCGAGAAGTCGCTCCTGGTGGGCGATTACCTCTTCGTCAGCAAGCTGAGCTATGGGCCACGGGTGCCGAACACGCCGCTCTCCTTCCCGTTGGTGCAAAACACGCTGCCGATCCTCAATTGCAAGTCGTATCTCGACTGGCCCGAGTGGGGATACAAGCGGGTGAAAGGCTTCGGGCAGGTTCAACGCGATGATATCGTGGTGTTCAACTTCCCGGCGGGCGACACGATCGCCGTCAAACAGCAGAACCCCGACTATTATACCCTGGTCCAAGAGTATGGGAGGGAGCGGATCGCGCTCGACAAGACCACCTTCGGCGAGATCATGTACCGCCCCGTCGACAAGCGGGAGAACTACGTGAAGCGCTGTATCGGCATGCCCGGCGATTCCCTCCAGATCATCAACAATCAAGTCTATATCAACGGCCAGCCGGGCGAGAATCCCGAGAAGCTCCAGTTCAATTATTTCGTCGAGACCAACGGCTCGCCCCTCACGGAAGAGCAGTTCCGCCTGATGGACGTCAGCAAGGACGACCGTATGCTCGCCTCGGGCGCCGGTTTCCAGCATCTCCTCTCGTTTTTGGGCTTCAAGCCCGACGCGAACGGACAGTTTAAACCCGTCTACCGCCTGCCTCTGACCCAAAAGGCCCTGGAGATCGCCCGCCGCCTACCCGTCGTCACGAAGATCGTGATCGAGCCCGAGACCTTGGGAGGCCCCACTTACCCCGTCGATTACCAGACCGGCTGGACGCGAGACAACTACGGACCCATCTGGATCCCCTCTCGCGGCGCCACCATCTCCCTCGACGAGCGCAACATGGCCCTCTACCGCCGCTGCATCGAGAATTACGAGCGCAACAAAGTGGAGATCCGCGACGGCCAAGTCTATATCAACGGCGAGGCCACCGACTCCTATACCTTTAAATACGATTACTACTGGATGATGGGCGACAACCGCCACAACAGCGCCGACAGCCGCTCGTGGGGATTCGTCCCCGAGGACCATATCGTGGGCAAACCCATCCTGATCTGGCTCTCCCTCGACAAGGACCGCGCCCTCTTCGACGGCCGGATCCGTTGGGAAAGGCTTTTCCGCTGGGTGCATCCCGATTAAAAACGTGCTTATGGCGGGGCGAAAATGGGGCGCGAGCGTGGCGCGGGCACTCTTGGCCTGCGCGATCATCGTCGGGGGCGTGTGGGTCATACGTCTCTACGGCTTCGCCTCGTTTCGCATCTCGACGGGAGCCATGGAGGAGGCCTTGCGAAAGGGCGACCGCGTGATCGTCAGCAAGCTCCCCCTCGCCGGCAACCCCGGCCGCAACCGGGCCGTCCTCTTCTACAGCCCTCTTGAGCGCGATTCCCTGCGGAGGCCGCTCTTCGTCAGCCGCTGCGTGGGCATGCCGGGCGACACGATCCGGGTCTCGAACGAGGGCTACCGGGTCAACGGCCAGGATTTTCCCTTTTCCCCCCAATCGCTAAGGACTTATTTCGCCGCCAAAAGCCTGGAGGAACCCCTCGCCGAGGCCGCCCGGCGCCTGGGCATCCCCCTCCGCGACATCCGGAAGGAGGCCTACGGGACGTCGTTCGAGCTCACCCCTTTCGAAGCCTATCAACTGGCCGATGAGCTGGGGGAACGAAGCGGGCAGCTGGTGCCCCGGCGGATCGAGGAATACACCCTCATCGTCCCGCGGAAGGGCCGCGCCTATCCGCTCACCCCCTCCAACCTCCTGGCCTGCCGCGAGATCATCCGCCAGGAACAGGGCGCGAAGGCCGAGTTCCGCGACGGCAAGCTCTTCCTGGAGGGTAAGGAGACTTTCTTCTACTTTTTTGATCAAGATTATTACTGGGTCTTGTCGGACAACATGAACGAATCCGTCGACTCGCGCCACTTGGGCTTCATCCCGGCCCGGCGGATGGTGGGGAATATCCTCTTCCGCTGGTACAGCGAAGACAAGAGCCTTCGTTTCAAACCCATTCACTAACAGCCGTATGCCTATAGTCTACCTTTCGACAGCCTACCTCGCCCCCGTGCAATATTACTGCAAGCTCCTGGCCTACCGGGACGCGCGCCTCGAAAGCCACGAGCATTTCCTGAAGCAGACCTATCGCAACCGTTGCGTCATCGCCTCGGCCAACGGGCCGCTCACCCTCACCGTCCCGGTCGAGAAGGGCGACGCCCTGAAATGCCTCACGAAAGACATCCGGATCTCCGAGCACGGCCGCTGGCGCCACCTCCACTGGAACGCCCTCGTCTCCGCCTACCACATGAGCCCCTTCTTCGAGTATTACGAGGACGATTTCGCCCCGTTTTACACCCGTCGCTACGATTTCCTGATGGATTTCAACGAGGCGCTGCAGGAGTTGATTTGCCGCCTGCTCGACCTCGACGTCCGCGCCACCCGCACCGAAGGCTACGAACCCACCGTCGCGCACGATTTCCGCGAGGCCATCCGCCCGAAGCATCCCGCGCCCGACCCCGCCTTCCGCCCCCAGCCCTACTACCAGGTTTTTCGGGAAAAATTCGGCTTCCTGCCCAACTTGAGCGTGGTCGATCTCCTCTTCAACATGGGTCCCGAAGGCCTGCTCGTCCTGAAACGCTCCATCGCGAATCCCTAGGAAAAGGGTGAAATCACCATTCCGGCATCCACGAAAAGGGCCTCGCGGCATTGAAATCTCGCTTTGAGCATCCACAAAAGGGCTTCGCGGCTCTGCGATCTATCTTTGAGCATCCACAAAAGGACTTCGCGGCTCCGCGATCAACCTTTGAGCATCCACAAAGGCATTTCGCGGCATCGCGGATTAGCTTTGAGCATCCACAAAAGCATTTCGCGGCATCGCGGATTAGCTTTGAGCATCCACAAAAGCATTCCGCGCTAAAAAGGCGCACGATTCCGCGACGGATTTCGTATATTCGCGTCATATCGAATCAATCCAGAAAAAAGGAAATTAGGCTTATGGCAGATTTTTACGACAGGGTGAAGCTGTTGATGCGGCATTACAAGGTCAACAAAAGGGAATTCGTGAACAATTGCGACATTTCCTACGGCACGTTAAGCGGGTCGAAATCAAGATACAACGACCCCCAACTGAAGACGATCCGGAAAATTCTCCGCGCCTACCCGGCCGTGCGCGTCGAGTGGCTGGCTTTCGGCGAGGGCGAAATGTTCTACCCCCCCGCGCCCGACCCCGCGCGGGAGAGCGCCGAGGTCGCCCGCCTGAAGCGACAGATCGAGGAGCTGACAAACCTCCTGTTGGAGAAGGAGCGGAAGATCATTGAGTTGTCGCTTAAGCGGGTGGAGTGAGTAAACATCTTTCTTTTTATTTGGAAAATGAATTTCGCGTTAAAAGACATCTTATCTCGCGTGGAGCGGATCACCAGTCCGATGGTGGCTGAATCGATTTTCGAGGGGATCGCCGCCACGCTTTTCGAGCGTTTCCACATCGAGCGGGGCGACGCCAGGTATTTCTTCCTGGAGGTAGAGTTCTATTACTTCAGCGAGTCGCACCCAGACCGGAGGCGACACTGGCCAAGGCCGTTTGTTTACCCCCGTTCCTGCGACGCGGGCGTGTTTTTCACGCATACCAGCGGGTTGGACATTTGCTTTGAAAGTAAGATGGACGACCGGGGAAAGTTCATTTCCGGCGGCGGGATCCTCCTCCGCTCGTTGTTGCGGGAGGCTCCCGATCATTCCCAGACGGTGGTGGCGGGCCCTTGGGACTGCTTCGAGGCGTTGATGAATTATTCGGAAGCGGGAAAATATCCTGTCATAACCGAGTCTAACACCCTGGCTCATCCCGTAGAGCTAAAGAAAACGAGGCGTTACCATGACTTTAGCGAATTGGTGGGCTGCCGTTATTGTTTTTACAATGCTCATTACCACCGCGGCGGCCATTGGGCCTCGCCCGAAGAGGGGCGGCTGCGGCGCTACGACCCCGTTTCCGGGGGCGTAAAGAAGGATTACTCGATTAAGCCTTGGAACAGATGATTCTAGATAGCCAGACCAATAAGGTTTATTTCTCAGCCACACCTTCCGCGACCATCCTCGCGTCACGAGGCGCGTGATGGACGCGTTGCTTGAAAACGGTATCCCTTTCGGGCTCTTGGAGCATACGAATGACGGTTGGTGCCGCGATTACATGCCGATACAGGTCGCGGAGGATCGATACATCTCGTATCGCTATTTCCCGGATTATTTGAATAACGAGAAAGACCGGTCTCGCGTCACGAACCCCAGGAAGCAATTGGAGGCGTTAGGCATTGAGCCCGTCGAGACCGACATCATAATGGATGGCGGCAACGTCATCAAATGCGCCGACCATGTCATCATGACCGAGAAAGTGTTTTGGGAAAACCGCGAGACCTATTCCCAGGCCAAGCTTGTCGCAGAATTGGAGCGCTTATTCCAATGTGAGCTCATTTTCCTGCCTTGGGATCGGCATGAAAAGTATGGTCACGCGGATGGAATCGTCCGTTACGCGGGTGGCCAGACGGTCTTGATGACGAATTACGCGGATTTCGACCCTCGAATGGCGGAGATTTTCCAGGAGCGACTGGCCCGCGCGTTCGACGTGAAGGTGTTGGCGTATGACGCGAAACGGGTTCACCCCTACAGTTGGGCCTATATCAATTTTCTCCAAACGGCGCGGGTGATCTTGGTCCCCGCTTTCGGGATCGCGGAAGATGCCCAGGCCTTGCGGCAAATAGCGCTTTGCTTCCCGGAATATAAGGGCTGCGTCCATCCCATCCGGGTCAATAGCTACGTGAAAGAAGGTGGCGCCCTGAATTGCGTGACCTGGAATATTTTAGACCCCCAAGCCACTGAGGGCGAATGGGGGAAGATCGAGCGGCAGATCCAAGAAAAAGGCTTGAAAACCATGACGGGAGCATCTCTAGATGAGTGGATGGACATCGTGGACGGCCGTCTGACGCCGGAGGAGGAGGTCCTCTTCGCCGAAAGCGGGGAGAAGTTGAAAGCGTATGGGTTGGAATGCGTCAGGAAGCGGATGGAAAGCGATAATCAAACATAAATTGTAGCTTTCCCGCCCATTTCTCGAATAAGTCAAAATCATTCTTTATCTTTGGTTGCGAATTGGATTCGTTTTTTGAGGTAGAAGAATAAGGTTTAAAAAGGAAGTGAATATGAAAAAGAATAAGATTTTCGGGCCGTTGCTGGCGCTTGTCGCGGGGTTGACGGTGGCTTGCGACCAGCCGGCGGAGACTGGGCGGGAGCGGGCGACACTGGCGCTCCGGGCCGAGGCGACTACGGGCGAGGGCGCGATCTGGCATCCCGGGCGGCAATCGCTATTTTGGGTTGATATCGAGGGGCAAACGCTTTATGAATACCTGCCCGGAAGCGGCGCGACGCGGGAGTGGCGGTTCGACCGGATGGTCTCGACCGTCGTCCCGGAGAGCGATACGAGCGTGGTGGTCTCCTTGCAAGACCAGGTCGTGCGGGTGCGCTTGAGCGACGGCATGACGACGCCGATCGTGGACGTGCCCGACGAGGATGGCGCCTATCGTTGCAACGACGGCAAGTGCGATCCCGCGGGGCGGCTGTGGGTCGGCACGATGGGCCTGAAGGGGCAGAAGGGGAGCGCGACGCTCTACTGCCTGGGCGAGGATGGCGTCTTGAGGTCCCGGATCCCGAACGTCACCATCTCGAACGGGATCGTCTGGTCGTCCGACAAGAAATACCTCTATTACAACGATACGCCTACCGGCCGGATCGCCCGCTATCGCTACGACGAGGCTACGGGCGAGATCCAATTTGACGGGGTCGCCGTCCAGTTGGAGGAGGGGACCGGGGCGCCCGACGGGATGACCATCGACTCGGAAGACCATCTGTGGGTGGCCCAATGGGGCGGGTCGGGGGTTTATTGTTACGACCCCGCGACGGGCGAGCTGTTGCGACGGGTTGAGGTGCCTGCCCCCAACGTGGCCTCGTGCGCTTTCGGCGGGGCGAACCTGGATACGCTTTACATCACGACGGCCCGCGCGGGGATGTCAGCCGAGGGGCTGGAGGCTTATCCGCTGAGTGGAAGTGTTTTTCGCTATGTCCCGGGTGTCCGCGGCGTAAGGGCGAATTATTTTAAAGGAATATCGAACGAATAAATAACTACATACGATGTCAAAGAAAGATTCAAGCAGAAAAGAGTTACGTAAGAAGAAGTCCGGTAAGGGTAAGAAAGAGAAGCGTTTCCGGAAGAAAGAAATCGCCCGGATGGTCCAATCGATCTTCGAGGAGTCGCCGGACGCCATTTACAACTACCGGCAAATCAGTGAGCTGATCGGGGCGAAAAACGATCCGCTCAAGATGATGGTGGTGGCTGTCTTGCGCGACTTGGCCGCCGATGGGTTTATCTCCGAGCTCGACCGGGGTCGCTACCGCTTGAATATCATGAATTCGATCGCGGTCGGGATTTTCAACCGCCGCAGCAATGGGAAAAATTCCTTCACGCCCGAGGATGGGGGCGCGCCGATCTTCATCGCCGAACGGAATTCGGGGCATGCGATGGATGGCGATAAGGTGAAAGTGCAGCTCTTCGCCCGTCGCCGCAAGGCCGAACCTGAGGGCGAGGTGATCGAGATCCTGGAGTCACGCGATCGGACCTTTGTCGGTAAGCTCCAGGTGGCGAAAGGATTCGCCTTCTTGGTGACGGAAAGCAAGACGCTCGCGAACGATATCTTTATTCCAAAGGATAAACTGAAGGGCGGAAAGGATGGCGACAAGGCGGTCGTCCGCATCATAGAGTGGCCCGAAGACGCCAAGAATCCCCTTGGAGAAGTGATCGACGTCTTGGGACACGCGGGCGAGAACAATGCGGAGATGCACGCGATCCTCGCGGAGTTTGGTTTGCCTTATTCTTACCCCGAAAATGTCGAGCGGGCCGCCAAGCGTATCCCGGAGACAATCACGCCGGAGGAGATCGCCAATCGGGATGATTTCCGGGAGGTCACGACTTTCACGATCGACCCGCGGGACGCGAAGGATTTCGACGATGCCCTCTCGGCCCGCCGTTTGGAGAACGGCAACTGGGAGGTGGGCGTGCACATCGCCGACGTGACGTATTATGTCCATCCGGATACCGTGATCGATAAAGAGGCGTATAGCCGAGCCACGTCGATCTATCTGGTCGACCGGACGATCCCGATGTTGCCCGAGCGTTTGTGCAACCAGATCTGCTCTTTGCGGCCTCACGAGGAGAAGCTCTGCTACTCGGTCATCTTCGAGCTGGACGCCAACGCCGATATCCGCTCGTCGCATATTTGCCATACCGTCATCAAGAGCGACCGCCGCTTTACCTACGAGGAGGCGCAGGAGGTCATCGAGACGGGAGAGGGTGATTTCAAGGAAGAACTATTGGCCCTCAACGAGCTGGCGAAGAAACTTCGGGATAAGCGGTTCGAGAACGGCGCCATCAACTTCGATCGCACTGAGGTCCGCTTCGAGATCGACGAGAAAGGCCATCCTTTGAACGTTTTCTTTAAGGAATCGAAAGAGGCGAACAAGCTGATCGAGGAGTTCATGCTACTCGCCAACCGGACGGTCGCCGAATACATTGGTCGTTCGGGGCATGCCAATTCGTCGAAGACCTTTGTCTACCGTATTCACGACCTGCCCGACCCGGAGAAGATGGAGAATTTCGCCGCCTTTATCCGTCGTTTGGGCTACAAACTCAAGACCGTGGGGAGCAAGAACGAGATCTCAAAAGGAATCAACTCGCTCTTGAGCACCGTGCGAGGCAAGCCGGAAGAGAATTTGATCGAGACGGTGGCGATCCGCTCGATGCAGAAGGCTCGCTATTCGACGGAGAACATTGGACACTACGGTTTGGCTTTCCTTTATTATACCCATTTCACGTCGCCTATTCGCCGCTATCCGGATATGATGGTGCATCGTCTGCTCGACCGCTACCTCAACGGGGGGCGGAGCGTGCTCAAGAGCAAGTATGAGGACTTTTGCGACCATTGCTCGGACATGGAGCAAGTGGCGGCTAACGCTGAACGGGCTTCGATCAAGTACAAGCAAGTGGAGTTCATGAGTGACAAGCTCGGGCAAGTCTTTGATGGGGTTATCTCGGGCGTGACGGAATGGGGACTTTATGTTGAGCTGAACGAGAACAAGTGTGAAGGTATGGTCCCGATCCGGGATTTGGACGACGATTTTTATGAGTTCGACGAGAAGAACTATTGCCTGATCGGGCGGCGGAGGAAGCGCCAATACCGGCTGGGTGACCCGGTCACGATCCAAGTGGCCCAAACGAACCTGGAACGAAAGCAGCTCGACTTCAAATTAGTACGTTAGAAGAATATTTCAATACATTAAATAACAAACTTATTAAATTTAAAGCACCATGAAGCATGCATTCAAATTACGCGCCGCCACGTTGGCCGTGGCGAGCGTTTGCTTGGCGCTCCTCTCAGCTTGTACGCGTTACAACGTGGAGGAGCCTCTCTCCAGTTTCAAGAATACGGCGACGGGTACGACCGCCGGCACGGAGATGACCGTGGCCGAAGGCGATATCTGGCTCGCCGGGACGGATTACACGAACTTTATCTTGAAAGGTCAGGCCCGCACCGTCGCTGACGCTGAGGCCGCTCTGCTCTTTCATACGGATGGACAATCAGGCTATGAAGTTTTGTTCCGCAATGGGCCGATCGATGGAACTCGTAAGACAGGCAGTCTTTCAGCCGTCCGCAATCTTTATCGCTCGTTAGCTCATGATGGCGATTGGTTCGATTTTGAGGTGGCTGTCCGTGGAAAGAACATCGCGGTGGCGATCAATGGGACAGATGTCGTCTGCTATACTGAACCGGCCAGTCCCTATCGTGTGGATGCCTATAAGAGCCGCTTACTCTCGCACGGTGACTTCGCCTTGAAGGGCGTGAAGGGATCGGTTGATTTTCGCGACCTGAAGGTCACTCGCCTGGAGGACACTGCCGTAAATCCTAATGACACCCTCCCTCTGGTTGATGAGACGACCGACAAGGTGATTCGTTATCAACAGCAAAACTTCCCGATCATTGACTACCACGTGCACTTGAAAGGAGGCTTGACGAAAGAGCAAGCTCATGCCATGTCGATGAACTATGGAATCAACTATGGTGTCGCTCCCAATGCGGGCGAGGGTGGTGTTGGCCGGATGTTAGCCAATGATGATGAGGTCTATGCTTATTATGAGGAGGTAAAGGATATGCCGTTCTTCTGCGGCGTGCAGGGCGAGGGGCGTAAATGGACTTCGACCTTCTCGCAAGAGGCTCTTGGCGTGTTTGACTATCTTTTCACTGACGCCATGACGATCGTCGACGCCAAGGGAAGACTCTCGCGTATTTACCGTCCCGAGGAGGTGCACTACGATGGGCAATCGAAAGACCGTTACATGGCCCAGATCGTCGACCAGACCGTAAAGATCCTCACTAATGAACCTGCGGATATCTTCGCTAATCCTACATATATTCCTGACGATATGAATCCGGACTACGCGAAGTATTGGACGGATGAGCGTGTAGATCGCGTTCTCGATGTCCTGCAGAAATACCAGATTGCGCTCGAAATAAATCCTCGCTACAAAATTCCTAGCTTCGACATTATTAAGAAGGCTAAGGAACGTGGCATTAAGTTCACTTTTGGTACAAACAATGTTGACGCTAACTTTGGTAAGTTAGAGTATTGCTTTGAGGCCATCGAGCAATGCGGTATCACGGTCGACGACCTCTGGTTCCCCTCGATGAGCATCCGTCGCGATCGTCCTGTCGTGATTTATAATAAATGGTAAACTAATAAGTCCCTACGGCTGCAAGCAGACCGTGGGGACTTTATATGTTAATCTTTATTTCTAGAATCTATTTCCTATCTCTTACATGGGTAATTCTCTTTCCTTTGAATGTCATTGCCCCCAATTCTCGCGATCGAGACTTCGGTATAGGATGGCTTCAGCCAAGTGATGTGCTTCGATGGAGGAGGAGTTTTCAAGGTCGGCGATGGTACGGGCCACTTTCAAGATGCGATCGTAGGCACGAGCGGAGAGGTTGAGCCGACGCATGGCATTTTTCAAAAGATTGAGTCCTGCCGCATCAGGAATTGCGAATTCCCGGAGAAGACGGGAACTCATCTGGGCATTACAATAGACACCGTTTTCGTGGGCGAAACGTTTCTCTTGGATAAGGCGAGCTTTGATGACACGCTCTCGGATCTGTTCGCTTGATTCGGATGGTTGTAAGTCCGATATTTTTTCGAAAGGAACGGGGACAATTTCGATTTGAATGTCGATTCGGTCGAGCAAAGGACCTGAGATGCGGCTCATGTATTTCTGAACCATGCCTGGTGTGCAAAGGCAGGTGCGTTCGGGATGGTTGTAGTAGCCGCAGGGGCAGGGATTCATAGACGCGACCAGCATGAAACCCGCTGGATATTCTACCGTAAAGCGGGCTCGCGAGATTTGGATCTTCCTATCTTCAAGGGGTTGGCGCATGACTTCCAGCACGCCTCGATTGAATTCCGGTAGTTCGTCGAGGAAAAGGACTCCGTTGTGGGCAAGGCTAATCTCGCCGGGAATAGGGTTGACACCACCACCGCCTACCATGGCGACGTTCGAGATCGTATGATGGGGCGCTCGGAAGGGACGTTGGGTCATGAGCGAAACTCCACCTTGGATTTTGCCCGCGACGGAGTGAATCTTAGTCGTTTCCAAGGACTCTTGTAGGGTGAAAGGAGGGAGAATGGATGGAAGGCGTTTAGCCATCATCGACTTACCGCTTCCGGGAGGGCCGATGAGGATGATGTTGTGTCCACCGGCGGCGGCGACTTCGAAGGCTCTCTTCACGTTTTCTTGCCCTTTAACGTCGGAAAAGTCGCAATCGTAGTTCTGCTGTTTAGCGTAGAATTCTTTGCGGGTGTCGACTACTGTGGGTTCCAATTCTCGTTTGCCATCAATGAATTCGATCACCTCTTTTAATTCCGCGACACCATAGACTTTTAAGTTATTGACAACTGCGGCTTCGTAAGCATTCTGTTTGGGCAGGATTAGGCCTTCGAAGCCAGCTTCTCGAGCTTTGATGGCAATGGGGAGCGCTCCCTTGATGGGTTGGAGACTGCCGTCGAGCGAGAGTTCGCCCATCATCATGTATCGTGAGAGGCGATCGCTGTCTACTTGTTCGGCGGCGGCTAGGATGGCGATGGCTAGGGGTAGATCGTAGGCGGAACCTTCTTTACGGATATCAGCGGGGGCCATGTTGATGACGATTCGGTTTCGGGGAAACGTCAGTCCACATACTTGGAGCGCGGATATGATTCGTTCATGACTTTCGCGCACTGCCACATCAGGCAGGCCAACCAAGAAAAATTGGATACCTTTGGTGCAATTGACTTCAATAGTGATGATGGTGGCGGAAATGCCTTGCAAAGCCGCCGCATAAGCTTTTACTAGCATAGTTCAAAGTTCTGTGTTTATGTAAATTAGTACTTGTTCTATCGTTAAAGTTGGTCAATCTTCAAAAGAGGATTTTATTTTATTCCTCTTCGAAAACATTTTCCAGCGTTTGTGCCAGCTCGATGTCGTTTGCTGTTTTCAGCAAGATTTTCTTATCATCGCCAATCAGCAAGCAATGAGGAAGCACGTTGACGTTATAAAGATCGATCAGCCGGATCGCTTGTCCAGCTGAATCGGTGACAATGTTCCAATCTATGGAATCTTTTTCCAATTGAGAACGTACTTCGCCTGCATCCGAATCGAGGGTAATTAACAAGACTCCCAGTTTTTCTTTGGGGTATTGACGGATTATTTGATCGAGTGCCAAATCTTGGGTATGACATTGATCGCACCACGGTGCCGTGAAAGCTAGCAGTTTATAAGCTTGTGGGAACGAGTCGAGGCTGACCGTTTTTCCGTCGATATTCCTGACGGAGAAATCAGGGGCTTCGGCTCCTAATGCGGTTCGTTTGGCTCGGGCACTGTATTGTTCCAACTCAAGGTAGAGAAAAAAGTTTTTGAGTTGAGGGTCCAGGAGAGCCAGCAATTCATCTATTTTCCGAGTGTCGTCAGGGTCTAGGAAGAAATCCTGAATTAGCACAACGGAAGTTTCCTCGTCGGGATGATCCTTGATGTATTGAACTGCATTTTCAGCGAGCTGTAAGTTGATGTCTGCCATTCTTGCGGTGATATCTGTTTGCCGGGCACTGTTGTCCGAATCTGTTTTCATCGCTTGAGTAAGTTTCATCAATTCTTGGAGGGATTCTTTTTGATTGTTCTTAAAACGGGTTAATTGGTCGTTGATCCGTCCACCTTTTACTTGGAGGAGTAAGGGTTCCTTTATATCGCCGGAAATGACGGAGCTCTTTTTCAATTCCAAATAAACGGTTGCCCAATGGGTCTTATTTTCGAAAAAAACGGTCGCTGTGTTGAGGTTCTCGTTTTGGGTTTCCACGGAGAAGCGTCCTGGTTTTTCGCATATGAGTGTATCAACGGTCTTATAGCCATTTCCTTCAAACACCACATAGATGATTGAATCCCGCACATTTGTTATTTTGCCTTCAATCCGGTAAGAGTAATCTTTCCCACAGGATGTTAAGCAAAAAAGGAGTCCCAATAGGTATGTGATTCGGTTTAACATTACTTTAACAGAACAGCTTCTAAGATTCATTTTAGGCCGTAAAGGTAAACATTTTTGATCAAACGCTTCTGTATTTATGATAAAATTAACCAACTATTTTCTTTGAGGAGATAAACAAAAAAAGCACGCCCATTAGGACGTGCCTTTCTATTTGATCGTTTGTTCGTGAATTACAACTTCGGACCTGCGGCAACCAATGCCTTTCCAGCCTCATTGCCTTCAAATTTCGCGAAGTTTTTGATGAAGCGAGCTGCCAAGTCTTTCGCTTTCTCTTCCCATTGGCAAGCGCACTCATAAGTGTCACGCGGATCAAGGATCTTCGGATCAACACCCGGCAATTCAGTCGGCACTTTGAAATCGAAGTACGGGATTTGTTTCGTCGGAGCCTTGTCAATCGAACCATCCAAGATCGCGTCGATGATACCACGCGTATCGCGGATAGAGATTCGTTTACCCGAACCGTTCCAACCCGTATTGACCAAGTATGCTTTGGCGCCTACTTTTTCCATTTTCTTGACTAACTCTTCGCCATATTTTGTTGGGTGCAAGCTCAAGAAAGCGGCACCGAAGCAAGCTGAGAAGGTCGGTGTCGGTTCCGTGATACCACGCTCCGTACCTGCCAACTTAGCGGTGAAGCCAGACAAGAAATAATATTTCGTTTGCTCCGGAGTCAGGATAGATACTGGAGGCAATACACCAAATGCATCAGCAGACAAGAAAATTACTTGATGCGCGTGCGGACCTTTAGAAACTGGCTTAACAATGTTTTGGATGTGGTAGATCGGGTAAGATACGCGGGTATTCTCCGTTACGCTCTTATCAGCGAAGTCGATCTTGCCGTTGGCATCAACCGTTACGTTCTCCAACAAAGCGTCGCGCTTGATAGCGTTGTAGATATCAGGCTCGCTTTCCTTATCCAAGTTGATTACTTTAGCGTAGCAACCACCCTCGTAGTTGAACACGCCCTCGTCGTCCCATCCGTGCTCATCGTCACCGATCAACAGACGTTTCGGATCAGTAGACAGCGTAGTCTTACCCGTACCGGACAGACCGAAGAAGATAGCCGTATCAGTTCCTTCCATGTTCGTGTTAGCGGAGCAGTGCATAGAAGCGATGCCATGCAACGGATTCAGGTAGTTCATGATCGAGAAGATACCTTTCTTCATCTCGCCACCGTACCAAGTATTCAGGATTACTTGCTCGTTGGTCTTTAAGTTGAAGACGGTAGCGGTCTCAGAGTTCAAGCCCAATTCCTTGTAGTTCTCAACTTTTGCTTTAGCGGCGTTGAAAGAAACGAAATCAGGTTCGCCATAGTTGGCCAACTCCTCCTCCGTCGGACGGATGAACATGTTTTTAACGAAGTGTGCTTGCCATGCGACTTCCATGATGAAACGTACTTTCAGGCGAGTAGCCGGGTTGGCGCCGCAGAAAGTATCCATCACGAACAAGCGTTTTCCGCTTAATTGTTTAACCGCTTTAGCTTTCAAGTCAGCCCAAGCCTCTTCAGAGCACGGTTTGTTGTCATTCTTATATTCATCTGAAGTCCACCATACGGTATCCTTGCTAGCCTCATTGTATACGAAGAATTTGTCTTTAGGAGAACGGCCCGTGTAAATACCGGTCATTACGTTTACAGCGCCCAGTTCAGTGACTTGACCTTTCTCGTAGCCTTCCAAACTTGCTTTTGTCTCTTCTGCGTACAGAACATCATAAGACGGATTGTGTAAAATCTCTTTTACATCAGTGATTCCGTACTTGCTTAAATCTAAATTAGCCATCTTGTAATTAAATTTTAGTGATTGACTTATATAATAAATTTCTCTTTTTCGTGGTGTTTATATGTTCGCCTTGTTAAGGCGCTACAAAAGTAGCATTTTTTTCTGTCGCTCTAACCGTATTAAGGAAATTTTTCAGCAAAGGGCTGCCTTTTCCATACCATTAACATAATTCACTGTGAAATTGTCACATGCGGTTGGCAAATTCCTGTGAGAGATAAAAGAAACCGTGTCCATGATGAGCGTTTTTAACTTAAACCTCTCATGCCGGACACGGTCTCGTGTATGGATTAAAAGAAGTACCTTTGGGGCTACTTGATTTCCCACGTTTCGCCACTTCTGAGGAAGTCGTCCAACGTGCGGCTTGGCATTTTTGCTTGTATTTCTTCCAGCTGTTGGTGGACGGCCGTATCATAGGTCGGTGCGTCTACGTCGCGGATAATACCTAAGGCGACGGGCATGTCTCCTCCCATCATCGCGAGCATCATGTGTAAGGTGTTGTCCTTTTCATGCGTGTCGTGGACCAATACGTCATCGATCGTATAGCCATCTTCTCCGATGGTTACTGATTTTAGTTTCAGGCCATCGAGTACGATACCTTTATTGCTATCTTTCCCGTAGATCATTTTCTCGCCATGGCGCAGGAAGATGGTACGGTCTGCCCGGAATTCTTTGTCGACAATTTGTTTATGGATGCCGTTGTTGAAGATCATGCAATTGACCAAGACTTCGGTGACGGATGCGCCTTTATGACGGGCGGAAGCCGCCAATATATCAGTCGTGTTCTTCAAATCTACGTCAATCGCTCGTGCGAAAAAGTTTCCACGGGCGCCTAACGCCAGCTCGGCGGGGATGAAAGGATCCTCTACCGTACCGTAAGGTGAGCTTTTGGAGACGAAGCCCCTGTCGGATGTCGGGGAATATTGTCCTTTTGTCAGACCATAGATCTTGTTGTTGAAAAGCACGATGTTCAGGTCGACATTGCGGCGTACGGCATGGATAAAATGGTTGCCGCCGATAGCCAAGCAATCGCCATCACCCGTGATCAACCATACACTCAAGTCGGGGCGGGCGGTCTTGACTCCTGTCGCGATCGCGGCACCACGTCCGTGGATGGTGTGGAAACCGTACGTATTCATATAATAGGGTAGGCGCGACGAGCAGCCAATGCCAGAAATCACGGCCATGTTGTGTGGCGCTACGCCTACCTCGGCCATTGCCTTGTGTAAACAATTCAGGACCGCATGGTCGCCGCAACCTGGGCACCAACGGACGTATTGATCACTTTTGTAATCTTTGGGTTGATATTTCATTTCTTCTGTTGCCATCTCTTATGCCTCCAATATTTTAGTGAATTCCTCGACCAAGCGGGACACGATGAACGGTTGACCCTTGATCCGGTTGAACTGATAAGGTTCGAAGCCGGGCACCTTGCCACGCAAATAATTCGCGAATTGGCCATTGTTTTGTTCCGCCACGATGACTTTGGGGTAACGCGCCAAGACTTCTGCCGTATTTTTGGGGAGCGGATTGATGAACTTGAAATGGGCCAGGGCTACTTTTTTGCCTTGCTCTTCCATCGTTTCCATCGCTTCGTAAAGGTGACCGTAGGTACCTCCCCAGCCGACAATCAGCAGATCGGCGTTCTCGTCGCCCACCACTTGCACGTCGGGAATGTAATCGGCGATCTTGTCGATCTTGGCTTGGCGTGTCCGAACCATTTTTTGGTGGTTCATCGGGTCTGTCGAGATCGCGCTCGTATCATAGTCTTTTTCAAGACCTCCGAGGCGATGCGTGAATCCTTCCGTGCCGGGGATCGCCCAATAGCGGACGAGGCTTTCTTTGTCTCTACGATAAGGTTTCCACGGTTTGTCGCCCGCGTAGTTTTGAACGTAATTGGGTTTGATTTCCGGATATTCCGCTAAGTTGGGCAAGCGCCAAGCGGAAGAACCATTGGCGATGAAGGCGTCGGTCAGTAAGATCACGGGAGTCATGTGCTCAACCGCCAGCTTGCCGGCCCAGAAGGCGGCGTCGAAGCAATCGGTAGGAGTCGACGCGGCTACGACGACCGCCGGACATTCGCCGTTACGTCCGTATAAAGCTTGCAGCAAGTCGGTCTGCTCGGATTTGGTTGGCATGCCAGTTGATGGGCCACCCCGTTGGACATCGATCACGACGAGAGGCAACTCGGCGATGACGGCCAAACCGATCGCCTCGCTTTTCAGGGCTAAGCCAGGGCCAGAGGTGGAGGTCGCGGCTAAACAACCGGCGAAGCTAGCGCCAATGGCGGTGCAGACACCGGCGATCTCGTCCTCGGCTTGAACGGTAATGACGCCTAGGTCTTTCCGTTTCGCCAACTCGTGCAGGATATCAGTGGCGGGCGTGATGGGATAGCTGCCGAGGAAGAGGCGGAGGCCCGCTTTTTCGGCGGCGGCGATCAAGCCGTAGGCGGTCGCTTTATTGCCGTTCACGTCCATGTAGGTGCCCGGGATGGCTTTCTTGCTTTCGATCCGATAGGTCGAGACAGAGGCGTGGATGTTATGCCCGTAGTTGTAGCCGTCGGTTAACGCCTTGATATTCGCTTGGGCGATGGCGGGCTTTTTGGCGAACTTGTTTTGCAGGAGGTGCATCGCCGTCTCCAATGGCCGTTCGAACAGCCAGCAAACGAGGCCCAAGGCGAACATGTTTTTGCATCGGAGCGCGGATTTGTTGTCGAGCCCGAAATCTTTCAATCCTTCCTTGACGAGCGAGGAGATGGGCGCCGCCACGACTTGGGCGTTCGTCAGGCCCAGTTCCGTGAATGGGTCGTCGGTCGTGAAAAGCGCTTTTTCCAGGTCGCTTTTCAGGAAAGAATCCGTATCGATCAAGATGATCGCGTTCGGCTTAATATGGTTTACATTGACTTTTAAAGCGGCGGGGTTCATGGCGACCAAGACGTCGGCCTTATCGCCTGGGGTGAAGATCTTGCGAGATCCCAAGTGGACTTGGAATCCGGATACGCCGCTTAATGTCCCTTGTGGGGCACGGACTTCTGCTGGATAATCAGGAAATGTGGAAATCTCGTTGCCAAAGATGGCCGAAAGGTTCGAGAAGATGGTGCCTGTCAACTGCATCCCATCGCCCGAGTCGCCCGAGAAACGGATAACCACTTTTTCCAGCGTCGTTACTTTTGTTTGTTCCATACTTTAATTTATATGTGTTTCGCTTATCGCTGTAATTGGGTATTTAGATGTCCCGCGAAATAAGTCATAAACTTGGCGAGAACAAAATTTTTGGCTTTAAAAAGCGGATAGGTAAAGGTTGATGTTGTTGCACGGCGTGTTGAAATGTTCCGCCACGTAGGCGGCCACGGGTTTCCCCCCGAAAAGATAGATGCCTTGGCGGAAGCCCCGGTCGGTCTTGATTTGGAACCGCAAGGAGCCGGCGTCGGCCATTGTCGAGAAGAGCGGGACCAGGACGTTGCTGTAGGCCATGGAGGTGGTACGGGCTACCCGGTTGCTGATATTGGGTTTGCAATAGTGCAAGACGCCGTATTGCTCGAATATTCTCGGATCTTCCTCGTCGAGGCCGCACGTCGTCTCGAAACATCCGCCTTGGTTGACCCGGAGGTCGATGACGAGCGCCCCTTTTTTCATTTGCTGGATCAACTCCTCGGCGATGACGTAGCGGTGATGGGTGTTGATGTAGCGCATCGCCCCGATCACGACGTCCGCGCTCCGGAAGGCGTTCAGCAGGACGTTGGGGTGGAAGGTTGAGGTGAAAAGTTCTCTTCCCAAACGATTTTGGATGGCGCGCAACTTGTTGATATCCTCGTCGAACACTTTGACGGAGGCGCCCAAGGCCAGGGCCGCCCGGGCGGCCATCGTCCCCGCGTTGCCCGCGCCGATGATGGCGACTTCGGTCGGCGAGACGCCCGGCATGCCTCCCAGCAGGATCCCTTTCCCGCCTTGCTCGTTGCTCAGCAACTCGGAAGCGATCGTGATGGCGGCGGCGCCCTCGATCTCGGAGGTGGCGCTCAGGATGGGGATGCGGCCCGACTCGTCGGCCAGCAATTCGTAAGAGAAAGCCGTGACGCGTTTCGCCATCAGCTGCTCGAACGCCTCGCGGCGGAAGCGGTTCAGCTGGATCATCGAGAACAAGACGCTACGGGGGCGCATGAGGTTCGCCTCCTCGGGCGTGGGGGGAAGGATTTTCACGATGAGGTCGGCTTGGTAAACCTCTTCCGGCGTCTCGACGATCTCGGCGCCCGCCTCGGAATAGCGGTTGTCGGAGTAGTTGATGCCTAGCCCGGCGCCGGTTTCCAGCAAGACCCGGTGCCCCCGGTCGGTCAAGATCCCGACGGCCTCGGGCGTCAGGGCCAGCCGGCGTTCCTCCTCGTCGCGCTCGCGGGGAATCCCGATCAGCAGCCGGTTGCTCAGCCGCTGGATCTCTTTCAGGAGTTCTTGGGGGATATAGTTGCTTTTGAACAAATGCTCGTTGGGATTTTCCATAATATAAATGTATTAAAGGGTTTCTCGCGTTTTTCCTCGTTCGTCTCGCTCGACGCGGTTGAGCAGCGTCTCCGCGAGGTGGAGGGCGTCGGCGCGGGTGAGCATCCGCTCGGCGTCGAAGATGATTTGGGCGCGCTCGTAGTAAGGGCGCCGTTTCTCCAGGTTCTCGCGGATGAAGGCTTTCAATTCCTCGCCTTTCCGGCCGCCCAGGACGGGGCGGGTGTTCCTGCCGACCGACAGGCGGTTGGCCAGCTCGTCGACCGAGACTTTCAGGTAGACCGTCGTCCCGTGGGCGTTCATGTAGTCCATGTTGTCGAAGAAGCAGGGCGTCCCGCCACCCGCCGAGATGAGTACGTCCTCGAATTCCGCCACCTCGTGCAGCATCCGCCGTTCAATATCGCGAAAGCCTTCCTCGCCGTGTTGGGCGAAGATGGCGGGAACTTGTTGGTGAAAACGCCCCTCGATGTAGTGGTCGAGGTCGATGAACGATACGTTCGCCCGTTTCGCCAGCAGGCGCCCTACGGTAGTTTTTCCGGCCCCCATGTAGCCGATCAAAAATATACGTCTCATTTGTGGTGCTTTATTCTTCTCGCGAATGTAGTTTTTTTCGGAGAATCGCCCGCGTTCCCTTCCGGGAAGTTTCTGATCTTTTTTCGGAGGGCTGGGGGGAAACGGGGCGCGGTTTTTCTTCCACCCCTCTCATTTTTCCTGAAAAAGACCTGCGCGCGGGGCTCGCGAGATTTCTTTTCATGAGAAAAGGCGCCTTCGATTCGCTCATGCGAATATGTTTACTAAAAATAAGCGCTTTTACTTCGCTTCTTTAATTGGTATTTGATAAAAACAAGTACATTTTCATCGTTTATTCAAATGGGTTTTGCGAAAAATAGGCGCTTTTTCATCGCTTCTCCCAATAGTTTTCACGAAAAATAAGCGCTTCTTCATCGTTTTTCAAATGGTTTTCACGAAAAATGGCGCTTGCGTCCGTCCGCGGAGGAATCGGCGGCGAATATTGGCGGATAATCCGTACCTTTGGCCCGCTTTAGAGGAAAAAAGATGGCTAAGAAGAAATATTATGTCGTTTGGAAAGGCTTGAACCCGGGTGTTTACGAGACGTGGGAGGCGTGCGAGGCGCAGGTTCACGGGCAGTCGGGGGCGAAATACAAGGCGTTCGAGACCCGCGAGGAGGCCGTCGAGGCGCTCGAGGCGGGCTATGAGCGTTATTTGCGGAAGGCCGCCCCGCCCGCGGCGATCGACCGGCTCTATGCCGAGAAGCCCGTCGGCCGCCCCATCCCGGAGAGCCTGGCCGTCGACGCCGCTTGCTCGGGCAACCCGGGCGACGTGGAGTACCGGGGCGTCTACGTCGCCACCGGGCGGGAGATTTTTCACGTCGGGCCCTTGCGGCGGGGGACGAACAACATCGGCGAGTTCCTGGCCATCGTCCACGGCTTGGCGCTTCTGAGCCAGAAAGGGAGCGACTTGCCGATCTATTCCGACAGCCGCAACGCCATCCTTTGGGTGCGGAAGAAGAAATGCCGGACGCTCCTGGAGCGGGTGCCCGAGAACGCGCCGCTCTTCGACCTCGTCGACCGGGCCGAGCGCTGGCTCAACGAGCACGATTACACGACGCGGATCTTGAAGTGGGAGACCGAGGCGTGGGGGGAGATCCCGGCCGATTTCGGGCGGAAATGAAGGGCCGTCGGCTCAGAAACAGCGGGTATAGCTTAAGCCGTAGCTGTCGTAAAGGTCGTCACGCATGCCATGCTCGTAGCGGAAGGTGAGGATGTTTTTCTTGATCTCATAGTTGAGCTTCACGCGCAGGTCCATCGGCTTGTCGCCATCATCACGGTAGCCCCGGAAACCGGCGTAGTCGGCGCTCAGCGTAAAACCCCGGTAGCGCCCGCTTAGGCCCAAGCCATAGCAGAGGGCGTCGTTCTGGCGGTTGATGAGGTCGTTGGTCATCCAGCAGTAGAACCCGACGAGGCCGTAGGCCCGCACGGCCGCCTTGCCCGACGGGTCGCGCCAGAGGTCGCGGCCCACTTGGGCGTCGAACCAGTAGGTGACCGCGTCGGTGTAGCGGGCGTCGCAGAGGCGGCCTCCGCTGGCGGTCTTCAAGTTGGCGCTGACGACGACGTCGGCCCATTTCTCGCTCCTCAAGACTTGGTAATAGCAATTGAGCACGACATCGCCCCGGCACGTGATGGGCGATTTGGTCTCGACGGCGTTTCGCTCGTCGCGCACCTCCGGCGAGGTCTCGTACCATTCCTGGAAGACCCAGGAGAGGTTGACGCCCGCTTTGCCCTTGGCGATGGGCGCGTAGAGGCGGACGAGGATGTCTTTCGTCTGGTCGCCCGTCATCGTGTGGTATTCTCCTCGCAGCTCCACTTCCCATCTTGGCGAGAGGGCCCCGCCGGTGAGCTCGGGCATCGGGAAAGCGTTCGGCCCGAAATAGCGGGGCGAGTATTTCAACAAGGGGATCTTGTCCCACCAGTTTTGCGCCATCGCGGGGGAAAGGCTCAGGCAAAAGAGGGCCATGAGGACCCCGATCGCCCTGTTCGCGTCAAGAAATCTCATCGTGCGTTTCGTTTAACTGTTTTATCTTCTTAAGAATGGCGGAAGGCTCGATTTGGGCCATGCAAGCGTAATCTTTCCGGGCGCAAGGCTTTTCCCCGAAGACGGAGCAAGGGCGGCAAGGCAGGTCCAGCTGGATCTGGTCGGCGGGCGACTGCCGGTAGCCGTAGAAACCCGCGTAAGGATGCGTGGCGCCCCAGATGGACAAGACCCGCGTGCCGACCAGCGAGGCGAAGTGCATGTTCGCCGAGTCCATGCTCACCAGCAAGTCAAGCCGCGCGATCAAGACCAGCTCCAGGTCGAGCGAGAACCGGCCGACGACGTTTTTCACCCTTGGGTAGCGGTAGGCCCATTCTTCCAGGACCGCTTCCTCGTAACCCCGCCCGCCGAAAAGGAAGATCGTCGTGTCTTCCTCCTTGGAAAGCGCGGCGACCACCTCTTCCATTTGCTCGATGGGGTAGATTTTGCCTTGGTGCTTGGCGAAAGGGGCGACGCCGATCCAGCGGCCTTGTTTTTCGCCGGTGAAAGCTTGGACGTCGGCGGGGGCAGGGCGTTGCCGCTCGAAGAGGGAGACGAACGTCGCCTCGTAGCGCAAGCCGGCCGAGCGGAAGACGTCGGCGTAGCGGTCTACCATTTGCCGCGAGGGCTTCCGGATTTTCCCTTTGGGGCGGATCAACGCTTGCCGTTCGTCCCGCCCCTTGTCGATCACGTAGGCCTTTTTCCCCCTCACCCGCAAAGCCGTGCGGATGATTTTGGTGCGGATCACGTCGTGCAGGTCAATGACCGCGTCGAAATCATAACGGGATAAGGCTGACACGAACCGCAGCAGGCCGCCCAGTGTCTTCTCGCTCGAACGGGTGTTGAGGCCGATGGTCCGCACGTTCTTCGGGCGGTTCATGAAAATGGGCATCAGGAAAGTTTGCGTCAAGACCGTGAACGTATGCTCGGGGTTCAGGCGGGCGACGGAGTAGATGACCGGCAATGTCATGGCCACATCGCCGATCGCGGATAACCGTATGACCAGGAAATGCGCCATCAGCTTTTCGCCCCGTAGAGGACGGGGTTCAATTCGGGGTCGTTATACATTTTCATTTGCTTGTAGACTTTCATGTATTTCCGCCCATCGTGGATGTCGGCCAAGAGCTGGTCGAGCGCGGTCGAGAGATCTTTCTTTTGCTCCAGCAAGACGGCCAGTTTTCGCTCGCAGCGGTCTTTGTGCTCGGGGCCGACGTCTGTCCGATCCACTTCCTGCCGCATGTGGTAGATTTTCAAGGTCAGGATCGAGAGGCGGTCAACGGCCCAGGCGGGGCTTTCCGTGTTGATGGTCGCGTCGGGCTGGACCTTCACGTTTTTGTATTTATCCAGGAAAAAACTATCGATCAGTTCGACCAAGTCCGTGCGGTCTTGGTTCGACTTGTCGATGCGTCGTTTAATCTTCAACGCTTCGACCGGGTCGATACTCGGGTCGCGGATAATGTCTTCCAAATGCCACTGTACGGCGTCGATCCAATTCTTCAGGTAAAGATAGAAGTCGATACTCTTTACGGGATACGGGTTGTGGACCGTCGCGTCGACGTGGTCGGTAACGTGGTAAGCCTTCGTGGCTTGCTCAAAGATGTGATAGCATTTTTCGCTGAAACTCATAACCTCCATATTTTATGTCGGGCAAAATTAGTGAAAAAGGACGATTCAACGCAATTTGTTCCGGTTATAATGCGGCCCGGCCTTCCAAACAAAGAAGATGACGGAGACGATCGTCAGGCAGGCGCCAAAGAAATAGGCCCACGAGAAACTGCCGAACGCTTGCGCCAAACTGCCGCCCACCATCAAGCCGATCCCGATGCCAACATCCCAGCTCGTCAGGTAGGTCGAGGTGGCCGTCCCCCGCTGGTTGTTGGGAGCCAGATTCACGAAGAGCGCGTTGAAAGCCGGGAACATGGTCCCGAACGCGATGCCTTGCGCCAAGGCGATTCCTAAATATAAATAAGAAGCGAACGGCAGGTCCCATCCGACCAAATGACGCAACCCGGCCAGGGCGAAGAAGCTCAGGATGGCCAAATACATGCCCAACGTGATGACGCTCGTCACTCGCCCTCGGTCTACCTGCCTTCCCGAGAAAAGCCTCGAGATCGCCAATCCGACCGCCAGCAAAGTGAAATAAAGGCCGGAATTGACGGTGATCCCGATCTCGTCGGCATACATCGCCACATAGGTCGTCGTCATGCCATAGGGGATGGAAAGCAGCAAGAGCGCGATGCCGGCCCATATCCCCTTGACCAGGAAGAAACGGTCGAGCGAGAGCGGCGGGCGTTTGACTGGTTGCTTGTAAGGCGTCTTGACCATATAAGCCATCAGGATACCGATGGTCCCAGAGATCAGTGAGCACGAGAAGATGGTCTCGTAAGAAACGCTCTCGTGCATGAACAAGCCGGTCATCGGGCCGAAACTCATTGCGATGTTATTGGCCAAGCCGTAATACCCGATTCCCTCGCCCCGCCGTGATGAGGGTAGGATGTCGATCAAGATCGTGTTGCCCGCCACGCTCACCATCCCGAACGCCAACCCGTGGACGATTCGCAAGGCGATGAATAGCGTCAGCGTCGTGGCAAAGATGTAGCCGGCGAAAATCGAGGTGAAGACAAAATAGGCTAACAGGTAGAGTGGCCGTCGGGCGAACGCGTCCAGCAAGTAACCCGCGAATGGACGGATGCACAAGGCCGCGATGGTGTAACACGAGAGGACAAACCCGATCAATGACTTGTCGGTCGCGAACTCTTCCTGGAGGTAGAACGGCAGGATGGGCAAGATCAGGTAAAAGGCGAAAAACAAAAGGAAATTCGCCATCAAGATAAAGCAAAAGCTGGGCGAGACTAACTTATCTTTTCCCATAACGATAATACGGTTAAATATGTTGCTGTTTTTTCTCTGCCCGCGAAGGTACTGAAAAAACTCATGCACGAGAAAAGTCAAGTTGAGAGAGGGTAGGCGGCAAATTGGGGGCGAAACCGTGAAAACCGGACGATCCTTATCCATGAAGCGATTAGATTCATTAACTTTGCGGCCCAAGAGAAAGTGATAAGCACAAGATATGGAAAAGCATTTCAAGAGAACGTTAATCACGACGGCTTTGCCGTATGCCAATGGGCCGGTCCACATTGGCCACTTGGCGGGCGTTTATGTGCCTGCCGATATTTATGCCCGTTACCTGCGCTCGAAAGGCGAGGAGGTGTTGATGATCGGAGGATCTGATGAGCATGGCGTGCCCATCACGCTGCGTGCCCGGACAGAGGGCGTCACGCCGCAAGACATTGTCGACCGCTACCACGCGATCATTAAGAAATCGTTTGAGGATTTCGGTATCTCGTTCGATATTTATTCGCGGACGACTTCCAAGATCCATCACCAAGTGGCTTCGGATTTTTTCCGTACGCTTTATGATAAAGGTGAATTTATCGAGAAGACCAGTGAGCAATATTATGACGAGGAGGCGAAACAATTCCTGGCCGACCGCTACATCACTGGCACGTGTCCGCACTGTGGAAACGAGAAGGCTTATGGCGACCAATGCGAGAAGTGTGGCACTTCATTAAGCCCGACGGAGTTGATCAACCCGAAGTCGGCCCTCAGTGGAAGCGCTTTGGTTTTGAAGGAAACGAAGCATTGGTACCTGCCCCTCGACAAGTGGGAATCTTTCTTGCGTCAATGGATATTGGAGGGACATAAGGAATGGAAACCGAATGTTTATGGTCAGTGCAAGAGCTGGCTCGACATGGGTTTGCAACCGCGAGCTGTCAGCCGCGACCTCGATTGGGGAATCCCTGTCCCCGTGGAAGGCGCCGAGGGCAAGGTGCTCTATGTTTGGTTTGACGCCCCGATCGGTTATATTTCCAACACGAAAGAGTTATTGCCCGATAGTTGGGAAAAATGGTGGAAAGATCCGGAGACGAAGTTGATTCATTTCATCGGAAAAGACAACATCGTTTTCCATTGCATCGTCTTCCCGACGATGTTGAAGGCTGAAGGCTCGTTCATTCTTCCTGAGAACGTACCGGCCAATGAGTTCCTTAATCTGGAAGGGGACAAGATCTCTACTTCCCGCAATTGGGCCGTCTGGTTGAACGAGTATTTGGAAGAGATGCCGGGCAAGCAAGACGTGCTGCGCTACGTCCTCACGGCCAATGCTCCCGAGACGAAAGACAACGATTTTACGTGGAAAGACTTCCAAGCTCGCAACAACAACGAGCTGGTGGCGATCTTGGGTAATTTCGTGAACCGGGCTTTAGTCTTGACTCATAAATATTTTGATAATAAGGTGCCGGCGAGAGGTGAACTGACCGACGACGATCGTCAGACGCTGGCCGAGATCCAAGAGGTAAAAGCCAATGTGGAACGCTTGTTGGATTCTTTCCACTTCCGCGACGCCCAACGCGAGGCGATGAACTTGGCCCGATTGGGTAACAAGTACTTGGCCGATATGGAGCCGTGGAAATTAGCGAAGACTGATATGGGCCGTGTGGCGACCATCATGAACATCGCTTTGCAGATTACGGCCAACTTGTCGATCGTTTTCGGACCGTTCCTTCCTTTTAGCGTAAAGAAATTGAATCAGATGCTCCAGATCGAGCCCATGCCTTGGAGTCGTTTGGGCGAGACGGATTTGCTTGAGACGGGGCATGAGTTGGGCAAGGCTGAGTTGCTGTTCGAGAAGCTGGAAGACGCCGTGATCGAGGCCCAAATCCAAAAGCTATTGGATACCAAGAAGGCGAATGACGAAGCTAATTACAAAGCGAAACCGATTCGAGAGACCATCACGTACGACGATTTCGCGAAACTGGATATCCGTGTCGGGACGATCTTGGAATGTGAGAAGGTGCCTAAGGCGGATAAGCTGTTGCGTTTCTTGATCGACGACGGTTTGGAGAAGCGAACGATCATCTCGGGCATCGCCCAACATTATAAGCCGGAAGAGCTGGTGGGTAAGCAAGTTTGCTTCATCGCCAATTTGGCTCCCCGGAAATTGCGGGGTATCGTGTCGGAAGGGATGATCCTGTCGGCTGAGAACGTGGATGGCTCGCTGGCCGTGATCATGCCCCAAAAAGAGGTGAAACCTGGTAGCGAGGTGAAGTGATGGACATCCAAATGGTGGATTTGCGGCGGCAAAACCAGCGTTTGCGTCCGGAACTCGATCGGGCGATTGGCGAGGTGATCGATGAGGCCCATTTTATCAATGGTCCGCAGGTAAAGCGCTTTGCCGATCGGTTGGCGGAATATTTGTCGGTCCCCTATGTCGTACCGTGCGGCAATGGGACCGACGCTTTGCAGATCGCCTTGATGGCGCTTGATTTGCGGCCTGGCGATGAGGTGATTGTTCCCGCTTTCACCTACGTGGCCGCCGCGGAGGTGGTCGCCTTGCTGGGCTTGATCCCGGTTTGGGTCGATGTGGATCCGGAGACGTTCACGATCAATCCGGGATTGGTGGAAGGGGCTTTCTCGGGAAAGACTCGGGCGATCGTCGCGGTGAACTTGTTCGGGCAGTGCGCCAATCTGGAGCCGTTGAGACGGATCGCGGACGACAATGGCGTCTATCTGATCGAAGATAACGCGCAATCCTTAGGCGCCGACTATCGTTTCGCGGATGGACAAGTCCGGAAAGCGGGGACAGTCGGCCACATTGGGACGACCTCTTTCTTCCCTTCGAAACCCTTGGCTTGTTTCGGCGATGGCGGGGCGTTGATGACGTCCGACAAGCGTTGGGCGGAGCGGGCCAAGATGATCGCCACGCATGGGCAGCGGGTGAAGTATCACCATGAACTTTTGGGCTGCAATTCCCGCCTGGATACTTTGCAAGCCGCCATCTTGGAGGTCAAGCTTCCCCATTTGGCGGAGTTTAACGCCGCTCGCCAGTCGGTCGCGGCCCGTTATCACGCGGCCTTGGCGGATGATCCCCGTTGGATTACGCCGGTGGAACGTTCTTACTCGACGCACCTTTACCATCAATATACGCTCCGGGTGAAAGCGGGCCAGCGCGACGACCTGCGGGAATATTTGAAAACGAAAGGCGTCCCCTCGATGGTCTATTACCCTTTGCCGATGCAGAAACAGGAGGCCTTCTACGGCTTTGCCCGGAAAGGCAGTACGCTGGGCGTGGCGGAGGAATTGGCCAACTCGGTCCTTTCCCTGCCGATCCATACCGAGATGACCGATGAGGAGGTCGCTTACATTATAGATATGTTAAAACATTATGGAAGGGAATAAGAAGATACGTTTCGCCGTAGTCGGTTGCGGCCATATCGGGAAACGGCACGCCGAGATGATCCGTCGCGACGAGGGCGCGGAGCTGGTGGCCCTGTGTGATATCCGTCCGAAAGAAGAGTTGGGGATTGAGGCATATCCAGTCCCTTTCGCGAGCGATTTCGAGGAATTGCTCAAGATCGCCGCCGATGCCGACGTGATCAATATTTGCGTGCCGAATGGCTTGCACGCGGAGATGGCGATCCGGGCGATCGAGGCGGGCCATCATGTCGTGATCGAGAAACCGATGGCCTTGACCTTGGCCGACGCCGAACGGGTGGTCTATACGTCGTTGCGTTATCGGAAGCAAGTGTTTTGCGTGATGCAGAACCGTTATTCCCCTCCCTCCGTCTGGATGAAGCGCATGGTGGATTCCGGCAAGCTCGGCAAGATCTACATGGTACAACTGAATTGCTATTGGAATCGCGACGAGCGCTATTATAAGCCGGGGGGCTGGCATGGCGACGCCCAGATGGACGGCGGCACGTTGTTCACCCAATTCTCCCACTTTATCGATATCATGTATTGGCTCTTCGGCGACATCTGTGAGATCCAGGCCCGTTTCGCGGACTTCAACCATAAGGACCTGACCGATTTCGAGGATTCCGGTTTCGTGACGTTCCGCTTCGTGAACGGCGGCATGGGAAGCCTGAGCTATTCCACGTCCGTTTGGGACAAGAATTTGGAGAGCAGCCTCTTGATCGTCGCCGAGAACGGGAGCGTCAAGATCGGCGGGCAATACATGAACGAGGTGACCTACTGCCACGTGAAAGACTACGAGATGCCGGAACTCCCCCCCACGAACCCGGGCAACGACTATGGCCCCTACAAAGGCTCGGCGCAGAACCATAATTTCGTGATCCGCAACGTGGTGAATGTCCTCACCGGCGCCCCGGGCGAGATGATCACGACGAATGTCCTGGAAGGCATGAAGGTGGTCGACATTATCCAACGAATCTACGCCTTGCGGAAATGACGGAGCAGACCCTCAAGGAAAAGACCGCCCGCGGCCTCTTTTGGGGAGGCATCAGCAACGGGGTGCAACAAGTGCTGGCCTTGTTGTTTGGGATTTTCCTGTCGCGTATTCTTTCTCCTGGAGATTACGGGATGGTTGGGTTGCTCGCTCTTTTCACGGGATGCGCGAATACATTGCAAGAGAGTGGTTTTTCCGCGGCATTAACCAATAAGCAGGATATCGGGCATGAGGATTATAATTCTGTCTTTTGGTTTAATGTCATGATGGGGGTCGTGATGTATGTCATCTTGTTCTTTTGCGCGCCATTGATCGCCGCCTTTTTCGAGCAACCTGATTTGTTGTGGGTCTCTCGTATCGTTTTCCTAAGTTTCTTGTTTAGCTGCTTCGGGACGGCTCAAGCCGCTTATTTGTTTAAGAACTTGAAGGTAAAGGAACGGGCGAAAATAGATATCTTTTCTTTATTGATCTCGAATACGGCTTCTTTGATTATGGCCTTGAATGGAATGGCTTATTGGGGTATCGCCATTCAAAGCGCTTTTTACATGGCATTGGGAACGCTGTTTCGTTGGTATTATTCCCCTTGGAGACCGACGTTCACATTCTCGATTCGTCCTTTGAAAGAAATGTTCCCTTTTAGCGTGAAGTTGCTATTGACGAATCTATTCAACCAAATTTCATTGAACGTGTTTTCGATCTTATTGGGTAAGTTCTATACGATTCAACAGGTTGGTTATTATTCTCAGGCTTATAAATGGATGAATATGGGTGGTGGCTTGATCAATGGCGCGATTACGGGGGTTGCCCAGCCTGTTTTCGCGCAGATCAACGCGGAACGGAGCCGTCAGGTGCAAGTGTTTCGGAAAATGGTGCGCTTCTCGTCTTTTGTCGCGTTTCCTTTGATGTTTGGTTTGGCTTTAGTGGCTAGGGAATTGATCTTGATTACGGTGACGGATAAATGGATCGCTTGTGTGCCGATTCTCCAGATTTTATGCGTATGGGGGGCTTTCGCGCCTATTTGCGAATTGTATAAGAATTTGGTGGTGAGTCATGGGCGTTCGAACGTTTATCTTTGGGCGAATGTTATTTTTGGCGTTTCCCAATTGTTGATCTTAATGTTGATGGTGCCGTTTGGTTTATTGTGGATGGTGACGGTCTATGTGCTCGCCTATTTTGGATGGCTCTTGGTATGGCATTGTCTGGCGAGTAAGATGATCACTATTCATTTGCTGGATGTGGTCAAGGATATTTCCCCTTATTTGGGAGTCGCGTTCATCGTATTGGGTTGTGGCTATTTGGCATCCACGTTTGTGGAAAACATTTACGCGAAGTTCGCGTTGAAAGTGATGATCTCTGTTCCTTTATATATAGGTATTATGCGGATGGCAAATTCCGTGATTTATCAGGAGTGTTTTAATTTTTTAATCAAGAGAAATCGGAATCCATTATAGTTTATGAAGCGTCTTACGTTGGTGCCAATAGGTGGTTTGGCGAATCGCTTTTACGCGGTAGCTTCCGCGATCGCGTTTTGCCGGGACAATCGGATCGATTTGCGGGTGATTTGGTTTGAGGATAAAGGAATGGGTGCGTCTTTCCATCGCTTGTTCGATTTGGATCCGTCGTTGGAGCACGTTACGGTGGTAGATGCCGGATGGGCGGATTACGTTTATGACAGGCCCCGGAAACGGAATCTTTGGCTGCCTGGCTTTTTCCAGAAGTGCATGTTTGATGCTTGTGTTTATGAAAGCGATGTCTTGTCAGGGTTTTCGTCGGATGATCTGGCGCGCTTGTTTGAGAAAGTGGAGAACGTGTATCTCGTGCATTATTGTCGCTTTTATGAGATAAGGAATTATGGCTTGTTTTTCCCCGTGAAGGAGATACAAGCGCTCATCAACCAAAGGACTGAAGCGTTTGAGGGAAAAAGGGTGATAGGCCTGCATATCCGTAGGGGAGACCATTCGATCCCGACCTTGAAAAGCCCGTTATCCTTGTTTATTCAAAAAATGGAAATGGAGTTGGAGAAAGACAAGGAGGCCTATTTTTATGTCGCGTCAGATTCCGCTGAGGAGAAAAACAAATTGATCTCTTTATTTGGGGAACGGGTGATCACGGCCGCGGGCGACATGCGGCGCGACACGTTGTCGGGCATTATAGAAGCGCTCGTTGAGTTGAGCACCTTGTCTAAGACGAGGAAAATATATGGTTCTTTGGCGAGCACTTATTCTTGCTTGGCCTCGGATTTGTCTTCAATCCCATTGGAAATATTGTCAGTTGATGGAAATGAATCGAAATGATGTTAAAGTACTAGCTTTTTATTTGCCCCAGTTTCATCCGATACCGGAGAATGACAAGTGGTATGGCAAAGGTTTTACGGAATGGACGAACGTCGGGAAGGCGAAACCGCTATTCCGGGGGCATGACCAGCCGAAAGTCCCCGCGGATCTGGGATATTATGACCTGAGAGTGCCTGAGACGCGTTTGGCCCAAGCAGAAATGGCGAGAGAATATGGCGTGACCGCTTTCTGCTACTGGCATTACTGGTTCGGGAAAGAAAAACGTTTGTTGGAGAGGCCTTTTAACGAGGTCTTGAGATCCGGTGAGCCTGATTTCCCGTTTTGTCTGGCGTGGGCGAATCATTCTTGGAAAGGGATTTACAATGGCGTCAAGACAAAAGAATCGTTGATAGAGCAGGAATATGGGGGGCGAGAGGACTATGAGACGCATTTTTACGATGTCCTGCCCGCCTTTCAGGACCCTCGTTACGTGACGGTGGATGGGAAACCTTTTTTCTTGCTGTTCTCACCTGGCGAGGTGCCGGAGCCACGGCGCTTCATTGAGCTTTGGCAAGAACTGGCGATCAAAAACGGCTTGAAAGGCATTCATTTTGTCGCGCATACTTATCAGCCTGGCGATATCGACCGGTTGTTGGGCATGGGATATGACGCGGTGAATGTCGTGCGCTTGTTCGAGTACCAAAGAATCGGCTTGTCTTTGTTCCGGATGGCTGTCAACAAGATCAATCGGGAAGTTTTCAAACATGGTTTTTGGTGCCAATATAAGGACGCGATGAGATATTTTTCGGGAAAGGAAGATGGCTTGGAAAATGTTTATCCGACGATTGTCCCCAATTGGGATCATTCGCCCCGGACTGGAAGGTATGGCGGGATCTTGAAAAATTCGACACCTGAATTGTTCCGGAAGCATGTGGAGCGTGTGCTTGAGGATGTGACAAAGAAATCGCCCGCCCACCGCGTCGTCATGCTGAAGTCGTGGAACGAGTGGGCGGAAGGGAATTATATGGAGCCCGACCTGAAACATGGAAGGGGGTATTTGGAGGCTTTAAGAAAAGCGTTGGAAAAGGAATGAAAAAGAGACTCGTCATCTTCCACCCGGCCATCGCGCCCTATCGCGTCGATTTCTTCAACGCGCTCGCCGAGCGCTTCGACGCCGTCTTCTACTTCGAGTTTCTTGACGCCTTGGAGCAGTCGTTCGACCAGGGGAAACTGAAAAGCCGCTTGACGTTCCGCCCCAATTACCTGCGGAAGGGATTCGGGGGGATCAAGAATTTGCGGCTGGACGTGTGGCGGATCTTGCGGCGCGAGAAACCGGACTTGGTCTTGATCTCCGAGTATAATTTGTTGGGCTTGCTGGTGGGGCTTTATAAGCTGGTTTGCCAACGGCGGCTGAGGGTCGTGACGGTTTGCGACGATAATTTGGACATGGCCCGAGGGGCGAGCTTCGTGAAGCGGTTGACTCGCGGAGTGATGGCGCGCTATCTCTCGGCGGTGGTCCTGGTCGACGGGAAAGTCAAGGCTTGGTATGAGGCGAATGTGCCGGGGCCACGCTATCTTTTCTTCCCGATCTTGCAGGATGAGGAGGCGTTTCGAGGGCGTTTGCGGGCGGCGTTGCCCGAGGCGAGGAGCTTGGCGGCTCATGAAGGTTGGGTCGGGAAGCGGGTCGTCCTTTACGTGGGCCGCTTGGCGAAGGTGAAGAACTTGCCCCTGCTCCTGGCCGCTTTCCGTGCGGTCCATGAGGCGTTTCCGGACGCGAGGTTGTCGCTGGTCGGCGACGGGGACGAGCGAGGTGAGCTGGAGCGCTTGGCCTCGGAATACGGTTTGGAGAAAGTCACGCGGTTCGCGGGAAAGTTGGAAGGCGAGGCGTTGATGGCGCGTTACGCGTTGGGCGACTTGTTTGTCTTGCCGAGCGTTTACGAGCCGTTCGGGACGGTCGTCAACGAGGCGTTGATGGCGGGATGCCTCGTCTGCTGCTCGTCGGTGGCGGGAGCCTCGTGCCTGATCGACTCGTCGAACGGCGTGTTATTTGACCCGAACGATGAGCGGGAATTGGCGGAGGCGATGACGCGTACGCTCGAGCGCTTGCCGGCGGGAAATAGACTCGACGCCTTGAAGCCTTCCCGCATGATCTATTCGTATCGGGATTTGATGGAGAAGTTATTGGAAGATTTAGAGAGAGAATGAGAGTCCTGTTTTACCATAATATATCCGTGAACGCCTGGCATCAGGCTTGGCGGGAGGGGCGTTGCCCGGGGCATGTGATGTATGGCTTCACGCACCTGGAGAAGCACGGCATGGAGTGTTTCAGCTTCGATATCCCTTTCGACCCCTACAAGAACCGTTTCCGCCTGATGTGTTACGTCTTGCTCAAAGTCTTGTCGCTCCATGGACGGTTCGACGTGATTTACGCCGGGACGCATCGCGGCTTGGAGTTGGTGATTTTTCTCCGCGCTTTGGGGTTGATCCGCGAGCCGATCGTGGTTTGGCACCATACGGCGGTAGTCTCTTCGCCCAAAAAGTGGCGGGAGGCTTTGTCCAAATTGTTTTATAAAGGTATGGATCGGTTGTTTTTCTTCAGCGAACCGTTGCTGGAGCGTTCCTTGCGGACGGGGAAGGTCGCGCGGGAAAAAGCGGCCTTGATCCATTGGGGGGCGGATCTTCATTTTTACGACAAGCTCCGCGAGAAAAGGAAGCCGGGCGGTTATTACATTTCCACGGGCCGCGAGAACCGGGATTTCGTGACCCTCATCCGGGCCTTCAACCGGACGCGGCAGGTCTGCGAGATTTATACGACCGTCAAGATCGGGGAAAATGATTATCGGGAGATCCTGAGGAAACAATTGGACGAGCCGATCGCGGACAATGTCCATTTGTTTTTCGTGGAAACGGGCTACCTTGAGCTGGCGGAGAAGGTGAACGACGCGAAGGCGGTCGTGATCTGTAGCTTTGATCGCCCCTACACGGTTGGCCTGACCACGTTGGTGGAGGCGATGGCCCTGGGCCTCCCGGTGATTACGACGGACAATAAGAATTATCCGGTCGACGTGGCGCGCGAGGGCATCGGTCTCTCCGTCCCTTTCGAGGACCCGCGGGCGTGGGTCGACGCGATCGATTACCTGGAAACCCATCCCGAAGAGACGGAAGCGATGGGCCGGAAAAGCCGCTCGCTGGCGGAACACCTTTACAACTTGGAGCGTTTCACGGGCGAAGTCGCGGCGGAGTTGCGGAAAGTGTGTGAGAAAGGGAGAACGAATCGTTAAGATATCTCCAAAATCCCTACCTTCGCGAACAAAAACATTTGGAGGATAACGATATGGCAACGGAAAACAACTGCGAGGCCGAGATGAACAAGGCGGAGATCCTGGCGGATTTTGAGCAAGCCTGCCGGGAGGTGAAAGCGCATCGGGAAGGAAAATTGGAATTAAAAACTTGGGAGGAATTTCGGGATGAGTTGCGACAAGAAGGCTATTACGACTGATCCCGCGAATGCGGATCACGCGGATGAGATGAGCAAAGCGGAAATCTTGGCGGAAATGGAAGAAGCCTTTCTTTACGCCAAAAAAGTGAAAGAAGGCAAGGCGAAAGGCCGACCGGTGGAGGAAATTTTAAAAAATTGGTGATCTTCCTCTTCATTTTCCTCTCATTTTTGTTGCTTTTTTCAAAAAATCTTTATCTTCGCGAAGGTTTCCCGAATTGGGAAAAGTTCACCGGGAGCGCCGCGGAGGCTTCCCAAAGCGGGAAGGGTTCACCGGAACGGCGGGCGAGGCTTCCCAAAGCGGGAAGGGTCCACCGGAACGGCGGGCGAGGCTTCCCAGAGCGGGAAGGGTTCACCGGAACGGCGGGCGAGGCTTCCCAGAGCGGGAAGGGTTCACCGGAACGGCGGGCGAGGCTTCCCAGAGTGGGAAGGGTCCACCGGAACGGCGGGCGAGGTTTCCCAAGGTGGGAAGGGTCCACCGGAACGGCGGGCAAGGTTTCCCAAGGCGGGAAGGGTCCACCGGAACGGCGGGCAAGGCTTCCCAGAACGGGAAGGAATTGGATTTTTTTAGTCAAAAAATAATTGAATATGAACGAGATTGATTATTTGTTTTCGAAACATCGCGCCAAAAACGCGCAGCACACGCTCTTCGGGCAAGACGTGTTGGCCGCGGTGACGGAGGAGCTGGCCACGAAATATGGCTTCTTGCCGCAATGGACAGCCTTTTCCACGGCGGTCAACGCGGAGGCCAATCGCTTCAAGCCGGCGATCACTTACGTAGATACGGCCACCTTGGAGAGCAAGGACAAACAACGGGATACGGTTTATCGCCTCAACAAGGGCAAGGCGAAGTTGTATTATGAATGCGGCACGACACCGGAGGAGGTGGAGGCCGGTCGGATCGTCTCGATCGCGTTCGACGAGTCGGAAAACGCTCACGAGCAAGACCTCGCGTCCGAGACGGCCACTTTAAGGGACCTCGTCGCGAAGCTCCGCGTGGAGCCCTACCTCTCCGCCCTCTCCACGATCGGGATGGAGGGCGCGCCGGGCGCCATCGAGGAGGCCAACGAGGCTTTCCACGAGGTCTATACCCAACGCACGGCTGAGGAACGCGACCGCGCGGCGGCCCCGGACATGAAGACGCTCCGGGCGGCGACCGACGCCGCGTTCGACGCGCTGGCCAAGGCCATCAACGCCCTCTACGCCGTCAACGAGATGGTCGGCAACGACGAGGAGACGCGCGTGGAGCTGGGCGAGGTGATCGCCGACGTGAACGCCGTCGTCGTCCGCTTCCGCAAGATCATGGGCGGCTCCACCGGCAAGCCGGATGAGGGCGGCGAGGAAAACCCCTCGACCGAGCCGGAAAATCCCGACAGCGAGACGCCCGACACGGAGAACCCCGACGGCGAGACGCCCGGCACGGAGGAGCCGGAAGAGCCGCGACCCGGCGTCGACGCGGATGGCGACGGCTCGCCGGAAGTGGTTTAAGCACGAAAGGTCAAAAACTGTCATTATATCAGGTTTGAATTACAAGGTTTAACAAATGTGTAATGGGAAGGCGGGCTCCGTGAGGAGGTCGCCTTTTTTTCGCTCCCTCCCCGCGGGGCGCGGGCCTTTCGGGGGCATACTTATGGCGGCTCTAACGGCCGGGAAGATGTTTTTTTTAAAAAATGTAATGGAAACGAAACATTTAAAACGTAATTTCGCGGCGTAAAACAAATCACATAATTATATTAATAGTCTCATGAACAATAACTACGATCGTATGGCGGCCAAAAGCGTATGCCTTGGCATGTCATTGTGCTGTTTGGTTGTAGGCGCCCAGGCGAGCGCGGCGACCGTCCCCGACGGGGCGGTGGGACCCGCGGTGGAGGCCCATGGCGTACAACAAGACACGAAAAGTATCACGGGTATTATTAAGGATGCCGCCGGGATTCCAATCATTGGCGCGAATGTCGTGGTCAAGGGGACGACGACGGGAACGGTCAGCGGCTTGGATGGCGATTTCACCCTGCCCAACGTCCCGGAAGGCGCCGTCTTGGTGATCAGCTACATTGGCTATATCGACCAGGAGATTCCCGTGTCGGGGAAAAGCGAGTTCAACATCACGCTCCAGGAAGACACCCAAGCGCTGGACGAGGTGGTCGTCCTCGGTTATGGCGCGGGTCAGCGCAAGCAAGACCTCTCGGCGTCGGTCGGCGTGTTGACGAACACGGAAGATTTGGTGACGCGCCCGGTGACTTCGACGGAGAGCATGTTGCAAGGCCAGCTGGCCGGCGTGACGGTCCAATCGGACGGTGGCGACCCGACGTCGACGCCCTCGATCGTGATCCGCGGCCAAGGTTCGCAGAATGGCGATAACGTCCTTTGGGTGGTCGACGGGATCCCCGGCGCGCCCATCGCCTCGATGAACGATATCGAGTCGATCGTGGTCTTGAAAGACGCCGCCTCGGCCGCCATCTATGGCGCGCAATCCGGAGCGGGTGGCGTCGTCCTGGTGACGACGAAGAAGGCCAAGCAAGGGGCCCCGAGCGTGTCGTACGACGCGACCTTCGGCATCCGCAAGGCCAGCAACCTGATCGACCCGCTGAACGCCGAGGAGCAGATCCAGATGCGCCAGCTGTCGTACGCGAACGCCGGCCTGACGTTGCCGACCGGTTGGGACGTGACGAAGAACCCCTGGATCGGCACGACGCGGACGAACTGGATGGACGAGATCTTCCGCACGGCATTCTACCAACGCCACAACGTCGCCCTCAACATGGGTACGGAGAACGCCTCGCACCGCGTCTCCTTCGCTTACGACAACGACCAGGGTACGTTGATCGAGACCTACAACAAGAACCTCTCGCTGCGCTACAACGGCAGCTACAAGATCAATAAGTGGGTGACGATCTCGGAGGACTTCGTCTGGAAGAACAACGAGAAACGCGAGACGGACACGAACTCCGGCTACACGGGTTCCGTCCTGTCGGCCGTCTATATGCCTTCCAGCGCGACGGTCTACAACCCGCTCGACGGCAGCTACGGCGGCACGACGACCGAGGATCCGGACTACATCGCGCGATACGGCTCGAACTATTCCGACATCCATGGCGACGCCGTCAACCCGGTCCGCCTCCTGGAAGCCGACAACCTCTACAACCGGACGAGCGACATCTGGAGCACGACGACCTTGGAGATCGCCAACGTCATCCAGGGCTTGAAGTTCACCAGCCGCTTCACCTACAACTTGTCGAACAACCTTTACAAGAGCTTCTCGCCGCTCCGCGACGAGGTAGGTAAGCCCGACTTGACGAACCACCTGACGGAGACGACCTACCGCTCGGACCGCTGGAAGACGGAGAACACCTTGACCTACGACCGGACGTTTGACGACCGCCACACCGTAGGCGCCCTGTTCTCGACGACGGCCGACCACTACGCGCAGCGCGACATCGAGATCACCGCTTCCGACTTGGCCAGCGAGACCGACGATTTGCAATACCTCTCTTACGCCAACTCGGTATCCGCGGTCGACGGCATGTCGGGGCCTGACGCGAACGTCTCCTTGATCGCCCGCTTGGCTTACTCTTACGACGACCGTTACTTCGTGACCGCCTCTTGGCGCCGCGACTACGCGGGCCGTCTGCCGAAGGAGAACAACTATGGCGACTTCCCCGCCGTGACGGCCGGTTGGAAGATCTCCAAGGAATCCTTCTTCCCGGAGACCGACGTGGTGAACTTGCTGAAGCTCCGCGCTTCTTGGGGACGCGTCGGTAACTTGGGCTCCATCGACTACAACTACAAATCGCCCCTCCTCACGAAAGACAGCTGGCTGGAGCAAGCGCAATATGGCGTGATGGCCAACACGGTCTGGGGCAACTTCGTCTATTTCGACACCGCCCTGAACCCCAACCTGACCTGGGAGACCTCCGAGCAATGGGACTTGGGCGTGGACATGGAGATGTTCAACAACCGCCTGAGCATGGCCTTCGACTACTTCGACAAGCGGACCTTCAACTTGATCCAGGCGCAGTCGATGGGCTGGCCGACATCGATGGGTGTCAACGCCATGCTGGTCAACCAAGGCGAGGTGCGCAACCGAGGCTTCGAGGCGCAATTGAGCTGGAACCACCAGGTGAACAAGGACTGGAGCTACTTCGTCTCGGGTAACTTCTCGTACCTGAAAAACTGGGTATCCGACATTGGCGTACGCAACGCCGACGGCACGCCGGGCGTTTGGACGGGTATCACGCAGAGCGACGGCTCCATCAACGACGGTAGCTTCCGTAACATCCCCTACGTTTACCAGACCGCCGAGGGCGAGCCGTTGAACTCGTTCTACTTGATCAAGACGGACGGTATCTTCCAAAGCGATGAGGAGGCGGCCGCTTACGTCGACTCGGAGGGCAACCGCATCCAGCCGAACGCGCAAGCCGGCGACTTGAAGTTCATCGACGCGAATGGCGACGGCGTGATCGACGACAACGACCGCCAGTATTGCGGCAGCGCGACGCCGAAGACCACGTTCGCTTTCTCGGGCGGATTCACTTGGAAGAACCTTTCCGTCAGCGCGATGTTCCAAGGCGTGGGTGGCGCGCAAGCGTTCTACGCGGCGAAATACATGTTGTTGAGCGATATGGATGGCAACTTCAACCGTTCGAGCGAGATTCTGGACGCTTGGAGCCCGACGAATACGGATTCCGACATTCCTCGCCTATCGAAGAACGACCCGAACAGCAACTTCAGCCGTCCGTCGGATTGGTACTTGGAGAACGCTTCTTATTTGCGCCTGAAGAACTTGACCGTCTCTTACAACCTGACCGACTTGATCCGCAAGAGCGCCCATTTGAGCGAGCGGAGCAGCGCGTTGACGGTTTACTTCAGCGGTGAGAACCTCTTTACGATCACCAAGTATTCGGGTATGGATCCGGAGTGCGGTGGCTACGATGCTTTGAAATACCCGGTTTCCCGTGTCTTCTCGTTTGGCTTGAAATTGACTTATTGATCGGGTACATATCATAAATGTTTAAACTAACAACAAAGAATTATAGGATGAAAAAGCATATTGCAATATTGTTTGTGTCGACGGCCTTGGTATGCAGCTCTTGCAGCGACTTCCTGGACGTGCAACCGGAAGGCAACCCGACGACCGAAAATTACTTCACGAACGACCAGCAGGCGATCGACGCGATCGATGGCTTGTATGCCCATCTGCAACAGGAGGGTTGCTACGGGCGCGAGCTGTTCTGGGAACAAGGCGCCGCTTGCGATGTGGTTTGGGGACGTACGCGTGGCTACAACACGTTGGCGACCTTTGGCTATACGGGCGATGAATCTCCGTTGACGGACGTTTACGAGCGGGTGTATATCACGATGTCTCGCGCCAATTGGATTATCCAGGGCTTGGTGAACAAGGAGAAGGAGCAGGGCTTGAGCGAGGTCGAGAACCGGAGCTTGGGTGAGGCTTACTTCTGCCGGGCATGGTCGCATTTCTTGATCGCTTATCGTTATGGAACGAATGAGCAAGGCGTGCCTTTCGTGCGCTATGAGGACTTCGCGGATGGTTACGACAACTCCATTCCTCCGCAGCGGGCGACGGTCATGGAGAACTACCAGCTGATCATTGAGGATATGGACAACGCGATCGCCCATCTCCCTCGCTTCGAGGAATACGACGAGGCCAACCAGGGACGGGCGCATAAGGCCGCCGCGATCGCTTTCCAAGTGAAAACCTACGCCTACTGGGCGACTTGGGACGAGTCGAAATGGAACGACGTGATCGAGTTGGTCAACGTCTTGGAGACGGAGTATGGCCGCGATCTGGCGCCGACGTTCGACGAGCTCTTCTCTTCTGATTTCGCGAACTTCTGGAACGCGGAATACTTGTGGACGATCCCGGGTAACGGTGGTGTCCAACCGGGTGGATCGGAGTTCCCTGGCGTCGTGCTCGAGAACCAAGGTTGGGGCCACTACAACGGCTGGGGGCAAAACAAACCGACTTACGACATCTATGAGGAGATGTTGAAGGACGGCGAGGGCAACGACCGCCTGGTTCGCTCCATCCTGGAGTACAACCAAGAGTTTGAGTTCTTCGGCGAGACCCGCCGCTTCTACTCAACCTCCGACTTGGAGTCGGGCTTCATGATCAACAAGTACATGGATCCGTTCAAGTACGCCGATCCGGTAGCGGAAGGGACGGTCAGCTCGAATGGTAACTGGCCGACGGCTCGCGTGAACTTCCCGATCATCCGTTTCGCCGAGATGCTCCTCTTCCGTGCCGAGGCTTACCTCATGACCGGGCGGGCCGGCGAGGCGACCAACGACATCAACCGCATCCGTTTGCGTTCCAACCTGCAACCGTTGGATCACACGGCGACGATGGCCGACCTCTACCACGAGCGTCGTTGCGAGTTGGCCTTCGAGTTCACCGACCACTTGTTCGACCTGAAACGTTGGCACCGCTCTTCGAACGGCGAGATCAAGGCATTGGCTGCGAAAGAGTTGAACTCCCGTCCTCGTATCCGCAAGTACGCGGACCGCTCGAATCCGGAGTCGACCTACGAGATCACTTACTATGAGGATTATACGAACAAGAATACCTATCAAGACTACATGATGGTATTCCCGTACCAGTCTCAAGAGATCACGCAGTCGAACGGACAATTGAAGCAAAATCCGGGTTATTAATAAGATTCGAAGATTGTTTTTTAAGACGAATAGGGGGGGAGCCGAGTCGTTTCCCTCCTATTTTTTGTTTTGCCTCGGGCGGGTGGGGAAAGGAGATTTTCTTGGGGAAGATGCTTCCCGTTTCGCCAAGGAGGGTTATCTTTGTCTGATTTTTTGAATATTAAATAAACACGAATATGAAAATGCTTTGTATGCTCTCGCGTGGTTTGCGCATGGGGTTGTTCGGTTTGCTTATTGGCTGTAGTTCCGCGCCGGAGACGCCTTTCGACGTGGTCGACCCTTTCATTGGCACGGGTTTCCATGGACATACCTATCCGGGCGCGACGGTGCCTTTCGGAGGCGTGCAGCTGAGCCCGGATACGAGGAGGGGAAACTGGGACGCTTGCTCGGGCTACCATTACAGCGACAGTACGCTTTTGGGTTTTTCGCACACGCATTTGAGCGGGACGGGGTGCTTGGACTTGGGCGATCTGCTGTTCTTGCCCGCCGCGGAAGGGCCTTTGCCTTTCTCGCATGAGGACGAGCGGGCGGAACCGGGTTATTACGCGGTCCGGTTGCGGTCAGTGGATGTCTTGGCGGAGTTGACGGCGACTACGCACGCCGGGATCCATCGCTATACCTATCCTCGGGTGGCGGACGCACGCCTGGTGGTCGACCTGGAACATACGTTGGAAAATGAGTTCATATACGAAGGCCGTATCGAGTCTAACGGTTCGCGCGAGCTGACCGGCTACCGTCGCACGAGAGGTTGGGTGGACAATCAATCGATTTATTTCGTGGCCCAATTCTCCCAGCCTTTCACGGAATTGGCCGCCGAGGGGGAACGGAAGGTGAGCCTGACTTTCGACACGCGCTCAGGTGAGCCTTTGGTCTGCAAGGTGGGCCTGTCGATCGTGAGTGTCGAGAACGCCCGGCGGAATTTGGAGGCCGAGACCGCTTCTTTCGGTTTCGACTTTGACGCCCTGCGGGCCGAGAGTCGGTCCGTATGGGAAGAGGCCCTATCCGCTATCCGAGTGGAAGGAGGGACGGCCGAGGAGCGGGCGATCTTCTATACGGCGCTTTACCATAGCCAGGTAGTCCCGAATCAAGTGAGTGATGTCAATGGGGAATACCGTGGGCACGACCAGGCGATCCATACGTTGGGCAATCGCGGTCGGCAACTCTCCACTTTCTCGACATGGGATACTTTCCGCGCTTGGAATCCCCTCATGACGCTCCTCGACACGACGTTGGTGACCGACATGATCCATTCTTTCCTCCATATTTACGAAACGAGTGGCGAGATGCCCCTTTGGCCGCTCTCGTCAGGCGAAACGAACACGATGATTGGCTACCATTCGGCTTCGATTATCGCGGACGCCTATCGGAAAGGTATTCGGGGCTTTGACGCCGAGAAAGCGCTCGCGGCCCTCGTGGTCTCGGCCGAGAAGAACCAGAAGGGGGCCGCGGAATACATTCGCCAAGGCTTCATACCCGCTGACGCGAAGAAAGAGTCTGTCTCCTGTTTGCTGGAGTTCGCTTACGATGATTGGTGCATCGCCCAATTAGCTAAGGAATTGGGGTATGAGGAGGTGTATGAGACATTCATCGATCGTTCGAAGTCTTTTATTCATGTGTTTGATGGTTCTACCCGCTTCTTCCGGGGAAAACGGGCTGATGGGAATTGGGAGACGCCCTTCGATCCTTTTTTGATCGGTCGTTCTTACACGGAAGCTACGGCTTGGCAGTATCGCTACTTCGTGCCTCATGATGTGTATGGCATGACGCAATTGTTTGGAGGGCGCGAGGCTTTTATCGGAGCATTGGATAGCCTTTTTGCGGTTTCATCCGATGTCGTGGGCGATCTGGAGGATGTCACGGGTTTGATCGGGCAATACGCGCATGGCAATGAGCCAAGCCATCACATCGCGTACCTCTATAATTTCGTCGGGCAGCCTTGGAAAACCCAACAATGGACTCGTCGTTTGCTCCAGGAAATGTATGCGGCTACACCAGAGGGAATTATTGGGAATGAGGACTGCGGGCAGATGTCCGCATGGTATATCTTGAGCTCGTTAGGGCTTTACGCGGTCTGTCCCGGCACGAACCAGTATGTGCTGACTACGCCGTTGTTCGATAAAGCTGTCGTCCAGTTGGCGAATGGGGATTCGTTAACCATCACGGCCAACGATCCGGCTCGTAATCGGTATATCTCGTCCGTTACCCTCAATGGCGAGCCCGTGGAAGCGCCTTTCGTTACTTACGAGCAACTTATGCGAGGGGGCGTTTTGGCATTCACGCTCTCCGAGAAACCAAACGAGGCTTGGGGGAGTGATCTTACGCTAGCTCCTTATTCTTTCACGAGCCAGCCGACGGTTTCCGTGCCTTACATCGCCAAAGATTTGGATCTGTTTTTAGATTCCACAACGGTAGAGATCGGTTCCGCCACGCCAAGGGCCCGGATCTATTATACTATTGATGGAAGCGAGCCTTCGGTAAAATCTTTATCGTATCGCGAGCCTTTTGTCATAGACCAAACGACAACCATCCGGGCCCGCGCTTACATGGATGGCTACCAACCTAGCGTGCCGTTGCTCCTCAAGGCCCGTAAGGCCCGCTTGAAGGCGGCATCCTCGGTCGTTCCGAAGGAGAATGGGGTGAATTATACCTATTATGAGGGCGAATTCCATCAGGTCGCGGACTTAGACAAGGCTCGTGCGGTTGAATCGGGCGTTTATCCTCAGCCGACCATTGTCCATGCGGCCCAAGCGGATCATTTTGGTTACCGCTTCACGGGATTGATTTACGCGCCGGTTGATGGTGTTTATGAGTTCTCCTCCCGCTCGGATGATGGAAGTGTGCTTTGGATTGGTGGTGAGAAGGTCGTCGATAATGATGGGTCTCATGCGGCCATTGACGCGTTTGGGCGGATCGCGTTGCGCAAGGGCTACCATCCGTTTGAGCTTCGTTACATTGAGGATTACGAGGGCGAGCACCTATCTTGGACGTGGCGTGTGCCGGGCGCTTCGGAAGCGGTCGATATTCCCGTTGAAAACTTGTTTATTCATTAAATCATATCACATAAAATTAGAGACAGATGAAAAAGACAATGATCTTAGTTGTCGGCGCGCTTTTCGCGTTGACGAGCCTTTTTCCCGCGGCGCAAGCGCAAAGCCGCCGCGACAAAGAACAAACCTATGTTTTAGAGAACCCATACGACGTCCGTAAATTAATTCCCCCGACGGGCAAGAAAGTGAAAAATGTTATTTTGATGATTGGCGATGGCATGAGTTTGATGCATGTATATTCCGCGTGGACCGCGAATCGGGGCAAGCTCTGGCTCGACAATTGCCAAGCTGTCGGCTTGTCGAAAACCTACTGCGCTAACCGCCTCATTACCGATTCCGGGGCAGGAGGGACAGCCATCGCGACCGGGCATAAGACCAACTACCACATGGTAGGCGTTGATCCGGATGGCAAGCCTTTGGAGTCACTCACGAGTTTGGCTTCGAAGAAGGGTAAAGGCTCTGGCATCGCCGTGACTTGCCGGCTGTGGGACGCGACGCCCGCTGATTTTTGCTGTCATAATGTCGATCGGGATCAAGAGGCGGAGATTGTGGCTGATTACGTGGATTGTGATATCGACTACGCTTTCGGTGGGGGCGCGAAACTCTTCGAGAACCGTGCCGATGGCCGTAATCTCTTCCAGGAACTCCGCGACAAGGGGTACAAGACGCCCCGTTCATGGGACGAGCTCTCGTCGATCACTGAAGGGAAGGTATTTTGCGTGACGGATTCGGTCGACACGCCCGTGCCGGCTGTCCGGGGTGACTTGTTGGCTCGTGCGGCATTGAAGGGAATAGAGATCTTGGATAAAAATCCCAACGGCTTTTTCCTGATGGTCGAAGGTTCGCAGTTGGACGATTATGGGCACTTCAACGACTTGGACATGCTCATGCAAGAGACGCATGATTTCGACCAGACCGTAGGTAAGGTCATGGAATGGGCGGCCAAGGACGGCGAAACCCTAGTCGTAGTTACGGCAGACCATGAGACGGGTGGCCTGACCCTCGTCGGAGGCGACTTGAACGAGGGTAAGATCGTTTGTAAGTTCTCCACGGGTGATCACAGTGGTGTGATGGTTCCTGTCTACGCTTTCGGGCCCGGGTCGGAGCAATTCACGGGCATCTTCGAGAATACGGACATTTTTTGGAAGATCAAGAAACTTCTCAATCTTTAATCTTTTAAAATTCGGAAAGAAATCATGACTACACGAAGGACTTTCTTGAAACAATCCTTATTGGCCGCGGGGGCGACTGCCCTCGCCGGACCAACGGCGACTGCCCAGACCGCTACAGAGCCTCAGCCCAAGTATCGGCTACCATATAAGAATACTTACGTGAAGGAAACATTTGTCACGGAAAATGAATTCCGGATCGCGAAGCCGGAGACGATCACCCCGGGAACGTTTGAGGAGGCGCGGGCGGTTCTTCCGTTGCCCACATGGGAAGCGAACCCTCGTGCGGTTGAGATGTATTGGAAAGCTTGGCAAATCGCGATCGGCAATATCAAGGCCCCCGAGCCAGGAAGTGGCTTTGTCTCGAGCTACCTCGACGTGGCTTATAACGGGAATATTTTCATGTGGGATTCCGCCTTCATGATGATGTTCGCCCGCTACGGAACCCGCTTCTTCCCCTTCCAGCGGACGTTGGACAATTTCTACGCCAAACAGCATCCCGATGGTTTCATTTGCAGGGAAATCAAGGCCGACGGAGCGGATTGTTTCGAGCGTTACGATCCCACGAGCACTGGGCCGAACCTTCTTCCGTGGGCGGAAATCGTCTACTACCATCAATTTGGCGATCTCGACCGTGTGCATCGTATTTTCCCGGCGTTGTGCGCTTACTACAAATGGTTACGCTTGAATCATACTTGGCGGAACGGTACTTATTGGACAAGCGGTTGGGGTACGGGCATGGACAATATGCCCCGCGTCCAAAGCAAGTATAACACGATCTACAGCCACGGTCATATGATCTGGTTAGACGTCTGCTTACAGCAATACTTCACCGCCGGGCAACTTTTGGAGATGGGATTCCATACGGAACGTTGGCAAGAGATCGAGGATTTTGAAGATGAGCAAAAAATGCTCAAGCGTTACATCAACGAGCATCTTTGGGACGACCAGAAAGGCTTCCTTTTCGACCAGTATGCCGACGACACCCTCTCGGACACGATTGGTGTTTACGCTTATTGGGCTCTCCTGACGGATATCCTTTTTCGCGATCGCTTGGATGCCCTTGTCGCCCATTTGGAGAATCCGGAGGAGTTCAACAGGCTTCACCGTGTCCCCTCGTTGGCCGCTAACCACCCGAAGTATAAGGAAAACGGTCGTTATTGGCAAGGGGGCGTATGGCCCGGAGCGAATTATATGGTCATCACCGGCCTCCTGCAACAGGGGTACCGGAAGCTTGCTTATGAGATCGCTCGCAATCATTACGATAATGTCTTGAAAGTATTCGAGGACACAGGAACCTTCTGGGAATATTATTCGCCGGAGTCGGCCACGCCGGGATTCATGGCCCGGAAAGATTTCGTTGGTTGGGGAGGCTTGGCGCCGATCGCGGGCTTGATCGAACACGTGTTTGGCTTGCGGTCGAACGTGGCAGAGGGGACGCTGACACTCGATGTCAACCTGACCGACGCCTACGCTCTTGAGCGCTATCCGTACGGGCTGGAAGGTCTTGTCTCCGTGAAAGTGGGGGCGCGGCGGACAGCCGACGAGGAGCCGAAGGTCGAAATCACGACAAATGTGCCCTTGAATTTGACAGTTCTTTGGGGTGAAAAAGAAAAAACGCACGCATTGACCCCCGGAAGTCATCACATCTAACGCAAAAAATGAAAGAAGAGATGAATAGAATCCTTTCCTCCTGTTTAAGCCTCGCGGTGGTCCTTTTCGGGGCCGCCTGCGCGGGGCCCAAGGCTGAGAAGTCCGCTGGACGCGACGTGACGGTCGTCATTGCCGCCGATCTCCATTTCGACAATCCTCCGGAGACCGATCAGTTTTTCCATGTTGTCACGATGAATCGCCTGCCGGGGAATTTCGCTTTTCCGGGAGAAAATGAACAACCTATCGACCACGTGGACGCTGTCGTTATCGCCGGAGATATTTTTGACAAGGCCACTCCCGCCGTCCAGGCCCTTTACAAGAGTCGCTACGAGCCGGGAGAGGGCGAGAAGCGAATTCATTACCCTGTCTACCCCGCGTATGGCAATCATGACATCGACCCGATCGAGGCCGGTGACTCGCCGGAAAATCTCGCCGCCCGGGCCTTGAATCTGCATTATTTGGATTCCCTGCTCGAAGCGGAATTGGCTGCCGGAGAGATCCTGAACCTCCATGCCTCGAGCCGCAGCTATTCTTGGAACATTGGCGACGTCCATTTCATCCAAGCGCAACGTTTCGCGGGTGATACGGCTTATTGCGAGAGCAATTTCGATTGGTTGCGAGCGGATTTGGCGAAATACGCCGCCGACGGGGCACCGGTCGTCTACATCCAGCACTATGGTTTCGACGACTGGGCGATCGACTGGTGGCCACAAGATGCTCGCAACCGTTTGTTCGATTTGCTCGACGAATACAACTTGGCCGCCTTTTTCGTGGGGCATACGCACGTCCCCAGCGTCCAGACTTATCGCGGGTATCCCATTTACCAAGTCAACAACGCTTGGCCTGATGATGATGGTAATGGTTCGTTTGCCGTGTTGAACATCAAAGGCGACCGGGTGAGGGTCGCTTCGTGCCGTTGGACCGATGGCGAGGGCAACTTTGAGGTTGTCGAGCCTTTCCTCGACGAGACTTTGCCCCGGGCGATCGATCGCTCGATCCACTACAACGCTTTTTCGCACAACGACTATTGGCGCGCGAATCCGTTCTACGACGCTTTGGCCTTCCGGTTCAATTGCGTGGAAGCGGATCTATGGCCTATTGACGGCGAGCTTTATGTCAGCCACGAGCGGCCCCAGCCCGATCCTTCGATCACTTTCCGCGCCCTCTATCTCGACCCCTTGATCAAAAGGCTCGAGGAAAATGGTGGTAAGGTCTATCCCGAGGCCGACCGACCTTTCTATTTGATGGTCGATTGCAAGGTTGAAGGCGAGGAGATCTATCGTTTGCTTAAAGAACAGATGGCTCCCTACCGGAAATACTTTTGCGGCCTCGAGGACGGTGTTTACAAAGAAGGGGCGGTCTTGTTTTTCCTCTCCGGCGACCGGCCCATGAAGTCGTTACCGCAAGAGACGGCTCGCTTTACATTCCTCGATGGCCAGGTGAAAGACTTGGGCAATGACGTGCCCCGCACGTTGGCTCCCGTGGTCAGCGACGACTATTCCGCCTTCTTCACTTGGCAGGGCGAGGGCGAGATGCCGGCCGCGGAGCTCGAACGCATGCGCCAGATTATTGGCCAGGCACACGCCGAGGGTAAGCTCTTCCGTTGGTGGGGTGCTCCCGACACGCCGGAATTTAAGCGCTTCTTCCTCCAAGAAGGTGTCGATCTCGTGGGGGCTGACGATTTGAATAATCTATATAACGTATTGATTGAACGCGATAAATAGCATAATACCTTTCGCGGGCCTACAGGAAGTGTTTCAAGTTTCCGAAATGTTAAATCGCGCAAACGCGAAAGGCTTCCTGGGCCTCGTTTGTCTTTTCGCGTGGGCGCGAAAGGTTCCCAGAGTCTCAAATGTTAACTCGCGCAAACGCGAAAACGTCCCAGAGTCTCAGTCGTTAAATCGCGTTAACGCGAAAAGTTCCCAGAGTCTCGGTGGCGTTTTCGCGTGAACGCGAAAGACTTCTTGGGCTTCGTTTATCCTTTCGCGTGGGCGCGAAGGCATTTTAGGCAAAAGTGGATAACCCTTTATTGTTTCCAGAAGCTCGGCAACAGGATGGTCAGCACCGTGAACAACTCCAGACGACCGACAAGCATCAGGAAGCACATGAGCCATTTTGAGAAATCCGGGATCGCCGAGAAGTTATCGACCGGTCCTAATGAGCCCAGTGCCGGTCCGACATTGCCTAAGGCGGAGATCGTCATGCCGACCGATTCCTCAAACCCCATCCCGTCGAGCGCGAAAAGGAAGCAACCCGCGATGATCAGCACCAAATAGACAAAGACGAAAGCCATGATCCGGTGAACCACCTCGCTCGAGACGACGCGTCCATTCATCCGAATCGGGACAATCGCGTGTGGATGCGTTTGCTTCTTGAATTGGTTGAAAAGAACTTTCGTCAGGATAACGACCCGGCCCGCCTTGATGCCACCACTTGTGGAGCCCCCGCAGCCGCAGACCAGCATCAAGATAATGACCACGAACCAGAAGAATGGGCCCCATTGGATGTAGTCATCCGCCGCGTAACCGCAGGTCGAGACGATCGTGACCACTTGAAACGTAGCCTTCCTCAAGGCCGTCAAGAAATTGTCGACATAACCAATATGGAGGATCCAAGCGGTCGATACTAAGATCACGAAAACCACGAAGAAGAAAAAGAAACGGAACTCCTCATCGCAGACCAGTTTCTTTACCTGGCCCTTGAAGCAAAAATAGACTAATGTCATGTTCGTCGCCCCGATGAACATAAAGAGCGAGAGGATATAGTCTATATAGGCGGAATCCCAATAAAGGACGCCCGCGTTCTTGGTGGAATAGCCACCCGTGGAGATCGCCGTAAACGCGTGATTAATGGCATCGAACAAATCCATTGGCCCGGCCCACAAAAGGAGAATGGCGGCGATGGTCAACGTGACGTAAACGCCCCAGATCCGTTTGGCCACTTGCGTAATGCGGGGCAAAAAGCGATCTTTCACGAATCCCGATGACTCCGCCTCAAACATCAACGACGCGCCCCCCCCGATAATCGGCAACAAGGCTACCGTAAAGACAACCATACCCATACCGCCTTGCCATTGCGTGAGGCTGCGCCAGAAAAGAATCCCTTTCGGTAAGGCTTCGATGTTCGTCAGGATTGACGAGCCGGTTGTCGTGAACCCCGACATGGTCTCGAAATAAGCGTCCGTGATGTTGTCGATATAACCGCCTAAATAGAATGGAAGCATCCCGAAGAAGGAGAAGAGAATCCACGTGAACGTGACAATCAGCATTCCTTCACGTCGGCCCACATTGCGCTCGTTCGCCCGGAACCCGATCCCGTAACAAGCCAGGCCTGAGAAAAAAAGGATCCCGGCGGATAGCAGCAAGGGTTGGAAATCCCCCTCGTCATAGACAAAAGCGACCACCGACGCCAAGAGCATGAAAAATGTTTCTAAAATGAACATGATGCCCAGCATCTTCACGATAAATCTGATATTCAGCAGCATAGGTCTTAATTGAAATAATCTTCCAGTTTACGCATCGCCGTGTCGAGGCAGAAGACCACCACGTGATCATAAGCCTCGATTTGGGTATCACCCTTGATCATCATCGGTTCGCCGTTGCGGATGAGGCCACCGAGCGTCATGTCGCGAGGCAGGCGCAGATCTTTTACGGGCTTTCGGGTAATCTTGGAATTGGGGCGGGCCACCAGTTCGGCTACATCCGCGTTCGCGAAAGTCAGGCATTTCACGTTGGAGACATCCGCGTCAAGCAAGAATTGGTAAATGTGACTGGCCGCGATCAATTTCTTATTGATGACGGAACCGATATCCATCCGGTCAGCCATGGAGATATAATCGATGTTCTCGATTTTCGCGATGGTCTTGAAGACTCCGAAGCGTTTCGCGGCCAGGCATGCCAAGATGTTCGTCCCGGAGTTCTCCGTAAGGGCGATGAAGGCTTGGGCATCCATGATCCCTTCCTGGATCAAGAGATCCGTATCGCGGCCATCTCCATTGATGAGCAAGACGTTATCAGGCATTACCTCGGCGACGCGATAGCTTTTCTCCTTATTGTTCTCGATAACCTTGATGCGGATATTGTTGGGCAGGTATTGGCAGGCACGGATCGCGATGCGGCTACCGCCCATGATGAAGATCTTCTTAACCTCAGGGTTTTTCTTCCCGGTGAGGATGCGCACGTCGTCAATATGGGCCTTGGTGGTCGTGAAAAAGACGATGTCGCCCGATTCGATACTATCGGTACCCCTGGGGATGATCGTTTCGTTCGCCCGTTTGATGGCCACGACGTGATAGAGCTTCTGCTCGTTCATCAAGTCGGCCAGCACACGGTTGACGAGGCGGGAATTATCTCGCACCTTGACGCCGATCAGGATCAGGGCGCCCCCGAAAAGTTCTGAATATTGGCGCGTCCAAGGATGGCGGACCGCCGTGACGATCTCTTTTGCCGCGAGCATTTCCGGGTAAATCATGGAGTCGATACCCAGGTTCTCGAAGAATTCCCGATTCTTGGGCAAAAGGTATTCGTAATTGTTGATGCGCGCCAAGGTCCGGTGGGCGCCTAGGTTATGGGCCAGCAGGCAAGCGGTGATGTTGGTCGTCTCTTCAGGCGTGACGCTTACGAAAAGATCCGCCTTGCGGACGCCCGCCTCCTCCAGGTTGCGTAAGGAGGTGGGGTTGCCGACCATCGGCAGGACTTCCGCTCCCGAATTGGTGAAGTTCAAACGTTCCTCGTTGGGATCCATCAAGATGATGTCTTGATTCTCCTGGGAAAGGAGCTTCGCCAAGTGCGTACCGACTTCACCGGCTCCGGCTATCACGATTTTCATAGGTCTTTTATATCATCTGTTTTCGTGTTCAACTTCTCGTATTCCGAATGCAAGACTTCAGCGACGCTTGCCGCGTCCATCCCGCATAAATGGTAGAGTTCCGGTATGGAACCATGCTCCACGAAGGTATCGGGCACGCCTATCCGGCGAACTCGTGTCGCGTGGTCATGATCCGACAAGTATTCCAGGACCGCGCTGCCCAGGCCGCCTTTGATTACGCCGTTCTCGACTGTGATCACTCGCTTGAACCGTTTCCCGACCTCCTCCAGGATCGTCTCGTCGATGGGTTTCAAGTAAATCATGTCGTAATGGGCGACGGAAATGCCTTCCGCCTCCACCATGTCGATCGCTTTCATGACCTCATTACCGATCGGGCCGATCGAGAGGACCGCCAAATCATCGCCTTCACGCAACTTCCGGCCCCGGCCGACGGGAAGGACACGCATCTCGTTGCGCCAATCCTTCTTCTCGCCCTTTCCCCGCGGGTAGCGGATGACGAAGGGGCCGTCCGCGTATTGATAACCCGTGTACATCAAGTCGCGAAGATCCCACTCGTTCAGGGGGGAGGAGATGACCAGGTTGGGGATAGGCCGGAGGTAAGCGAGGTCGAACACGCCATGATGCGTCGCGCCATCCTCGCCGACAAGCCCGGCGCGGTCGAGGCAGAGGATCATGCGGGCTTTCTGCAACGCCACGTCATGGATCACCATGTCGTAGGCCCTCTGCATGAAAGAGGAGTAGACATTGCAGAAGGGGATCATCCCCTCGCGGGCCAAGCCCGCCGAATAGGTAACCGCGTGCCCCTCGGCGATCCCGACATCGAAAGCCCGTTCGGGGAAGGCCTTCATGAGGAAAGTCATTGAGCAACCGGTGGGCATGGCGGGTGTGATGCCGACCACCCGTTTGTCGCGCTCGGCCAGTTCGACCAGCGTATGCCCGAACACGTCTTGGTAGAGCTGCGGCTCATCCAGGTTGTGGACGACGATGCGCTCGCCCGTCTCCTTGTTGAAGCGGCCGGGCGCGTGCCATTCGGTGGCCGATTCCTCGGCCGGGCGGAAGCCCTTTCCTTTCTTTGTCTTGATATGTAGGAGCTTGGGTCCTTGAAGGTTCTTGATGTCGTTGAGGACACGGACAAGGTAGTTGACGTCGTGCCCGTCGACAGGGCCGAAATAGCGGATGCTGAAGCCCTCGAACAGGTTGTGTTGCTGGGTCAGCAGGGCCTTGAGGCTGTTGTTGAAGCGAAGGATATTCTCGCGGCGGTCGTTGTCGATCAGGTTGATGCGCTTCAGGCCGCGATAGACGTCGTAGCGCATCTTGTTGTAGGCCTGGCTCGTGGTGATATCCACCAAGTATTGGCTGAGCCCACCCACGTTGTGGTCGATCGCCATGTTATTATCGTTGAGGATAATCAATAGGTTATTGGGGTTGGACGAGGCGTTGTTCAAGCCCTCGAACGCCAGTCCGCCCGTCATGGCGCCATCCCCGATGACGGCGATCACGTGGCGATCGGTTTCCCCTTTCAAGGCGGAGGCGACCGACAGGCCCAGCGCGGCGGAGATGGAGTTGGAGGCATGGCCGGCGATGAAAGCGTCGTACGCGCTCTCCGCCGGGTTGGGGAAACCGCTGATGCCGCCCAGCTTGCGGAGGGTATGGAACCGTTCCTTGCGGCCGGTCAGGATCTTATGCCCATAAGCCTGGTGCCCGACGTCCCAGACGACACGATCGTAGGGAGTATGGAACACGTAGTGGAGCGCCACCGTCAGCTCGACCGTCCCCAGGCTCGCCCCCAAGTGTCCAGGATTCTCGGACAATACATCTATTATATATTGGCGCAACTCTGAACAGACCTGCCTCAGACGCTCTGCGGGCAATCGCCGCAAGTCGTCCGGACATTGAATCTGGTCCAAAAGCTTACTTTCCGTGAAATCTGTCATGCCACTCTATTTTTCTCGCGAAAATAAGTAATAAACCCTAAACTTTGCCATTCCTGCCCTAAAAACGCCTTCGTGGATAAGAAATCGTCCCCGCCATAAGCCTCCGTGCTCCTCCATACGTCAGGGAAGTCTTCACCTCACAGTAGCATAAATTCATATTCCGCAAAGGAGAAAAAACGCGACGTGCGGTGAGGGATTTTAGATTCACGTCATGTGCTAAATAGATCGCGCTGCGTGCTATATAGCTCACGACGTATGCTATGTAGCACACGGCGCGAATTTAAGATTATCCTATGTGGGTTGGAACTTTATTTAACCGTGGGATATCAGTTTACTCTACTGTGGGGTGAAGTTTTCTCCTAATGTGGAAAATGCTTATCTTTAGCCGCTGAATCAATACATCATCATGCGGTTATGAGACTTTACACACCAGTAGATATTTCGCCAGCCCCCTTTCGCTTTGATTATCAAGATGAGATCTTGCTGATGGGCTCGTGCTTCGCCGACAACATGGGGAAGATCCTGGAAGAAGAGAAGTTCCGGGTCGATATCAACCCTTTCGGGACGCTCTATAACCCCGCTTCCCTCTCGGCGGCCATCCGGCGGCTGCTGGGGGGGGAAACCTATGGCGCTGGTGAGCTGATCGAGCATGAGGGGCTTTTCCATAGCCTCGACCACCACGGGCAGTTCTCCGCCCCGGACGCGGAGGCGTGCTTGGCGAAGATCAACGAGCGTTTTATCGATGCGGCCGTTTGGATCAATGCCTATTCGCGGCTTATCGTCACCTTCGGAAGCGCCTATGTCTATCGCCTGGAGGGGCGGATCGTCGCGAACTGCCACAAGCTGCCCGAACGGCTTTTCCAGCGGGAGAGGCTGACGGTCGAGGCCATCGCGGAAGATTGGATCACGCTCATCGATGAGTTCGCGGCCGTGAACCCCAAGGCGAGATGGCTCTTGACCGTCAGCCCCATCCGCCACTTTCGCGACGGGGCGCACGAGAACCAGCTCAGCAAGGCCACCCTCCTCCTGGCCATCGACCAGATCCAGCGGGCACGCCCCGGGCGAGTGGCTTATTTCCCCGCCTATGAGCTCCTGATGGACGAGCTGCGTGACTACCGTTTCTATGCCGACGACCTGGTCCACCCCTCGCTCCTGGCCGTTCGCCACGTGTGGGAACGCTTCGCCGAGACCTGTCTGACGGCCGAGAGCCAAGCGGCCCTCCAGGAATGGCAGGCCCTGCGGAAAGCTCTCGAGCACAGGCCCCTGCGTCCGGAGAGCGAGGCTTACCGCCGGTTCGCGCATCAAACTTTGTTAAAGATGGAACGTTTTCACGAGAAATTTCCGTCCTTTGACCTGGCAAAAGAAAAGGCAAGCCTGCTCCGGCAGGTATCGATAATAACAGAAGAAAAAGCGAATTAAGGAGAGAGAAAGAGAAATGGAATACACGATTACCGAAATCGCGCGGATCATCAAGGCGACGATCCCCCAGCCGCACGAGGACACCATCAGCATCCTGTTGACAGACAGCCGCCGGGTCTCATTCCCCGAGCGCAGCCTGTTTTTCGCCCTGACCACGAAGACGAACGATGGGCATAAGTACATCCCCGAGCTTTACCACCTCCGGGTGCGCAATTTCGTGGTGAGCGAGGTGCTCCCCGAGTATCAGCGGCTGGAGGGGGCGAACTTCTTGGTGGTCAAGGATACGCTGAAAGCCTTGCAAAAGCTGGCGGCGCACCACCGGCGGCGTTTCCACATCCCGGTGATCGGCATCACGGGCAGCAACGGGAAAACGATCGTGAAGGAATTCCTCTACCAGCTCCTGCGGGAAGACTTCAACATTGTCCGCTCGCCGCGGAGCTACAATTCGCAACTTGGCGTTCCCCTCTCCGTCTGGCAGATGAACGAGAAGCATACGCTAGGCATCTTCGAGGCCGGCATCTCGCAGCCCGACGAGATGGAGAACCTGCAACCCATCATCCAACCGACCGTCGGCATCCTGACCAACATCGGCGAGGCGCACCAGGAGAACTTCCTCTCGGCCACGCAGAAATGTTTGGAGAAACTGACCCTCTTCAACGAGTGCGAGGCGATCATTTACGATGGCGACGATAGCTTTATCGCCAATTGCCTCGAATCCGCCTGCCTCTCGCACAAGGCGATCGCCTGGAGCCGTACCGACTCGGAAGCCCCGCTTTACATCGAGACGATCGAGAGGGGGGAGAGCCAGACGACAATCCATTGTACGTTAATGGGTTTCGCCCAGACTTACACGATTCCCTTCACGGACGACGCCTCGATCGAGAACGTGATCCATTGCCTCGCCGTAATGCTTTATCTCAAGCCTACCAGCACACGCGACACCCGCAAGTTCGCCCTCTTGGAACCGGTCGATATGCGGCTTGACGTGAAAGAAGGGATGAACCATTGCCTCCTGATCAATGATACCTACAACGCCGACATCAACTCGCTCGACATCGCCCTCGACTTCCTCCAGAGTCGGAAGGGGCGTGCCGCGTCGCGACGCTCGACGCTCATCCTCTCCGATATTCTCCAATCGGGCATGTTGCCGAAGTTGCTATACAAGAAAGTGGCCGACTTGGTGCGGCGTAAGAAGGTCGACCGGTTGATTGGTATTGGGCGTGACATCAAGGAGTATGCCTCACTTTTCGACATCGACCGCCAGTTCTTCCTGACGACCGATGAGTTCCTCCAGTCTCCCGCGGCCCGCGAGTTCCACGACGAGGTGATCTTGATCAAAGGCTCTCGCCGCTTCCATTTTGAGCGCATTGCCGACCGGCTCGAGAGGAAGGTCCACGAGACGATTCTTGAAGTCAATCTTGATGCCATCGTCCATAACTTCAACTACTATCGAGCCAAATTGAAGCCCGAGACTAAGATGGTTTGCATGGTTAAGGCGTTTGGCTATGGCGCGGGTTATTTTGAATTGGCTAAGACGTTGCAAGAGCATCGCTGCGATTACCTCGCCGTAGCCGTGGCCGATGAGGGAGCGGCCCTGCGACAAGCCGGGATATCCATTCCGATTCTCGTGATGAATCCCGAGTTCAGTAGTTTCAATGCCTTGTTCGACAATCTTCTCGAGCCGGAGGTTTATAGCTTCCGCTTGCTCGACGCGTTGATTCGCGAGACTGGCCGGCGAGGCATCACCGCTTATCCGATCCATCTTAAGATCGACACCGGAATGCACCGCCTCGGGTTCCAACCTGCTGATGTCCCTGCGATCCTCGATCGGCTCCGTGGGCAGACCGGGGTCGAGGTCCGTTCCGTTTTCTCGCATCTGGCCGGTAGCGACTCTTTCGTGTTTGACGACTTCACCCATCAACAATTGGACCGTTTCACTCAAGCGGCCCGTATATTGGAAGCGGGGCTCAAGCGCCCTTTGTTGAAACACATCCTCAATACTGCCGGCATCGAGCGTTTCCCCGAATACCAGATGGACATGGTTCGTTTGGGCATTGGGCTTTACGGCATCAGCGCTTCCGGCCAAAAAGGCCTGCGCAATGTCAGCACCTTGCGCACCATTATCCTCCAAATCCAAGAGGTTCCCGCTGGCGACTCGATTGGCTACAGTCGGAAGAGCTATGTTGAACGTGACTCACGGATCGCGATTATCCCTATCGGTTACGCCGATGGTCTCAACCGCCACCTCAGCAACGGGGCGGGCGTAGCTCTTGTTGATGGACTCCGTTGTCCTATTATTGGCAATATCTGTATGGACGCCTGCATGATCGACGTGACCGATACCAACGCTCGCGAAGGCGATCCTGTAATTCTTTTTGGTGATGCTCTCCCCGTTACTGAACTGGCCGAACACTTGGGGACAATACCCTATGAGATCCTTACCTCCATTTCTCCACGGGTCAAACGGGTTTATTATCAGGAATGAAGAAAGGATGGAACGGTTGTGATCCAGCTAATCTCATCGTATCCATTTTAATTCATGAGAGGAAAACCTGTTTCTCATGCCGAAAATGCCGCGAAAAGGCTATCTTCGCGGCAAAATCAACAGAAAGACGAATTTATGACACCATTATTTCCTTCTGACCTGCCTTATAAGGTGGCCGATATGGGTTTGGCCGAGTTTGGTCGCAAAGAGATTGAGATATCCGAACACGAGATGCCAGGGTTGATGGCCTTGCGTCAGAAATATGCTGGACAGAAACCGCTGAAGGGGGCGCGGATTACGGGCTCGCTCCACATGACGATACAGACTGCCGTCTTGATTGAAACGCTGGTCGCCTTAGGCGCTGACGTGCGTTGGGCCAGTTGTAACATCTTCTCTACCCAGGATCATGCGGCGGCGGCAATTGCGGCCGATGGAGTGCCGGTCTTCGCCTGGAAGGGCGAGAGCCTAGAGGAATATTGGTGGTGTACTGAGATGGCACTCCGTTTCCCCGACGGTAAGGGGCCACACTTGATCGTGGACGATGGCGGTGACGCGTCGTTGTTGTTGCACATGGGCTACCGGGCTGAGAACGACCCGACGACGATACACCGTATGAGCCAGAACCATGAGGAGCAGTGTATCCTCGACACGTTGAACCGGATCCTTGCCGAGGATCCGACCCGCTGGCATCGCACGGTTGCTGAGATGCGCGGTGTCTCGGAGGAAACGACGACCGGCGTTCACCGCCTCTATCAGATGATGGAGCGGGGCGAGCTGCTGATCCCGGCGATCAATGTGAACGACTCGGTGACGAAATCGAAATTCGATAATCTTTATGGTTGCCGCGAGTCGTTGGCCGATGGTATCAAGCGGGCGACCGACGTGATGATCGCCGGCAAGGTGGTCGTCGTGGCCGGTTATGGCGACGTGGGCAAAGGCTGTGCTCAATCGATGCGCTCCTATGGTGCCCGGGTGCTGGTAACCGAGATCGACCCGATCTGTGCTTTGCAAGCCGCGATGGAGGGTTATGAGGTCACCACGATGGAGGAGGCCGTAAAAGAGGGCAACATCTTTGTGACGACTACCGGCAACTGCGACATCATTCGTATCGAGCACATGGAACGGATGAAAGACCAGGCGATCGTCTGCAACATCGGCCACTTCGACAATGAGATCCAAGTGGATAAGTTGGTGAACTATCCGGGAATCGCCCATCTGAACATCAAGCCGCAAGTGGATAAATATACCTTCCCCGATGGCCATGCGATTTTCCTTCTAGCGGAGGGACGTCTCGTGAACCTTGGTTGCGCGACGGGTCATGCCTCGTTTGTCATGAGCAATTCATTCACCAACCAAGTGTTGGCACAGATGGACTTGTGGCAGAAGGATTATAAGATCGGCGTTTACCGCCTCCCCAAATATTTGGACGAAGAAGTGGCTCGCTTGCATTTGGACCGTATTGGTGTCAAGCTGACGACGTTGACCCAGAAACAGGCTGACTACATTGGTGTTCCGGTCGAGGGCCCTTATAAGGCGGATTTTTATCGGTATTAACCAATCGATCATGGGAAAGAGCCAATCATCAGGCAATCGCCTCTTCTATCTCGCAGGGTTGACGCTGCTGTTCGTGCTCGCGTTCTCTTACATATTCAACGAGAAGCTGGATATGAACGGCGATAATTGCACTTATTACATGCTGGCAACCTCGATCGCCGAGGGGCATGGCTACAGCGATATCACCAATGCGGCGCATAATCCGTCGAACGTCTTTCCGCCGGGCTACCCTTTGTTGATGTCGGTTGTCCGCCTTTTCACGGATAGCTTTTTCCCGCAGAAAGTGCTTAACGGGCTTTTCCTTTTGGGAAGTGCCTTGTTGCTGTTTCTCTTTGTCGAGCGGCGGGGTGTGTCGCGACCGTTGGCTTTCGTCGCCTCAGCGGTGGTACTGGTCAACTATCAGGTGCTGCATTTCGCGACAATGATGATGAGCGAGATGGCGTTCTTATTTACTTCCGTTCTGACCTGCTGGTTTCTTTATAAGGCAGACGAGTCGGAGCGTCCCTTTTGGCGTGAGCCCTTCTTCTACCTAGCGATCGTGACCGCAGCTTTCAACTATCATATCCGGACGCAAGGTATCGCTCTTATTGTGGCGATCCTCTGCTATCTTTTGTTGTCCAAGCGGTGGAGGGAGACGTTTGCCTTTGCCGGAGGCTATGTGATCTGCTTGTTACCTTGGATGCTGCGCAACAAATTGCAAGGGTTGGAGCAAAGCCGTTACATCGACATGATCGCTTCGTCGAACCATTGGCGACCTGAGGAGGGGACGCTCGACCTAGGTGGTATCATCGGTCGCTTCTTCGAGACCTTCCAGATGTTGCTGACAAAGGCGATCCCCAATTCTATCCTGCCCTACTTGGATGTCAATTACGACAAGGCGACTACAGTTGGCGAATGGATCGTGGCAATCCTTCTCTTCGGGTTGATCGGTATTGGAATGTGGCGATTAGGTCGTTACAAATGGCTGTTTATGGCTTATACCTTGGCGACGTTTGGCGTTATTTCGTTGTTTAGCACCCCAAGTGGCAATCGATATACGACGCCATTGTTACCTTTTCTAGAGGTAAGCCTCCTGATTGGGATTTGGGTCGCTATCAGCTTTGCGATTAAGCGGTTTACTCCGATTAAGAGTTTCTCTCCGTGGCTTTTGCTGTTGGTTGTCGCCGGATTCGCCTATCCGCAATTGGAGACGCTGCACCGGATGAATAAGATGCCCTATCCTCCTAACTATCAGAATTTCTTTACGATCGCCAAGGAGGTGCGCAAGCGGTTGCCCGCTAATACGGTGGTCTGTTCGCGCAAGCCGGAGCTCTTTTATATGTATAGTCAAACGGCTGTGACAATGTACAGCTGGACGGAAGATAACGCCCAGCTCATCCGCGACCTGGTCGAGGCGAAGGTCGATTACGTGGTGCTTGAGCAGCTCGGTTTCAGTTCGACGCCCCGTTACCTTTTCCCCGCGATCGAGAATAACCCGGAGCTTTTTCCGATCATGATCCATTTAAAGAATCCGGATACTTACTTGCTCCGGTTCGAGCGGGAGAAGGCACAAGCCAAATTCGGAAATAAACAGTAAAAAACATCATGGTAAAGAACTTGAAAGTAACCATCGTTCTTCCCGCCTACAACGCGGAGAAGACGCTGAAACAAACTTACGACGAGATTCCGTTCGATATCGTCGACAACGTCATCCTAGTCGACGACTATAGTCGAGACAATACGGTCGAGGTGGCCAAGCAATTGGGCATCCAATACGTCATCAAGCACGATAAGAACAAAGGCTACGGTGGCAACCAGAAGACCTGTTACAACAAGGCGCTCGAGATCGGGTCGGATATCGTCGTGATGCTCCATCCCGACTACCAATATACGCCGCTCCTCCTGCAGTCCATGATCTACCTTATCGCCAACGGTGTCTACGAGGTGGTTTTCGCCTCGCGCATTTTGGGCAAGGGGGCGCTCAAAGGGGGCATGCCCATCTATAAGTATATTGCCAACCGTATCCTCACTTTTATCGAGAACCTGCTGATGGGCAACAAACTGGCGGAATACCATACAGGCTACAGAGCCTACTCGGCGAAGGTGCTGCGAAACGTCAACTTTAACAAGTTGTCCGACAACTTCATTTTCGATAACGAGATCATTGCCCAGATCTGCGACAAGGGGTATGAGATCGCCGAGATCACTTGTCCGACCAAGTATTTCAAGGAGGCCTCATCGATCAATCTCAAGAACAGCACAATCTATGGCCTTGGTGTCCTAAATGTTTCTGTTCGCTATTTCTTGAACAAGATAGGGCTGGTCAAATACGATATCTTGCGTTAAGCCATGGATAGTCCATCAATCTCTCTGATCATCCCTGTCTTTAACCGCCCGAACGAGGTGGAAGAGTTGCTGGAGAGCCTCGCCCGCCAGACGATGAGGAATTTTGAGGTGGTTATCGTCGAGGATGGTTCGACTGTCGCCTCTGATGAAGTGGCCGACCGTTATCGTGACCGACTGGAGATCCACTATATCCGCATTCCAAACGGTGGCCCGGGTAACGCCCGCAATGTAGGAGCTCAAGCGAGCCATGGCGAGTACCTGATCGTGCTCGACTCCGATTGCGTCTTACCGCCGGGATATATCCAAGCCGTTCACGATGAGATCGCTCACACGGGGGCTGACGCGTTCGGTGGACCCGACAAAGCCTCTGACGATTTCACCGACGTGCAAAAAGCGATCAACTATGCCATGACTTCCTTCTTCACGACAGGCGGCATTCGGGGGGGCAAGAAAAAGATGGATAAGTTTTATCCTCGCAGCTTCAATATGGGCATTCGGGGCGAGGTGTTCCGGGCGCTCGGTGGTTTCTCGCGGATGCGTTTTGGCGAGGACATTGACTTCAGCATCCGTCTCTTCAAGGGAGGGTACAAGGTCTGCCTTTTCCCTTCCGCCTGGGTTTACCACAAGCGACGGACCGATTGGCGTAAGTTCTATCGTCAAGTCTATAACTTCGGGATCGCCCGGATCAATCTCTACAAGAAATATCCCGACTCGCTGAAGGTGGTGCACCTTTTGCCAGCGGTCTTCACGCTTGGGTGCCTCGTGTTGCTGCTCGGCGCATTGGTTTGCCCGTGGGCCCTGCTCCCGTTGGTGCTTTATGCCTTGTTGATCGGGATAGATGCCTCGCGGGCGAACCGTAGCCTCCGGATCGGAGCGCTCGCTATTTTCGCCTCGTTCATCCAATTGCTTGGTTATGGATGTGGTTTCCTGGTCGCCTTTTGGCGTCGGATCGTTCGAGGGAAAGACGAGTTCTCGGCTTTTCAGAAGACATTTTATAAATAGTCCTTTTATCGATGTAAATTGGGATTCAGAATAGCGTCTTCATAGGGATAAGGCGCGTACATTTTGCTGTCGTCCCATGTGCCAGTCACGGGCACGGCCTCGCGGCGGAACACGCCCGGAGCGACCTCGATTTCCGGATTCTCTTTACGGAACTCGAAATGGTCTTTCAATCGATCCATCCGGAACATATCGCGGGCTCGGGTAGCCAAGCTGGCCCAATAATACCCAGCGATCTCCCAACCGTGTTCGTTATAGCCGGCCTCGGCCAGCTCGTCGGGCGTCATGGCCGTAGTATAAAGATCAGTCGTCTTCCCATCCGCACGGTTGCGCACACGGTTCAGGACTTCCACGGCCTTGGCGGTCACCTTTCCCGTGCGACCAGTCGCTTCGGCATACCAGCAATATACTTGGGAAAGTCGGATCAATTGAATTGTTTTCTCTCCGGAAGCGTTCGGCATGGCGGGATCGGTATAATCGAACTCCGTACCTCGTGTCGCCCCTTCCACGGTTTTCATGAATACCGGGGCGACCACTTCACGCGAGGCCGGATCGGTGTCGTACCACCAATCATGGAGCTGTCCATCCGTCAGCAAGATTTTGGGGAAATAAGTGGCATCCTTGCGGGGGCCTTCGGGGAAGTCTTTCCAAAACTTGATCTCACCATTCGTGTCGCCCCATCCGGCTTGCGCCATGTCTTGCAGGAAATCCGTTAAAGGAACCGCCTGTCCCATCTGATCTCGGTTATAATATACCCCAAGCAACACTTCGGGGTTATTGTAATTGTAAGCCCATGAGTGGATATCCGCGTAATTGGGCAACAAACGATAGTAATAGGTCCCATTGTCCACGCCATCGATCACCTCCTCGGCCTTGTCCGCGGCTAATTGATAGCCTTCCGTGCGGTGAAGGGGCCATCCGGCCATGCACATATAGACATAAGCCAATGTTGCCTTGACTGCGGCCTGACTGACGGAGATATTCACGCCATTGCGGGCGTAAGGCTCCCGGTCGTACATCACGGGGCAATTGGCTTCCGCGATTTTGAGGTCGGAAAGGATTAGGTCATAGATCTCTTCCACGCTAGACAGTGGCGCCTCATAATTGATCTCCTCTTCCAGCATTACGGGTACGGGACCCCATGTCGTAACCAAATAGAAATAGGAATAGCCCCGCCAATAATGGGCCTGTCCCAAAGCGGCGTTCAATTCCTCGGAGGAGACATTGGGCGTGCGGCCAGCGTTGTTGATGATGAAATTGGCGGCCTTGATTACCTTGTAGCGATATTCCCACATCGTACTCATCCAAGCGTTGTTGTCTTTCACGTCGTATTGGTCGTATTCCCTCAATGGCTGCTTGTTGCTGGCGGGATGGGTAGAAATGTCATCCCCCGCCAGGAAATTGGTGCCGACATAATTATTGCCCATCTGCGACGTGGCGACGATGGAATAGAGGGCGGTAAGCGACGCTTCCAAGTCCTCTTGGCTGCTGAAGAATCCTTCCGTGGTCAATTGCCCTTTAGGGTCCTCGATTAAGAAGTCCTCGCAGGCCGTCAAGCAACACGACGCGAGAATGGCCAGGCAGCTTCCTTTTATTGATCGATATATTGTTTTCCTGTGTATCATATTCTTGTTATTAAATAGTTGTTAGAACGTTACTTTCGCGCCAAAGGTCACGGTGCGGGGGATGGGATAGGCGCCATAATCCAAACCGTCGTAGCCCGCGTATACTTCCGGATCCATTCCTTTGTATTTCGTGAGCGTGAAAACATCTTGCGCGCTGACCGACACCTCGATGCTGGCGATCTTGGCCACACGGCGGGGGATGCGGTAAGACAAGCTGATGTTCTTCAACTTCAAGAACGAGGCGTCTTCCAGCCAGAAATCCGAATTGGCGTACACTTTGTTCTCCCCATTCCGCAAGCTGGGGTAAAGGGCCTCGGCCTTGTTGGCGACATGGTCCCAACCCTTGTAATAAGCGTCGTGTAGGGTGACGAACTTGGTGTTGCCCGTCATGGAGGCGATCCGGAAACGGCTGATATTTAAACGCTCGTATCCTGTGGCGGCATTGAAGAAAATGTTTAGCGTCCAATTGCGCCACGTGATGTTGTTGTTCCAGCCGAATGTCCACTTCGGGCTAGCTTGCCCTTTGATCACGAGGTCCTCGGAGGTGGGCGTGGTGGTCAACTCGCCCGCCGCGTTCAGATAGAGGTTCGCGCCATTCTCATCGAAGCCTTTCCATTGGTAGACATAGAATGACCCCAAGGGATAGCCCGGCTTCATGATCTGCATCGCGCCGCCCAAGTCGCTGTAATTGGCGGTGAGCACGAAATCGTCGCCCGCCAGGTCGCGTATCGTGTTTTTCACGTAGGACGCGTTAAACGTCGTCTCCCACGTCACGGCGCTTTTCACGGGGAAGGCGCTGATCGACAGTTCCACGCCGGTGTTGTCCAGCTCACCGTTGTTCACCCAATAGGTTCCCCCTCCATTGTAGCGAGGCACTTGCTTCTGGAAAAGCAAGTCCTTGGTGTGCTTCTTGAACCAGTCGAACGTGAAATCCACCTCACCCACGCTCAGGTCCAGGCCCACGTCGTATTGGTATGTTTTCTCCCACGTGATGTCGGGCGTGGCGAATTGATTATCCCAATAGCCTGTCAGGGGGGTAGATGTTCCCCAGCCATACGTGGCGCCGGAGAGCATGCCCAAGGTCGAGTAAGCGCCGATATCCTGATTGCCTGTCACGCCAAAGCTTCCGCGCAATTTCAATTGGGAAAGGATCTTTTGTGCTTGCATGAAAGGCTCTTGGGCGATATCCCAAGCCACGGCGGCCGAGGGGAAATAGCCCCACTTATGGTCGTCCTGGAATTTCGACGAGCCATCGGCACGGATGGCCGCCGTCAAGAAATAGCGTTTCTTGTAATCGTAATTGGCCCGCACGATTCCGGACATGAGCGAGGCTTCCGAATAGGAGTTCGACGCGTTGCGGATCGCCGCGTTCCCTAAGTTCCAATAGCCCACGCTCTCGTTGTTCAGGTTGGAGCCGCTTCCCGTCAAGCCGGTGTCGTTCGTGTAGCTTAATTCCCAAACGCCCATGGCGGAGACGGTATGGTCGCCGAACGTCTTCTGCCAGGTCAAGTTGTTGGTGTTCTGCCAATAGTTGTGCAGGGCGCTGGAATTGCTCGCGCTGTTGATCGAGCCTGGCGCCACGAGTTTCGAGGCGAAGGAGTAGGAGGGGCTATGCTTGTAGTCGTAGCCTCCTTGCACGGAAAGGGTCAGCCCGTCGATGATCTTGAACAGGAAGGTCACGTTGGCGTTCAGGTTGTACGCGTAAGAGTCGCTCTCGTTCACGATCATTTCCCCGTAAGGGTTGGAGGCGTTGGCCACGTTGTAGGGATCGCGGTTGTAGATGCCGGTCGCGGGGTCGACCAGTTCCATCGTCGGCGAGAAGGAGATGACGTTGCTCCAGTTCGGGGCGCCGTTGTGCTGGTGGATCCGGCTGCCGTTCAGCTTGGTGCTGATGGTGAGCCAGGGCTTCACGTCGGCGTCCACGTTGGCGCGCAGGCCGAATGTCTGCCGCTTGGAGGTGATGGTGATCGCCTCTTGGTCGAGTACGTTGCCCGAGACGAGGTATCTCACTTTCTCGCTGCCGCCCGAGACGCTGAGGCGGTAATCTTGCGTCAAGGCCGTCTGGGTCATGAGGTCGATCCAATCAATGCCTTTCGCGCCTGTCCGGTAAGCTTCCAGGTCGGCTTCAGGAATGATGCTGGAGCCTCGCAGCTCGTTCAGGGCCAAGCCGTATTCGTAGGCGTTCATCAAGTCGTAGGATTTGCGTAAGGTCGAGATGCCGATGTTCGCGTCAAACTCCACGCGGGCCCGTCCTTCCGTCCCTTGCCGGGTGGTGATCAGGATCACGCCATTGGCGCCCCGCGAGCCGTAGATGGCGGTCGACGAGGCGTCTTTCAGCACCTCCATCGATTGGATGTCCGAGGGGTTCAGGCCCGACAAGCCGCTGGGCGAGATCAACCCGTCGATCACGTACAAGGGGTCACTGCTCTTGTTGATCGAGGTCGTACCCCGCACGCGCACTTTCATTCCCGCGCCCGGCAAGCCGCTCGAGGCCGTGACTTCCACGCCCGTGGCGCGCCCCTGGAGCACGTCTTCTACCCGGCGCACGGGCTGGTTCTTGAACTGGCGGGTGTTCACGCCCGCGACGGCGCCCGTCAAGTCGCTCTTCTTCACCGTGCCGTAGCCGATCACGACGACCTCGTCCAACAATTGGTTATCTTCCCTCAAGACCACCGGGTAGTTGTTGATCCGCTGGCGAACAGGGATTTCTCTTGTGTTATAGCCCACGAACGAGACGACCAGCGTCGCCCCTTGGGGCACTTCCAGCGCGAACCGCCCGTCCACGTCGCTCACGGTCCCGATCGCCGGGTTGTCTTTCACCATCACCGTGGCGCCGATAATGCTCTCGCCTTGCTCGTCGGTGATCGTGCCCCGCACGCGCTTGTTCCCGTCCGGCGACAAGTCGTCCGCTCCGTTCATCTCCGCGACCGTTTTTTCCGGCTCATCCGGCGCGGGGCTGGCCGTTTGCGCGGAGAGGAAGGCGGGGAATAGTGGCGCGACGGCCATAGCCAGCGACCAAACGCGCCTTTTCATCGTATTTGTTTTCATCTCAATTTGATCTTTTATATTGAGACATACGGGCAAACCTCGTGCCAGCGCGTTTCACGGAGGGCGCAACTCGTTTATATCCAAATAATAAAAAGAAAACCCCGTTCTGTTGGCGAGCGGGGAAATGGAGAATGGGTGGGGTGGGGGTGGGGAAATGTCTACAGCCGCGTCTATTTTCCCGAAGGCAAAGATACGCGTTTTCCGCTTATCCGCCCCTTTCGCCATTCAGAACCCGGCTGGGTTTTAGTCCGCGGATCTCTTTTTAGCTAAGAACCCAGCAGGGTTTTAGTCCGCGGACCTATTTTTAGCTAAGAACCCAGCTGGGTTTTAGTCCGCGGACCTATTTTCAGTTAAGAACCCAGCTGGGTTTTAGTCCGCTGGTCTCTTTTTGGCTAAGAACCCAGCTAGGTTTTAGTCCGCTGGTCTCTTTTTGGCTAAGAACCCAGCCAGGTTTTAGTCGGCGGATCGATTTTTACTAAAAAACCTATTTCTTTTGCCGTTTCCAGAGGCTCCATCCCGCGGCGCCAAGGACCATCAGCAAGATGAGCAAGGAGCTGTAGGACGTCACGTAGGCGGCGGCCACGTAGGCTTTCGGGCGGAACTCGAAAACAATCGTATGCTCGCCGGCGGGGACGCGCATCGCCCGGAGCACCCAGTCGGCCCGGAAATGGTCGGCCGGTTGGCCGTCGATCGTCGCCTGCCATCCCGGGCTGTAATAGATTTCCGAGAAGACGGCGAGCTGTTCCTCGGCGGCTCGTGTTTGATAAGTCAGCCGGTTGGGGCGATAGTCCGTGAGGGCGATGGTCGCCGTGGAGTCGAGGCGGGGCGTGAAGCCTTCGAGGGACGCGGCGAAGCGCTGGTCGACCACGGCCTCGGCCAAGGGGTTCAGCGTGTTCAGGGCGGCGATCTCCTCGTCGGCGTTTTTCACCATCCGCAGGCCGCCCACGAACCAGGCGTTGCCGTCGGCGAAGGGGTTGCGGATGGGCGGTTGCTCGGGATTATAGATCAGGTAGCGGGTGTTCAACATGTTCAGGGAAGGGCATGTCGCGAGGACCCGGACGATGTCGTCAGGCCCGGTGGCGGTCTGGAACGAGGAGATGATCGAGGAGATCTCGCCCTGCAGGCGATGGTCGATCAGCTCTTGGTAACGGCGCAACTTCGCCGCGTGATAGCCGCCGATGGAATGGTGATAATAAGACGTATTGGTCTCGGCGAAAGGATTGTTCAGGTTCAAGACGCGGTAGGAGAGATCCGGGTCGTTGAGGATCGCCTTGTCGGCCACCGACTCCTGGTAGACATCGACCGCCGTCTGGTTGGAGAAATTCCCGTCGTTCAGGTAGCGCTTGTCCACCGTCCAAAGGTCGACCAAGATCAAGACGGCCAGCGCGGCGGAAACGATCGGCGCGACCTTTTGCCGTTCCTTGGCCGTGAAATACCAGAACAGGGCGGCCGCGCCCAGCACGATGAAGAGCAACGAGCGGCGCGCGTCGTCGGCGGCCAGCGAGGCCCGGTCGATCAGCAAGGCGTTGTAATACCAATCGGGCATCTGGTATTGGGCGTCGTAGGAAGAGCGGAAATCCAGCAGGACGCTAGGCATCAGCCAAATGATCAGCGCCAGTCCGCCCGTGATGGCCAGCGCGCCGATCAATCCCCGTTTCAGCGGGGCGTCGTCGACTTTCCCGTCGAAAATCTCTTTCAAGCCCCAGATCGCGACGATCGGCACGATCAGCCCGGGGATGACCAACGCCATCTCGACCGTCCGGAACTTGTTGTACATTGGCAGGTAATGAAACATGAAGTCGTTGAACGAGTCGAAGTTGCGCCCCAAGGCCAGGAGCGTCAGGAACACGCCCCCCGCGAAGAGCCACCACTTCATCGGGTCGCGCACGACGAACATTCCCAGCACGAACAGGAAGCAGACGACGGCCCCGAAATAGACCGGCCCCGAGGTGAAGCTCTTCTCGCCCCAGTAGGTCGGCGCCTGAAGCTCTTGGCCCAGCTGTGCGCCGCGGTCGCGCAACTCCTGGTAGAGCGCGGAGCTGGCGTCGAGCGTTCCTCCCGACCCGCCGCCATAAGCGTTGGGCACCAGGAGCGTCAGCAGCTCTCCCTTGCCGTAACTCCAGGCGAAGGCGTAATCCTTATCCAATCCGGAAGAGATCTTCTCGCCCGTTGGCGTGGTCGTGGTCAGTTCCGTCGCCCCGCGGATGGAACTTTTGCTTAAGTCCCACTGGGCGTACATGTTTTGCGCGTTGGGCAAGACCGCCAGGACGACGCAGCCCGCCATGATGGCCGTCGTCCGCGACAACTCGGCCAATTCTTTCGCCCGGATCATCCGGATCAAGTAACCCAAATAGATGAAGAAGCAAAGCAGCAAGAGATAATAGGTGATCTGCACGTGCGTATTGCCGATCGAGAACGCGATGCCGAGCAGGAAGACCACGGCGCCCCAAAGATGTTTCCGTTTGAAGAGCAACGCCATGCCCGCCAATGTCAACGGCATGTAGGCGATCACGTAGGCTTTCGTGATATGGCCCGCCTCGATGATGATCAAGTTGTAGGAAGCCAAGGCGAAAGCGATCGCCCCCGCGATAGCCAGCCAGACATTCACCCCCATGACGCACATCAGGATATAAAAGCAGACGAGGCCGGTAAAGACCATGCCGGCGTCGTAATAGCCCAGCCCTTTCAAAGGCGCCTCGAGCCACAAGTACCCCGGCAATTTAGGCGCCGGATTGCCATAGCCCGACACGTAAGGCATTCCGCCAAACATCGCGTCCGACCAGACACTGAACTCGCCCGGCTCGGCCGTTTTCTCGTATTCCGCCATCTGGCTGTTTCCCATTCCGGTCGCCTTCTCGTTGTCCGCCTGGCGAATCGTCTTCCCCTCGAAGACCGCCGGCGAGAAATAGACCACCGTCACCCCTAAAAACAGGAGGAGAGCCGCCACGTGCTTTCCCCATTTCCTCATGATTTCCCGCATATGCTATACATTATTATTATTTAATTATTATACTCTTCCTCGCGCCCATTTCGCCCAATAGAAACGGATGGCGAACCAGCCGTGCCAAAGGAGCGTCTGGGTTTTCCCGTAATAACGGCACATGATCTCGTATCGCTCGCGCAACGAGGCTTTCCGGTTGGCTGTGCTCAAGCCTTCTTCCAGGTAATCCACGAGTGTCAGCCGGCTGTTGAGAACCGACCGGGACGCCTTCAAGCAACGCAAACACCAATCGTAGTCCGCCGAGAAACGATAGGATAGATCGTACTCGGGGGCGATCGCCCGGCGGGCGAAGAAAGCCTGATGGCAGACCAACATTCCCCGCTTGAAACTTTTCCACGTCAAGCGCTTGGGCGCTTTCAGCCGGCGCATTCCCAAGGGGCGGCCATTGGCGTCCACGATGCGCGTCTCGCCATAGATCACGTCGGGTAGCGTCTTCCGCTTCCGCAAGCGTTCCGCCACGCGGCTCAACGTATCGGCCGATAGGAACGTATCGCCCGCGTTGAGGAAAATAAGGTAATCGCCCGTCGCCTGCCGCAAGCCCTTGTTCATGGCGTCGTAAAGCCCCTTGTCCGGCTCGCTGACCCAATAGGCCAGGCCGGAAGCGTATTGGCGGATGATCTCGACCGTCCCGTCCGTCGAGTTCCCGTCGATCAGGAGGTATTCGACGTGCGGATACGATTGGCTCAACACGCTGAGGATCGTACGCTCTAACCAGCGCTTGGCGTTATAGGTGACCGTGATGATGGAGAACGTCGGTTGGTGTTCCATTTTCTGTCTCGTGTTAAATTCCGGTACAAAGCTATATATTTTTTCGCGACCACCGACTCCTCATAGTGGCTCAACACCTTCTCGCGGCAAGCGGCCGACAACTTTTCCGGCTCGGGATGGTGAAGCGTCCAATGGATTCCCCGCGCCAAGTCGTCCGTATCCCGACTGGCCGCCACATAGCCATTCACTTGATGATCGATCATTTCCGGGATGCCTCCCGTCCGGAAGCCGACACACGGCGTCCCGCAGGCCATCGCCTCCATGACCGTGTTGGGCAAGTTGTCCTCCAGCGAGGGGATCACGAAAAGATCCACCGCCGCGTAGACCATCGCCAGCGTAGGCTCGTCGGCGATATAAGCCAATATATGAACCGGGAAAGGTACTTGGGAAGCGAATTTCGCCGAATCATTTCCTAACAAGACAAATTCCAAATCCTTTTCTCCGTCCTTGACCAGTCGCGAACAAGCTTCCAGCAAAAGGTCGGCCCCTTTCCGGGTGTCTGACAACTTGGCGGCGGCGAATAAGACCAGCGGCTTATCTTCGGGTAACCCCAGCTCGCGCCGGGCCTTCCGCCGCTCCATCGGGCGGAAGAGACGGGTGTCGATCGGGTTCGGGATCGTCATGAAACGGGCGTTTCGCAGCCAAAGGCTTTTCCGGGCCTCCTGAACGATCCAGTCGCTACAGCCCACGAACGTCACCTGCCGCCAATCGATCCGCGCTTTCTCCTGGGCGACTCGTTTCGCCAGATCCACCCAAGAATTCGGCTGGAGCATCGGGCAGGCCGAACATCCTGTCTGGTATTTTTCACATCCTCCTGGATAATGGCAAATGGCTGTCGCCGGCCACAAGTCATGCAATGTCCAGACCACCTTTTTTCCGGAGTCCACGAGGCGTTTGATCTCTTTCAAGGACAAGAACCCCTGGTTGATCCAATGCAAATGGATGACATCCGCTTCTTGGACCAACGCTTTCCGTCGTACGCGCAGTCCTGTGTTGGCGATAGAGACTTGGAACAAATTCCGTCGGCTGAAATGGTTGCACGCGAAGATGACCAGCCGCTCCCAAAGGAAACGAAAGAAATTCACCCCACGACGCCACGCCCCCTTGTTGAGCGAAGTCACCGCTTCCTCTTTCGTCGCCCGATCGCGCACCAGCATCTCCACGTCCACTCCGGCCTTCGCCAACGCGTGAAGCAGACGGCGAGCCGCCACCGCCGCCCCGCCTGTCCGCTCAGACGTATTCAAGATCACGATTTTCATATGGGTCAAAATAGATTTTTCGTACCCGGCAAATATAGTATTCCGAAACGAGACATTCCGTATCTTCGCGGCCAAATTTTTCATGACGACATGAACACGAAAACGAAAGGTTATCTCTTGGGCATCATCGCGGCGTCTTCCTATGGCATGAACCCTTTGTTCGCCCTTCCTCTTTATCAGGCCGGTATGGATCCCGATTCGGTCCTTTTCTTCCGCTACCTCTTCGCGATTCCCGTCCTGGGCATCATGCTCAAGGCCCGGGGGCGCGACTTCCGGTTGAGGCGGAGGGAGATCGTCCCCCTTATCGTGATGGGCTTGCTGGTCGCGATCTCCTCGCTGACGCTTTTCCTGAGCTATAATTACATGGACGCGGGCATCGCTTCGACCATCCTTTTCGTCTACCCGATCATGGTGGCCCTCATCATGTGGGCCGTTTTCAAGGAAAAGCTCGCCCTCATGACCGGGTTTTGCATCCTGTTAGCCTTGGCGGGGATCGGGCTGCTTTATAAAGGGAGCGATGGGACGACGCTCAGCTTGCCGGGCACGCTCTTGGCCCTCGGCTCGGCTCTCTCTTACGCGATCTACATCGTGGGGGTCAATCAGCCAACCCTGAAAGAGGTGGCTACCTTAAAGGTTACTTTCTACGTCTTGCTTTTCGGGCTCTCCCTCTTTATCGTCCGCCTCTACCTCGACGGCGATCTCCGGACACCCGGCGAGTGGTACCTTTGGGCCAACCTCCTCGCCTTGGCCATTTTCCCGACCGCCATTTCCTTCCTCTGCACGACCAGCGCGATCCAATACATCGGCTCGACGCCCACGGCGATCCTCGGTGCGCTGGAACCCGTGACGGCGATCTTTTTCGGCGTCACGATCTTTGGCGAAATACTTGATTTCCGCGAATGCGTCGGCCTGACGCTCATCATCGTGGCGGTCAGTTTCGTGATCGCCGGCCCGAAGATGACGGGCTACCTCATCCGTTTCCGCAAGATGTTCCCTCGCATCCCCAAACTCCCGCGCCTACATAAAGGCCCTCACCACATGGGTTAAGCAAGTCTTTGGAAACCTTTGCGCGGCGGCTGCGCGGGCCGTCCAAGGGCTTTGACACCTCGCGCAGCCGCTGCGCGAGCCGTCTAAACCTTTGGATACCTTCACGCGAGTGCTGCGGAAGCTATCCAAGCCCTTTGACGCCTTCCGCAGCCGCTGCGCGAGCCGTCTAGGTCCTTTGACGCCTTCACGCGGCCGCTGCGCGAGCCGTCCAAGCCTTTTGACGCCTTCCGCAGCTGCTGCGCGAGCCGTCCAAGCCTTTGGAGACCTTGCGCAGCACTCCCGACAGCCCTTCCAAGCCTTTGGATACCTCGCGCAGCCGCTGCGCGAGGCAAAAAGAACCCAATTCCACATCTTTCAACAATTCAGGGGGCTTTCTATCCTAATTTTTTACAAAAAAGAAATTCGGAGAAATAAAAAATGAGCGTTAATGTATCCGATTTATCATTTATTACCATACAACATCTATTTTGTGATAATATGATATGAATACGCATTGATTTGCTATTATTTTTATTTATTGGTTAAATATTTAAACAATAATGTCGGTCCGTGTCGTGTTAACGCATGCTTTTATTGATGCGCGAAAGAAATAATAATTATACATTCGCGATCATAATGATATTGAAAATATAAAATAATGATCAAAATGATATTTCCAACAGGTGTTGTGGAATGTGAAAATTGATAAGTATAAATATTTGGAATCCTTAAACGTCAAGCCGCTTCTGTCGGGACACGAAAAGGGCCCTTCGGAACCGAAAAGAAGCGGGAAGAAAAAAGGGATTCAAGTCAAACAACTAAATTAAAAAGTATGAAAACAAGGCATTTATTGAAGAAACGACAGCGATTTCAGCCCCAAGGAGACCGGAGTGCGGCCTCCGGCAAAGCGAGTCGAGAAATCCATTAGTTATTATTTCATCGTAATTTATCATGACAAGAAAAATCTTTACTTATATCCTTATTGGAATGATGGCGATCAGTACGGCCATCGCCCAAAATATCACCGTCACCGGCACGATCCTGGACGAGAACAATGAGCCGGTCATCGGCGCGACCGTCTTAGTCACCGGCACGAGCCACGGAACCATCAGCGATTTCGATGGGAAATTCGAACTCCCGGATGTCGCCCCGGGCGCGGAGTTGCAAATTTCTTACGTCGGCATGATCACCCAGAAACATAAGGCCGCCCGGCAGCTGCGAATCGTCCTGGAGTCGGACACGCAGCAGTTGAATGAAGTGGTCGTGACCGCGTTAGGTATCCAACGGCAAGCGAAAGCCATCGGCTACGCCACCGCGAAAGTAGACGACGAAGCCCTGAACATGGCGAAAGGTTCTGACGCGACGTTGGCCTTGAGCGGAAAGGTTTCCGGCTTGCAAATCAACCAGACCTCAGCCGCGCTCGACCAAGAGACACGGATCACGCTCCGGGGCGCCCGCTCGTTTAAGGGCGACAACTCCGCCTTGCTGGTTCTCGATGGCGTGCAAACGCCCATCAGTTTCCTGCAATCCTTGAACCCCAACGATATTGATAATATCTCGGTCTTGAAAGGTGCCTCGGCGGCGGCCCTCTATGGCTCGGAAGCGGCCAACGGAGTCCTGATCGTCACGACGAAATCCGGCGAGAAAGGCAAGCCCAACATCACTTACTCGTTGACTACGACTCTCAGCACGGTAGCCTATCTTCCCAAGTTCCAGAGCCGCTTCGGCGCCGGACATACGGACGACTTGCTGGGTGTCCCCGATTTCGATTACTATACGTCTGATGAAAACCAACAATATGGCCCTGAATTCGACGGGGGCATGATCGAGATCGGTAGTCCGCTTTATGATGGGACAGCTGAAGGTTATTACCTGACGGCACCTTACGCCTATGTCGAGGATGGACGTAAAAGCTTTTATGATAAAGGCGTAGGAATCCAACACGACATTTCCTACTCCTCGCGCGACGATAACGGCGGCATGTATATCTCCTACCAACGATTGGATCAAAGCGGTATCGTCAGTGGTGACGAGACGGATCGGCAGACCGTCCGTTTCAACGCCGACCGGAAATACAAGAAATTCAAAGCCAGCGCGAGGGTCGCTTACACGCATACCAATTATGACATGAACACGAACTCCTCGTCGGGTATCTACAGCTTGATCAATACGCCGGGTAATTTCAATATCGCCGATTTCAAGAACTGGCGGGAAGAAAATGGCACGGGCGCGAATCCCAACGAATGGATTAATGACTATTACCCCAACCCTTATTTCCAGATTGACACGCATCGGCGGAAGACACGTCAAGATCGTATGGTCGGATCAATCGACTTGGAATTTGAAGCGACCAGCTGGCTTCGCTTCACCGCACGGGCTGGCGTAAACTTAGGTGTAAACAACACGAATATCACGACGGAAGCGTTTCGCTACTCTTCTTGGGCAGCCGATAATATCTACCAAGCGAGTTCAGACCAATATTCCGCCTTTAACACCAGCTCGAACCTGAACACCCGGTTCAATATGGATTTTATGGGCTTCTTCGAACACAAGTTAGGCGAAGATTTTGAATTGAAAGTCATGTTGGGCTATTCTTTGCAAGACAACTATTTCGAATATAAACAAGCGCAAGCGGGAACCCTGGCGCTCGACGACTTCTACAACTTGAAGAACAAGGTCGGCGAGCTGAATGGCGCGAACCGATGGACACGCAACCGGAAAACAGGTCTCTATGGCAGTGTTGACTTGAGCTTCAAGGACTGGGCATTCTTGCAAATCACAGGCCGTAACGATTGGACTTCTTTGCTGGATCCCTCGCATTGGTCCTTTTTCTACCCAAGCGCCAACGCCTCGGTGGTCTTGACCGACGCCATTCCGGCAATCAAAAGTGATATTTTCAACCATTTCAAACTGCGAACCTCAGCCGCCCGTGTCGGTACGGTCAACGTACAACCCTATAGTCTAGACAATACCGCGAGTGTCAACAACTATTTCCCTTATGGCACGCTGACCGCCTATAAGCTGAATTCGACGATGAACACCCGAGAGTTGGAGCCTGAATTTACGACTGAATTCGAGGTAGGCGCTGAAATGGGTTTCCTGAACAACCGGATTACCCTCGAGGCCGCCGCTTACCATCAGAAGACGACAAACCAGACCGTTCCTATCAGCGTGCCGACTTCGACGGGCTACAGCTCTCGTTACATCAACGCCGGTACGATGGTCGGTAAAGGAATTGAGCTTGACTTACGTATCACGCCGTTGCTCCAGTTGGGCGATTTTCAGTGGATCGTCGGAGCCAACGCGACATTCTTAAGCACGAAAGTAACTGAACTCGCGGGCGACGCGACGGAATTGATGCTCGATGATAGTGGCGACGATATGCCCATCTACGCCGTGCTCAACGAGAACTTCCCCGTCATCAAGGCGACCGACTGGAAACGGGATCCCCAAGGCCGAGTGATTGTCAATGCCGAGAACGGTATGCCCGAGGCGGGCGATTTGATCTCCCGTGGAACAACTCAACCGACTCTACGGATCGGCTTGACGACGAACCTTCGCTGGAAAGATTTTAGCTTAGGAGCGACATTCGACTATCGGGGTGGACACTATACCCGTTTCAACGCGGAAAATAGCATGTTGTTCTCCGGAGCGTCATACTTGTCAGCGACTGCCGGCCGCCAACGTTTCGTGTTCCCGAATTCCGTGATCGCTGTGACAGATGAAAGTGGCAATACCCGCTACGTGGAGAATACGAACGTGACGGTTTATGATGGTGGCGACAACTTCTGGAATGTCTCTTACAAACAGGGTGTTGCCAACCAAGTCGTTAGTGCCGCATCTTGGCGTTTGCGTGAATTGTCCATCAATTACGAGATTCCGGTCAGTGTCTTGAGAAAAACGAAGTTCATCCAACGTGCTTCAGTAAGCCTCGTAGGTCGCAATTTGTTCATGTGGACACCGAAGACGAACATCTGGGGTGATCCGGACTTCACGAGCGCCGGAGGTTCCAGTAACATCACGGGAACGACCTACAACTCGAACATCTCCGGTTACGCGGGATTAGGTTCCGCGTCGACTCGTAGTTATGGCCTAAACATTTTGGTTTCATTCTAAAATATAATCAATGAATCGTATGAAAAAGAATCTGTTATATTTATATGCGATAATCCTGAGTGGCGCGGTGCTCGTGCTCTCCAGCTGTTCTGATTGGCTAGACGTGAACGAGAATCCCAACGAGGCGTTGGAAAGCACAGTCTCGAACGATTTGCTCCTGACCTCCGTGCAAAACGACATGGACTATGAGCGGATCGCTTATTACAATATCCACTACCTGGCTCAGCATCTCACGAAGTCGGGCGACTATTCCGGGTCCTATCCATTCCTGACGGGCGGCGTGACGCCTTCCAACTTTGATGATTACTGGAGCCGTCGTTACGCTCGTATCGCCAATTTGAAAAATATAGAGCGCAAAGCGATCGAGAGCGGCGACACGGGTTATGAGGGAATCGCCAAGACATTGCTCGCGGTCGAATTCCGGGAATTGGTCGATATGTTTGGTGATGTTCCTTTTACTGAAGCGGGTTTAGGGGCTGAATACTTAGCGCCCAAATACGATGACGCCGCGACCATCTACAACGCGCTCATCGAAATGACCGGGCAAGCGGTAGAGCTTTTTGAGCAGACGATCGCCAACGAGAACTATACCATCGGGCAACTTTCCTCCGCCGACATCTATTTTAAAGGCGATTTCGAGGGCTGGCGTCGTTATGCGGCGTCCGTGGAGCTGAGTTTATTGATGCGTATCTCCAACGTGACCGATGTTTCCGCCCAAATCAAAGCCGTCCAAGGCAAGGTACTCAACATCGGCGAGAACGTCGTAGGAAATCCAGGCTATTACAAAGGCGAAGCGACTGTAGGCAATACGGACTACACGAAAATGAATCCGCTTTACGCGACCTTCGGTTATACTCATTTGGATCGGGAAGCCTCTGGCCATAAATCCTCCGTCCCGACGGAAGAAATGGTTGGCTACTTGCGGGAGACCAAAAATCCATTGCTCCGGGTTTACGCGGATGCCCGTCGTTACTTGGAAAACGACGCGAATGGTCGGGCCAATTATGATCTTTTTGGCCTCGGCGAAGAATATTATATCGGTGTTCCTTTTGGGCAAATGTCGCCCGCGCAAGGCGATTACGTCTCGAAAATTGGTTATGGTATCCTGACAAAGACTTGCAGCTTGGAAACTGGACCGGCGAGCGATATCATCGTCATGCAAGGTTCGCTAGTGGGCTTCTACTTGGCTGAGGCGGCGCTCAGAGGGCTGATTGATGGAGGGGACGCGGCCGCGAAATCCTATTATGAGCAAGCGATCACTTCTTTGTTCAACACTTATGAGACCGCCCTGCGAAGCGACGCGAGCACATGGAGCGAATATGCCCGCCCGGCAGGCGCTCGCCCGGCGATCACCACCACTGCCGCCGAAGCTGCCGAGGCCTATTACACCCAGGCCGATAAACGCGTAAATTGGGACTTGATGAGCTCCGACGAGGAGAAAATGAACGCGATCCAGACCCAGAAATGGATCAGCCTTTATATGGTAGATCCGCTGGAGGCGTGGAGCGAGATACGCAGGACAGATCTCCCTGTTCTTCACACGTCGAACGCCGCGCAATACAGCGACAAGATCATGGCCCGCTTTTATTATCCCAATACGGAGCGGAATTTGAACCCGGCCAACTATCGGGATGATATTAACGTGTTCACGACATTGATTTTTTGGGACAAGGAAAATCCCGACCGTGAGAAATCAAAAACATTCCAATGATTCCTAAAATAAACATGACAGATATGAAAACGAACATCATACTATTCCTTTGCCTCATCATTTTCCCCTGGCTGGCAAGTTCCTGCTTGGACGATGAGTATTTATACGATTTCGAGAACCAGAAACCCGTTATCGAGCTGCCCTACGTCAATCATGCCCTGACGTTGAACTATACGGAGGGCGCGGAATCGATCAGCACGCCGCTTTATGTCAATTATAGCATCGCGGATTGGCGAAATATCGACGAGGAAATCCCTGTCGAGGTCAGCGTCGATGAGGCATTGCTTCCGGAGGGAAGCCGCTTGCTCCCGGCCTCCAGCTACAATCTGGTTTTCCCTTTAATCATGACCATCAAGAAAGCCTCGGACGTGGATCCGTCTGACCGCGGGGAAGAGACAGGCAAGCTGAACAACCAAAGCGCGATGGAAACGCTAACCATCGATCTCCGCGATCCAGGCCTGGTTTCTGGCGAGACCTACGCCCTTCCCTTGCGGATTACGGACGCCCCCTCGCGGTACACGATCAGCGGCAATTTCGACACGATGGTTTTTGAAGTCACGATTCGATAGCCTTATCCCATTTATAGCTCATGTTTCAGTTTGGACAGGGAAAACTCCTCGTGGGGTTTTCCCTTGTCCTTCACTTTTCTATGGAGTGGAGGAGTTGGAGCGAAAAACGCTTTCCGCGAAAACGGGGAGGTGCCTTTTAATTAAAATCGCGCTAAATGTGGCCTTGAAATCCTTATTGAACTCTAATAATCGCTATTTTTGGGCGCGAAATGATTAATTTTAAAAACAACACAATAGCAAAATATTATCAAAAAGAAAAAAGACAATGAAAAAGCATTTGTTTACGGCGGCTGCGATCGTGGCTAGCACGCTGAGCGCGGCAACACTTTGCGCGCAAACCAGTCTCCCGGCTGAAATGGCCTATCAAGTCAAAAACGAAGCGTTCAACAATTCCAAGGTCGAGGAATTGGCCCAATTCATGACCGACGACCTGGGCCCGCGCTTGGCGGCTTCGAAAATGAAATTGCGGGCGGAAAAAATGGTGATCGATAAGCTAAAAGAAATGGGGCTGTCCAACCCCAGGGCCGAATACGCCTACGATTTCCAGAAAGGCGGCTGGGACAACGAGAAAACCTATGTCGCCATGACCGCTCCCTATTATTGCAGCTTCGCGGCCAATCCGATGGCCTGGTCGGGCAGCACGGACGGCTTGGTCGAGGGAGAATGTGTAGCGATCGACGTAGAGACGGAAGCGGACTTGGAAAAGTACAAGGGGAAATTGGCCGGCAAGATCGTGCTGATGCCCGAAACGCAGACGTATGAGATGGTTTTCGATCCATTAGCGACCCGTTACACGGAGGAAGAGCTCGCCGAGATCGCCCAAGACCCCAGACCACTGGCGAGAAGGGCGCGACCCTCGAACTGGCAAGCCGCCCGCCGTTTGCAGCAAGCCATCAACGAGGCGTTGGCCAAGGAGAACGTGCTGGCCATCATCTCGGGCAGCGGGACGTTCAACGTGCCACGTTCAAGGGGCGTGCAGTATAAAGTAGGCGACCCGGAGCCTGTTCCCCAAATCATCCTTCCCGTCGAGGATCACAGCCGGATGATCCGCATGTTGGCGAAAGGCGAAAGCGTCAAGATGGAGCTTGAGATCAAAAACTCGTTCACCGACAACCAGAAGATCAACAACGTGATCGCCGAGATCCCCGGGACGGATCCCAAACTGAAAGACGACATCGTCTTGATCGGCGCGCACCTCGATTCCTGGCACGGCGGGACAGGTGGCGCGGACAACGCCTCCGGTTGCATCGTCATGATGGAGGCCATGCGCATCATCAAGGACCTTGGCGTCAAGCCGAAACGCACCATCCGGATCGCGCTGTGGGGTGGCGAGGAGCAAGGGCTCTATGGCTCACGTGGATACGCCAAGGAATACCTCTATGATTCCGAGAAGAATAAGAAACAATCCGGTTTCGACCACTTCACCTTGTATTTGAACATGGACAACGGCTCCGGCCGCTTCCGGGGAATCTATCTGGAGGAGAACGACGCCGCCGTCCCCTTCTTCGAGACTTGGGGCGAGGCTTTGGAATCCTTGGGCTTCAACACGCTGACCCTCCGGAAGACCAGCGGGACCGATCACCTTTCCTTCACCCGCTTCGGCTTGCCCGCGTTCCAGTTCATCCAGGACCCGTTGGAGTATGACCGGACCTACCACACGATCATGGATACCTACGAACGCCTTTCGCTGGGCGATTTGCAGGTCGACGCGGCCATCGTCGCTTGGCTCGCGCTCAACGCGGCCATGGACGAGGACGCGATACCCGTCAAGCCGGGCTATCCGGAGGCCGCCGCTACCCCCAGCAGGTAATTGCGGGGCGAGATAAAGATCACGATCATAAAACAAGAAAAGCATACGAAGATGAGACATCAACTCAAACTCAAATTGATCGCTTGCCTCTCGCTGGCATGTTCGCTGGCCTGGGGGCAGAACTACACGACGCCTTTCACCCATTCCCTGATGGACGAGAAGACTTATGATCTGCTGGTCGGGGAGTCGTCGGGCGAACAGGCTTATTACCACATCCTCGACATCGCCCCCTACGAGCGCGACCGCTTGGCCGCGGACTACGAGGGCCTTTTCATGGAGTCAAAATACGTTGTCAACCTCTTGAAAAGCTATGGCATCGACAACGCGACGGTCGAGCAGCTGGGCAAGACGACGACTTGGGACGGCGTAAGCGCCAGCGTCTGGGAAGTCTCGCCCAAGCGGGCCAAAATCGCCGACTACCGTGACTTGGCGGCTATCCTGGGGCAGGGGAGCCAATCCACGGACGTGACGGCGCCCCTCGTCTGGGTGGAAGCGGCCGATAGCCTGATGGTCGCTTCGCGCGACGTCCGGGGAAAGATCGCGGTGACCGATGCCGCCGCCTCGCGGGTTCACGACCGGCTGGTCGACGCGGGCGCCCTTGGGGTGATCAGTTTTTATTCGCCGCGGCCGCTGATCGATCCGCTCCAGATCCCCAACAGTGGCATCCGGAGCCAGAAACCCACCTTCTGCGTCAATCTGACCGCCCGCGATGGCTATGCCCTCCGCGACAGGCTGTTGAAGGGCGAGGAGATCGAAGTCCACGTCAAGATCGAGGCGACGACCGAGGAAACTCAGATCGAAGTCCCCACGTGCGTCATTCCTGGTTCCGATCCGGACGCGGAAGAGCTGATTCTTTCGGCCCATCTATTTGAAGGCTACGTGAAGCTTGGCGCGAACGATAATATTTCCGGCTCGATGGCGCTGCTGGAAGTCGCCCGCACGCTGAAGCGATTGATCGACGACGGCCTCATCGAACGCCCCAAGCGGAGCCTCCGTTTCATTTGGATCCCGGAATTTCAAGGTAGCATTCCTTGGGCCATCAAACATAAGGATCTCCTCGAGCGATCTTTATGCAACATCAATCTCGATATGGTCGGCCTGTGGCTCAGCAAGCACGGCTCATACTTCTGCATGCACCGCACGACCATGGGGAATCCCCATTACCTGAATGATGTCTCGGAATCCTTTTTCCATTATATGGGCGCCACCAACAAAGCCTTCGTCGCGACAGGCGTCGGCCGCCCGGAAGCGCTGAAGCCCGTGTTCAGCACGATTGGTTCGCGCGACCCGTTCTATTATTCGATCAACGCCCATTACGGGGCCTCCGACCATCAGGTATTCAACGATTGGGGCGTCCAGGTTCCCGGCGTGATCCTGATCACTTGGCCGGATAATTTTTACCATACCTCGGGTGACAGGCCGGAGATTTGTGACCCGACTCAGCTCCATCGGGCGGTCGTCCTTACGTCGGCGATCGCTTATACGATCGCGTCGGCGGGAGTCGATGGGGCGATGGCGATCGCCGGCGAGGTGGCCGCGAACGGTGAGAAACGGCTCTCGTTGAAGCTCGCGGAAGACCTCGCGGACCTCGGCAGGGCAACGGGAGAGGGGCTCGCGGCCGCGTACCGCAAGGCGGTCTTCAATCAAGAAGCCTTGACGCTCAACGAGATCGAGACCCTGCGAACCGTCAGCGAGCTCGCGCCCGGCGAAAAGGCCCTCGAGACCTACCTCGACGCCTTGGAGGACGCCATGAAGGCCAACCTGAGCACGAACAAGGCCCGCCTGGAAGCGGCCCTCAAGGCACGGGCCGGCCAGCTCGGCGTAGCGGTCAGCCCCAAAATCCAGCTGACGGCCGAGGAGAAGGCGGCCGCGAAAGTCTTCCCCCGCTCAACGGCGAAGGTCAAGGAGTATGGCTACGGCGTGCTCAGCTCCCTGTCGAAGGATTTGTTGGGGAAATACGACTTGCTCCGGGGGACGAGATTGGCTTTGGCGCATGGCGACGACATCGCGAAGCTCACGGTCAACGGCAATTTGAGCGTGCTCGACATCAAGAAGATGCAAGACGCCCAATTCCCCGACGCGGACAGCCTCGCCGACATCCTGAAATTTATGGACCTGTTGAAGGAAGCGGGACTGGTCGCCTTCTAGACCTTCCCGCGGACGCGTAAAAGAAAACGCCCGGCCATCTACCCCTCGCGGGGGATGGTCGGGCGTCCGTATTTAAAAAGGCTACGAACTCGCTTAATCCAGATCGGGCAAACGCCGCTCGGCGGTCTCCATGAGGCGGACGACGGCCTCGCTCGTGCCCCGGAAGGGGCCTGTGCCCTCGATTTTCATCGTCGACATGGCGGCGGCGAAGCGTCCCGCCTCGTCGATGCTCTTCCCTTTCGAGCGTTGATAGAGATAACCGGTCATGTAGGTATCCCCGGCGCCTGTGGCGTCGACCGTCTCCCGCGGGATGTAAGCCGGGATGCGATGGAAGGTCTCGCCATCGTAGATGACCGAGCCGAGGCTGCCGAAAGTCAGCAGCACTTCCTTCACGCCCCAATCATAGAGGATCTTTCCCGCCTCGCGGGGCCGCGCGGATCCCGTCAGGACCTCCATCTCGTGCTCGTTGGCTTTCAGGAAATGGACGTGGCGGAGGAAATCCTTTTTCTCGGGCCAATCGACCGCGAACACGTCCTCGCCCCGCACCTCGCGGAGGTAGCCTTGCGAGTCGATCGACACCAATCCCTTTCCCGCGAGGTAGCGGACGACCTCAAGCGAGAAGTCATCGGCCAGGAGGCTGCCGAGGTGGTAGATTTTCGCCGGCTCGATCTTCGCGAGGCGCTCGACGGTGAACGGGTCGGCCTTCGCCAGCACCCGCTGCGTCCGGTTGTCTTGATTCTCGCCGTAAATGTTCTCGAAGTAGACGGTGTGCTCGCTGGGCATCACCTCGACGTGGATCCCGTCCGCGCGAAGCTCGTCGACGGCCGCCATCTCGGTCTCCGCGAGCGCGGTGACAAGAAGGTAGTCCACGTCCGGAAAATTCTTGATCGCGTGGGAGAAATAGAAGGACGTCCCGCCCGGCATGTAGACCGTCTTGCGTGTCGTGACGATCTTGTCTTTCGTGATGTGCCCCACGCAGCACAATTCGTGTGTCATCATTCCCTACTTTGCGTTTGAAAAAAATTAGAAAGCCGCGAATTTAAGGAATCCGCGGCTTTAATGAAAGTCTGTTGATTATTTGAACAACTTCGGCGCGAGCTCCGTCAGGTAGACACGCCAGTTGCGCCAGATATGTCCGCCTTCGCTCTCATAATATTCGAAGGGATAACCTTTCGACTGGAGCAGGTCGCGATATTCGACGTTGGCCTGGTAGAGGAAGTCCGTCTTGCCGATCCCGATCCAATAGAGCTTGGGGGCGTCCTTGAACTGGATGGCCAGCTTGCCCTCCATATCCTCGTACACGGGCGAGACTTTCTCGTCGGTCACGCCGATGGCGGAGGAGAAGAGGCCGACATAGTCAAATTTGTCGGGGTAAAGCTTCGAGATGTGCAGCGAATGGAAACCGCCCATCGACAGGCCGGCGATCGCCCGCCCGCTCTTCTTCTTGATCACCCGGTAGTTTTTCTCGACGAACGAGATCACGTCGGGGAAGCTTTGCTCGAACGTCCCGTCCATCATGTGCGGCAGGCGCATGACGGGCTTCAGCAACCCTTCTTGCGACTCGCCCGGCGCGGCCTCTTGATCGACGTTGCCGTTCGTCATGACGACGATCATCGGCTCGGCCTTGCCTTGGGCGATGAGGTTATCCATGATCTGGGCCGTGCGGCCGAGGGCGCTCCAGGCTTCCTCGTCGCCACCCATGCCGTGGAGGAGGTAGAGGACGGGATATTTCTGCCGGCCTTCCTCGTAGCCCGCCGGCGTATAAACCGTCAGCCGGCGTTGCTTGCCGAGCGTCGGCGAGTCGTACCAGCGCTTCGCCACGGTCCCGTGGGGCACGTCGTTGACCGAATAGAGGTCGCCCTGGCCCCCCTTGATGATAAAGATGTTCGTGACGGTCATCACGTCGCGGTTCATGTAGACGTTGTTGGGGTCCATCATCCGTATCCCGTCCACGAGGAAGCTATAGCTGTAAAGCTCGGACTTCAACGGCTCCGGGGTGGTGTATTCCCAGACCCCCTGCTCGTTCTCCGTCAGCGTGGCGACGCCCGGGCGGTCGAAGGTACCTTGCTCGGTCGTCACTTTTTGGGTCGGGAGGAAGTCGCCCGTCACCTGGACGACGCGCGCCTTAGGCGCCACCAGGCGGAAGGTCACCGTATTGTCCGGATGGATTTCCGGAGAGATCAGGGCGCTATTCCCGAAGAGGGCTTCTTGCGCCAGCAGGCTCACGCTTGTCAGCATGAAGGCCATCAGAGCGAGGATCGCTCGCGTAAAACTTTTCTTTTCCATGTTCAGAGGATTTATTTAAAGATCATTTGAGCGAATTTCGTCAGGTAGATCCGCCAATTCTTCCAGATGTGTCCCTCGCCGTTTTCGAAGTAGGTGTACTTCAAATTATTCTCGTCGAGGATCTGGCGGAACTGGTTGCAGGCGTCGAGGAGGAAATCCTCGTTGCCGATAGCGATCCAGTAGACCTTCGGGTTCTTGGCGAACTGCGTCTTGAGCTTCCCGATCGACGCGGTACGCTCGTCGCCTTGCCGGAAGAGGGCGGAGGAGAAGACGCCTACGTAGTCGAACGTGTCAGGATAGTCCATGGAGATGTTGATCGTGTGCCCGCCGCCCATCGAGAGGCCCGCGATGGCGCGACCGCTCTTGCGCTTGAGCGTCCGGTAGTTTTGATCGATAAACTTGATCACGTCGGGGAAGGCGGCCTCGAACTTGCCCGGCACGTTGCCCGGCTGCCGCATCGAAGGCTGTCCCTCGACCGAGGTCTCGCCCGGCGCGGCCTCTTGACCGGCGTTGCCGTTGGTCATGACGACGATCATCGGTTCAGCCTTGCCTTGCGCGATCAGGTTATCCATGATTTGCGCCGTGCGGCCGAGGGCGATCCAGGCTTCCTCGTCGCCACCCGCGCCATGGAGGAGGTAGAGGACGGGGTAACGCTTGCCGCTCGTCTCGTAGCCAGGCGGCGTGTAAATGGTCAGCCGACGCTCCATGCCCAAGCCCGGCGAGTCGTACCAGCGTCTGGCCACGGTCCCGTGGGACACCTTGTTGACCTTGTAATAGTCGCCAGGGTCGCCGCCGACAATAAAAATGTTGGTGATGGATCGGACGTCGCGATTCAGGAAGACGTTCGAGGGATCGTTCGTCCGGAAGCCGTCGATAATGAAGCTGTAGCTATAGAGTTCTGAAGCCAGGGGTTCGGGAGTCGTAAATTCCCATACGCCGTCTTTCCCCTCGGTCATGTCGGCCGTCCCGCTGACCTTCATGGTCCCTCGCTCGGTCTTGACCTCGGCTCGCGGCAGGAAGTCGCCGGTAACTTGCACCTTGACCGCCTTTGGCGCTTGCACGCGGAATGTCACGGTCTTGTCCGGATGAATCTCGGGCGAAACGATCTGCGATCCGCCCCATAGCGCCTGTTGCGCGTACGCGCATACGCCGATCAGGAGTAGCGCGAGAGATAAACTTAGTCTTTTCATTTTGCTTATCGTGTTTTAAATGGTTGTCGACTTAAAAAAAGCAGGAAAGAAATACCTCACGGCATCTCTTTCCCTAGTTTTAACCAAAACCTTAACTATGAAAAAATTTACGTTTGTCAATTCGTAAACCTCACATGCAACTTACCGTAACGCCTAATTCCCGCGTCATACGACGCTAGGTGAACCGCCGTCGCTCCCCTCAAAGGGCTCGTCCTTGTCCTCTTCGGACCCTTCCTCGGGCTCCGTGGGTTTTTCCTCGGACCCGTCGGGCTTCTCCTCGGGTTCGGTGGGCTCCGTGCCGGGCTTCTCTTCTCCTTCCGAGGGATTGGAGGGCTCGGTGCCGGGCTTTTCTTCCTCGCCCGCGGGCTTCGAGTTGCCACCTGTCGGTTCGTTTTTCGAGTCGTCGTCCGTTTTCTTGGCGGACTTCTTGCTCATTCTCCGGTTGAGGAGGATTTGCGTGTGCTCGACTTCCGCGTTAAAGTACTCAATGAACGCGTCCACTTCCGTGGATGGGTTGATCAGGCTCTGCGCGAAGATGTAGGTCGTCACGATATCGTAGGCGATGTCCATCCGCTCGCGAATCGATTCCGCTGGCTCCAGCTTCTCGTCGACGATCGATTTTGTTCTCGTCTGGCGGAGCTCGGCGTATTGATCGTTGTAGCTGGCCAATTCGGTCACGCTTTCCGTGAGTCCGAGGGTCGCGACGTGGGCCTTGTTGTCCTCTTTATTCAAGTAGAACAGGAGGCCGATGATCAACTCCGTTCTGTCTTTCCCCGGCTGCGCGCCCATATTGGCGTAGCCGGAAATTTCCTCATACAGATCCGCTGCCGCTTTCTTCACTTCGGCGTTGGGCAAATTGCGCGCCGTCCGACAGACACCGAGGATATGGCTGACCAGCGCGCGGCGCTGCGTATCCAATTCCTCTAGCGGTGCGGTGTTCTCGTTGGCCTTCGCCTCGGGCGGCAAGGCCCGGAGCGATTGCAGGTCGGCTTTCAAGGCTTCGAATGTCGCCTCGGGGACTCCCAGCTTCTCGATTCCATATTCCTCGATCCATTGGATGAGGGAACTCATCAGCGAGGCGTACTCCTTTTTGTTGAGCCGCGTCAGCGAGATGCTGCGAATCTTTTTTAAAGCCCCTTCTGCCATGTCCGCGAGAGTTTCTGTTTTTACATTCGCGAAGATAGCGCGAGTTTTTCACCTGTCAAGGGTTTTTCTCGAAAAAAACCTTAATGAGTCTCTTAAATATGTTAACACGCTATCCGTGGACGAATCCGCGGTCGCGGGTTGTTAATTTTGCCGCGAGAAACGCTTCTCGCGATCGCGGTCTGTTAATTTTGTTTATGGCGAAAGGATCCGCGGCCGCGGGGGGCTTGTCCGGGTCGCTTGGAGGCGATTCCGCGGGCGCGTTTCGTTAATTTTCCTTTAGAAATCACGATCCGCGGCCGCGGGGAAGCTTTCCCGGTCCCTTCCGGGGGAGTCCGCGGCCGCGGATCGATGGCTCATTCCGTCGGCGGGGTCCACTCGGGCGCGGGAATCCGGATGGAGGCGACGAAATGCGTGTCGCTATCCACGGGGCAGAGCGAGAGGTAGCCGTTGAGGATGCGCCCCTCGCCGTCGAGCGTGAGCGGATTGTCGCGCTGGAGCTCGCGGACCGCGGCGAGGGCCTCGTCGGGATGGGCGTAGAAGCGGATCTCGAAGAGGCCTTTCGCCGTGGGGGCGACGAGGCTCTCGAAGAGGTGGGCCGACAGCTCGCCCATCGTGTGGCGCCAATTGATCTCGACGCAAGGGTGGACACGGTAGGCGCGGTCGGTGTCGAGGTAGATCATCATGTCGACGCCGACGGGCCCCTCGTACGCGCCCCGCGTCATTTCCCACAGGATTTTCCTGAGGCTCTCGCGGATGCTGTCGAGCCACGTGCGGCTCACGTAGCGGGAGAGGAGGTCGAGGATCCTTTCCTGCGACATCAGCCAATTACCCGTGTAGCCGCCCGAATCGTTCGTCTTGAAAAGCGAGTAGCCCACGAACTCGACCTTGTCGGCCGTGCAATAGAACTCCATGGCGAAGTCGATCAGGCGGTTGAGCATCCGCTCGATGCTGACGCTTTGCCCTTGGGAGAAGGCCGAGCTGAGCCAGCTCCTGTCGTTCATCCGCAGGTTCTTCGAGCGGACGAAGCGGACGCCCTGCCCCGACGAGGTATAGGATCGCTTGAGGACGTAGGGGCCCGGGAACTCCTCGTTTTCGATGAACTGCCCGAGGAGGTTCATGTTGCGGATGAATCGAGGCCGCTCGGGGAGCTTGGCGTAGGGGTATTTCTCGCGCAAGAGGCCGAGGACCTTGGCGCTGGTCTCCCGGTGGAAGAGGCCGATCCAGTTGGGGTCCCAGCTGGGGATCTGGATCCGCAGGCCCGCCCGCGCGAAGGCGTTGTAGCGCATGATGTCCGAGCGGTTCTTCCCCCAGGGGACGGCCACGAAGCGCGAGGAGATGGCCTCGTCGGCGTCGATGTCGGCGGGGCCCGTGATGACCCGCGCTTTGGGTCGCAGGCGCCAGGGCAGGTTGTTGAGGAAATCGTCGGGGATCGGGCGGGGGCTCCAGACGAGGTCGTCGGGGCCGGCGTACCATAAGGCGAGGCACGTCAAGTCTTCCATGAGCCACTGCACCCTTTTCGTGGGCTGTTGAAAGGAGTTCGACGTCTTGATGTTCTTTTCGTAGCCCGGGTTGAAATAATAAATTTTTCGATCGTTCATTTTTTTAATAAAGATAAAGTTGTTTGACCCACGCGTAGGATCCGCCGATGGGATCCGGAAGGCGCTGGGCCTTCATAGTAGGCTTATTCTCTCGTGTGGGGCTCGCGGGGCGGGCGGCGGTTTTGGGTCGCCTCCCGCCCCGGGAGTCCGCGTTCGCGCGTTCGTCCAATCAGACCGGGGTGATCCCTTTCTCGGCCAGCAATTGGAGGCCGATGTCCTTGAGCTTGAACTTTTGGATCTTGCCGCTGCCCGTCAGGGGAAATCCCTCGACGAAGAAGACGTACTTGGGGATCTTGTGGCGGGCGATCTTGCCCCTGCAGAAGTCCTTGACCTCTTCCTCGGTGAGGGTCGCGCCCTCGTGGAGGATGATGAAGGCCCCGACCTCCTCGCCGTATTTCGGCGAGGGGACGGCGGCGACTTGTACGTCCTTGACGCCTTCCAGGTGGTAGAGGAATTCCTCGATCTCGCGGGGGTAGATGTTCTCGCCGCCGCGGATGATCATGTCCTTGATGCGTCCGGTGATGCGGTAGTTGCCGTTCTCGTCCTTGACGCCGAGGTCGCCGCTGTGTAGGAAGTGGTCCTGGTCGATGACCTCGGCCGTGGCCTCCGGATTGTTATAGTACCCCTTCATGGTGTTGTATCCGCGGTTGCACATCTCGCCTTGTGTCCCCGGGGGGCATTCCTCGCCCGTCTCGGGGTTGACGACGCGTACTTCCGTGAATTCGTACTCATGCCCGACGGTGAGATAGCGGACCTCGTCGGGGTCGTCTATGCGCGAGTGCGTCATGCCCGGCGAGGCCTCCGTCAGGCCGTAGACGCTCGTGATGCGCATGCCCATCTTCTTGTCGACCTGCCTCATGAGCTCGACGGGGCAGAGCGATCCGGCCATGATGCCCGTGCGGAGCGAGCTCATGTCGAATAGGGAGAACATGGGGTGGTTCAGCTCCGCGATAAACATGGTGGGGACGCCGTAGAGGGCCGTGCACCGTTCCTTATGGACCGACGCGAGGACGGTCAAGGGGTCGAACTTCTCGACCATGACTTGGGTGCATCCGTGCGTCAATACGTTCATCGAGGCCAAGACCACGCCAAAGCAGTGGAAGAGGGGGACGCAGCAGCAAAGCTTGTCGTCGGCCGTGAAGCGCATGTGCTCGCCGGTGAGGAAGCCGTTGTTGGTGATGTTATAGTGCGTGAGCATGACGCCCTTCGGAAATCCTGTCGTGCCGGAGGTGTATTGCATGTTGACCACGTCGTGGCAGCTGACTTTGGCCTTGGCGTCCTCCAGCGTCTTGTCGTCGATGTTTTCGCCGAGGAGGAGCAATTCGGGCGTGTTGTACATGCCCCGGAACTTTTCCTGCCCGATGTAGACGACATTCTTGAGCCTCGGGAAGCGCTCGCTTTTCAAGAAACCACGTTGGGATTCCCTCAGTTCGGGGAGCATGGAATAGACCATATCGATGTAGCTGCCGTCGAAGACGCCGTCGGTGATGCACATCGTGTGGATGTCCGCGTTTTCCACGAGATACTCCAGCTCGTTCTGTTTATAGTTCGTGTTGATGGTGACGGCCACCGCGCCGATCTTGGCCGAGGCGAAGAGGAACGTCAGCCAGTCGGGGACGTTGGTCGCCCAGATGCCGACGTGGGTGCCGTGGGTCACGCCGATCGAGAGCATGCCTTTGGCCATGCGGTCGACTCGCTCGTTGAACTGTCTCCAGGTGAAGCGGAGGTCGCGGTCCGAGTAGACGATATATTCCTTGTCGGGCGTGGTCTCTGCCCAGTGTTCCAACCATTGGCCCAATGTCTTTTCTCTTAATTCCATAATCGATCCGGGATTAGAAAGGCGTGTAGACGATACCGAGGATGCGGGCCCGCTGGCCGGGCGCGGCGTGGACGTGATGCGAGACGATGGAATCGTAGTAGATGCTGTCGCCTTCTTCCAGTACGTAGCGTTTCTTTCCATAAAGGATTTCCACGATACCGCTCATGACATAGATAAACTCTTCGCCCTCATGAGACGAGGGGTTGAACTCGACATTCTCGGACGCGGGCTCGACATCGATGAGGAAGGGCTCCATGTGGCGTCCCGACTTGTCTTGCGCCAGCGAGTGGTATTCCATGAACTTGTTGCGGGTGGTCGCGTCGTTCGTGAAGTCGATGGCGTTTTTCTCGTTGCTGTCTTGTTTGCGCCTTACGACGGGCCCAAGCTCCGTCTGGTCATCCAGGAAAGTTCCTAACCTGACGCCCAGCACGCGGGCAATCTTGATGAGGGGCGCTAATGAGGGAAATTCGATATCCCCTTCAATACGCTCAATTTGTTCTTTTTTAAGCCCTGACCGTTCGGCTACGTTCTCGATCGTCAATTGTTTGGACTCTCGAATGCTCTTAATCTTGTTGCCAATAATTTTATTATTTCCCATGTAGTATTATTTTTTAGTGCCGCGAAAATAATGATTAATCTATTTATGAAAAGAAAAGTGCCGATAAAACTTTCATTTTATCGGCAAAGAAATAGGCTTCGCTAATATTTGAAACTTCCTCCACCGAGGAATTCTCGAAGAAGCGACGTCCCCGGTAAGGCTTCCTGCGGCAGGTAATTGAAATAGCGGAGGAAACGTAGCAAGCGATAGGCCTCGGCGTTCGCGGGACTGTTTTCCATGACCTCTGCCAGGAGTGGTTCCGCATAGGGGCGCAAGGCCGCCAGCTCGTAAAGCATGGCGCTGTTGAACATGGCATCAGCGTTTTCTTGGAATGGGAAAATCCATTTGTTCTCTCCTTTACGGACGCTTGGCCAGCGCAGGATGGTCTCCTCGGCGGAATAGCCCCGGAAACGGTAGTCGCGGATGATACGCCGGAGCAGGCGGTTGTCGGTGGTCGGGATCCAGTTGTGGTTGTCCAGCGCGATGGTGGTCAGGGCGGAGACGTAGATCCGGTATTTGTATTGTTCGTCGATGAAAGACGTCAGCTCGGGATTCAGGGCGTGGATGCCTTCCATGATCAAAACGGAATTGGGGCGCATCTTCAGGGTCTGCCCCTTGTAGATTCGCTTGCCGGTCTCGAAATTGAACGTGGGGAGTTTGATTTCCTCTCCGGCGAGTAGTTTCTTGATGTCTTGATTTAAATAAGGAAGGTCGAGGGCGTAGAGCGATTCGAAATCATATTCGCCGTTCTCGTCTTTCGGAGTATCTTCCCGATTCAGGAAGTAATCGTCGAGCGAGATGCCCAAAGGATGGATCAGGTTCGTGATCAGCTGGACTTGAAGCCGTTTGCAAAAAGTCGTTTTCCCAGAAGAGGAAGGCCCCGAGATCAAGACGATTCTCACGCCTTCTTGATATCGTCGGGCAATCTCTTCCGCGATCTTGGCCACTTGCTTCTCTTGCATCGCTTCCGAGACAAGGACAACCTCTTGCGCCATGCCCTCGCGAATGGCGATGTTCAGGTCGCCGACATTATTCAGGCCGACGGTTTGCTGGAGCGTTAGGTGTTCTTTATAGGCGTTGAACATTTTATTTTGGCAGATGATTGGCTCGAGCTCGTCGGGCTTGTCGGGGCGGGGTACACGGAGCAAAACACCGTTAGCGTAGGGGACAAGGTCGAAGAGATGAATATAACCCGTGGAGGGCGTCAGGCAACCGTAGAAGAAATTCGCGTAATCGCTCAATTCGTAATAGGACGTATAGCACATTCCCGCCGTTTCGATTAAACGGGCCTTGTCTTCCATCTTTTGGGTGCGAAGGAGTTGGACGGCCTCATCAGTCCGGAGGCTGCGATGCGTGAAGGGGAGGTCCGCGCAGATCAGGGCTTGCATACGGGCTTTAATGTGGCCGATCGTTTCCGCCGTGAGCGGTTTCTCATCTTTGATAACCGCATAATAACCTTTTGAGACGGGATGCTCCAGATGCAGCGTCGCCGAAGGCAGGATATCGTGGACCGCTTTCGAGAAAATGAAGCAGAGCGAGCGAACGAAGGTGCGTTGCCCCGACGAGCTGGTGTAATCGACGAATTCTACATCTTTGTCTTGCCAGCAACGGAAGGTCAACCCTTCGGTCCGGTTATTGACTTGCGCGTTGAGGGGGCGAGAAGTTAAAGGTTCGCCGACTTCCTCATAAATATCGAGCAGGGAAGATCCGATAGGCACTTCTACCCGCTTCTGGTTGTTTTTGCAGTAAATGGAGATTGTGTTTATCATGCGTTTCTAGATTGATTTGCCCAAAGGTACGGATTATTTTTATAGCTTCGCGGCAAACAGGATAAAGACATGCCAAATAAAACGATAAATTTGAAAGGAGAACTGTTTTCGTTGGATAAACCGGTCGTGATGGGGATCTTGAATGTTACGCCCGATTCTTTTTACGCGGAAAGTCGCAAGCGGACTGAAGCGGCGATCGAGGCCCGGATCGAAGAGATCTTGACGGAGGGTGGCGATTGGATCGATATTGGGGGATATTCGTCTCGTCCTGGCGCGGACGACGTGACCATGGAGGAAGAAATGCGGCGTTTGTCTGTCGGGTTGGAGATCTTGAGCCAGCGATATCCATCGGTCCCCGTGTCTGTTGATACGTTTCGGGCGGAGGTGGCTCGCCGTTGCGTGAATGATTACGGGGCCGCGATCGTGAACGACATTTCGGCGGGCGAATTGGACGCGGAGATGTTTCAAACGGTAGCCGACTTGCGAGTACCCTATATCCTAATGCACATGCGGGGGACGCCACGGAATATGATGTCGTTGACAGATTATCCGGATTTGATGGAGGAGATCATGCTTTACTTCGCGGAAAAGGTCAGGCGCTTGCGTTTGCTGGGTGTCGCCGACATGATCCTTGACCCGGGTTTTGGCTTTAGCAAGACGCTCGATCAGAATTACGCGTTGATGGCTCATTTGGGCGAATTCTCGATCTTCGAGTTGCCAGTCATGGTCGGTGTCTCGCGCAAACGGATGGTTTATGAGCTTTTGGGTACCACCCCGGAGGAAAGCCTGAATGGAACGACGGCTTTGCATGTCTATGCCTTGTTGAATGGCGCTTCTATCCTGCGGGTGCACGACGTCCGTGAGGCGGTGGAAGCGGTTCGGATCGTTCAAAAAATAAAAGAAAGCCATTGAGAAAATGATGTGGATGGATTTTGGAATAAGAGACTTGATTGACGTCTTGTTGGTCGCCATTATTTTGTATCAGACCTACAAGATCATGAAAAGCTCGGGGACGCTGGCGATTTTCGGCGGTGTCGTATCGTTCATCGTGGTTTGGATCTTGATCTCGCAAGTGTTTGAGATGCGCTTGTTGGGCTCGATCATGGATAAGTTTATCAACGTGGGCGTGTTGGTGCTGGTGATCTTGTTTCAGGATGAGATCCGTCGTTTCCTTTCAGCTTTGGGATCGCATCAAGGGTGGAAATTTTTCGCGAAGATTTTTTCCAAACGGCGCGAGGACTCGGAACAGGAGGGAAAATACATCGCCCCCGTTGTTCTGGCTTGCATGAATATGGCGAAGAAAAAGACCGGTGCCTTGATTGTCATTCAACAAGATATGGATCTTGTCGCTTATGAACATACGGGTGAGATGTTTTGCGCCGACGTGAACGCCCGTTTGATCGAGAATATCTTTTTCAAGAATAGTCCGCTCCACGATGGGGCCATGATTATCGCCGACAACAAGATCCGGGCGGCGGGATGCATCCTCCCCGTGGCGCAGACGAGCAATATGCCTAAGGAAATGGGCCTTCGCCATCGTTCGGGCTTAGGCATGGCGCTTGAGACAGACGCTTTGGTGATCATCGTCTCCGAGGAGCGCGGCACGATTACCGTCGCCCATAAGGGACGTTTGCGACCCAATATCACGGCTAAGGAATTGCAACGGATTTTGTCGGCAGGCGATGTAAATGCGAATAATCGTTAAATAAGCCCGATTCACGTGGTCGGGTTTGAAATCTTTTCCTCGTTTTGCAAACTCTATGTGACAGAATGGTTATTTTCGCGTAGGTTTTAAAGGTCAAGCAATCTCGAAAAACATACTCTAAATAAGATATTCCATTATGGACTTAATTCAAGACATTGTCGCGCGTGCTAAAGCTAATAAGCAGCGCATTGTCCTCCCCGAAGGAACGGAGGAAAGAACCCTGAAAGCCGCTGATCGCGTCCTCGCGGATCAGGTGGCTGATATCGTTTTGATTGGCGATCCCGCTGAAATCAAGAATTTGGCTGAGCGTTGGGGATTGACCCATATTTCCGAGGCCACGATCGTGAATCCGAAGGCTCACGAGAAGAAGGCCGCCTACGCGGATTTGCTCTTTCAATTGCGGCAAAAGAAAGGCATGACGCCGGAAAAGGCCGCCGTATTGGTGGAGGATCCTTTATATTTGGGCTGTTTGATGATCAAGGCGGGCGACGCGGATGGCGAGATCGCGGGTGCCGAGAACACGACGGGCAATGTCCTTCGTCCCGCGTTGCAAATCATCAAGACCGCGCCGGGCTTGAAATGCGTATCGGGCGCGTTCCTTATGTTTACGAAAACACCTGAGTATGGCAAAGATGGATTCCTGGTCTTCGCGGATTGCGCCGTTATGCCGAACCCGAACGCCGAGGAATTGGCCAATATCGCGATCGAGACGGCCAACACGGCCAAGTACATCGGCGGGATGGAGCCCAAAGTCGCCATGTTGAGCTTCTCGACGAAAGGCAGCGCTTCCCATGAGATGGTGGATAAAGTGGTCGAGGCGACACGCTTGGCGAAAGAAATGGCGCCCGACTTGAAAATCGATGGCGAGTTGCAAGCCGACGCGGCCCTCGTGGCGGGCGTCGGGCATAAGAAAGCGCCGGCCAGCGAGATCGCGGGCGAGGCGAACGTCTTGGTCTTCCCTTCGCTCGAGGCTGGAAACATCGCCTACAAGCTCGTTCAGCGTCTGGGCGGCGCCGAGGCGATCGGCCCGATCTTGCAAGGAATGGCCGCGCCGGTCAACGATCTTTCTCGCGGTTGCTCCGTCGACGATATCTACAAGATGATCGCCATCGCTTGCAACCAATCGATCGCTTTGAAAAACGCCAACAATTAAATGTAATACGATATGAAAATTTTGGTTTTAAACTGCGGTAGTAGCTCTATCAAGTACAAGTTGTTCGACATGACGTCGGGCAAGGTGATGGCTCAGGGAGGGATCGAGAAGATTGGTCTCCCCGGCTCGTTCCTTAAATTGACGGATAAGACGGGTAAGAAAGTGATCTTGGAAAAAGACATTCCCGGACATCAGGAAGGCATTGAGTATATCTTGAGCGTCTTGACCGACGAGACATACGGTTGCATCAAGGATTATAAGGAAATCAACGCCGTAGGGCATCGGGTGGTCCACGGAGGCGAGAAATTCGCCTCGAGCGTGTTGATCGACCAAGCGGTGCTCGACAAGGTGATCGAATGTTCTGATCTCGCCCCGTTGCACAATCCAGCCAACCTGAAAGGAATCAACGCGATGGAGCACCTGATCCCGGGGATTCCCCAAGTGGCGGTCTTCGACACGGCGTTCCATCAGACGATGCCTGAGAAGGCTTATATGTATGGCCTTCCTTACGAGATGTATGAGAAATATGGCGTTCGTCGCTACGGTTTCCACGGCACGAGCCATCGTTACGTCTCCAAACGGGCTTGCGAGATTCTTGGCGTCGATTACAATACCCAGAAAATCATCACCGCGCATGTCGGCAACGGCGGTTCGATCGCCGCGATCATGAACGGGAAATGCGTGGACACTTCGATGGGTCTTACGCCGACCGAAGGTTTGCTTATGGGGACGCGCTGTGGCGATGTCGACGCCGGGGCTTTGGCTTTCTTGCTGGAGAAAGAGCATCTTGACGCGGCGGGCCTTTCCAACTTGATCAACAAGAAGAGCGGTGTCGCCGGATTGGTGGGCGGCTCGTCGGACATGCGCGACTTGGAGGCGGCTGTCGAGAAGGGCGACAAGCGGGCGATCATGACGCTCGACGTCTATAACTATCGGATCAAGAAATATATCGGCGCCTACGCGGCGGCGATGAACGGTTGCGACATCCTGGTCTGGACAGGTGGCGTGGGCGAGAACCAATGGCAAACTCGCTTGGCCGTCTGCGAAGGCATGGAATACATGGGCATGAAGATCGATCCCGCGAAGAACGAAGGGCTTCGCGGCGAGGAAGCGGTGATCAGCGCGGCGGACAGCAAGGTCACCATCATGGTCGTCCCGACCGACGAGGAATACATGATCGCTTCCGACACGATGGCGATATTGAGCAAGTAATTTTTTTATAGATTTTCTTTTGAACCCTTGCGGCTTACATTCAAACAAGGGGCTTGTTTGGCGGCTCCCGACACCGGTTGGGGGCCGCTTTTATTCACTTAAAAAAATAACGTTACGAAAAATGGTTCATTACAAAAGAATCCTCCTCAAACTGAGCGGAGAGTCGCTCATGGGGAAAAAACAGTATGGCATCGATGAGGATCGCCTCAACGAGTATGCCGAGCAGATCGCCGAGGCGGTCGCTCAAGGCACCCAGATCGGTATCGTCATCGGCGGGGGCAACATCTTCCGCGGCATGAGCGGCGCGGCCAAGGGCTTCGACCGGGTGAAAGGCGACCAGATGGGGATGCTCGCCACCGTCATCAACAGCTTGGCCCTCAGCTCGGCGTTGACGGCCCGCGGCGTGAAGGCCCGTGTCCTGACTGCCATCCGGATGGAGCCGATTGGCGAGTTTTACAACAAATGGCGCGCCATCGAATGCCTCGAGCGGGGCGAGGTGGTGATCATGTCTGGCGGGACGGGAAATCCTTTCTTTACGACCGATACGGGCTCCGCGCTCCGGGCGATCGAGATCGAGGCCGACGTCATGCTCAAGGGCACCCGCGTGGACGGCATCTACACGGCCGACCCCGAGAAAGACCCCGCGGCCGTGAAGTTCACCGACATCACCTACGACGAGATCTACAATCGCGGCCTGAAGGTCATGGACCTGACCGCCACGACGATGTGTAAGGAAAACCACATGCCCATCGTCGTCTTTGACATGGACACGAACGGCAACCTGCGCCGCGTCCTCGCCGGCGAGCCGATCGGGACGGTGGTGCATAATTGAACTTGCGGCGGATGAAGGAACGTATCCCATATTTGCTGGTCCTGTTCGCCCTCGCCCTGTGCCTGTGGGGGTGTGGCAAGTCCGCGCCGGCCTCTTATCCGCCGACGCTCGTGGATGCGGCGCGTCTTTCGGAATACGAGGCCGAGCGGGCCTTGCCCCTCCTCGAGGCCCTGGCCGACAGCCTCGACCGCCTCGACGAGGAGGGCCGCGTCTATTACGACCTGCTCCGCGTCCGGGTGAACGACAAGCTCAACATCCGGGCCACGAGCGATTCCCTCATCCGCCGCGTCACCGCCTTTTACGAGCGCTACGGCGACCCCGACAAGCTGATGCTCGCCTACTACTACCGCGGCCGCGTCTGCTCCGACCTCAACGACGCCCTCCAGGCTGTGGAGTATTACCGCAAGGCGATCGAGGCCTCGAAAGGGACGAAGCAATATCTCTTGCTTTCCAATATTTACAGCCAACTTGGCGAGGCGCTCGAATATCAGAATATTTATGAGGAGGCCATCCCTTATTATCGAAAAGCTTATGACTATACGCTTTTGTCGAAAGACAGCGTGACGTTAAGTCTACCGATTCGCGACATCGCGGCGATATATAATGCGTTGGGAAAAAACGACAGCGCTTTGATCTATTATAAAAAGGCTTATGAAACGGCTATAATCACAAGAAACAAGCCACGGGCATTGGAGATTTTGGTGGAAATGAGCGCCGCTTATCGGGATTTAGGCGATTTTCCCAACGCTTTCGCGCCCTTGTTCGTTTCCTTGGAAGATTCCGTCGACCGGAATATGAATCCGACCTATTATTCGCTTGGCAAACTTTACCTGTTGACCGGAAAATTGGATTCCGCGGATTATTGGATGAACCGGGTCCGGTTGGGAGACGATGTGTATATTGATTCAGAGGTTTACAATTATTTAGGCCAAATAAAACTCTTACGGAAAGATTATGAGCGGTCGGCCTATTATTATTCGCTTTACCAACAACGGCAGGATTCCATCGCGAAGATTGATGATTCGGAGGAGATTCGCCGGATGAAATCCCTCTACGATTATAATCTCCAGAAACAGGAAAACAAGCGGCTCGAGATGAAGAATGAACAGGGAAAGGTCTTAATTTTTCAAATTTTATCTGTCGGCTTTTCGATTCTATCTTTGTTGGGATTTCTCCTTGTTTTGTCAGAGAGAAAGAAAAAACGCTTGGAAAATAAAATAGAGAATTTAAGGCAAGAACAATACCGGAAGAGTCTAGAGTATATCGAAAAAAACCAACAAAAAATTCAGGAGCTTGAAGACTCTTTGCGAAAAGCCCGTCAAGAGTCCGCTTCTCCAGAAGCTCAAAGTTTGATCGCCCTCGATAAAAGAGTTTTGGAAGCGTCTACCCGGGCGGCCGAATTGAGTCAGGAGAAACGTAAATTGATGGAGAAGGGCCTGGCTGAGTCGAAAATCTATGCCAAATTTCATGATCCCTCAGCGAAAATAGAGGAGGAGGATTGGAAAGAACTTAGATGTGAGATCGATAAGCGCTATGATATGACGAATCGACTGATCGCCCTATGTCCTAAACTCTCTCAGATAGAGTTGCGTGTTTGTTATTTGGTCAAGATCCGTATGACAGTGACAAATATAGCGAAACTCCTTAATTATTCTGTGACAGCCATCTCTTCCACCCGCTATCGCCTTTACACTAAACTGACCGGTGAAAAGGGTTCTGCTAGAAAATTTGAAAAATTCATTCTTGATTTATAGCGGTTTGTGATTTCGCGAACAAAACGCGAACAAAACGCGAACACGATTTTTAAGCCGCGAATTGTAACGCATGTATTTTTGCAGCGCATAAAAACAATTTTCAAATGAAAAGATTCGTATTTCTAATTTGTGGTTTTTGTTTATTTTCTTTCTCCTCCCTTTTCGCGGAGAAAGCGAATAAAGGTGGAGGAAAGAAATGTCCCCCATGGTTCCCGGTCTCTATTGAGAACGATGTCTTGTGTTTTAATCCCTTAAGCGCTTCGGCCTCGATCCAGATCCTGGATGAGCGAGGCGAGGTGGTTTATGAGGAGTATGTGAACATTGATCAACCGCAATTGTACACCATTCCTATTGATTATTTACCAAGTGGGAATTATACGCTCTTGGTTGTTAGTGAGCAAATGAATTATCAATTAAAATTTATTCTATAACTGATTAAAGGTTTTATGAAAAAGAAAGTTTTAGTGTTGACTCTTTTGTCAACTGTGTTGGGATTTTCATCCTGCAGTAATGATTTGATTGAGCCTGAGATTTCAGGGAATGATTTGGATCTTTTGGCGACAAAATCATTAAATGTATCTAATGATACGATTTATCAAGAGAAAAAGTTTTTTTATAAAGGGGAAACTTATGAATATACAGCGACCCTTGTGAACGATTCTGTCATCCGAATTGATAATCCTGAAGTGGAAGAATTATTAGAGGTGTTTGATCAAAATACTAATCTTGTGACTTATCTTCATTGGGATGGAATTCCTGAGTTTTTCGATAATCAAGAGGCGTTTAAAATGCAATTATCGGGTATTATTGAGCGTGACAGTATGTTAATTCAACAGTATCGGGATTTCGGCATAGAACCTTATTATACGGGGCATGATTGGATTACTCCATATCCTCCGGCGCAAACAGATGACCATCAAATCGCAAATTTGTGGCTTTTCGATGATGAAAATTATGATGATTCTTATTATTGCTTTGAGTTAAAGACAACTGGATCGTCAAAAATAGAAGTTTCGCATCTTAAAGATTATGATTTGAATGATAAGACAACATCTCTAGTTGCGTATAATTTGGATTTTGCTGGTAGACGGATATTGTTTGAATTGTATGAGGATTCTAATTTTAGCAACCATAGTTTTTCTTTTATTGTATATCGAAATTCGGCTACGCAAATTGAAGGTGATTATATTTTAAAGTATCCGACTGTTCCTGTGGATAAAAATCCTGGTGTTTTGGCTATACCTTGCTTGAAGGATTGGCGTGTGACGGGAACGAATGATTCTTGGAATGATCGGATTTCTTCAATTAGAATAAGTTTAATGTGATAATGAGAATTATGCTTAAGAAATTCAGCTTATTAATTATTTGCTTATTCGCTGCGTTGTCCGCCCAAGCGCAATGGAGCGTTTCCCCGGAGTTGGGACTTTCGGCTTATCAGCGGCATCTTTACGAGTGGCGGCCCGGAATCAAGGTGGGCGCGGCGGTGGAATACCAGTTCACGCCGCTTTTCTCGCTGGAGTCGGGCTTGTATTATACGCAGCGGGGGTATTCCTATACGGATTTTACGGATTATGAGTACGTGACGAAAGAAAAGCCCTCGTTGTTGCGTCACATGTTCCAAATCCCATTGCGGGCCCGTTTCGCTTGGGAGGTGGCTGATGAGGTTCGTCTTTTCGTCGGTGCGGGACCATATCTTGGCCTGTTCTTCGCGAATGATTGGAGGGACACTTTCGTGCACCGGAATGACGATCATGGTCGTACGGTGGAAGGGGGGCTTTCCGTGATGGGCGGCGTCGAGGTGAAGCGCTTCTTTGTTCGCCTCGGCAGCGACCTTTCCTTCGGCGACGAGCGGTATCATGCCGAGACTATCTCGTTTGGTTATCGGTTCTAGAGAATGAGGGTTTGGATGGCTTCACGCGAGCGCTGCGCGACCTGTCCAAGGGTTTGGATGGCTTCACGCGAGCGCTGCGGAAGGCGTCCAGGGGCTTGGATGGCTCGCGCAGCGGCTGCGGAAGGTTTCCAAGGGCTTAGACGACCTCACGCGGGAGCTGCGCGAGGTGTCCAGGGGCTTGGATGGCTCGCGCAGCTGCTGCGCGACTTGTCCAAGGGCTTGGACGGCTTCCGCAGGAGTCGCATGAAGGTTTCTAAGGGTTTGGATGGCTCGCGCAGCCGCTGCGCGACTTGTCCAAGGGCCTAGACGGCTTCCGCAGCGCTCGCGTGAAGGTATCCAAGGGCCTAGACGGCTTCCGCAGCGCTCGCGTGAAGGTATCCAAGGGCTTGGACGGCTCGCGCAGCCGCTGCGCGACTTGTCCAAACGTTTTGACAGCCCGCGCGGGAGCTGCGCGGGAATTTTAGAGGGAATATTAATTTTAAAATTATATACCATGGCTAAACAAATTAAATCTTTTAGTGAGACACAATTGACGGCGGGCGTACGGGTTTCTTTTCATGAAAGCGTGCGCAAATTGATTGAGAAATACACGCCGGCGGCGCTCCGTATCGAGACGCAAGTAACTGTTTATTTGGATAAAATCGAGGAGGCGCAGGAACTGATCCGCCGCCCGACGGCTTACGCGAGCACCCTGATTTTGCGGACGGACGACGACTTACGGGATCGCTTGGTGGGGACCGTGAGCGGCGTCATCCGGGCGCACTTGAACAGCCCGATCGAGGCGAAAGCGAAGGCGGCGAATACGTTGAGCGCGAACACCGCCCCGTACAAGGATATTCAACGTCATCAGTATCAACAGGAAACAGCCGAGATCGACGGCATGAACCGGGTGCTCGACGAGTACGCGGAGGAGGTCGCCGCCTTGCACCTGGAGGAAGAGGCCGCGGCCCTGAAGGAGGCGAACGAGAATTTCAAGCTAAAATTCGAGGCGAAGGCCGAAGAGGAAAAGGCCCGTCAGGACAACAAGGAGGTGGATACTTATAAGAAATTGGGCGAGGTTCGAGCGGTTTACGATGAGATCGTCCAAGTGGTCAACGCTTACGCGATCGTCCAGCCGTCGGACGAGCTGGAGGGCTTCATCGACGACGTGAACGCCCGGATCAACCTCTATTCCAATATGGAAGGCGGTTCCTCGTCGGGCAAGACGGAGACTGACGAGAAACCTTCCGGCGAGGAGCCGAAACCGGAAACGCCCGGCGAGGACACCGAAACCCCCGGCGGCGAGCAAACCACCCCGACCGAACCCGGTGGCGACGAGACGGAAGAGCCGCAGCCCGGCGTGGACAACGATGGCGACGGGTCGCCGGAGGTGGTCTGATATTCATATTGTTTTGTTTTTTTCGTAGAGACGATGTGCACATCGTCTCTACATTGCCACCATTACCACCACCCAATGAGGGGGGGCAAACAATTGAATAAAATAGGCCATGGGCTCCTCACGGATGCCATGGCCTTCAAGTTTAATTAAATTTTAATTATCATGAGAACATTAACTTAGTAAAAGTCGATTTCTCCAATCGCCGCGACACGACTGCCGCCCGCGATTTCCATGCTTTCCAATTTGACATACCGGCCTTCGCTCGGCGCCTTGAATCGGACGGCCCGCGGCGAGGGGTCGTTGATGAGGTTGCCCAGCTCGAAGGTCTCGATGGGGCGCCAGGTCTTGCCGTCGTCGCTGACGCTCAGGCGGCCTTTGGCGATCATGCCCTCGCCGTTCTCGGTCTGTGGGGTATAGATGAAACCGTTGAGCGAGAGGCGCTCGCCGAAGTCGATCGTGAGGGTATGCCGTGCGCCGGTGGCGTCGCTTTTCCAATAGGTCAGGGGGTTGGCGTCGATGGCGAGGGCGGCCTCGTGCTTGTCGGCTTCCGTGTCGGCACCGACGAGGGTCCACCCCGTTTTCGCATAGCCGATACGGGCCTCGTGGACGGCGCCCCGCTCGCCGTTGAGGATGGCGACGGCTTGGATCTCGGCGCTACCCGGCAGTTCGAAGGGGGTCTCGTAGCGGGTGGACTGCTCGGTCGGCTCGGTGCCGTCGGTCGTATAATAAATGGTATAGCCCGCGTTCAGGTTGCTGGCCGCGTTCTCGGCGATGCGGTTCCAGCCGAAAGCCTGGCGCGAGGGCTGGATCGTCACGAGTCCATCCTTGCCTCTCGAAGCCTCCAGGCGCGGCGGCCGCGAGTGGTAGTAGTGGGCGGAGATGGTGGCGATGGCCGGCGCGAGGCGCGACTCGATGACGCGGAGGCGCAGGCGGTCGGTCGTCACGTCGGGGAAGCGCAGGATGCGTTTGTAGCCGATGTTGGTCGCTTGGGCCACTTCTTGCCACTGGCCGTCGATCCACGCGTCGAGGGCGTGCGTTTCCACGCGCTCACCCCGTACGGCGATGGCTTCCTGGATGGCCACGCGGTTGATGGTCTTCGCCTCCGGGAGCCGGATCGTGATCTCGCCCCCCTCGGCGGGGAGCGTCACGAAGGAGTTCAGGTCGCGGTCGAGGAGGACGCGGTCGGCTTTCGCGTCGGCCAGCAGGTCAGTCCCGTAGGTTTCTCGGATCCGTTTCCCGGCCTCTTTCAGGACATCGACGTCGGTCTGCGAGAAACGTCCCTCGCGGTTGGGCGGGATGTTGAGCAGGAAGATCGAGTTGCCGCCGACCGCCCGTTCGTAGATGTCGAAGACGTCGTCGGCGCTACGCGTCTTTTGGTCCTCGTCGTCGCGGTAGAACCATCCCTCGCGGATCGAGGTGTTGGTCTCGGCCGGTTGGTAATGCAAGAATTTGCCGGCGTAGAGTTTTTCCCGGCTGCCGAGGTCGGTGTCGGTCAAGTCGTGGAAGACGGACATCGTGTCGGGGTTCGCCTGGTAGGGGATGACGTTCCATTCCGTGTCGCGCGTGCCGCCGGCCTCGTTGCCGCACCAGCGGGTGCCTTCGCGTCCGAAGACGATGGCGTTGGGGGCCAATTTCTGGATCAGCGTTTTCCACGCGTGGTAGTCGTATTGCTGGCCGCCCTTGCGCTTGGGGTGCGCGCCGTCGAACCAGACCTCGTCGATGGGGCCGTATTCCGTCAGCAGCTCAAACAGTTGGTTCATGAAATACTCGTTGTAATCGTCGAGGACGAATTCGAATTTCGTCGTGTCGGCGAAAGGCCTTCCTTCCACCTCTCTTGGGATGACGCGCTTGGTCGGCTTGCTTAAATTGCCGTAAAGGCCGTCGGGGTTCTCGATGTGATAGAGGTCGGCAGGCGAGAGGTAGATGCCGAGCTTCAAGCCGTATTTCTTACACGACGCGGAGAGGTCGCGCATGATGTCGCCTTTGCCCTCTTGGAAATTGGTGGACATGATCCCGTGTCTCGTATAGCGGCTTTGCCAAAGCACGAATCCGTCGTGGTGTTTGGCCGTCAGGATGACCAGCTGGATGCCAGCCTCTTTCATCGCCTCGCACCATTGGTCCGTGTCAAGCGTCTTGAGGTCGAAAATCTTGGGATCTTCCATTCCCGTTCCCCACTCGAGGCGGGTAAACGTGTTCGGGCCGAAATGGATAAAGGCGATGAACTCTCGTTGTTGGGCCGCGAGCTGGTTGGCGGTCGGGACGACGTGGGCGGCTTTCTCGATAATCGTTTCTTGAGAATCGCCAGGCTCTATCGCGATCGTATTCTGGTAGGGCATCTTGTCTTCCGTGCCCCCGCAGGCGCACAAGACGCCCAGCAATAATCCGTATAATGCTCTCATGGTTGCTATTTGTTTTTGTTAGACGACAAAAGTAACCTTTTTCTTCCAGATCATCCAACGACTTCGCGATGAAATTGGCCTTATCGCGCGATTTTCAAGGTTCGACATCCTCCGCTTGATTGGATTCGCGCGAGATAGATGCCCGCCGGGAGCCGTGGCGCGATGAGGCCGCCTGCCGTCCCGACACTTTCCCGCCAGCGTATTTTCCCCCCAAGGTCATAAATGACGACCTCGATCGGCGTCGGGTGAGGCTCGATCCTTAAAACCTCCCCATCGAAACTTACGGCAGGAAGATCCGAGTCGATCTGGGCCGTCCCTGTCGCGAGGGGCATGGGCTCAGGCCCGTTTTTAAGGGAGAAGGCGAGGGGCGAGGCGGCACGGAGGGCCGTTTCGGTGATCAGGGGCTCCAGCGTGAGGGTGGTCTCCCGTTTGGCCTGGACAAAGAAGGCGGAAAAAGGAGCGACTGAGGTGACCGATCGCTTGTCGAGCGCTTGGTATTTCCCGTTCCGATAGATATAGATCTGATTGCCAATGTCGGGATTGTCCGCGATTGTCGCGATGGAAAGCGGGGCGGCCGTAGGGTTGCCCACGAGTTTCCAGCCGAAATGTGTCGAGTCGCTGATTCCTGCGGAGGAGTTCAAGACGACATTGACCCGTTCGGACGATCCGAATTTGGAAGAGATCGCTCCTCGCCGCGAGGAGAAGCGGATCCGGTTGCTTGAGGCCCCCTCGTCGATGGCCAGCAAATAGCCTTTGTATCTTTTGATGATTGACTCCTCTCCGGTCTCATCCGGAACGGGGACGACGCGCCAATTCCCGCTGGCCGATCCGGTTTGGGCCCGAAGGTCTCCGTCGTACGTGGCGAGGTAGAAATAATTGCCTGTCCCTTCGGTCTCGCTGTCTCCCATTTCCCATTCCGGGGCGATGTCTTCCAATTCGCAATCGAATGGGAGCGAGAAGAAATACCATTCGCCTTTCGACGGCATTTCAAGGTCGACCACCAATCGTCCGTCGAGATCCAGCGTGCCTTTCGATTCCAGATAAGTCGCTTGTTCCATTCCTGCATGGAGCGTCAAGTCCTTGATTCGCAAAAGCCCATCCTCGCCAATCTGTATTCCCCCCGAACCAACCGTGACGCTATTGGCGCTCTCGAACCCCTCGACGTAGACATGCCCGTCGATCAAAGCGTCCCGATGCCGGGCGGCAGGGAGATGGCTCCAGCGCAAGCTATCGTTCCAGGAACCATTTCCCGTGAAAAGAGAGTATTGAGGTATTTCTCCATAAGCGTAAATGCTGTCGATGTAGGCGTAAGCGTTGTCCATGTCATCGCTCGCGGATGTGCCGAAGAAAGACGCGCCTAGGGGGTTCATGGAAATATTGACAGGACGGAAAGATGGGCTTTTCGTATTCCCTGCAACTCCAGATTGGGTGAAAATCGTGACTTCTTTTGTCGCCCATGTTCGGTAAGTGTTTGCCCACCAAAGTCCATCATCCGGAAAATTGAAGCATGAGAATCGAAGCGTAATTATCCAGCTTTTATAAAGCGTAGAATCGAATCGCGCGAAATGGATTTCTTCCGCCATTGGAACTTTCAATAAATAGTCGCCGTGTGCTCCTTTGAAATCTTGATCTTCGGAAGATATAATCTCAAAAGAAGTCGGTTGATAACTCCAATTGTCTTCCGGCCGTTGTTGGAACGTCTGCAAACGGAAAGTGTCCATCACGAGCTTATTCTCGCGACCATTCACGAACGCTTCCCATTCTACGGGATCAGCCGGTAAAGATTCGGAAACTTGGGCAAGCATACCCTTGGAAAGGAATATCCCCGCGAATAAGACGAGGATCCTACGGAAAAACGAGTAATAGTTCTTCATAGTGCCTAGGTGTTTAAAAATTGAATTGTTTCCGCGAAAGTAACGCTTCTTTTTTGGAAAGCAAGCGGGTTATGTCAAAAAACGATCGTGGAAGGGAATAAGATTTTTCCTAACGTATTATCTTCGCGATATGAAAGAGTTTATTATCACAGAAGCGCAAACCGAGAAAGCGGTTTTGGTGGGTTTGATTACCCCGGAGCAAAATGAACAGAAAGTCAAGGAGTATCTGGATGAGCTCGCTTTCTTGGCGGACACCGCCGGCGTGGAAGCGGTCAAGCGGTTCACGCAAAGAATGGAGAAGCCAAACTCCGTGACGTTTGTCGGTATGGGCAAGTTGGCGGAGATAAAAGAATATGTCGTGGAGAATGAGATCGGTCTCGTGATATTCGACGATGAGCTTTCCGCCAAACAATTGCGAAATATCGAAAAGGAATTGGACGTGAAAATTTTGGATCGGACCAATCTGATTCTCGACATTTTCGCGAGGCGGGCGCAGACGGCCCACGCCAAAACGCAAGTCGAGCTGGCGCAATATCGCTACATGCTCCCACGCCTCACGCGCCTGTGGACCCACTTGGAGCGGCAACGGGGTGGCGTCGGCATGCGTGGACCCGGTGAAACTCAATTAGAGACCGACCGGCGGATCATCCTCGATAAGATTTCGAGGTTGAAGCGGGAACTGGTGGAGATAGACCGGCAGAAGAGTGTCCAGCGGAAAAATCGCGGGAAGATGGTCCGCGTCGCCCTGGTAGGCTATACGAACGTGGGGAAATCGACGTTGATGAATTTGTTGAGCAAAAGCGAGGTCTTCGCGGAGAATAAACTTTTCGCCACGCTTGACACGACCGTGCGAAAGGTCATCATCGACAACCTCCCCTTCCTGCTTTCGGACACGGTCGGGTTTATCCGGAAATTGCCGACAGAATTGGTCGAGTCTTTCAAATCGACGCTCGACGAGGTCCGCGAGGCCGATCTGCTCCTCCACGTCGTCGACATTTCCCATCCCAGCTTCGAGGAGCAAATCGAAGTCGTCAACCGCACCCTCGCGGAGATCGACGACACGGAAAAGCCCATGATTTTGCTCTTCAACAAGGTCGACGCCTTCTCGTTCGTCCCGAAAGAGGAGGACGACCTCACCCCGCGCACCCGTGAGAACATCAGTTTGGAGGAACTCAAAAGCACCTGGATGAATAAGCTGGGTGACGATTGCATTTTCCTCTCGGCGAAAGAGAAAATCAATATCGACGCCTTGAAGAGCCTGCTCTACGAGCGGGTGAAAAGGATCCACGTATCCCGCTTCCCCTACAACGACTTTTTATTCCAGAAATACGACGACCTGTAGGCGCGGGGCTCTTTCGCGAAAAGAAAAGGCATCTTCCGCTCGTGAAAGATGCCTTTTTTTGGGGATACATCGTTAGCCTTCGGGCCTAGATGATTTTTTCCAGCTCTTTGAAATTCTGTTTTAATTCCTCATCGCTTACCGAGTAGTTGGCGAGGTCGCCCGCGAAGTAACGATCGTATGAGGCCATGTCGATCAGGCCATGCCCGGACAGGTTGAACAAGATCACCTTCTTTTTCCCCTCCCGCTTGGCCGCCTCGGCTTCCTGGATGGCGGCGGCGATGGCGTGCGACGATTCGGGAGCCGGGATGATGCCCTCGGCGCGGGCGAAAATCGTCGCGGCTTTGAACGTGTCGAGTTGTTGGATATCCACCGCTTCCATGAGCCCGTCTTTCATCAGCTGGCTGACGATCGCGCCCGAGCCGTGGTAGCGCAACCCGCCCGCGTGGATATTCGCCGGCGCGAAGTTATGCCCCAACGTGAACATCGGGATCAGCGGCGTGTACCCGGCCTCGTCGCCGTAGTCGTACTGGAACTCGCCACGCGTCAGCTTCGGGCACGACGTGGGCTCGGCGGCGACCACGCGCACGGCGCTGTTTTCGCGGAGCTTGTGCCGTAAGAACGGGAACGAGATGCCCGAGAAGTTCGAGCCCCCGCCGAAGCACGCGATCACGACATCCGGATATTCCCCGGCCATCTCCATCTGCTTCTCCGCCTCAAGGCCGATGACCGTCTGATGGAGCATCACATGGTTGAGGGCGCTTCCCAACGTGTACTTACAGTTCGGCGTCTGCATGGCCAATTCCACCGCCTCGGAAATCGCCGTCCCGAGGCTGCCCTGATAGTTCGGGTTGCGGGTGATGATGTCCTTGCCGGCGCGCGTACTCATGCTGGGCGAGGCGATGACTTCCGCCCCGAACGTCTGCATGATTGAGCGCCGGTAGGGCTTCTGATGGTAGCTTACCTTGACCATATAGACCGCCAGCTCGAGGCCAAACGCTTTCGCGGCGAACGACAGCGCGGCGCCCCATTGCCCCGCGCCCGTCTCGGTCGTGATATTCGTCACCCCTTCCTTCTTGCAGTAATACGCTTGGGCGAGGGCCGAATTTAACTTGTGCGACCCGATCGGGCTGACGCTCTCGTTTTTGAAATAAATATGCGCGGGCGTGTCTAACGCCTTTTCCAGGCCCGTCGCCCGGACGAGCGGCGTGGGGCGCCAGATGCGGTAAAGCTCACGCACCTCGTCGGGGATCGCGATCCAGGAATCCGTCACGTTCATCTCCTGCCGGGCCAGCTCTTCCGCGAATATGGGGAAGAGCTCCTCCGTCTTCAGGGGGTCTTTCGTCTTCGGGTTCAACAGTGGAAGGGGCTTGTTCGGCATGTCCGGGATGATGTTGTACCATGCGCTGGGAATGTCCTTCTCTTCCAAGAGAAATTTTTTCGTGCTCATCGTTCTTATGTTTCTTTTTTAATCCTATTGTTTCTTTTTAGCCTTAAAAACGAGACAAATTTTTCCCGTCTTTTGGAAATTTGCTAGCAAAGGAACGAATAATATTTCAGTTTTTCAAGTTTTGTAATTAAATTTACCTATATTCGCGACTCCTTTAGGGGTAAGTAGCAAATATTAAACGCTTTGGAGGAATGAAACGGATCCTGTGGCCGCTCGTGGCCCTTTTCGCGAGCACCTTCGCCGTCGCGCAGAAGCGCGCTTTCTCGTACGACTTCTACGGTTTCGTGCGGGGCGATCTCTTTTACAATTCGAGAGCCAACCAAGCGCCTATCGACGGCAACTTTTACCTTTTCCCCCTGGACCGCGACCCGGACCCCAACGGCGAGGACCTGAACGCCACGCCCAACGGCAGTTTCTACTCGTTCACCACCCGCTTGGGCCTCGACGTCAAGGGGCCGCGCGTCGGCACGGCCACTTCCGCCGCCAAGATCGAGGTCGATTTCGGTGGCTTTTCGGGAAATCATTACCTCCTCAGGATCAGGCAGGCTTACGCGGCCCTCGCGTGGGAGGGGAAACAGGAGGTGCTCGCCGGCGTCACGTGGCATCCGCTCTTCGGCGACGTCGTGCCCGACGTCCTCAACCTTTCCACCGGCGCCCCTTTCCAGCCGTTCAACCGCAGCCCTCAGATCCGCTACCGCTTTTGGCCCGCGCCCGCGATCCGATTGACGGCCGCCGCCGTCTGGCAGCTCCAGTACCTGTCCAACGGGCCGTTGGGGGCGAGCGAGGATTATATCAAGAATAGCCTCGTCCCGGAGATCTTCCTCGGTGCCGATGTGACGCCGGGCGAGGGCCTTACGTATGGCGTCGGCGCTCACCTGATCTCGCTCAAGCCCCGTACGGAAGCGGTGGTCGGCGGGGAAACTTTCCGCGTGAAGGAGCGGATGACGACCTACACGATCGGCGCCCACGCGAAGCTCCGCCGCGGGCAGTGGATGGTCGCCGCGAAGACGTTTTTTGCCTCCGGGCTCGACCACCTGGCCATGCTCGGCGGCTTTGGGGTGAAAAGTGTCGACGAGGCCTCCGGGCAATGGCGCTACACCCCGTTCCGCCATTCCACCTCCTGGCTGAACGTGACCTACGGCACGAAATGGAAGGCGGGCTTCTTCTTGGGATACAGCAAGAACCTGGGCACTGACGACGCGCTCGTCTCGCCCGACCGCGTCTATGGCATGGGCCTCGACATCGACCAGCTGCTCACGTGCAACCTCCATTTCTCTTACAATTTGCCGCACTGGCAGCTCGGCTTGGAGTATTGCCCGGCGACGGCCTTCTACGGCGAGACGGACCTCTCCTCCGGCCGCCCGCGAAACACCCACGCCGTCACGAACCACCGCGTGCTCGGCCTCTTAATGTATTATTTTTAAAAGCGGAATCATGAAAAGAAAATCCTATAGATCAGGTTTCCTCGCGCTTCTCCTCCTGCCGCTCCTCGCGCCGGGAAGCGCCGGGGCGCAACGGCCGAATTTCTCGTATAAGTTTTACGGCCAAGTGCGTGGCGACCTTTTTTATAACTCAAGGGCCAACCAGGAGAACGTAGACGGCCTGTTCTACCTCTTCCCCAAGCCGCACGACTACGACGCCCAGGGCGACGACCTCAACGCCAAGCCGAACGGCAGCTTTTACCTCTTATATACGCGCCTGGGGCTCGACATCACCGGGCCAAACGTCGGACGCGCCCGCACGAGCGCCAAGATCGAGACCGACTTCCGCGGCTCGGGCAGCGACTGGGCGATCCTACGCATACGCCACGCCTACGTGAACCTCGACTGGGGGCGCTCGTCCGTTTTGGTGGGGCAAACGTGGCACCCGCTCTTCGGCGACGTGCACCCCTCGATGCTCAACCTTTGCACTGGCGCGCCCTTCAACCCCTTCAACCGCAGCCCGCAGATCCGTTACCGCCTCCTGCGCGACGGCTTCGATTTCCGCGCGGCGGCCGTGTGGCAGCTCCAATACCTCTCGACCGGGCCGAACGGGAAAAGCGAGGAGTACATTAAGAACGGGTGCGTCCCCGAGCTTTACGCGGGCGTGGAGTATGGCCGCGGCGGGTGGAAATGGGGCGTCGGGATCGATTTCCTCTCCATCGCGCCCCGTACGCGGAGCGAGGTGGAGGGGCAGACCTTCAAGGTCGCCGAGCGCGTCAACGCGCTTTCGGGCGAGGCCCATTTCGAGTATGTCGACGGCAAGCTGCACGTGGCGGGCAAGACTTTATTGGCGAACAATTTGGCCCACACCTCCATGCTGGGCGGCTACGGCGTCACCCGCGTCGACCCGCGGACGGGCGAGCGCGATTACGCCAGCTACCTTTTCTCCACGTCGTGGCTCAACATCTATTACGACGCGAAATGGCGGCCCGGCCTCTTCGTGGGTTACCTGAAAAATCTGGGAGCGGGCACCGCGCTGACGGGCGAGACCTACGGCGTCGGGCTGAACGTCGCCCAACTGTTCACGACCAATTTGCAACTCACCTACAACCTGCCGCATTGGCGCTTCGGCTTCGAGTATAGCCCATCGGTGGCCTGGTATGGCGCGGTTGACTACGCGGACGGTGGCCGGGTAAGCGCCGACTATCATGTCACGAATCATCGCGTCCTCGGCGTAATGCTTTATTACTTTTAAATAAATCCTTTTTCTTTGGAGGTCACGATTTTTGTCGTGGCCTTTTTTATGCGGTGGAAATAGTCATTTTCCCAAAAATAAATAGATTCGCCATGGTCGACTTATATATGTTCGCGTGAATCATTCATTCCACCCGGTCGATTTATATATGCACGCGTGCATGACTATTTCCACCAGCCCCAAAAGCATAATTCATGGAAACGGCACTATTTCTACCACACAAAAAAGAATAACGCATTGAAAAATGACTATTTCCGCCACTACTTTTTTTATAATGAGCGGTAAAATGACTATTTTTCAAAATGAAGAGGAGATAGGGCCAAAAAAGAAGCCGCGGCCGAGAGATTTTCAGGATCCCTGGCCGCGGCGGATTGAAGAAAAACAGGTCAATTGAGATAACCGTCAGCTTAAGCCTTGACGTTCCCCACTTGAAGGAGATACTCGGCGATTTGCACCGCGTTGAGCGCGGCGCCCTTCCGGATCTGGTCGCTCACGGTCCAGAAGGTCAGTCCGTTCGGGTTGGACAAGTCTTTTCGGATACGTCCGACGAACACCTCGTCGTGATCGGCGACGAAGAGCGGCATCGGGTAAATTTTCTCCGCCGGATTGTCTTGCAGGATAACGCCCGGCGCGTTGGCGAAAGCCTCGCGCGCCTCCTCGACGCTGATGGGGCGTTCGGTCTCGACCCACGTCGCCTCGCTATGCGCCCGCATGACGGGGACGCGTACGCAGGTGGCGCTTACCTCGATGTCGGAGTGCATGATCTTGCGCGTCTCGTTGTACATCTTCATTTCCTCTTTCGTATAGCCGTTGTCGGTGAACACGTCGACGTGGGGGATGAGGTTGAAGGCAAGCTGGTAAGCGAACTTCTCGACGGTCGGTTCCTCGCCGTTGAGCAGTTGCGCGTATTGCTTTTTCAACTCATCCATGGCCGACGCTCCGGCTCCGCTCGCCGCCTGGTATGTCGAGACGTGCACCTTGCGGATGTGGCTCAAGTTCTCGATCGCCTTGAGGGCCACGACCATCTGGATGGTGGTGCAGTTGGGGTTGGCGATGATGCCGCGGGGGCGCGTCAGGGCGTCCTCGGCGTTGACTTCGGGCACGACCAGGGGCACGTCGCTGTCCATGCGGAAGGCGCTGGAGTTGTCGATCATCACGGCCCCGTGCTTCGTGATGGTGGGGGCGAACTCGCGCGAGGTGCCCGCTCCGGCCGAGGCGAAGGCGATCTGCACGCCCTCGAAATCGTCGTTATGTTTCAACTCCTTAACCGTATAAGATTTTCCCCGGAAGGAATAATCCCGTCCGGCGCTGCGCGACGAGCCGAAGAGGAGGAGCTCGTCGATGGGGAACTGTCTTTGTTCAAGAACCCTGAGAAATTCTTGTCCTACGGCGCCGCTGGCGCCTACGATCGCTACTTTCATTTTCCTTAATATTTAGAAGTTTAGAATTAAAATCATTTATCATAAACAGCCTCGTGCCAATCCAGCCTTCGATACCACTCGCTCAACCGGTCCAGGCCCTCGCGCGGGAGGTAGGCGGAAAGTCCGCAGAAGCTGCGGATAGACAGCGAATAGCCGGGCGAGTCGAAATAGGCCGTCGGCGTCGCGGCGGCATAGGGGACGGCGTCGGCCAGGGCCTCGTCGAAGCGCGCGAGGGCTTCGGGGGTGGCGACGGCGGCGACGATGTCGCGCAGGTCGTAGAGGCATGGGGTGGCGCGGGATAGGTGCTCGAGCGCTTGGAGGCCGGAGGCGTCGAGGCGGGTCATGTCGGCGAGCGTGCGTCCGCCGAGCGCGTCTCTCGTGGCCTCGGCCAGGCGGGGGAGGGCGTCGGTGTCGGTGACGGAGACCGTGGCCGTGCGCCAATCGCCGCTCATTTGATCATAATAATTAAAGAACGTGCGCGCGAGGGCTACCGCGTCGACCGTCGGGGCCAGGAAGAGGGGCATGAGGTCGGCGTAGGGGAAGCCGGTGCTCAGCACCTCGGTGGGCGAGGCGATGATATGGTCGGCGACGTCGCGCAACTCGTAGACGACCTCGGCGACGCCCATGTAGCAGGCGTCGAAGAGGAGGAAGTCGAGGCGCTGCCCCTGAAGGACGTCCGCGAGCTCGTCGATCTCGGTGGTCTCATCGTCCTCGATGCCGAACGAGCGGAGATAGCCGTTGCCGTTGTCGGGAAACCACGCGGTCCCATGGCTCCAGAGGATGAGGCCGTAGCTGGGGGCGGGGAAGTCCGCGCGGACGTCGTGGAGGACTTGGCCGAGGGTCCGCGCCTGGGCGGAATTATGCTCCTCGTAGTCGCGGACGCGGACCGTGTCGACGGCCCCCCCGCGTTCGGCCAGGCGGAAAAGCGCGGGCGTGTGTCCCCGCTGGTCGGCGTAGATGAGGAACTCGTATTGGCGCGTGTCGAGGCCCTGGGCGCCCTCGATGATCTGCGCGATGTTGCGATCGATCTGGGCGCCGAGGTTGTTGTCGCCCGCCATGTAGAGCAGGATGGCGCGCGCCCTTTGGGGTTCAGGCACATCCTCTTTTTGGCAAGCGGCCAGGCAGAGGATAAGGGCGATCGCGCGGACCGCCGTGGGGAAATATTTTTTTATCTTGAATCGTTGTCTAATCATATCCTATTCCGTAAAAATCGTTTACCAATAAAGCAGAAGGCCGGCGACGCCCGCGAGGAAGATCATCAAGATCGGGTGGACCTTAAACTTCCAGGTGAGGATAAACGCGCCGGCGAATATCAAGAAACTTTTATAGTCGATAAAGTTCTCGTGGTTCATGAGGAGAAGGGCGGCGGCGGCGATCAATCCGACGGTGACCGGCCTCAGTCCGGTGAAGGCGGCCTCGACGTAGCGATTGCGCTTAAACCTTTCGAACATGGTCGAAATGAAAAGGACCAGGAGGAAAGAGGGCAGGCACACGGCGGCCGTCGTCAGGCACGATCCCAGAATGGCGATGGAGGGGGAATAACCGGCGTTGTGGATGGCCGTATAGCCGATGTAGGTGGCGCTGTTGATGCCGATCGGGCCCGGCGTCATTTGGGAGATGGCGACGATGTCGGTGAATTCTTGCAGGGTGATCCAAGCGTATCGGTCGACGACGTCCGCCTGTATGAGAGACAACATGGCGTAGCCGCCGCCGAAACCCAAGATCCCGATCTTCAAATAGACATATAATAACTGGAGCCAAATCATTTCATATCCTCTTTTTAACGCGTCCATAAATCAACCCCCCGGCGATTGCCGCCAAGATGATCCACGCCGGCGAAACGCCCGCGAGCCAGATCAGTCCCGCCGCCGCGACGGGTATAACCAGTTGCGCGTAGGAAAGCTTGATCGATCGGGCGGTGGTAAGGCAGGGGACGGCGATCAGGGCGACGACCGCCGGGCGTAATCCCTTGAAGATTTTCTCCACCCACTCGTTGTCGCGGACATGGGTGAAGAAGAGCGCGATCATCAGGATGATCAGGAAGGAAGGGAGGATCGTCCCCAAGGCGCAGACGACACTTCCCCCGATGCGCTTCAACTTGTAGCCCACGAAAATAGAAATATTGACCGCGAAAATGCCGGGTAATGACTGGGCGACGGCGAAAAGGTCTATGAATTCCTCCTTCGTCATCCATCCCCGGTCGACGACATCCCTTTGGATGAGCGGGAGCATGGCGTATCCCCCACCGATGGTAAACATCCCTATGCGTAAGAAAGTGAGAAACAAGTTCCAATACATGCGCTATTCTCCCAGTAACCGTTGATACGTTTCGTTGTCGTTAATGATCTCCAAGGCTTTTTGGTAGCTGGAATTGTCCGCGTTGATGATGTGGAAGTATTCGGCCATGTCGAAGAGGTCTCGCGCGATGAGGGCCTTGAGCTGGAGTTCGATCAGGGGCCGCGAGCGGGTGTATTGGGCCTCGTCGAATGGAATATCCTCCTCGTCGGCCATCGTACGCAGGCTGGCCATCATGTCGGTGTCCTTCACGTGGAAATCCCGCTCGTAGGCGGAAAATTTCTTATACGCGCCCGTGAGTTCCGCCCGATGCTCGTCGAGATAGTTCATGGAGATCCGGTTGACGATACCGGCGGCGACGATCTTGCGGTGATAGTCCGTATAGCGGGAAGTGTCGACGGGGATGAAGACATCGGGCATGATGCCGCCTCCGCCATAGACCGTACGCTGAGTCGTCAGGGTGTTGTATTGGAGGGAATCCGGAAAATGGATGCTGTCGGCGCTCATGAGCTCTCCGCGGTTGTAGCGCTCGATCAGGTCGCGATGGTAATCCTCGAGATGTTCACTATCGTATGGCTTTTGGATGCAGCGGCCCGTAGGGGTGTAATATCGGGAAACGGTCAGGCGGATCATGGAGCCATCCGGGAGGGGGATGGGTTTCTGGACCAAGCCCTTGCCAAATGTCCGTCGACCGACAATCACGCCCCTGTCCCAATCCTGGATCGCGCCGGATACGATCTCGCTCGCCGAGGCGGAGGATTCGTCCACCAATACGACTAAACGGCCTTTCTCGAAATCGCCGCGGGCTGTCGATACCGCTTCCTCCCGCGGCATTTTGCTTCCCCGTGTGTAGACGATCAACTTGTTGGCGTCGAGGAACTCGTCGGCCAGGTCGATGGCGATGTTAAGGTATCCCCCGCCATTGCCTTGCAGGTCGAGGATAAGATCGCGCATGCCTTCCTTCTTCAGCCGGGTGATCGCTTCCCGGAACTCATCGGCGGAAGAGGCGGCGAAACGGTTTAGCTTGATGTAGCCCGTATGCTTGTCGGCCATGTAGGCCGCGTCGAGGCTGTAGACAGGGATCTTCCCCCGGGTAATCTTGAAGTCTAAAAGCTCTGGGACGTCCTTTCGTTTCACCTTCACGCGGACTTCCGTCCCTTTGGGGCCGCGGAGGCGGCGCATGATTTCGTTCGTGCGCATCTTGACACCCGCGATCACCGTGTCGTTGACCTGGACGATCCGGTCTCCAGCGATCAATCCGACCTTCTCCGAGGGGCCTCCCGGGATGACTTGGATGACGTAGACCGTATCGGTGAGTAGGTTGAACTGGATGCCAATCCCGTCGAAGTTGCCTTGGAGCGGCTCGTTCATCTCGCGAGTCTCCTCCGGGTCCATGTAGGTGGAGTGGGGGTCGAGGTTATCCAGCATCCCCGTGATGGCGTCCTCTACCAACTTGACTTCACTTGTCGTATCGACGTAGAGTCGTTCGATCGCGTAGAGCGCGAGCTGCAATTTCCGGGCCTGCACGTTGGTTCGCTGCGCGAAGATCGTGGCGATGGCGAGGAACAGGAGCATGGTGACAACAATTATAGCTCTCGTATTCATTCTTTTTGCCTATTTTAAATCAACTATCAATACCTTTTTCAATAAAGCCTCGTCCCTTTCGGCACGAATTGGGAGATGTCCTTCCCGTAGCGGAGCAACTCGCGGACGATGCTAGAGCTGATATGCGTATGTTCCGGCTCGGTGAACAGGATGAAGGTCTCGATGCCGGAGAGTTTCCGGTTGACATCCGCGATGCTCTTCTCGTATTCGAAGTCGTTGACGGTACGTATGCCCCGGAGGATAAACCTCGCGCCCACCTCGCGAGCGAAGTCGACCGTCAGCGAATTATACGCCATCACCTTCACCCGGGGGGTATCTTTATAGAGATTCCGGATCGCCTCCAAGCGTTTCTCCAGTGGGAAGTGGGTCAACTTCTTGTCGTTGATACCGATGGAGATGATGATCTCGTCGACGAGCGCCAAGCCACGCGTGACGAGCGACTCATGACCGATCGTGAAGGGGTCGAACGTCCCCGGGAAGAGGGCTATCCGTTTTTCTGACTCATTGTCCATGTCCTTGAAAATAGGTTTCTATCGGGTTCAACTTATGATATCTTCCTCGACGACCAGGTTGTCGATGATGAAATTCTGCCTTTCCATCGTGTTCTTGCCCATGTAGAACTCCAGCATCTCCTTCACGGCGTCCTCCTTTTTCAGGGTGACGGGGTCGAGACGGATGTCCTTGCCGATGAAATGGCGGAACTCATCGGGCGAGATCTCTCCCAAGCCCTTGAAGCGGGTAATCTCCGGGTTTTTCCCGGCCGCCGCGATGGCCGCCAAGCGCTCTTCCTCCGAGTAGCAATACCACGTCCGCTGCTTGTTGCGCACCCTGAAAAGGGGTGTTTGCAGGATAAAGACATGGTTCCGCTTGATCAGGTCGGGGAAGAACTGGAGGAAAAACGTGATCAGCAACAGCCTGATATGCATTCCATCCACATCCGCGTCGGTGGCGATGATGACTTTATTGTATCGAAGCCCATCCAAGCCCTCCTCAATGTTGAGCGCCGCCTGGAGCAAGTTGAATTCCTCGTTCTCGTAGACGATCTTCTTCGTCAAGCCATAGCAGTTCAGCGGTTTGCCCCGGAGGCTGAAGACGGCTTGGAAGTTCGGGTCGCGGCTTTTCGTGATGGATCCGCTGGCCGAATCGCCCTCGGTGATGAAGATGGCGCTCTCTTCCAGCCGGTCGCCCTTCGTGTCGTTGAGGTGGACACGGCAGTCGCGGAGCTTCTTGTTGTGCAAGTTCGCCTTCTTGGCCCGCTCCCGCGCCAGTTTGGTCACGCCGGCGATGGCCTTCCGCTCCTTTTCCGAGTCGAGGATCTTCTTGAGCAGCGTGTCGGCGGTATCCAGATGCTTGTGCAAATAGTTGTCGAGCTCGCGCTTGAGGAAGTCGCTCACGTATTTTTGGATCGTCGGCCCCTCGGGCCCCATGTCTTTAGAGCCTAATTTCGTCTTCGTCTGGCTCTCGAAGACAGGTTCCTCCACCTTCAGGCTGATGGCCGCCACGATGCCCGACCGGATGTCGGTATATTCCAAGTTCTTGTTGTAATATTCTTTCACCACGCGCCCGACGGACTCCTTGAACGCCGAGAGGTGCGTCCCTCCTTGAGTGGTCAATTGCCCGTTGACGAACGAGTAATACTCCTCGCCATATTGGTTGGAGTGGGTGATGACCACCTCGATGTCGTCTCCCAGCAAGTGGATGATGGGGTAGAGCGGCTCGGTGGTCATGTTCTCGTTGAGCAGATCCTCCAGGCCATGTTTCGAGTAGAACTTGCGGCCGTTGTAAAGGATCGTCAACCCGGAGTTGAGGAAGACGTAATTTTTCAACAACGCCTCCACGAACTCGTCTTTATAATGGTAGTCGGGGAAAATCTCCCGGTCGGGCGTGAAGGAGACCCTTGTCCCGTTCGGCTGGTCGGTTGGCTCGATGGGCGATTCCTCTTGGATGAGGGCGCGGCTATAGGCGACCCGCTTGCGTTCCCCCTCCCGGGCGCTCTCGATCTCGAACCGCGCGCTGAGGGCGTTGACCGCCTTGATGCCGACCCCGTTCAGGCCGACGGATTTCTTGAACGCCTTGCTGTCGTACTTGGCGCCGGTATTCATTTTGCTGGATACGTCGACCACTTTCCCCAGCGGGATGCCCCGCCCGTAGTCTCTCACCTCGACGCGACCCTCCTCGATCGTCACCTCGATGGTCTTCCCATAGCCCATCATGTACTCGTCGATGGCGTTGTCGAGGACTTCCTTCAGGAGGACATAGATCCCGTCGTCGGCGAAACTCCCGTCGCCCAGCTTGCCGATATACATTCCCGGCCGCCGGCGGATGTGCTCCATCCAGTCGAGGGTCTTGATGTCGTCTTCGCTATAGCTGGCGCCGGGCGCGATGTCATATAATCCTGTCATTTCACCGTTCCCAACTGATTGATTTCACGTAAGCCCGCCGGGTCTTATGATGCTCGCGCTTGAAGTACTCCCATTGCGCCTGCACGGCGGTGTTGGTCTCCAGCTCGATATTGCTTTCCGCGTAGACGACGCCCAGTTTCCGGTAGATCGGGATCAGGTCGTTGAAGAGGAGGGCGTTGACTCCCTTGTTCTGGTACTCCGGCAAGACGCCCGTCAGGTAGAGGTCGATCACCTTCGGCTTCGATTTCAGCGCCCGCAGCAGGTGGATCCAACCGAAGGGGAGCAGCTTCCCTTTCGCTTTCTGGAGGGCTCGCGAGAGGCTGGGGAGGGAAATGCCGAAGCCGACGACCCGGTTGTCCGTCTCGCGGACGATGGCCGTCACGAGGTCGTAACGTAGCATCGGGACGTACATCCTCACGTAGTAGTCGATCTGCTTTTCCGTCAGCGGGGCGAACCCGTAGAGCGGCGCGAAGGCGGCGTTGAGCGTATGGAAAATGTCGTGCGCGTAAGGCATGATCTCTTTCTTGTTCTTGAACTTCATCACGCGCAGCCCGTACTTGCGTTTCACCAGCTCGCCGATGCGCAAGTGCTTCGCGGGCACCTCGTCGGGGACGTAGATCTTGTATTCCAGCCAATCTTGATCCTTGACGAAGCCCATGCGGTCCATGTGCTTCGGGTAGTAGGGGTAGTTGTAGATGGTCGCCATCGTCCCCAGCTGGTCGAAGCCGTGGATCAGCATCCCCTCGTGGTCCATGTCCGAGAAGCCCATCGGCCCTTGCAGCTCGGTCATCCCCAGCTCGCGGGCCCACGCTTCGACGGCCCCGAAGAGCGCGTCGACCACCTCGGCGTCGTCCACGAAATCCACGAAGCCGAACCTCGCCCGCTTCTGCCCCCAGACCTCGTTGCTCAGCCTGTTGACGATCCCCGCGATCCGCCCGACGATCCGCTGCCCCCTGTAGGCCAGGAAAAGCGCGGCGTCGCACACCTCGAACGCCGGGTTGTACTTGGCGCTGAGCGTCATGACCTCTTCTCCAAGCAGCCCCGGGACGTAGTAGGGGCAATCTTTATATAGCTCGTAGCCGAAATGAACGAACTCGTCCAGCTCGTCCATGGTATTTACTCTTTTGATCGTTACATCCATTATCCGGTAGAATTAGGCTACAAAAGTATATAATTTGCGTGGTTCGCGGTTCATTTGGTTTTAAGAAATGGGGAAATTGGGGGATTGGGGGTGGAAATGGAGGGTGTCGACCGGGGGGGAGATCCCGCGGCAGGGGTCGAAAATGGTTTCCGCGTGGCGCGAACCCCGCGGCAGGGGTCGAAAATGGTTTCCGCGTGGCGCGAACCCCCTCGGCAGAGGTCGAAAATGGATTTTCAAATGGCGCGAACCCTGCGGCAGAGGTCGAAAATGGACTTTCAAACGGCGCGAAGCCTGCGGCAGGGGTCGAAAATGGACTTTCAAATGGCGCGAAGCCTGCGGCAGAGGTCGAAAATGGACTTTCAAACGTCGCGAAGCCCTCGGCAGAGGTCGGAAATGGATTTTTTTACTTTCACGAGGCCTCTTCAAGGGTAAAGAAAGGGCTTTTTGTTTTTTTAAAAATAAATTTTCTTTTTCATGCGTACGATTTCAAATAGAAATAATACCTTTGGCCCGTATTCAAAAACTATTGAGAAATGGCTTCAAGATATGTAAAACAAGAAGAATTGGGGCTTGGTAAGCTGAACAACTCGGAATACCTCAACCTCATGACCCGCTTCCTGAAGCTCGCGTTCCCCGCGAGCGAGTCGGATGACGAGGATGATGGCGGCAGCCCTGGCGTCGTCAGCGCCGGCAACCCGGAACTGGGCCTGACGGAAGAGGATCGCGCCGCGATGCAAGCCGATCTCGACCAATTGGGCGACTTGGTCAAGCCGACGCTCGGCTACGACGAGACGCCGCAAATGACCGACACCGACAAGCAGCGCGACGACACGGTGATCTACGTCACCTCCACCATCACGAACGAGCAGAAGAACCCCATCGAGGCGAAGCGCGTGGCCGCGACTTCCCTCTACAAGGTGATCAAACCCTACGTCGGCGTCTCGCGCCTCCCCAACCAACAGGAGACGGTCCAGATCAACGGGATGCTGAACGACCTCGCGAAGGAAGAGAACGCCCCGCTCGTCGAGACCCTCGGCCTGACGGAAGCCCTCAACGCCCTCCGCGAGCTCAACGATCGCTATTCGACCCTCACGGAGCAACGGACCAACGCCAGCGCCGCCAACGAGAAGGAGGATAGCGCCACCATCTGCGATCGCATGGACACCTTATACGAGGAAATGACCATGATGGCCTACGCGCAAAACATTGTCAACCCGACGGAGACCTCGGCCCTCTTCGTGAGCCGCATGAATGCCGTCATTAAAGAAATCCGCTCGCTCTATAACCTGCGGGTCGAGGCTCGCGAGGCCGCCAAGAAAAAGAAGGAGGAAAAGCCTTCCGAAGGCGGGGAAGAAGCGGACACGACTGTGGCGAAGTGATTCGCGTTATTATACATTCTTGACGGGGGCGTGGATTTATAGTGTTTTCATGGCAATTTTTTGATTAACAACCACGCCCCCACTTTTTATGCCCCTAAAAACCGCTTTTTTCCTTAATTTCGCGCCTTTAAAATAATCCAGAAAATAGAAAGAAGATGAAGATAGGCCCGATTGACTTGGGTGAGAAGCCCATTTTCCTGGCCCCGATGGAGGACGTGACCGACATGGCCTTCCGTTTGATGTGCAAACGCTTCGGGGCCGACATGGTGTATACGGAGTTCGTCTCGAGCGACGCCCTGGTGCGCGGCGTGGGAAAGACCCTTCGCAAGCTCGCCGTGGACGAGCGCGAGCGGCCGGTGGCCATCCAGATCTACGGGCGCGACACGGCCACCATGGTCGAGGCCGCCCGCCTGTGCGAGGAAGCCGGTCCCGACCTGATCGACCTCAACTTCGGCTGCCCCGTGAAGCGGGTCGCCGGCAAGGGAGCCGGGGCGGGCATGTTGCAAAATATCCCTTTGATGCTTGAGATCACCCGCGAGGTGGTGAAGGCCGTCCATTTACCCGTGACGGTAAAGACCCGCCTCGGGTGGGACAAGGACCACCTGGTGATCGGAGACCTGGCCGAGCGGTTGCAAGACTGCGGCATCGCGGCGCTAACCATTCATGGACGGACGCGCGCCCAGATGTACACCGGTGAGGCCGACTGGCGGCTGATCGGGGAGGTGAAACGCGACCCCCGCGTCCACATTCCCATCATCGGCAACGGCGACATCGACTCGGCGGAAACCTGCGCCCGCCGCTTCGAGGAGACGGGCGTGGACGGCGCGATGATCGGTCGGGCCAGCTTCGGACGGCCTTGGATCTTCCGCGAGGTGAAGCATTTCCTCCGCACGGGGCAGCCGCTCGAGCCGGAACCGTTCATGTGGTATCTCGAGGTGTTGAAGCGGCAGGTGCGAGAGAGCGTCGAGTGGCTCGACGAGCGGCGCGGCATCCTGCATATCCGTCGCCACCTGGCGGCGACCCCCCTTTTCAAGGGCCTGCCCGACTTCCGGGCCACCCGCGTGGCGATGCTCAGGGCCGAGACGGTCGACGAGCTTTTCGCGATCATGGATAGCGTCCCCGCGCGCTACGGTTTCGACGCCCCCCATTCCAACCCGTAGACCATGCCAAGCAGGCCGCACGCCACGAGCGCCACTCCCAGACAGGCGTAGAAGATCCGCGCGCCCCGGCGCCCCCAGCGTCGGACGAAGAAAGCCGCCCCCTCGGTCCGGAAATACCATTCTATATTAAAAATAGAGGCCGCGACCGAGAAGAGGCCGAGGGCTACGAAGATCGCGAGAATGAAGTAATCGGCGGGCGTCATGGCTAGTCGGCGATTTCAAGCGTGCGCGAACCGTCGGGGTTCTCGGTGATCGTCACGTCGATGGTGTCGCCGGGGAGGAGGTCTTCCACTTTCTCCGGCCATTCAATCAGGCATAGCGCGCCGCTGTAGAAGTAATCTTCCGTCCCGATGTCCTCGGCCTCGCTGAGCTTGGTGATCCGGTAGAAGTCGAAATGGTAAATCAACTCGCCCGTCGTGGCGCTGCGGTACTCGTTAATGATGGCGAACGTGGGGCTGTTGATGACGTCGTCCACGCCAAGCTCCTCGCACAGGGCCTTGATGAAGGTTGTCTTGCCCGCGCCCATGGCTCCGCGGAAGGCGAAGACGGTGCGGTCGTCCATGCGAGCGATGAACGCCTTGGCGGCGTCGTGGATCGCGTCGAGTGAAGGGATGTGTAAAGTGCTCATTTGATCTTTTCCTTTTAAATTAAGATGGGCGCGAAGTTACGAGAAAGATCCTTACCGACCTTTTTCATCGGTGGAAAAAGCGGTTTGGTCGGGGTTTTCGGGCCGTGCTTCTATTCTTGTTGCGCGAGCGAAGGAGGGAAAATACTTTCGCGACAAGGAAAATGAATAAGCGGAATAGAAGATGAAGAAGACGCGTATATTGATCGTTTGTTTACTGGCGGGCTCTCTCGCCGCGTCAGGCCAGGAAGCGGAGGGGACGAGATGGACTCTCCGCGACTGCCTGGACTACGCGATGGAGAACAATATCCAGATCCAGCGGAGCAAAGTGGCTTACACGTCGGGCTTGGAGGACACGGAGCAGGCGCGGGCCGCCCTCTTCCCCTCGCTGACGGCTTCCGTCACGCAGGGATTTGTCAACTACCCCTCCAGCCGGGTGTTGGACAACAACAGCTACTCGGGAAATTACAGCCTGACGGCCAATTGGACCCTTTTCAACGGGGGGCAGCGGCGGCAGGAACTGAAGCAGCAAAAGCTGCGGAATACCATCGACGAGCTGGCCGTGGAGGAAAGCGCCAACGACATCCGCCTCTCGCTCATCCAGGCCTATATGCAAGTCCTCTACGCGATGGAATCCGTGCGGATCAATGAGCATACCGTGGAGGTCTCAAAGGCCCAGCGCGACCGGGCGGTGGAGTTGCTGGCGGCGGGATCCATCTCGAGAGTGGATCTGGCCCAGCTGGAAAGCCAGTTGAGTAGCGACGAGTACCAGCTGGTCGTCTCCCAGACCACGTTAGACAACTATCGCCTCCAGCTCAAGCAGCTCTTGGAGCTGGACATCACCCAAGAAATCGCCCTCGAACTGCCTGAGCTGACCGAGGAGGATATCCTGGCGCCCCTTCCGGAGAAGACCGCGGTCTACGCGACCTCCCTGGCCGTCATGCCGGAGATCGCCGGCGGCCAGTTGGAAGTGGACGTGGCCGAGCTGGAAATCAAGCGCGCGAAGGGCGCCTACTGGCCCACCCTCTCGCTCAACGCCGGCATCGGGACGGGACACCTTTCCGGGACCGATTATACCTTCGGGACACAGATGTGGGATAAGTTCAACGAGAGTGTCGGCCTGACGCTCAGCATTCCGATCTTCAGCAACCGCCAGTATAAGACGGCTTACAACAAGGCGAAACTGGCCCGGATCACGAGCGAGCTGGACTTGCGCGACCGCGAGAAACAGTTGCTGAGCGAAGTGGAGGGGGTCTACCTCGACGCGCTCTCCGCCCAGAACCAGTATACCTCGGCTACCGAGCGTTTGGAATACGCCACGGAGAGCTACCGCCTGACCGAGGAGCAATTCAACCTGGGCATGAAGAACACGGTCGAGCTGTTGACGGAGAAGAACAATTACCTCACCGCCCAGCAAGAGCAGCTTCAAGCGAAGTACATGTCGCTGATGAGCGCGCAATTGCTGAATGTCTACCAAGACAAACCCATTGACGAGACATTATAAATCACTAGTTAATAATTTTACTATTTACTCCACTCTCTTTTTTTGGGGGTTCCCACGATGACGAATCGTGGGGCCCTTTTTTAAAAAGGAAAATAAAATAAAAACAAGATAAATGATGAAGAAGAAAAAACAAGTTATGGCGGGCGTGATCGTCCTCGCGGTCCTCGTGGCGGCCTTTCTGCTGATGGGCCGATCCAAGAAAGGCGGGATCAGCCTGGAGGTCGCCCCGGTGGAAAAGGGCAGAATCACGAATTCCGTGACGGCTACCGGCACGGTGGAACCCGTGACGGAGGTCGATGTCGGTACGCAAGTGTCTGGCATAATCGCGAAATTATATGTCGATTACAATGATGTGGTAAAAGCTGGGCAACTCATCGCCGAGATGGATAAGGTGACACTAGAGGCGGAGTTGAAATCGGCGGAGGCCCAGCTTTCCAGTAGCCATTCGGAATACGTTTACCAGCAAAAGAATTACGCCCGGAGCAAGGTGCTCCATGAGAAGCAGCTGGTGAGCGACACGGATTACGAGACCGCGACCTACAATTACGAGCAAGCGAAGGCGGCTTACGAGATGAGCCAAGCCTCGATGGTCCAGGTGCGGCGCAATTTGGAGTACGCGACAATTACCAGCCCGATCGATGGCGTGGTGATCAACAAGGTCGTGGAAGAGGGCCAAACGGTCGCCGCGGGCTTTGAGACCCCTACGCTCTTCACCATCGCCGCCGACTTGACCAAGATGCAGGTCATCGCGGATGTCGACGAGGCGGATATTGGCAGTGTCGAGGAGGGGCAAAGGGTGGAATTCACCGTCGACGCCTACCCGAACGACACGTTCGAGGGGACGGTCGCCCAAGTGCGGCTGGGTGACAGCGATGAGACGTCGTCCAGCACGGGCACGAGCACCTCTTCCGTCGTGACGTATGAGGTTGTCATCACCGCCGAAAACCCCGATCTTAAGCTTAAACCCCGCCTCACGGCCAACGTGACGATCTATACGATGGAACGCGACCAGGTTTTGCGCGTCCCCAACAAGGCTTTGCGCTTCATTCCGGAGCCCGCCCTCCTGGAGGAAATGGACCTTCAAATGGATGAAGCCCCCCAAGCCCCGCGTCCCGGAACAAGGCTCGTCTGGGTCAAGACGGACAACCACCTGGCGGGCAAGGCCGTGACCGTCGGTGTAAGTGATAACAACTACACGGAAATCCTGGATGGACTGGCCGAAGGCGAGTCGGTCGTGGTGGATTTGGCGAGTGAAACCCCTGTCGGCCCCATGCCGCAAGGCGAGCGTAGCCCCTTCATGCCCGGCCCACCGGGTCGCTAAGCGAGAGGAAATGGATTTAAAAGGAATGAGAAAATGAGCAAAGAGATAATCCGACTGGATCACATCCGGCGCGACTTCCAGGTGGGCGACGAGGTAGTCCATGCCCTCCGGGGCGTATCCTTCACGATCCACGAAGGGGAGTTCGTCACGATCATGGGAAGCTCCGGCTCCGGCAAGAGTACCCTATTGAACACCCTTGGTTGCCTGGATACCCCGACGAGCGGCGAGTATTACCTGGATGGCGTATCCGTGCGGACCATGAACAAACGGCAGCGCGCGGTGCTCCGGAACCGGAAGATCGGCTTCGTCTTCCAGAGTTACAACCTTTTGCCCAAGACGACCGCCGTGGAGAACGTGGAGTTACCCTTGATGTACAACCCCGCCTTCAACGCGGCGCGGCGGAAAGAAAGGGCCGTGAAAGCCCTGGTCGCCGTCGGCCTGGGGGATCGCTTGATGCACAAGAGCAATCAGATGTCGGGCGGACAGATGCAGCGGGTGGCGATAGCCCGTGCTCTCGTGAACGATCCGGCGGTCATCTTGGCTGATGAGGCCACGGGCAACCTCGATACCCGGACTTCCTTCGAGATCTTGGTCCTTTTCCAGCGCCTCCACAAGGAGGGCCGGACGATCATATTCGTGACGCACAACCCGGAAATCGCCCAATACAGCAGTCGGAACATCACGCTGCGCGACGGGCATGTCATTTCCGACGTACGCAATGACCATATCTTGAGCGCCGAGGAGGCTCTTCGGCAATTACCAAAAACAGACGATTAGAGATGAACGCGACTAATTTGATAAAAATAGCCCTTCGGGCGCTGGCGAACAATAAGTTGAGAGGATTCCTGACCATGCTCGGCATCATCATCGGCGTGGCTTCGGTCATTACGATGTTGGCCATAGGGCAAGGCTCGAAGAAAAGCATCCAGGCGCAAATCAGTGAAATGGGCTCGAACATGATCATGATCCAACCGGGAGGGGATATGTTCGGCGGTGTCCGCCAGAGCGCGGAGGATATGGAGACCTTGGAGCTGGAGGATTATGAGTCGATCGTCAATGATACCCGGTACGTAGCGGCTGTCTCCCCCTCTGTCAACAGCAGCGGGCAGGTCGTGAACGGCGCGAACAACGCTCCCACGACGATCTATGGGATCAGCCCCGACTACATGGAGATCCGTCGCTACGAGATGGAGGATGGCGAGATGTTCACGGACCAGGATATCCAGACCGCGGCGAAGGTCTGCGTCGTCGGGAAGACCGTTGTCGACAATCTCTTCCCCGGTGGCGAGAATCCTGTCGGCAAGGTGATCCGTTTCGAAAAACTGCCTTTCCGCATTGTCGGGGTACTTAAAAGCAAAGGATATAACAGTATGGGGATGGACCAAGACGATCTTATCTTGGCTCCATACACGACAATCCAAAAGAAAGTCTTGGCCATCACCCATCTACAAGGTATCAACTGCTCTGCCTTGAAGGAAGAATACACCGACCAGGCTATCGAGGAGATTACCCAGCTCCTCCGCGAGAATCATAAGCTCAAACCCACGGACGAGGACGACTTCACTATCCGTAGCCAACAGGAGTTGAGTGAGATGCTGACCACCACGACCGACATGATGACCATGCTCCTCGCGGCCGTCGCCGGGATCTCTCTTCTGGTAGGGGGTATCGGCATCATGAATATCATGTATGTCAGCGTGACGGAGCGTACTCGGGAGATCGGCCTGAGGATGAGTATCGGGGCGACGGGCCTGGACATCCTGGCGCAATTCCTGATCGAGTCGATCTTGATCAGTGTCACGGGAGGGTTGATCGGGGTCGTGTTGGGCATTGGGGCGGCGGTGCTCGTGAATATCGTGGCCAACTTCCCGATCTATATCCAGCCATGGAGCGTGGTGCTGTCCTTCGCGGTCTGTACGATCACCGGCGTCTTCTTCGGCTGGTATCCCGCGAAGAAAGCGGCCCAGTTGGATCCGATCGAGGCGATCCGTTATGAGTAAGTGAAATTGTTTTTCCTAAATTCGCGCATGTTATGACTTATCCAGATGAATCGATGAAAACCGCGTGGGCGCCCCGGATGCGACGGGTGGAGATGATTATCCATGTTGTAGGCTGGGGATTGCTTTTCTGTTTCCCCTTCTTCTTCACGGGGAAGACCCCTCGGCCGACGACGACGGTCGATTACCTGCGTTCGGCCATAGTTCCGATTTCCTTCATGGTAGTCTTCTACGCGAACTATTGCTGGTTGGTGAAACGCTACCTGTTCACCCGCCAGCAATGGAAGTTCTTGCTCAGCAATCTGGTCCTGATCGTGGTGGTTGCGCTGGTCGTACATCTCCTGATATCCTGCTTGTCGCTTAGGGTGGTGCCCTTTCCCCCTCCTCGTCCGCCGCGTCCCTTATGGGGCACGATCGGCTTTTTCTTGATCAATGGGGTGATTTACGTCCTCGTGGCGGCCCTGAGCGTGGCGATCAAGATGACGGGAAGTTGGTACCAGGTCGAGTCGATGCGGCGCGAGATGGAGAAGGCGCGGACAGAGGCGGAGTTACGCAACCTGAAGAGCCAGTTGAATCCTCATTTCCTCTTCAATACCTTGAATAATATCTATAGCCTGATCGCGTTCAGCCCGGATCGCGCGCAGGAGGCCGTGCATGGCTTGAGCCGCTTGTTGCGTTACGTCCTTTACGAGAGTAGCCAGCCCGGTGTCTCGCTGGGCCGCGACTTGAATTTCCTCCAAGACTATATCGCCCTGATGCGGATCCGCCTGCCGGAGCATGTGCGGGTAGAGACGCGGATCGACTGCGCCAATCCGGAGATCCAGATCGCGCCGTTGCTTTTCATGTCTCTCGTGGAGAACGCCTTCAAGCATGGGGTGAGCAACGACCGTCCCTCCTTCGTCCGGGTGGAGATCGAGCAGGTGGGGGAGGAGGTTCGCGGGGCGATTACCAACAGCTATTTCCCGAAGGCGTCGGTCTCGGACAAGAGCGGCTCGGGGATCGGGCTGGTGAACTTGGAGAAGCGCCTCTCGTTGCTTTATCCGAACGCTTACACGTTCGAGTATGGGCAGGTGGGCGATATGTACCGGGCTAATTTGACGATTAAATTGAGTGACAAGAAATGAATTTGAGTTGCGTGATCATCGATGATGAGCCTTTGGCGGTCTCCTTGTTGGAGAGTTATGTGGTGAAGACACCCTTTTTAACCTTGGCGGGGAAGTATAACAGTGCTTTGGCCGCCATGGCGGAGTTGACGAATCATCCGGTCGACCTGCTTTTTCTCGATATCCAGATGCCGGAATTGAATGGGATGGAGTTCTCGAAAGTCTTGCCGTCCACGACCCGGATCATCTTTACGACCGCGTTTGAGCAGTACGCGGTGGAGAGTTACAAGGTGAACGCGCTCGATTATCTTTTGAAACCCATTTGCTACGCGGATTTTTTGCAGGCGGCCAACAAGGCGCTCGCTTGGTTTCAGATGGCGCGGAAGGAAAAGACCGACGAGCCCCTCTCCTCCGAGCCTGCCCTCCCGTCGCGGTCGGAAACGATCTTCGTCCGCAGCGAATACCGCCTCGTGAAGATCGCGCTGGACCAGGTGCTTTACATCGAGGGGCTGAAAGATTATGTCAAGATCATGCTGGTCGACGAGCCGAAGCCGATTCTTTCCCTCATGAGCATGAAGGCGATGGAAGATCTTTTACCCGCCAGCCGTTTTTTCCGGGTCCATCGCTCGTTTATCGTGAATTTAGACAATATCAAGGTGATCGAGCGGAACCGGATCGTGTTTGGCAAGACGTATATCCCTATTTCCGACAATTGCAAACAGCGTTTCTTCGACCAGCTGGGCCGTCGTTCGATCGTTAAATTCTAGCTTAAGGGAAAAGGGCGAGCAAGAGGCGGGCCAACGCTTGGTTGACGCGGGCGCCGGTGAAGCCATGCTGGTTGGCGAAGAGGGCGACGGCATAACGGTGCCCCCCATAATCCACATAGCCCGCATAGGCCCGCGTTCGGCTCATGCTGCCGCTCTTCAGGTGGGCCTTCCCTTCCAATCGGGTTCCTTTCAAGAAATTACGGACAGAGCCGCTTTCTCCCGCCACGGGGAGGGAGCGCTGGAACGCTTCGCCGGCCTTGGCGGAGGGTGAGGCCATATAGGCGAGCAAGTCGACGAGGAACGAGGCCGATACTTTGTCGGTCGGTGCCAAGCCGCAGCCGTCGTTCATCCAGAGGGTGGAGAGGTCGAGGCCGCGGGTTTCCCAGTATTGGCGGATGATGGAGACGCCCCGGTCGAACGCGTTGATGCGCTCCGCGGGGCGGAGGGGATAGCGGCGGCCGAGGGTTTTCAGCAAGGCGTCGGCGAAGAGATTATGGCTGGCGTGGTTGGTGATCCGGGCCAGTTCCGCGAGGGGAGGGGAATAGGTCGTCGTCAGGAGCGTGCGCGGGGCGGTGGGCCATCGTTTCGCTTCTTTCAGGAGGCGGTAGCACGAGGGCTGGCCACCGACGGGGATGTCGTGCGCTTGGAGGGCTTCCGTGAGATGGGTGGCCAGGAAGAGGGCGGGGTCGGGGATGTCGCCTTTCAGCGTCACCTGCCGCCGGTTGGCCGGGACCACGCCGTAGAGGTAGCGATCCGCCGCGAAGGGGGCTCCGAGAATCAAGGTGCTGTCGCTCGCCCGGTTTTGGGCGACGAGGTGGTTGTGGAATCGTAGGCCGGCCTGCGCGGGGCGGGTCTGGAGGATATCGGGGCGCGTGCCGGCGGCGTAGCTCCGGAGGGTGAGCCGGTAGAGGTTGTCGTAGGCGGAGAGGCCGTAGCTCCCGGCGCCATAGTAGCTGCCCATGTCCTCGTGGAGCCATTTGGGAGAAATGCCTTCCGAATCGAAGAACCGCTCGTCGGCGATGACCGCGCCCTCGATCCGCCGGATGCCCGCTTGCCGGATCGCCGCGAGCCAGGGCGTCAGGAAGTCGGGATCGGCGATGTGCTCCGAGCCCAGCGAGGGGTCGCCCCCGCCCCGGATGTAGAGGTTGCCCGCCAAGGTCCCGTCGGCTTGGATTTCCCCGTCGTATTCCAAGGCGGTCTCGAAGCGATAGTCCTCGCCCAGCAGCTCGAGGGCCGTGGCGGTGGTCAGGAGCTTGAGGACGGAGGCGGGCGTCACTTGCCGCAGGGTGTCGTAGGCGGCGACGGCGCGGCCCGTCCGGAGGTCGCGGACCAGGAGGGCGAACGTGGCGCCCCGCATCTCCGGCTGGGCTAATAGGCGGTCGACGGCGGCCGGGGTCTGGGCCCGCGTGGCGAGGAGCGCCAATAGGGCGAGCAGGAGGAGGAACGGGCGTCTCATCGGGGCATTCATCGCTCAGTTTTTAAAGGCGTCGCAGAAGGTTGTCATCAGCAAAATGCAAAGTCCCAACAGGCCGACGAAGAGGTAGGCGTACTCCATGTTGAAATACTGCGAGACGGCCCCGATCAGCAGCGGGGCGATGAGCGAGCCGATGAAGCTGATGCTCGACAGGATGGTCAGCGCGATCCCCACGGGCGTCTTCGACCTCGCCCCGACGAAGCTATAGATCGTTGGCACCATGCACGAGATGCCCAGCCCTACGCACATGAACCCCATGGAGTTGATCGCCACTTTCGCCCCGACCGACGCGATGTTTCCCCCAATCAACCCGCAGAGCATGAACCCCACGAAGATCAGCGAGCCGGCCACTTGCAGCACCCGCCGCTTGCCCAACCACGCGTAGGCGGCGTTCGTCAGGAAACGCCCGACCGTCATCATCACCATGAAGACCAGGAAACCGATCTGCAGCGATTTCGGCACTTGGAGCACCGACTCGAAGTAAATCCCGCTCCAGTCGAACATCGCGCTCTCCACGATCAGGGCGAACAGCCCCATCAACCCCAGCTGGAGCAACAGCTTCTCGGGCCGGCGGATGAAGCGGAGCATGGCCGGCGCCTCCTCGCGGCCTTCCGCTTGCCCGTCGCTCGCCTCGGGGGCGGCTTCGACGTCGTCTTGCAGGTATTTCCGCCCGAAAAGCACGACGCAGAGGATCACGGCGGCGATGAAAATGAAATGCGCCCGCGGCGGGATGTCGTTGACGATCATCAAAAAGCCGATCAGCGCCCCCGCGCAGGCCGCCAGGCTCCACGCCCCGTGGAACGACGCCATGATCGTCCGCCCGTAAAGCCGCTCGATGCCAATCCCCTGCGTGTTGAGCGAGATGTCGCACAAGTTCCAAAAGACGCCGAAGCAAAACAGGCAAGCCCCCAGGACGGCGATATGCGTCGACAGCCCCACCGCCAGCAACGACAGCCCGTAGCCCGCGACGCTCACTTGCACCATCACCCGGCTGCCCAGCTTCGAGATGAGATAGCCCGCCAACGGGATGGCGACGAACTTGCCGACGGGGATCAGGAAGAGGATCATGCCCCAATAGAGGGCGTAATGGACCTCGAACAGCGCCCGCACGTCGGGGATGCGGCTCGCCCAGCTCGCGAAGCAGAGTCCTTGCGCCAGGAAGAAGGTCGTGACGCCCATCCGGACTTGCTCTTTCGTGAATTTCAATGCCTTTGTCGTATTCATGATCGTTTTTCAGGTTGTTTTTTATGAAACGAAATACGCGAAGATAACGAAAATTCCTTTCCTCGACCAGCCGCCAACCGCGGGGAGGTCTTTTCAAACCAAAAATAAGTAGAAAACGACTGTTGTCAACGCTTCCATTCCCGTTTTTACTAAGAAAAAGATCTTTGTCAACGCTTCTACTCCTGTTTTTACTAAGAAAAAGATCTTTGTCAACGCTTCTACTCCTGTTTTTTACTAAGAAAAAGATCTTTGTCAACGCTTCTACTCCTGTTTTTACTAAGAAAAAGATCTTTGTCAACGCTTCTACTCCTGTTTTTACTAAGAAAAAGATCTTTGGCAACGCTTCCAACCCATTTTTTGGCTAGAAAAAGATCTTTGGGAATATATTTTTGAAAAAAAATGCGATAAAAAATTTTTTCGCCAGCTGAAAATCCTTAACTTGCGGCCTCAAACTAAAAGAAAAGCACATGAAAGGAATACCCAAAATCACGGTAAAGCAGCTTTACAGCTCGATTATCAAACAGAAAAGAGTCACGAACGCGGACGGCTGGACGCGGATGGAGCCAGTCGAGCAAAACGATAACCCCACGACGTCGCCCGTCATGAACGCCGTGGCGCGGGCCATGCGCGAGAAGATGTGTTTCGACGCCTACGAGCTGGGGCGCTACCTGCAAGTCGGCGTGACGGAGCTCGACGGCGTCGTGCGCTTGTATATGGGGATGTCGTTGGGGCGGTTCATCCGGGAATACCGCGACATGCGGGCGATCGAGTACCTGACATGCTCGTCGCTCTCCATCGGCGAGATCGCCAAGGCATGCGGCTACGCGTTCTCGACGACCTTCACGAACGATTTCAAGCGGCGCCACCAGATGAGCCCCCTGCACTACCGCAACCGTTTCCGCCCCGCCAGCTACAAGGAGCTTTACAGGGTCTGATTTAAAATGGATAAAGGAGGAAATTGAACATGAGGAAAGACCAGATCCTTTGGGCCGACGATGAGATCGAGTTGCTGAAGCCACACTTGCTGTTCTTGCGGGAGAAAGGCTATGAGGTCACGCCCGTCATCAGCGGGCAAGACGCCATCGACGCGTGCCGCGAGCAGACGTTCGACATCATTTTCCTCGACGAGAACATGCCGGGCCTCACCGGGTTGGAGACGCTGGCGGCGATCAAGACCATCGCCCCGGACACGCCCGTCGTGATGGTCACGAAGAGCGAGGAGGAAAGCATCATGAACCAAGCCATCGGGCGCAAGATCGCCGACTACCTCATCAAGCCCGTCAACCCCAACCAGCTTTTGCTCTCGATCAAGAAGAACGTCCACCGGCACACGATCATCTCCGAGGTGACGGCCGGGGGCTACCGGCAAGAGTTCATGCGCCTTGGCGAGCGGATCGACCAAGCCTCGAGCGCCGACGACTGGATGGAGCTCTACCGCCGCCTCGTCTTCTGGGAGCTGGAGCTGGATGGCGACCCGAGCGGCATGGCCGAGATGGTGCGCTCGCAAAAGGCCGAGGCCAACAACGCTTTCGCCCGCTTCGTCCGCCAAAATTACGAGGCGTGGATCCGCGAGCCCGAGCGGCGGCCTTTGATGAGCCCCGATCTTTTCAAGAAGCGGGTCTTCCCGATGCTCGATGAGGGGGAGAAACTCTTTTTCATCCTGATCGACAACTTCCGCCTCGACCAGTGGCGGGTGGTGAAAGACCTCCTGGCCGACGATTTCACGTTCGACGAGGACCTCTATTACAGCATCCTCCCGACCGCCACGCAATATGCCCGCAACGCCATCTTCTCGGGCCTGATGCCCGCCCAGATCGAGAAGCTTTTCCCTGAGCTGTGGGTCGATGAGGAGAGCGAGGAGGGGAAAAACCTCAACGAGGCGCCGTTGATCCGGACGATGATCGAGCGTTTCCGCAAGAAATATACCTTCAGCTATAACAAGGTGCACGACTCGCAATACGGCGAGAAATTGCTCGGCCTGATCCCCTCGTTGAAAGGCAACCAGCTGAACGTGATCGTGCTCAATTTCGTCGACATGCTCTCGCACGCCCGCACGGAGAGCAAGATGATCCGCGAGCTGGCGCAAAGCGAGGCGGCCTACCGGAGCTTGACGCGCTCGTGGTTTCGCCATTCGACGACGCTCGAGCTTTTCCGCCGGGTGGCCCGCCTGGGCTTCAAGGTCGTCTTGACGACAGACCATGGGACGATCCGCGTCAACGATCCCGCCAAGGTCGTCGGCGACCGCAACACGAACACCAACTTGCGCTACAAAGTGGGAAAGGCCCTCAGCTATAACCCGAAGGAAGTCTACGAGATCCGCGACCCGGCGAAAGTAGGTCTCCCTTCGCCCAACTTGAGCAGCCGCTACATATTCGCGGTGGGCGATAAGTTTTTCGCGTATCCCAACAACTACAATTATTACGTCTCGTATTATCGCAACACGTTCCAGCATGGCGGGATCTCGATGGAGGAGATGTTGGTGCCCTTCATCGTCATGACCCCTCGCTAGGAAGCGTTTATTTCGTCTTGTACATCCCGCCGGGCGAGGCTTGGATAAGGCCTTCCATCTCCAGCTCGAAGAGGATCGTGGTGAGGCGGTGGAAGGGGATGTCCAGCGTCCTGGAGAGCGTGTTGACTTGTATTTCTCCCGCCTCGCGGATGGCGTGAAGCACGGGGTCGTTGTCCGGGTTGTTGGAGAAGGGGAGGACGCCCTGCATGGGCGCGGATTTTTTCTCGTCGCTCCAGCCCAGGGTCGCGATCAGGTCGTCGGCCGAGGTGATCAGCGTCGCTTTCTGTTCGCGGATGAGGGCGAGGCAGCCTTTGGAACGCGGGTCGGTGGTCCGCCCCGGGAAGGTAAGGACTTCGCGATTATACCCATGGGCCAAATCGGCGGTGACCAGCGATCCGCCCTTTTCCGCCGATTCGACCACGATCGTCGCTTCCGCCAAGCCCGCGATGACGCGGTTGCGGCGGAGGAAATTGGGCCGATCCGGATTGGTGCCGCTGGGAAAATCGGTCAAGAGGCCTCCTCGCTCCAGCATCTCGACCGCCGTACTTCTGTGGGCGGGTGGGTAAAGCCGGTCTAGTCCATGCGCGAGGACGCCTACCGTTGGCAAATGGTTGGCCAATGCGGCTCGATGGGCGCAAACGTCAATACCATAAGCCAATCCGCTGATGATTAGTGTGTCCGGGAAATGTTCGGCCATTCCCTTGATGAAGTGCTCCGTGAGCGTCCGTCCGTAGTCCGTCGCCCGTCGTGTCCCAACGACGCTGAGGCAACGCGGCCCGTTCAAGTCGGCGTTTCCTTTATAATAAAGCACGAGTGGGGCGTCGACGCATTCTTTCAATCGGAAAGGATAGTCGTCGTCGTTCCAGAAAATCAGCCGGAGGCGATTGTCGAGGAGGAATTTCAATTCTCGTTCCGCCCGGTTGAGCACTTCCGGCCGTTTGATCTCCTTGATCAAGGTAGAGCCAATGCCTGGGATCCGTTCGAGGAGGGAGGAACGTTCAGCAAAGACTTGCTCGGGGTCGCCGCAGGCTTCAAGGAGATGGTGAGCGGTGATGTCACCCACGCCATTGATCATAGTTAAGCCAATTTGGTAAATACGGGGGTCTGTCATTGTGAGTCGGATTGTTTTTGGATACGTTCAAGCATTTGATCGAAATATTCTCCACGCGTGAGTTGACCGTCCTTGACGATCACGGACTCGACGATGCCTTGCGCGGCCAATACGCCGTCCGAGGCCCGGTAAATGTCTTGTTCAAAAACCAATTTGACACCTTTGCGAGCGACATTCAGGCAAGAAATATAACGGTCTCCGCTCCGGAGGGAGTGACGGAAACGAATATCAACCCGCGAGACGAAGCCATCGATCCCTTGGTCGTGCATGGCGCTGAAATTCTCGCCAACGGATTCAAGGAACTCGTGGCGGGCATGTTCCATATAATGTTGATAGTTGGAGTTGTTGACGACCCCTTGGAGGTCGCATTCATAGTCGCGGACCTTGTCGGCCAGTTTGAATAGGTAGTCTTTCATACGGTTTATTTCAATAAATTATCGTTTGTCACAATTTCCATTTTGTATAAGCGGTCGGAGGGACGCACTTTGTTGTTTACCTTGATGGAGAACCGTTCGCCTCGTTTCGTTTCCGTGACGGGCTTGAGGTCTACACGAATCTCTTCCACTTTTTGAAGAAGCGCGCCCGTGGTGGGCCCGGTGATGAGGATCTCGTCGCCTACGTGTAATGTGCCCGATTCCATTTCGAATTCCGCGACTCCCAATCCGCTGAAATATTTGATGCCTTTCGCGGCATAGACCTTTTTGCGCGTCGCGCTCGATCCGTAGTGAGCGCTCCATTCCCCTAGCCGTTGCCCAAGATAGTAGCCATCCCAGAAACCTCGGTTGAAGACGGTACGGAGCCGTTCGTCCCATTGAGAGATTTTCTCGTCACCATAACTTCCATCGCAGTAAGCCCGTACCGCTTCTTTATAGCATTCCGTGACGACTCGGACGTATTCCGGTCCACGAGCGCGTCCCTCAATCTTGAAGACCCGCACGCCGGCATCCATCATTTTATTGAGAAAATGAATCGTCTTTAAATCTTTGGGCGACATGATGTATTGATTGTCAATCTCTAGCTCGATCTGGCTCTCTTTATCTTTGACCGTATAAGCCCGGCGGCAGATTTGCATGCAGGCTCCTCGGTTAGCCGAAGCGTTCATTTCGTGCAAGCTGAGGTAGCATTTCCCGGAAATCGCCATGCATAAGGCGCCATGAGCGAACATTTCGATACGTATCAATTCACCTTTTGGCCCGGTGATCCGTTCGTGCTGGATCGCCTCATAAATTTCACGCACTTGTTGAAGATTCAGCTCACGTGCCAGGACAACCACGTCGGCGAAGCGAGCGTAAAAGCGTAAGGCTTCCACATTCGCGATATTCAATTGTGTGGAGAGGTGAACTTCTTGTCCGATTAGGTTGGCGTAGCTCATCGCGGCGACATCTGCGGCAATGATCGCGTCAATTCCAGCTGAATGGGCCGTGTCGATGATGGTCCGCATAAGGGGAAGATCATTGTCGTAAAGAACGGTGTTGACCGTAAGGTAGCTTTTGATATGATTTGTTTGACAGATGCTCGCGATATGACGCAGGTCGTCTGTCGTGAAGTTATTAGACGAGCGAGAACGCATGTTCAATCCTTCGATCCCAAAATAGATGGAATCCGCTCCGCTTTCAATGGCAGCCATGAGGGATTCGTGAGAACCAACTGGTGCCATGATCTCAAAATCTTTCTCTTCCAACCCTGTAAAGTTATTACTTGTTAGTTCGCGAAAGTACGATAAAAAAATGAGATGAAGAAATTTTGGAGAGGGTGTTCCCCATAACGCTTTAAATTCTATCTTCGCGAAGATTAAGGAATAAAATACGTAAGCCATGAGTTCGTTGTTCGATAAACCATTTACGTTCGATCGGGTGGTCCGGATAGTTATCGGTATATTGATTGTTTCCGGGATCGTTTATTTGTTGGCGTTGTTGAAAAACGCCTTGTTGCCTTTTTTGATCGCTTGGCTTTTCGCTTATATGGTTCAGCCGATCGTGAAGTTTTTTGAGGTTCGTTTGCGTTTGCGTAGCCGGATCCTGGCGATCGTCGCGACATTGCTTTCTTTGAGTTTAGTGGTCGCCGTCATCGTTTTGATCGTTGTGCCTTCTATCAGTTCAGAAGCGGAAAAAACATTGGAGCTGCTTCGGGAAAAAGGACCTGATCAAGGCAATATTCCTTTTGTTCCTCAAGCATGGATTGAATATTTGGAAAGTCATTTGGATGTAGAGCAGCTGAAGAACTTTTTAAGTCGTGAGAATTTTTTGAATGCGCTCCGCCAAATTGCTCCTCAAATGTGGATGATCCTGTCAAATACGTTCTCGGTGATTTTTAGTATTACGATTGTTTTTGTCATTTTCCTTTATTTCATATTTATCCTGTTGGATTACGAAAAACTGTCCCAGTTCAGTCGGAACATGCTGCCCAAACGTTATCAGCCCTTTATGAATGGTCTTTTGGATGATGTGGAGTCCAGTATGAATCGCTATTTCCGTGGGCAGGCTTTAATCGCGTTTTGTGTAGGTGTTTTGTTTGCCATAGGTTTTAAGATTATCGGGTTGCCCTTGGGGATTGCTTTGGGCTTATTTATTGGTTTATTGAATTTAGTACCTTATTTGCAAACGATCGGGATTCTTCCGATGATTCTTCTGTGTTTGTTGAAATCAGCTGAGACAGGTGAGAACTTTTGGTTGATATTTGGTCTGTCGGTGTTAGTGATGTGCATAGTTCAGGCAATTGAGGATTTGATTTTGACTCCCAAAATCATGGGAAAAGCTATGGGACTGAATCCAGCGATCATTTTATTGTCTCTTTCCGTGTGGGGATCTTTGCTTGGTTTTATTGGTTTGATCATAGCGTTGCCTCTGACGACCCTATGCCTTTCTTATTATAAACGCTTTATCTTATCGGAAGAGGATTCTTTGATGGAAGAAGAAACTATTGAAAATGAAAATGTTGGTTGAAAAAGGATAAAGCGCTTTAGAAAAATGTCTCGAATTTTTTTGTCAATTCAAAATAAACCCCTACCTTTGCAACCGCATTCAAGAAAATGCAGAGGCTGATTCGCTAGCTCAGCTGGTAGAGCACATCCCTTTTAAGGATGGGGTCCTGGGTTCGAACCCCAGGCGGATCACTCAAACAAAAGCCAAAAGGCGACAACAAAAAGACAAGTCCTACAAAATCAATATTTTGTGGGACTTTTTTATTGCCCTTTGGCGACCCTGACCGCCAAAAAGAGGGCATTGGCGGACAAAAATTAGTACCCAATTCGTACCCCCGACAAGATTTTCAAAAAAGGGGTACGATTTGTCGGAAATTGGCGAAACGCTGTCGGGATTTGGCGACCCTGCATTTATCTCATTATGAGTTAATAAAAGTAGTTTTGTAACTTAAAAAATGAGGTATGAGATCGACATTCCGAGTATTGTTCTTCTTGAAGCGGGACAAGGTAAAAAAGAACGGTAATATGCCTATTATGGCACGTATTACCATTGACGGGAAGCTGGCACAGTTCAACACCAAACTTGAAGTCAATCCCAAGAACTGGCAAGCCAAGACGGGAAAGGTGTCCGGACGTGGAGCGGAGTTTACCCGCATGAATGAAATG
>CASFXH010000002.1 GCA_949298575.1 uncultured Parabacteroides sp.
CAAGATTGAATTTATGCGGATAATGGGTGGGGTGTCGGGGTCGCGTTGAAATAAAGTATTCCAATAATTTGCGTTTTAGGATGAATTCTTTTTCCTTTGTTAAAGAATCAAACAGAAAGGCATCATGAAAGTTTCAGAACCCATACCAGCTTATGGCGCTTCTAGCCTGCAAGGGCTGAAGAACCGCCTGATTGCCACCATTGACGCCAGTACCGACGAACGCAAGCTGGAGCGATGCTGGGAAGTGTTGCATGGCGACGATATGCCTTGCGTGTTCACTGATGAGGAGTTCGCGAAGGAACTTCGTCTGTCTGAAGCCAGCGGTTTTTTATCCGATGAGGAAGTGAAAGCCATGTATGCCAAATGGATCCGCTGAAGATAAAGTGGCATAAAAGAGCTCAAGTGTATTTTGATGCCATCAATAGGTGGTATCTTTATAATCTTGGAGAACAGGCCGCGTCGCATTTTTCTAGAGATACCCTTAAAGCGACGGTATTGCTTTCTCATTTTCCTATGATGGGGACTGCGGATGCGACCTATTCAAAAAGGGAAAAGAATTTACTACAGTTTCTTGTTCCATCCTAAATATCGCATTGTTTATCGTTTTACCCAAAAGGCCTTGTACATCGTTGCCTTACGCGCTACGATGATGAATTCTAAATAAGAATCAATTGGATTTCAATTTTGTTTCGATGTACCGCCAGTGAAGCAGTCGGAACGTCAGAATTGAAAGCTTATCTTCAAACGATCAAAATATGAAAGAAGATTTGAAAATTGCCGTAGCTGGTACCGGCTATGTCGGATTGAGTATAGCCGTCTTGTTGAGCCAGCACCATCATGTGACAGCGGTGGACGTGCTTCCCGAGAAGGTGGATTTGATCAACCAACGAAAGTCCCCTATTCAAGACGAGTATATTGAGAAATATTTGGCGGAGAAAGAGTTGGATTTGGAGGCGACAGAGGATGGCGTCAAGGCTTATGCGAACGCTGATTTCGTGGTGATCGCCACGCCTACCAATTATGATCCGATACGGAATTATTTCGATACGAGTCATGTAGAAGAAGTGATTGAGTTAGTGAAACAAGTCAATCCGGATGCCATTATGGTGATCAAGAGTACCATTCCGGTAGGCTATACGGAAGGCGTCCGAAAAAAGTTGAATACGAATAACGTTATCTTTTCCCCGGAGTTCTTGCGGGAGAGCAAGGCGCTTTATGACAACTTGTATCCCAGCCGTATCATTGTGGGCCGTCCGGAAGGGGATGAGCGTCTAGATCTGGCAGCGCATGTGTTCGCTGCTTTGCTCCAGAAAGGGGCGATCAAAGAAAACATCGATACGCTCTTTATGGGTTTGACCGAAGCGGAGGCTGTCAAATTGTTCGCTAATACCTACCTAGCTTTGCGGGTCTCTTATTTCAATGAGTTGGATACCTACGCGGAGATGAAAGGCTTGGATTCGAAAGCCATCATCCAAGGTGTCGGACTGGATCCCCGCATCGGTACCCATTACAACAATCCGAGTTTCGGATACGGCGGTTATTGCCTGCCCAAGGACACCAAGCAACTTCTGGCCAACTACGAGGACGTGCCGCAAAATATGATTACGGCCATCGTGGAGAGTAACCGTACCCGTAAGGATTTCATTGCCGATCAAGTGCTTCGTAAGGTCGGTTATTATGAGGCTTCCGGGGAGTGGAGCGCCGATCGGGAGTTCCGCTTGGTCATCGGTGTCTATCGGTTGACCATGAAATCCAATTCCGACAACTTCCGCCAGTCCTCCATCCAAGGCGTGATGAAGCGTATCAAGGCAAAGGGTGCGGAGGTCATCATCTATGAACCCACGCTGGAAGACGGCAGCACCTTCTTCGGCAGCCGGGTAGTCAATAATCTTGCAAAATTCAAGCAACAATCCCACGCCATTATTGCCAACCGTTACGATGCCGTTCTGGATGATGTGCAAGACAAGATCTATACACGGGATATTTTCCAGAGGGATTAGAACTAGGAATTTATCGCACGCAGGCGCGCTTTAATGAAGAACTAAAAATAAAGAATGAAGAATTGGTGCGTGGCGTTGGAAGGGGGTCCCTTCAGAATTTTTCATTCTTAATTCTTCATTGAATCGATAAATTATCATTTACTCATGCTCACACCCAACGTTTCTCTCGCCGGCAAGGTCATTCTTGTCACCGGTGCAGCCGGCTTTATCGGCTCCAATCTTAGCAAACGATTGTTGGAGGAGTATTCGGATTGTCGCGTTATCGGTATGGATAACCTGAACGATTATTACGATGTACGTTTGAAGCAGGAGCGACTGTCCGGATTGGAAAATTACGGAAACCGTTTTGTCTTTGTCCGCGCCTCCATTGCCGACCGCGAGGCGGTTCGTTCCGTCTTTTCTACCTATGCTCCGCAGGTGGTGGTCAATCTGGCTGCCCAGGCAGGTGTCCGCTATTCCATCACGAATCCGGATGCCTACATCGAAAGCAACCTTATTGGGTTTTATAACATCATGGAGGCTTGCCGACACAGTTACGATGCCGGGGCCGTCCCCGTGGAACATCTGGTTTATGCCTCTTCGTCCAGCGTCTACGGTTCCAACAAGAAAGTGCCTTACAGCACCGAAGACAAGGTGGATACTCCGGTCAGCCTGTATGCCGCCACCAAGAAGAGCAATGAACTGTTGGCTCACGCCTACGCCAAACTCTACAACATTCCCTCCACTGGGTTGCGTTTCTTTACCGTCTACGGTCCTTGCGGTCGTCCCGACATGGCTTATTTCGGCTTCACGAATAAACTTGTCAAGGGTGAGTCCATCCGAATTTTTAATTATGGAAATTGCAAGCGTGATTTCACCTATATTGATGATATTGTGGAAGGGGTAGTTCGTGTGATGTGTCACGCCCCCGAACGTCGTACCGGTGATGACGGTTTGCCGCAGCCACCCTACGCCTTGTATAACATAGGCAACAGTCATCCGGAGAACCTGTTGGATTTTGTGACCATCTTGCAGGAAGAACTCATCCGTGCCCAGGTCCTCCCGGAGGATTATGATTTTGAGGCACATAAGGAACTGGTACCCATGCAGCCGGGTGATGTGCCCGTGACGTATGCGGACACCATGCCGCTGGAGCAGGACTTCGGATTTCGTCCAAGTACCCCGTTGCGGGAAGGGTTGAGGAGATTTGCGGAGTGGTATAAGTTATATGGAAATATCTAATCTGCGGTTTTCAAAACTAATTTTTAACATAACTCTGGTTAGGATGCTGTTTGGTAATCCTTTTAAAGGTGGTGTTCTAAATTGAACACATACATGTTTTGATTATATGCAATCAAACAATCGTCGTATAGCCAAAAATACATTCTATTTATATATTCGACTTGGGATAACCCTTATCGTACAATTTTATACCTCTCGTGTGGTGTTGAATGTATTGGGAGTGGATGATTTTGGCTTATGGAGCGTGATAGCTTCATTCATAGTAACCTTTTCTTTTATTAGTGGTCCTCTTTCTACGGCGACCCAGCGTTTCCTGAATTATGAGATAGGTAGCAAAGGAGGTAATTTAAATGGTATTTTTAGTACCAGTATATTGATATTTTTGTCTATAGGTGCAGTCTTGTTTGTTATCTTGGAAATAGCCGGGGTTTGGTTTGTCAATACGAAATTGAATATCTCACCGGATAAACTGGAAATAGCCCATTGGACCTTTCAATTTGCCATACTTGCATTTATTGTCAATTTAATTCGGATGCCGTATGAATCGGCTATTATTGCTGAAGAAAGGATGTCCTTTTATGCGGTCTTTTGTATTGTGGAAGCTGTGTTGCTGTTGGGTATAGTCTATATCCTATTGTTGCCGCAACAGATTGATAAACTGATAATGTATGGAGCGTTGACATTCTTATCCAAATTAGTCATAACTTTAGGATATAAAATTTATTGTAATAAGCGCATCAATTATACCAAGTTTAAGTTTGCCTATGACAAGAGGACTATGAAAGAACTGGTTTCTTTCTCAGGCTGGAATTTGTTTGGAGCCTTGGCGTCAGCCACTTCTATTCAGGGCATCAATATATTGTTGAATATGTTTTTTGGTGTGGCTGTCAATGCTGCGTATGGCATAGCGTCGCAGGTTGTAGCTGCTGTCATGTCTTTTATAAGTAATTTTTTGAAAGCGGTCAAACCGCAGATAGTAAAGAGCTATGCTTCTTCTGAAATGAATTATATGCATAGCTTAGTTTGTGCTGCTTCCAAATATTCGTTTTTTTTGCTATTTGCGCTGGCCTTTCCTATTATGCTCAATATGGATTGGGCTTTACGACTTTGGCTTGGAGATTCTGTTCCCCCTTTGACAGCTATATTTTGTAATTTGACTCTGGTTTATATGCTCATAGTATGTCTTAGCGAACCTATGGATACTGCTGTATTAGCAACAGGGAGTATAAAAAGATATCAGATAGTACTTAGTAGCTTGCTTTTTCTGAATATTCTAATTTCATACCTTCTATTTAAAATTGGCTGGGCTTCTGTTGCTGCTTTGGTGGTAAAATGTGTGGTTGAAATAGTTATTTTACTCACTAGGTTATGGTTTGCACATAAGAAGGTTGGATTGCCAGTGCAGATATATTGGATTAAAACAATTATTCCGATTTTACCAGTCGCTTTGCTGATGACTATAATGATGTTTGCTGTCGAAAAGTTTTTTTCATTTGCAGTTGGATGGCTTGGTGTTGTTGAGCAATGTATGATTTTTTACGCAGGGTATATTGTTTGCGTTTGGTTCTGTGGGCTTAGGAATACTGAACGCAAGCTAGTGACTCTTTTCGTTATTAATAAAATTGTTAAAAGGAGTGATCGGCGGTAATGTTTAGAGTAATGTATCAATGGAATATTTGATTATATTTTTGATAGTCATTGTGTTGTCAGTTTACAATGAACGCTTAACTCATCGTAGTCGTATAATCAGCCTTGTCTTTGTATGCGGTTACATTGTATTATTGATGGGGTTGCGTTATCGGGTAGGTATTGATACGATGAATTATATGTCCTCCTATGGCTATACTCCTGAATTTAAAGGATTTTTTGATAACGATTTTACTGAGACTCGCTTTGAACCAGGATATTTATTATTATGCGCTTTATGCCGTTTGGTTACTAAAGATTTTTGGCTGTTGCAATTAGTTCACGCATTGATTCTAAATGTATGTGTTTTTATATTTCTTTATAGAAGGACACAAAACCCTTTTACTGGAATTGCTATATATTTTGTTTTAACGTGGCTCTATTTTAATACGGAGGTAATGCGTGAAAGTTTGGCTATTGCTATCTTCTTATTAAATTATGAGAATTTGAAGAAACAGCGGTGGATTGCTTATTATTTGTTGACTTTGGTGTCTATTAGTTTTCATTATTCGGCCCTAATCCTTTGGATATTTCCTTTCGTAAGATTTATAAAATTGAATATATGGTATATAACAGCTTGTATCTTGATATTGATAGCGATGCCATGGTTGGAATCACTGAGTGAAACAATGCCAATATTGTCAGTTGCAAATAGGATGGCATTGTATATAGAGAATGCTGATATATTAAATTTGAATTGGAGAATAGCTAGTTCCATACAACTGCTTTTTTCTCCTATTTTATCAATGATTGTTTATCATAATTTGCACAAAAAATCAGAGTATAGGCCTTATATCTTGTTTCACATTTTGCTGGGTATAGGTGCATTTACTATTCCAATTATATTTTCGCGTTTTACAAATTATACACAGATGTTTGTCGTAGTTTATATGGCTTGTCTGTCCTCGGAAATGAAACGTAAATACTTTCTCAAAGTTATGTTGGGATTCATTTTGTTGTCTTCTCAGTTGTTGTATTATTATGATATGTATAAAAGATGGTATCCATACGAGTCAATTTTTACGATGCGTAAGAATCCTGAAAGAGAATTATTATGGTTTGATTTTAATTAGAAAATGAAGAAAATTTTAGTATTATTATCTACATATAATGGCGCACAATTTTTGCGTGAACAAATAGATAGTTTATTGAAACAAGTTGATGTATATATGCATATTTTAGTGCGTGATGATGGTTCAACAGATAATACCAAGAGAATATTATTTGAATATAAAAATACATATCCTGAAAAATTCACTATAATTCAGGGTGAGAATCTTGGTTGGAGGCATTCTTTTTTTGAGTTATTATGTTTTGCGAAACGCAATATGGTAGCTTATGATTATTATGCATTTTGTGATCAAGACGATATTTGGCTTCCCACGAAATTGAAGCGAGCTGTTGAGAAAATAGGTGAACTGACTACGGATATCCGTTTATATTGTTCAAATCTTTATTATTATAAAGATGGTATAAATTTTGGATTGATTCGGACTAATATATGGATGCCTACGCCTGAAAATTGTTTAATACTTAATTATGCTACTGGATGTACCGTATTGTTTAATAGGAATCTTTTAAATGCTCTTGTAGGAAGTATGCCTAAAATGTCAGTCAACCATGACATGTGGGCATATCAAGTAGCAGTATTATTGGGTTCTGTTTATATTGATATGGAATCGTATATTTTATATCGGCAACATCAGGGGAATCAGATAGGAGCAAAAAAAAGATGGCGTACAAAGTGGACTAGGAGATTGAAATCTTTTACAACATTACAGAAGAGGCATGAACGTGAGTTCCAAGCTCGTGAATTGGAGCGGTGTTTTGGTGAACATTTGTCTCAAAGGAGTTTTAAGGCGGTTTATAAGGTGGCTCATTATAGGGAAAAGTTTGCATTGCGTTTTTCTTTAGCTTTTGATAAATCTTATTCTACAGGTTATAAATGTAATGATCTCTGGCTAAAGCTTCGTGTGCTAATGGGAAAATTATAAATTATTTTGTAAATACAATTTGTGATGAGAATATTTGCAGTAATTGTTACGTATAACCCGGATAATTTTTTGTTGATGCAGCAATATGAGTCAATAGTGGATCAAGTTTTTGGAATTATCTATGTGGATAATAATTCAAAAAATCTATTATTACCAACTAATAGTAAAGTCTTTTTAATTAAGAATGTCCAAAATGTAGGTTTAGGAAAAGCGCAAAATCAAGGAATAATTCTTGCTAAACAGAAAGGTGCTACGCATATATTATTGTTGGATCAAGATTCTGTGGCTTCATTCAATTTGGTAGAAGTCTTATTAGATACGGAAGAAACATTTAGAGCAAAAGGAGTTGTAGTTGGGTTGGTAGGTCCGAAGATTCGTGATGTTCTCTCTCAGCCTCCTATAGACATGGATGCTATATTATTTCAAGGTATGAGGATATTGCGCAAGCCAATCAACCGGGAGGTGCTTTCTGTATCTTATTGCATAGCTTCTGGTAGTTTAATTCCTATGAGAGTTTTTGATGATGTAGGATTGGTAAGAGAAGAGTTATTTATTGATGCTATGGATGTAGAATGGTGTTTAAGAGCAAAGTCAAAAGGGTATGAGATTTTAATGACTCCGTTGACTTATCTGGAGCATCGTTTAGGGAATGGGAGGAACGACAAAATAGCTTCACATTCTCCAATGAGAGAGTATCATATTTGTCGGAATAATATTATCTTGACAACTTATTCTTATATACCAATAGGTTATCGTATAAGGAAAATTCTTCTTGTTCCTGCTAGAATAATCTATTCTTTGTTCCATGGTTATTGGAAACATTTCAGAGCAGGAGTAAATGGATTTATAGATGGCATAAAATTTTGTAGAATAACAGAATAACTATGGCAATAAAAAAAACGTTAAAACAAATTGCGTATAAATGTATCGCAACTTCAAATGTTAGTTCATTAGGGAAATTAATCCAGAAATATGAAGTAATTTCTTTTGATGTGTTCGATACACTGATAAAGCGAAATGTTCGATATCCTAGTGATGTGTTTACAATAGTAGAAAACAAAGCTACAGAGAAATATGGGAATGGTCTTCTCGGGTTTAAAAAGAATCGTATTCTAGCCGAAAGAAATGCACGTATTTGTTGTGTAAGTGAAGATGTATCACTTGCACTGATTTATGAACAATTGGATTATAAGGAAGATATAAAGTTTTTTTTGTTTCAAACAGAGCTCGAGGTAGAGTATGCCTTAGTTACTCCACATAAAGAAATGAAAGATGTGTTTGAATATGCTCTTTCTCTGGGAAAAACTATTATTCTGGCCTCTGATATGTATCTTGAGCGGAGTTTTATTGAAAAATTATTGCGAAAATGTGGATTCAGTGGTTATGAGAAATTATATGTATCTTCAGAAATAGGATTATTGAAAGCTACTGGGAATCTGTTCAAACAGATTCTTAAAGAGAATTCATTTAATCCAAATACAATGCTGCATATTGGCGATGCGATTAAAGCAGATTGGTTCATTCCTAAATTGTTAGGGATACATTCTGTTTGTATAAAGACATATTCAAATCATACACTTTATGGAAAAGGAATGTCAGAAAAAGGTATAGATTGTAATATGTTGTATAGTTTTATAAATAATACTGTAGTGTCGGATAATCATTATTTCCAAATAGGGTATGAAAATTTAGGCCCTATTTTATATGGATTTTGCCTATGGCTACATGAGTATAAACAGCGTTTGGGTATAGAAAAATTGTTGTTCTTTTCTCGTGATGGGCAGTTGATTTATAAATGCTATCAGAAATTATTTCCTAAGGAGGATATCAATTATGTATATCTTTCAAGAAGAAGCCTTACCGTTCCTCTTTTTCATTTATACAACTTGGAAGATATAATAGATATATTTTGGGGTGAAAGAGGAGTTTCAATGAGAAATGTAATTGTAAAATTGGGGTTGGAGTTTGATGATACTATACTTCGAATTATCCAGAAGTATGGTTTTGATGAAGATAGCTATTTAGCGAAAGATGACTTGATTCAGAATAGGTCTTTTATTGCTTTAATGCAGAAATTGAAGCCTCTTATTGATGAAAATTCAAGAAATGAATTTATTGGTTTAAAGAAATATTTGAATGAACTTGATTTAACAGGGAAAGTTGGCTTTGTGGATATTGGTTGGAAAGGACGAATTCAAATGTCTTTTGAAAAATTGCTTCCATTTTTGAACATGAAATTTGATTTTGTCGGATTTTATATGGGAATTTTACGGCAAGCATCTAATTATAAGGGCTATATTTATAGTCCGGTGGATTCTGAAATGAAATTACCGATGAAGAGTTTTGGAGGTTTATTTGAGACATTGTTTAGTGCAGACCATGGTTCTGTAAAGAGATATGCAACTGATGGTGGTGTAGATTTTTATAGATTTGAATATGAGAAGAGAAAAGAAGTTTATATTGATATTGTTAAATTGCAGTCGGGTGCAATTTCATTTGTAGAGGCAATAAGCGGATTAAAAGATTTTTCTTCTTTAATTCAATGGGATTCTAAGATTGTGGTATATCCTATGTTACAGTTTGGTATTAATACCAAAAAGAGAGACTTATCGAAGATTGGTGCTTGGCCATTTTTTACAAATGAAACATATAAGTATTTGGCTCGTCCTTCATTTATGGCTCGGATATCTTTCAAGGTTTTAAAAAAAGAGTTTTCTGCTGCTCCATGGAAAATTGCTTATTTACGGCGTTACCTTTTATTGCCTTTGCCTTATTATAAACTGTTTAAAATGATTAGAAGACGAGTCGTACAGGATTAGTGTTTTGATGTTAAATTTATATGCAATAGATTAAAGTATGGCTATTGTTTATTGGGTTCATTAAAAACTTTATGCGAGATAATGTTTATTAGATTTATAGAATAAGAAACATAAATATTGACAATAAGTGTCTTAAAGCCTTATTCGATATAATGTCTATGTTGTATCAAAATATTAATAGATTAAATGCTAAACTATAAACGAATAATTCCGTCCCGGCAAGTTAGGATATTTATATTGTATATATTATCTTGGATTCCTGACACTTGGATGGTACGTCTGCAATACAAAATCCACACTGGGCGTACTTTGAATTTGAAACATCCCGAACGATTCACCGAGAAACTCCAACACTATAAGTGTTTCTTTCGTAACCCAATATTGGCTCAAATAGTAGACAAGGCTTCATTAAGAAGTTATTTAGAAGCAAATGGATTGGGAGAATATAGTGTTCCACTTATCGGTGTCTATGATTCTTTGGCGGAAATAGATCCAAATCTTTTGCCCAGCCAATTTGTTCTGAAAACAAGTAGTGGCGGAGGAAGTACGGAAGTATATGTTTGTAGGCATTTCAACAACGTTGCTTGGGATGAGATTAATAGGAGATTCAGTCACCTTCCTAAGAAGTTGGGGAAATCTCCCGGACGTGAATGGGCTTATTATGGTATAGATAAGCCGCGTCTTGTTTTGGAAGAATTGCTTTATGATCCTTGTCATCCGAAAGCAGATTTGATGGACTATAAATTCTTTTGTTTTGGTGGAATTCCTCGTTTTTGCCAGGTGATAACCAACAGGTCCGTCAATGAGCATATAGATTTTTATGATGTGAATTGGCATAGATTAAAAGGTTTCATAGGTCTCAATACTAAAGCTACTAATTCTCCCATAGAGTTGTCTCGTCCTATGCATTACGAGGAAATGTTGAATTTGGCAACCAAGCTTTCTCGTCCGTTTCCTTTTGTTCGGGTAGATTTATATAATATTGCTGGCAAAATTTATGTAGGGGAGTTGACATTTTATCCGGCAAGTGGTTACGGAAGTTTTATCCCTGATTCATTTGATTTTGAATTAGGTCGATTGTTCGACATAAACTATGCAACAGTGTAAATGATTGAAATGCGATATGGAAACCTATTCAAATTTAGCAGAAAAGCGAAACCATTTTGTAAGTTCCGTTGAGATAAACACCCCTCAAGAATTTAATTTGCGATTCAAGGATTTGCAGGATTTGGCGGCGAACACCAAGCTCCATGCCGTGTTCCGCGGTGTGCCCGAAGCCAAATACAAGCTTTACACCTCGTTGCAGCGCGAGTTGTTCAATCTGAACCTGAATGAGGCAGGATTGGGAAAGAAAATGACCATTCAGCTGCTGGCCAATGCCAAGGAACCATCCCGCAAGTGGGCGAACTACTTCAAGTCGATGGGCGTGGTGGAGAATGACTGGTTGTATTTGGCCTTGCTGCAACATTATGGGGCACCATCTCCACTCTTGGACTTTTCCAAGAATCCCAAGGTGGCTCTCTACTTTATGTGCAAGGGATTGCAATCTCGGCATAGTACGGAAGAGATAGACCACTATGCATCGTTGGTGTATTACAAGAACGTGGAGGTCTGCAAGGACGTGGCTCATTCACTGAAAAAGACGGCGGAAGAGGTGTATAAAGGGAAAGTCCCCAAACCTTCCACAAGAGATGGAATCCAGGCACTCATCAAGGATGATTTGTCTTTTGAGAACGTCATGCGTGATCAAGATATTGAAATCATTACAGCGTACAGGGGCATTACTCATGTCACTATTAACCGGAAAACCGTATTTACCTTGCCTGTCACCAACATGAACATGGTCAGCCAGGAAGGAGAGTTTGTCTGCAATGTGTCCGATGACAAACCTATGGAGGATTTGTTTCAAAAAGACGGCAGACGCTACCTGTATTGCCTGAACATCCATAAATCGCTGTATAACTATATTGTCAGCAACCACTTCAAGGGTTCCTTGGAACTACAGAGCCGGGAGTTTTTCCCTTCGGACCGGGAATTGGCCGCCGATGTGCGGATGAAGACGCTGGAACAACTTTGGAAATGATAATCCAGAACTCGTTATGAACAAGAAACTATTTATAGTCGTAAACGTCGACTGGTTCTTCCTGTCGCACCGTAAGGAAATAGCTTTGGCGGCACAAAAGGCGGGTTGGCATGTTACCATCGTTACCGCCGATACCGGGAAGCTGAAGGACATTGCGACACTGGGCTTGCGAACCATCAACTTGCCGATGAGCCGTTCCGGGATGAACATCTTTCAGGAATTGAAAACATTGCGTTTCCTGTGGAAGTTGTATCGGCAGGAGAGGCCGGACGTGGTGCATCACGTGGGGATGAAAACCATCTTGTGGGGAACGTTGGCCTCCCGATTTGCCTGGGTGCACGGTGTGGTGAACGCCATCAGCGGATTGGGCGGATTCTTTGCGGAGGACAACCGGGGCGTGCTGGCCAGGCTGATGCCCAAGGTCCTGCGCTTCGCCCATCATCGGAAGAATTTACTTTGCATCTTTCAAAACGATGATGACAAGGGTTTGTATATCAAGCACGGCATTATCCGGGCGGAACAGGCCCGTTTCATCAAGGGTTCCGGGGTGGACCTAAGCAATTTCCGTTATACGCCGGAGCCGGAAGAAGGGAAGCTGAGGGTGGGGCTTATCGCACGGATGATCGTGGAAAAGGGTATCTTCATTTTGACGAAGGCGGCAGAAAAGTTACGTCCTAAGTACGGGGAGACGGTGGAGTTTCAATTGATAGGAGGTTTGGATGACCATCCGGGTGCCATCACGGAAGCACAGTTACAGGAGGCTTGCGACGGGGAGTATATCCGTTGGCTGGGGTATCGGACGGATGTGAAAGCACTGTTGATGCAATGTCATATCGTGGCTTTTCCTTCTTATTATATGGAAGGCCTGCCGAAGTCGCTGATAGAGGCGGATGCCATAGGCCGTCCGGTCATCACTTGTAATTCCGTGGGATGCAAGGAGACGGTGATAGACGGTTATAATGGTTTCCTGATTCCGACCAAAGACGTGGATGCTTTGGCGGAAAAGTTGGATTTACTACTCTCGGACAAGGCGTTGCGGCAACGGATGGGAAGAAACTCCCGGGCATACGCCGAGAAGTATTTCTCCATAGATAGTGTGGTAGAGAAGCATCTGGAGATTTATGAGGAACTGATAGCTGGTAAGTGAACGGAAAACTTAATGAGGTGCAAAGATGTAGAGACACGATGAATTATTTATTATGAACATAATCCCAACCCCTCTCAACGGTGTGGTCATCATCGAACCCCGCATTTTCGAAAACTCCAGAGGTTATTTCTTCGAGTCCTTCAACCAGAATGAATTTGACGAAAAGTGTGCAAGGCTGGCGGATACCGACAGATAAGGTGATACTGAGCGAGAAGGACCGGAGGAACCCGCGGCTGAGGGAGGTGGACTGGGTGTACGAGATTGAGGATATAAGAACATAGAAACAGAAAGCCTTAAAAGCGCTAAATCGTTTTTTAGAGACTTGGATTGTTTTTCTAAGAGATTTGTTTATATTTGCACGTGAAGGATAAAGCGATGGAACAATTACGCAAAATGACTGATGAGCAGTCGCGCATGATATTTGCCGCTTCGTGCATCGAGGCAGCCGCACGCAAGGAGAATGTTCCGGCGACGGAGATGTATGCCCGGATGTCCCGCGTGGGGATGATACATCATTATATTCTTCCTTATTATGATGTGTTGCATACGCAGAGTCGGCGGTATGTGACAGATACGTTGCTGGAAACTTTGCATAATTGGGAAACAGCAGGAATCTCTATGGCGGATGCGGAAGGAGGTAAGGTATAATGTGGGTGTATCACGGTGCGGCTTGTGTGGTTCAAAAACCTATTGTCGGGTATGGACGGCCAGATTTGGATTTTGGACAGGGGTTCTATGTGACAGCTTTGCGTGAACAGGCTGAAAAGTGGGCAAGGGCTGTTGCTGTGCGTGTGCCGCAGGCGGATGCCATACTCAATGTCTATGAATTGGATTTGGATGATATATACGGTCATTTTCATTGCCTGAAATTTGAGGCTTATGATTGTGCTTGGCTGGATTTCATTGTGCAAAGCCGTTCTGGAAATAAGCCATGGGTAGATTATGATTTCATAGAGGGGGGAGTGGCCAATGACCGGGTCATTGATACGGTAGAAAGCTACATGGCAGGTCTGATGCCTGCCGATTTCGCTTTGGCTCAATTGGCACAGCATCAGCCCAATCACCAGATGTGCCTGCTTAATCAACGTCTTGTGGATGAATGCCTTCATTTCAAAGAGAGTATTATTGTACCTCGATTGAAACAGAAAGGAGGTAGGCCATGCTGAGTGATCTTCTTTTGTGGAACAAAATAGGGCGCATCATTGTGTTGTTGGCAGAACGGATAGGCGTTTCTTCTGACCGGGCATTGGATGTGTTTTATTCTTCGCGAACTTGTGAGCGACTGCATGATCCCAATACGGCTCTTTATCTGATGGGAGACCGATACATCGTGGAGGATGTGATACGGGAACTGCAAGAAAAATCTTGAGAACCAATTAATTTCCAATGAACATACTGATAACGGGAATCCACGGTTTCGTGGGTTCCAATTTTGTCGTGTCCTTGCGGAGGGAGTATACCTTGTATGGACTGGACATTGTCGCGCCCGAGAAGGAGGGCGTAGTGAGGACTTACTCGTGGGAGGACCTGGAGCGGCGCGGGTTGCCGAAGGTGGATGCCATCATTCACTTGGCGGGAAAGGCGCACGACACGACGAACCAATCGGCGGCGCAGGTGTATTTCGACATCAACACGGGACTGACGAAGAAGGTGTTCGACTACTTCCTGGAGTCGGACGCGCGGAAGTTCATTTTTTTCAGCTCGGTGAAGGCGGCGGCGGACAGCGTGCCGGGCGAGGAACTGACGGAGGACATCGTGCCCGCTCCCGTGGGGCCTTACGGGGAGAGCAAGATCGCGGCGGAGAACTACATTCTTGAGAATGAAGAATTAAGAATGAGAAATGAAGAATTTTGGGAGAAGCGGGTGTACATTTTGCGGCCTTGCATGATTCATGGGCCGGGGAACAAGGGGAACCTGAATTTGCTGTACGGAGTGGTGCGGCGGGGAATTCCTTGGCCGCTGGGAGCTTTCGAGAACCGGCGTTCGTTCACGTCCATAGACAACCTGAGCTATGTGATAGGCGGGTTGCTGGCAAAGGATATTCCCAGCGGCATTTACAACATGGGGGACGACGAGGCGTTGTCTACCAACGAGCTGATAGCCCTGATGTGCGAGGTGCTGGGCCGCAAGCCGCATATCTGGAGGCTGAACAAGGGGCTGATGGAGGCGTGTGCGGCAGTTGGCACGTGGCTGCACTTGCCGCTGAACAAGGAACGCCTGCGCAAGCTGACGGAGAACTACGTGGTGAGCAACGCGAAATTGAAGCGTGCGTTGGGCATTGAGCGTATGCCGGTCCGTGCGGCGGACGGAGTGAGGAAGACGATACGGAGCTTTGGTAAATGAATTAAATGAAGAATGAAGAATTGCGCTTCGCGCTAAATTCCTATATATACCTATGTACTACCTCTTGATTCTGGTTCTGCTATTCCTAGCGGAACTTTTTTATTTTCGCTTGGCGGACCGTCTGAACATCATCGACCGGCCGAACGAGCGGAGTAGCCACACGCACGTCACGCTGCGGGGCGGCGGTATTATTTTCTATTTCGGGGCATTGGCCTATTTCGTGGCGAGCGGGTTTGAGTATCCGTGGTTCATGGGGGCGTTGACGCTGGTGGCTTTCATCAGCTTCGTGGATGATGTCAGGTCCGTGAAGCAGGGGGCGCGCTTGCTGTTCCACTTCATGGCGATGGCGTTGATGTTCTGGCAATGGGACTTGTTGTCGTTGGGGTGGGGGTGGCTCATTCTTGCGCTGGTGGTCTGCACGGGCATCATCAACGCGTATAACTTCATGGACGGCATTAACGGCATCACGGGCGGGTACTCGCTGGTGGTGCTGGCGGCGTTGGCGTATGTCAACGCGCGTGTGGTGCCGTTCGTGGAGGCGGACCTGATTTATACGGTGACGCTGGCGGTGGGCGTGTTCTGCTTCTTCAATTTCCGGAAGAAGGCGCGCTGTTTCGCGGGCGACGTGGGTTCGGTAGGCATCGCTTTCATCCTGTTGTTCCTGTTGGGGAAACTGGTGATCGCGACGGGCGACCTGAGCTGGATTGCGCTGCTGGCGGTGTACGGGGTGGACAGCGTGCTGACCATCGTCCATCGGCTGATGCTTCACGAGAATATTGGCCAGCCGCACCGGAAGCACTTGTACCAGCTGATGGCGAACGAACTGCGGATTCCGCACGTGGTGGTCTCGCTGGTGTATATGGCGGCGCAGGGTGTCGTGGCCGTTGGCTACTTGATCTGCCCTCGTGAATATGGCTATGTCTACTTGGCGGGCACGCTGATTGTGTTGAGCTTGGTGTATGTGTGGTTTATGAGGAAATACTATCCTTTGCATGAAACATATATTTCATTAAGCTCAAAAAAACGTCCGCTTGGCGAATAATTTTGTTACATTTGCCGCCAAATAAAAGTACGCATCATGAGAGTCATCGACCTGATTAATAACAGCCCGGGGACGGCCTTCTCGTTCGAGATCTTGCCGCCGTTGAAGGGGAATAGCATCCAGAAAGTCTATAACGTCATTGATAAGTTGCGGGAGTTTGACCCGAAATACATCAATATCACCTCGCACCACAGTGAGTTTATTTACAAGGTCATGCCCGACGGCAGTTTCCAAAAGGTGAATATCCGCAAACGGCCGGGCTCGGTGGCGATCGCCTCGGCCATCCAGAATAAGTATGGTATTCCGGCGGTTCCCCACATCATTTGCAAGGGATTTACGAAAGAGGAGACGGAGTATGCCTTGATCGACCTCAACTTCTTGGGCGTAAGCAATCTGCTTCTCCTGCGGGGGGATATCAAGACGCTGGAGGTGGAGCGGACGCCGGAGCTTTATCATGAGCACGCGACCGACCTCCAGCAGCAAGTCAACCGCTTCAACCAGGGCTTGGCGCTGGATGGCTCGAAGATTGAGGGCATCGAGACGCCTTTCTCCTATGGCATGGCCTGCTACCCGGAGAAGCACGAGGAGGCGCCCAACATGGAATCGGACATTTTTTACCTGAAAGAAAAGGTGCGTAACGGGGCCGATTATTTGGTGACGCAGATGTTTTTCGACAACGAGAAATATTTCTCGTTCGTGGATCGTTGCCGGAAAGAGGGGATTGAGGTCCCGATTATTCCGGGCATCAAACCGATCGTCTTCCGGAACCAGCTGACCGTCTTGCCGCGCGTCTTCCGATCGGACATCCCGGAACCCTTCGCCGCCGAGTTGCGGAAGTGCAAGACCGACGACGAGGCCCGCGAGGTGGGTGTCGAGTGGTGCATCCAGCAATGTAAGGAGCTGATCGCGAAAGGCGTTCCGAGCCTTCATTTTTATACGATGATGGCTTCGGAAAGCGTCCGCCGGGTGGCGAAGGCGATCTATTGATGGATTTCGGGGATGGAAACATGAATTTTCGCTGATTCTTTCCTCATCTCTCTTTTTCTTCTCTTATAGATCCGTACCTTTGGTGTCGGATTGAAAGAAAAACAACAAGATGAGCACAAATAAAATCGACAACACATTTACTTCTTTTACCACGTTGGGTTTGGTGAAAGAGGATAATTTCTTGGCAAGCAAGCATAATCTATAATAATATAAAGGTATAAGGAGAAGCCCGGGCGGGGAGTGGTAAGCTCTCTGGCCGGGCTTCTTGTTTTCTTGAGGCTGATGGTTTGCCCGATGGGGCGCGGGCGGCTCGCTACGGCGTAGGGAGCGAATCCGCACGGCGCGGGCGGCCCGCTACGGCGTAGGGAGCGAATCCGCACAGCGCGGGCGGCCCGCTACGGCGTAGGGAAGGAATCCGCACAGCGCGGGCGGCTCGCTACGGCGTAGGGAGCGAATCCGCACGGCGCGGGCGGCCCGCTACAGTGTAGGGAAGGAATCCGCACAGCGCGGGCGGCTCGCTACGGCGTAGGGAGTGAATCCGCACAGCGCGGGCGGTTTTTGGGGCGCGGTTTAATATGAGGGGGGCTTCTTTCCCACCATCCCATCCCCCAAAAACAAAAGTAGGAAGGAAACATCTTCGTTCCCTTCCTACTCGAGCTTATGAGCGATGACTTTAAAAGCGCTTATTTAGAGTCCTTGCCCGTGGCAATTCTTGTATTTCTTGCCACTTCCGCAAGGGCAGGGATCGTTGCGGCCGACGCGCTTCTCCGAGCGGACGGGGGCGTTTTTAGATCCTTCTTGCGTGTTAGCGCCATTCATGTCGTTTTTGATCGTCTGGTAGCGGCTCATGTCCTCGTGTTTCTCGGGGCTGGCCTCACGGATCTGGACCCGTTGGCGCTCCGCTTCCATGCGAGCCTTTTGGGCGGCGGCGGCCTCGGCGATCGCGGCTTGGCGTTGGGCCATCAGTCGCTTTTGCTCCTCGGTCGGTTCCTCGCGGACGGGGATTTGGCCGCGCATCAGGATCGACGTCGCCTTGCGGTTCATCGTGTCGACCATCGTCTTGAACAAGTTGTACGACTCCAGCTTGTAGATCAGCAACGGGTCCTTGTGCTCGTAGCTGGCGTTCTGGACGGAATGGCGCAACTCGTCCATCTCGCGCAGGTGCTCTTTCCAAGCCTCGTCGATCGTATGGAGGACGATCGCCTTTTGGAACGCCTTCACGACGGCCTTGCATTCCGTGTCGTAAGCCTCTTTCAGGTTGCAAGAGATGTTGTACATCCGTTTGCCGTCGGTGATGGGGATGAGGATATTCTCATACATCGCGCCCCGTTGCTCGAAGACTTGCTTGATGACGGGGTTGGCCACTTGCGCCATGCGTTCCATGCGGCGCTTGTAGTTCAGGAGCGCCTCGTTGAACACTTTCTCTTGCAACTGGTCGGCCTTGGCGTTCTTGAACTCCTCCTCGCTCACGGGGCATTCCAGGGCGAGCGTCTTGAACAATTCCAGCTTGAAGCTTTCGAAATCGCCGTCGACGTGTTGCTCGACAATGGCGTTGACCGTATCGTAGATCGTGTTCAAGACATCCATGCCGATGCGCTCGCCCATCAAGGCGTGGCGGCGGCGGGTGTAGATCACGTTACGTTGCGAGTTCATGACATCGTCGTATTCCAGCAAGCGTTTACGGATACCGAAGTTATTTTCCTCGACTTTCTTTTGCGCCCGCTCGACGGATTTGCTCAGCATACTGTGTTCCAAGACTTCGCCCTCCTTGAAGCCGAGCTTATCCATGAGGCCGGCGATTTTCTCGGAAGCGAACAGACGCATCAGGTCGTCTTCCAAGGAGACGAAGAAAACGGACGAACCCGGGTCGCCTTGACGACCGGCACGACCGCGCAACTGGCGGTCGACACGACGGCTCTCGTGGCGCTCCGTACCGATGATGGCCAGACCGCCGGCCGCCTTGACCTCGGGCGAGAGCTTGATATCGGTACCACGACCCGCCATGTTGGTGGCGATCGTTACCGTACTGCTTTGACCCGCCAAGGCGACGATCTCGGCCTCCTTTTGGTGCAGCTTCGCGTTCAATACGTTGTGCTTGATCTTGCGCATCGTCAGCATACGGCTCAGCAACTCGGAGATCTCGACGGAGGTCGTGCCCACCAATACCGGGCGTCCCGCCTCGGTCAGCTTGACGATCTCCTCGATCACGGCGTTGTATTTCTCGCGTTTCGTCTTATAGATGCGGTCGTTCATGTCGATCCGGGCGATCGGCCGGTTGGTGGGGATCACGACGACATCCAGCTTGTAGATGTCCCAGAACTCGCCCGCTTCGGTCTCAGCCGTACCGGTCATGCCGGCCAACTTGTGGTACATACGGAAGTAGTTTTGCAACGTGATGGTCGCGAAAGTTTGCGTAGCGGCCTCGACCTTCACGCGCTCTTTGGCTTCGATGGCCTGGTGCAGCCCGTCGGAATAGCGGCGGCCATCCATGATACGGCCCGTCTGCTCATCGACGATCAAGACCTTGTTGTCGATCACCACGTATTCGTCGTCTTTCTCGAAGAGCGTGTAAGCCTTCAGCAATTGGTTGATCGTATGGACACGCTCGCTCTTGACAGAGTAGTTGGCGAGCAATTCGTCCTTCTTGGCTTGCTTTTCTTGGTCATCCTTGATGTGTTCCAGCTCGGACAGTTGCGAGGTGATGTCGGGCATGACGAAGAAGTCCGGGTCGTCGGATTTGCCGGTCAAGAGGTCGATACCCTTGTCGGTCAGCTCGACGCTGTTATTCTTCTCGTCGATCACGAAGTAAAGCTCGTCGGTCGCCTCGTGCATGTGGCGCATGTTCTCGGACATGAAGTATTCTTCGGTCTTCAGCATTTGCGCCTTGATGCCCGGTTCGCTTAAATATTTGATCAACGCCTTGTTCTTGGGAAGTCCCTTGAACGAGCGGTACAGCTGGACGGTTCCGTCCTCGACCTCTTTGGGGTCATCGCTGGCCATCTTTTTCTTGGCTTCGATCAAGAGCTTGTTGCAAAGATCCTTCTGCGCGTTGTAGACGACCTCCACGTTCGGGCGGAATTGCTCGAACAGCTGCTCCTCTCCGCGGGGGATGGGGCCGGAGATGATCAACGGCGTACGGGCGTCGTCGATCAAGACGGAGTCGACCTCGTCGACGATGGCATAGTTGTGCTTGCGTTGCACCAAGTCTTTCGGACTGATGGCCATGTTGTCGCGCAAGTAGTCGAAACCGAACTCGTTGTTCGTTCCGAAGGTGATGTCGGCGTTGTAGGCCCGGCGGCGCGCGTCGGAGTTGGGTTGGTGCTTATCGATGCAATCCACGGAAAGCCCATGGAACATGTAAAGCGGGCCCATCCACTCGGAGTCACGTTTTGACAGGTAGTCGTTGACTGTCACGACATGGACACCATTGCGGGTTAACGCGTTCAAGAAGACAGGGAGCGTCGCGACCAAGGTTTTACCTTCACCGGTCGCCATCTCCGCGATTTTTCCTTTATGCAGGACGACGCCACCGAAGAGCTGTACGTCGTAATGCACCATGTCCCACGTGATCTCATTGCCACCGGCTATCCAATGGTTGGCGTAAATGGCCTTATCGTCTTCGATGCGGACGAAATCGTGATGAGCGGCCAAGTCCCGGTCGAAATCGTTGGCGGTGACGACCACCTCCGCGTTCTCGGCGAAGCGCCGCGCGGTATCTTTCATGATGGCGAACGCTTCAGGCAGGACTTCCTCCAAGACCACTTCCATCTTGTCGGTGATCGTTTTCTCGATTTTGTCCACTTCTGTCCAGATCGCCTCGCGCTCTTCCAATTCTTTTTCCTCGATGCCTTGGCGCAATTCCTCGACCTTGACTTTCTCGTCGGCCACGTAGTCTTGGATGCGTTGCTTCAGCTCGTCCGTCTTGGCGCGCAGTTCGTCGTTAGATAAAGCTTTGATCGACGGGTAGACCGCCTTGACTTTGTCCACATAAGGCGTGATTTCCCGCAAGTCGCGTTGCGATTTGTTGCCGAAAAGCTTTGTCAGAAACTCATTAAATCCCATGATATATCTTTGTTTTTATTTTATACGTTATTTTATTGATTATTCTGTTTGTTACTTGTCCCGATTGTCGTGATTTCCCGTAAGGGGAGATCCCGGGACGAGTTGGGTGGCCTGATTCTCAACACGTGGGTGACCGTCGGAGCGATCTCTGTCGCTTTCACTTCGCGGTAGATGTGTTGAGGCTTGAGGCCGTTGCCCATGAATATCAAGGGGGTGATCACGGCGTTGTTGCGTACGATCTTTACTTTTTCTTTCGGGTCGTCGAAATTGACTTTCCATCCCGGTTGCAATTGGATGATCAAGTCGCCACGACCCAAGTGATGGGTGCCTTTGCGGAAAGGGGCGGTGCCCTCATTCCAATCGCCCGTCAGGAGGCTATTGTCGGTGATGACTTGTTGGACGCCCGTAAATTGCTGGACAAAGTCGGCGGCCTTGTCCTGGACGGTCCGCAGGTCGAGCTTAGCGTCTTCGATCGCTTTCCGGTTGAGGAAGATCTGGTTGTTGTAATAACCTTTGACCCAGTTGGACTGTTGGCCGTAGATGGCCATCAGGTACATGTTCAGCAGGGCGAGGCATTGCTTGGGGTGAAACTCACCCCCGTTGACCATCAGCCCGTCCGGATAGTTTTCCTCACTTTTGTAATAGCCCGAGCCAGTGAAGACGACCAACGTATTGGCCAGCCCCACTTTCTGGTCGATCTTATCGAGCAGCTGCTCTATGTCGCGGTCCAATTGGTAATAGACGTCCTGGATCTCGCGGGTGTAATCCTTATGCATGTTGCCCCGGTAGTTGCCTGCGTAGTAGGTAACGGAGAGCATATCGGGGCAACTGCGTGTGCCAAAGCCGCCATATTCCAGGAACTGCATCGCCAAGCGGTTGATCTCCTTATTGATGAATGGCGAGGTCTTGAAGTTGGGGTAGCAGTCGACAGTCCCTTCCGTGAAAGTGTATTTAAAAGGAAGGTCCTCAAGGACATAAGGAAACGCGTTGTATTTCTCGATTGGCAGGGAAGGGGTCCATGTCATCTTTTCGATCCTGGAAGCGAGCGACTCGGGACCGTTGTTGTAGCGGTCGACGTACCAAGGGACTCCTTTATAATAGGTTGTCGTTGCCCATTTCCCGTTCGTGTTGTCCATCCAAAAGGCGCCGTTGGCCGCGTGCCCGGCGGAAAGAATGGCGCTCTCGGCATTGGGGGCGATGGCGTAAACATCGCTTCGGCCTTGCGAGGCGATCTTCAACTCGTCGCCGATGGTGGAGCTGAAGAGGCGCTTGGGCGAGTAATTCTCGCGGGTATAGTTGCCGAGATATTCCGGATCGTTCAGGATGGAACGCCGTTTTTCGTACTCGAAATCATAGACATAATTGCCTGTAATGCCATGGAAACTTGGGTTGCTGCCCGTGAAGAGGGTGGCGAAAGCGTTCGCCTCGTCAAGGTTCGAGAACTCGAAGCGGATGTTGTCGTAGACGACGCCCTCGTTCATCAGCCGCTTGAAGCCCCGCTCGCCGAAGGTGTTGTAGAAGTACTCGATGTAATCGCCCCGTAGCTGATCGACCGTGATGCATACCACCAGTTTGGGCGCATGCGGTTGAGCCTCGAGGTTGGTTACCACGAGGATGGCCATTAAGGACGATATTAGTCTTCTCATTTTCTTATCCATACGCTTCTGCTGAATGCCCATCCTGAACGGAGCCAAAACGAGGCGACGATCGGGAGGAAGGCTGTATTCAGGTGCTGTGGAATGAAGGGCCATGCGGCCAGCATCATCGAAAGCGCCGCGAAGTTAATAAAATGATAATAATAACCGACCTTGTCCATCCTTTTTACGCCAAACAAAATCGCGGCCACGAGGTGTAACGGGTGTAGCGCCACGAGCATCCAGTTCGGGCACGTGCAGGGGTGTTCGGAGATGAAGCTGAGGAAAAACAGCAGGCATCCCGCTAGGCCCGCCATGAGGAATAGTCCGACATCGATCCACCGGCAGTAGCGTTTCCGCTTGTATTCCATTCCGACAGAAAGGGCCACGAGAGCCAAAAGAAGGCTGAAGCAAACATTGGGGGTCAGCGTGTCCCATAGGTCGCGCTCGGGCTCGTCCACTTCAGGCGCTTGGATAACTTGGACGCGGGCGACGAGTGGACGGCTCGTCCCGTCGGGGTTCTCGATCGTGGCAAGGGAAAAGGCTTCGCGAAGATTGACGGGTAGAAACATCCGTTCGTGGGATGTCGCGACGCGGTCGGTCGGGCTACCCAATGCCAAGTCGCAACCGAAAGTGAGCCACGGGCGGCGGCGTGCGCAGTAATTGATCTCGTCGCGGAAAGTCCGTGGGGCCGGGTTGTAATGGTAGTGGATCGTCCCGTCAATGTTTCGTTCGGTGATCGCCGCGGGCCGGGTAGCGCAGTTGTCGAAGAAGAAATTGTAGCGATAAACGCGATTTTCGGGCCGATAGTTCTCGAGCAAGGCTTTCCAAACGCGTTGTTTCTCGGCGGGGGTGAGGTTGAGCACTTGTTCGGTGACGTCGCTGCCCGCCATTTGGTATTCCGCGATATAGTTCTCAAAGTAGGTGACGCCCAATTGGTAGTCGGTCTCGCCTTTCGTGAAGCGGTAGATGAAGTTGGGCTTGTCGAACGAGAAGATACCGTAGTTGAAGATATAGTCGATTCGCTGCGCGGGGTCTTTCACGCGGAGAGCGGCGTGGCCATAGATCGTGAAGACCTCTCCTTCGTGCGGGTCGCTGGTCATCAAGCTGATTTCCGCCTCGTCGCTTAGGGGTTGCCCGTAGGTGGCCAAGCCGGTGAAGAGGGCCGCGAGTAGTGCTAATAATAGGGTTCTCATGCTTATATATGAAGTTCGGCGCGAACTTACGAAAAAAATCTCGTTTCCTGACGATGCCTCAGCTGAGCTGGTGAGGGTTGTTCACTAGAGCTGGTGAGGGTTGCTCACTAGGGTAGGTGAGGATGGTTCATCAGGGAATCTATGGGGAGTTGAAATTTTTTGGTTTTATGCCATCCTTTGGCAGATGTGGAAGGCCATCTTTGCGGCGTAATCACAAAAATAGATTTTAAAGATGGAAAAGTATCCGAATGTAGTAGTCCCCGATCATGGGAGAGGTTTCTTTGGAATAGGGATTTATGGACTGAGAACGACCGCCAATTTAGGTACGCTTTGGCGCTCGGCGCAAATCATGAAAGCGGACTTCCTTTTCGTGATCGGCAAGCGTTATCAAACCATGCGGACCGATACGATGAAAAGCTGGAAGCATATCCCTTTGTTCGAGTATGACACGCTCGATCAGTTCTTCGCTTCCCTCCCGAAAGGTGCCAAGCTGATTGGCATCGAGTTGGATGAACGGAGTGTTCCGCTCATGACCTATACGCATCCGGAGCGGGCGGTCTATTTGCTGGGTGCGGAGGATAAAGGCTTGCCTCAAGCCGCCTTGACGCGTTGCGACGAGGTAGTGCAAATCCCCGGCGAGTTCTCGCTGAACGTCTCCGTGGCAGGCTCCATCGTGCTTTATGACCGGTTATTGAAACAAGGAATGAATCCACAAAATATACGAATATGACACTGAAAGACTTAGTGATGCGCTTCAATTTCGACAGCTTGTTACCCTATTTAGAGGAAGACATAAAAGGGGACGATTATGTCCTGTACGCTTTTCGTCAAGCTTACGACGCGCTTCGGCGCATGGAGCCCAACCCGGATTATAAAGGATCTGTCCGAATCGAATATTCTAATGAGGATGATGAAGAGGAGGAAGGACTGAATGAAAAGAACGAGATCGATAAAAACTATATTTGCGCTCAGTATCTGGATGGCGATTCCTGGGAAAATGCGTTGGCGAAAGAACTCGATTGTTCTCCGCGGATTCAAGAAGACGCTTGTTGGGAAAAAGTGGCCGTCAAATGCTTATGGGAACTCACCTATTATGGCTTTTTCCCGGATGAAATACAGGAAACATACGAGCGGATGTTCAGGCATCCCGCGCCTCGTAATCGCTATGAGGTGGCTTTGGATAAATTGGAGGAAAGCATTTGGAAGCACCAAAACAAACGTAAGCACCGCCACAAACTCAATGGCATTCGCTATACGGATTTCAATCCCAAGGAATTTCTCTATGGAAAGAAAATGAACCGCCCCAAAAGAATGCGTGAACATCGTCAAAAACTTCGGAGGGAATACTTGGAAAAGATGGCTTTCCGGGAAAATCTAATCATGTATTTATCCTCACCAGGAAGCTCTTTCTCCCGCTCGGACGTGGAGTTCTTGCTGACGGTCGATCATGGCAAAAGATACAAATATAGGTCGGTCACGGAAGGCTTGGAAGGACGGTTGACGTACATTCTCGAATCGATGACCCGCTATCAGCGATTGGACACCAACGGTTTCGATAACGCCTTGGTTTGCGTGAACGTTTCCTCCAAATACCCGTTGCGAGAAGCGGAGTTGGCGGAATTCCAGTCCACCCTTCATTCCCTTATTGGCATTGAGGATATACGCTTTGGCATGATCCTGACGGACGAGGACGAGATGGATATACGGGTTCATTTGCTTTTGAGTAAATTGTAGAAGAGAGATATCAAGAAATAGCCTGCGATTGACTGAATTGGTTTGTTTGTTTCCAAAAGAATTTGTTTACCTTTGTGCGAGAACAAAAAATATCGACACGAAACAGACATAAACAAAAGAAGACATATTGCATAACATGCTGACAATTATTTGATTCGCTTAAATCTGGTAAATTTTCGAATGAAATCAAGAATGTTGTCGAAGCATAGTTTGCACCCCACAAGGGCGCAGGCTGCTTTCACTTATTCTGATTTCAGGCTTACCAGAGCCCAAGCGAATGGATAAGAAAAAAGGTAGTGCTGTGTCCTTTTTCTTATCCCGCCTATCAACCGTAAATCATAGCCGTGGAAGCCGAAAAGACGTTAGTGAGTAGGTAAAAGAAATTTATTGCGTAACTAAAAAAGATCGAATATTATGGCAAATGTTTGGAAAGTTGGCTCACGTTGGAGCAATAATGGCTCAAAAGAGTCTTCTATTATTAGTATTTTTAGAAGGAATAATGTGGTTTTTGTTGGTCAGTGGGAAAAGCGTATAGAATTTCGAGATAGTGTAAAACAAGGAGATTACATTGCAATCGCAGATGGTCATAAGATTGTTGCAGTAGCTAAAGCAATATCAACTCCAACTTGTATAACTAAGTTAGACATAAGAGTAACTGCGGAGGAGATAAAGCGATTTAATCCCAAAGATTATGAACCTGATGAAGTGTATGCAGTGAAAGTCAAAATTGTAGATTTGGATAAATCCAATTATATACCTTATAAGAAAATGGCATCTTTTTGCCGGGTTAATCAATGTCCGAATAAAATAGTAGATTTATACGAAAATAGTAATAAGAGGTTTAAGATAAAATCTAATACATATACATTGATTGCTAATGAAGAAAGTAATCAAGAGCAAATATATCAAGTATTAGATGGAAAGACGCATTATATAGTTCCTATATATCAAAGAGAATATTCTTGGAATGAAGAGCAACTTTCGCATTTACTTAACGATATATTTACTGGTTATTGGGGAATTAGTAAAGATGTCAAAGAACAAGAGCCTATTTTTATAGGGACAATGCAATTATCTGAAAAGAAATATATTGATGATGACGAATACGAACAAGAAATTATAGATGGCCAGCAGCGTTTATCTACGTTCTTAGTTTTATTGAAGATTTTACAGATACTTTATCCACAAAGTGAAAAGTTACAGGGTATCAAATTGAATTGGTTGGAAACTCGCGTAAATAATGGGGAACAAGATAAATACTTACAAGATTTTATCAATTCAACTGTAATAGAAGAGAAAGAAAAAGAGTTGAATCCTTATATACGTAATGCTTGTATAGTAAAGAATCTAATTCAACAAAATGTAGAAAGTTTAGATGGTGATAAAGAATTGCAAGTAGATGATTTTGTTGATTATTTATGTTCTCAAGTCTATTTTATTGTCATTGAAACATACGCAGGGTTATCTAAGACATTACAAATTTTCAATGCAATTAATACAACAGGACTGGATTTGAATGGTGGCGATTTGTTTAAGATTCGAATGTATGAATATCTTCGAGATAAGTGTAATAAAGATGAAGGCGTATTCCAAGAAATTGGAGCACTTTATCAAAAAATAAATACATTGAATAAAGAACAAGGAAGAGAAGTTTTGAATATTCATAATGTCTTGTCCACGTATAAATATGTATTGATAGCTAAGTATGATTTGCCTAATGCTTTATTCCAATTAGCAACGGATACATTCTATGATAGGCTGTTTGATTCTTTGTTGGGTGTACAGAGATGGGAATCATTTACAAACTTAGGTAATTTGAAGTTGGATTTGGTAGAATTGAATGAAGTTATAGATGTGCGTTATGATTGGGAGGTCAATCATAATAAAAATATTACGGCTGAAAATATGTTTGCTTTAAATTCTATCAGATGGTCTCGTTATTCCAGATATACAAACGTCGTTTATTTGTTCATATATAAGTATGAAAAAGATCCCAATCGCTTCGAGAAAGTATATCAGATATTACATTTATTAAATAGATTATTCTTTATCTATAGTGTTTACTATGCAAGAACCGTTTATGAGATTCACAATTTTATGTTTGGAATCTACAAAAAGATAGAGAACGATACTTTTGAAAATGTAATTGCGGACATAAAGAAAAAGATAAATGATTCTAAATGGATGAGGTTAGATGAAAATGTACTAAATAAATGTATAGCAGATAATGCGAAAAAGAAAAATTTGATTTGTGTATTATCTGCTTATCTTGATGAAGTAGCTGCAGGAAAAGATAGAAAAGAAATTCGTAAGATTTTATTTGATACCTATTTTGATGTTGAACATATTCATGCGAATGCAGATGAACAAGTACAGATAGATGATACATTGCAAAATAGCATTGGTAATTTAGTTTTTTTGGAATCAAGCATGAACCGTTCTATTAGCAACAAACCATTTAGCGAAAAGAAAAAGCAATACCCAAAGAGTCAATATGCCTCAGTACAAAAAATTGCGCAATACGATAAATGGGATGCTAAGGAAGCAGAAAAACGAAGATCTGAAGAAGTTGAGAAGATCATGAATTATTTGTATCAAAATTAAATAATTGGAGGAGAACAGACGAAGATACTTAAGGATAATTATGAGGCGTAGATTTTAGAATATATTTTTCAAATTTACACCTTCTTTGTTAGAATGTATATTAATCTTGGTATCTCTGCTTAATATTGGCATAAACTTATTCTATTTTCGCATCATAAACGAGAACACTATAAAAGAATGATGTCATGGCAGAAAAGAATTATTTCATGGAGAAAGAATTGGAAAGAGAAGCATGGAAAGAGTTGTCAAAGGATTGGACTTGGACAGAAGAATGGTTGACGAAATATCAGGATAGGATAGACTGGAACGAGATATCGGGAAATAAACAGATTTTTTGGACCGCCTCTATGCTAGACAAATTTAAGCAGAAAATAAATTGGGAACAACTTTCTATTGAGGCTTCAGAAAGAATACTTACTATCGAGAATCTAGAGAGATTCAAAAATTTTTGGGATTGGAAAAATCTATCAAGGAACGACAATTTCAATTTGAGTTATGAATTAATTGATCGTTTTATCGATTGTTGGGATTGGAATATATTGATTGATAGATGGCTTGCAGATGAGCCTATATATGGCCATGCCTTTTTTGAGAAGTATCAAGATTATATTCCAGCTTCTAAGTTACAACACTCCTATTTATGGATTAAGATGAAAGAGGAAAAGAAGTTTAAACTATTGACAGAACTGTTATCGGCTCGCTAAAAGTGAAGAAAAAAAGGTGAAGAGTGAGTCATTTTCTCGCAAGGAAGCGATTTCTTCCGCCCTGTCAAAAAATCTCATACCCTTAATCCTTTCCTTTTGTTATTTTCCGAAACAGCCGTTTCGCAAACGCGAATATAACGTGTTTCCTCAAAATACGATCCCTTGGATTCACCGAAATTTAAGCAGGTTTTAAAATCCGCGAGTTTTCTCATTCTCATACTAAATCTTCCCCTTCCTCTGCCCCATTTTGGCATACCCCACCATTACTTTTGCTGCGTACTAATATAATATCATTCGTTATGACGCTGAAAGAATTAATTATGCAAGTCAGTTTTGATGAGTTGTTGCCAACCTTGAAAACATTGATACATGGAAATGAAAACAGCTTGTATGCTTTCCGTGAGGCATACGATCGGCTTCGACTGATAGAACCGGATTTGGATTTTGAAGGGGCAATTCATGTGAGATGGTGTGGCGGCTTGTTTGGAGAGGATAAATGGATTGGCGTCTCTGGTTTATCGGGCGATTACTGGAGCAAAGGCTTGTCCAAAGAAATCGTTGAGGAAGAGGGCATACAGCTTACATCAAATGAACTTGCCGCCCATTGCCTTTGGGAAATTACGTTTTATGGCTTTTCAGAAGATGAGATAACCAGCACATTCGATAGGATGTTGGGGCGCAATAAGCCGAAAAATAAGTATGAAATTGCTTTGGATAAGTTGGAGGAAAGCATTTGGAAGCACCAAACGCCTCGTAAATACCGTTGTGTCTATCGGGGCATGTTATGCTATCAAGGGGATATATTAGACTATCACCGCCGTTGTCGGAATAAAAAGAATCGTCCGAAACGTATGCGTGAACATCGACAGGAGCGCCGGAAAAGATACCTGAAAATGATGAGCGCACGGGAAAATCTGGTACAAGCGCTTTCAGTCCAAGGCAGTAGCTTTGTCCGTTCCGACGTGGATTATTTGTTTGAAGTCAAGTACGGCATGGAATACAATTATACTTCTATTGTAGATGGAACGGAAGGTCGCCTGCTGTACATACTCGAATCCATGACTAAATATCAGCAATTGGATTTAAGTCGATACGACAACGCAATTGTTTGCATCATCGTTTCTTCTCGTTATCCTTTATCCGATACCGAGATAGCCGATTTCAAAGCCTCCGTTCGGACGTATTTGAAATACGACGACATACGCTTTGGAGTTGTTCAAACGGACGGGGACGAGAAGGAAGTCGAAGTCAAACTTTTGCTAAACAAGATGAAGGAACAATAACTTTCTCAAACCCGCGATTGCTTCATTTAGAATTCATAATGGAGAACCGTTTTCTATCGTGGCTGTGGAAAAGGGATTATTTTCCTCACAATGCCCATCATAACCTCTTTATAATGCCTATTATGAGCTGCTTATGATGGGCATCATTAGTGCTTTATAATGCCTATTGTCAGGAAACCATATTAAGCCTATTCGCACGTAAGTGGAATGTTTTTCTTAACTTTGCTTCCGGAACCAATATAAAGATCGCAGGATGGAACCATATAGACTATATCCGGTGGGGCTTCAGACGTTCTCCGAGTTGAGGACGAAAAATTATCTGTATATTGACAAGACGGAATACGTGTATCGAATGACGAACTCAGCGTCCAAATACGTGTTCCTGAGTCGTCCCCGACGCTTCGGGAAGTCGTTACTCGTCAGTACGCTGTTCGCTTATTTCGAAGGGCGGAAAGAGTTGTTCGAGGAGTTGGCCATCGAAGGTTTGGAGAAAAAGTGGACGGCGTATCCGGTGCTGCGCTTCGATATGAGCACGGCTAAGCATATGGACAAGATAGCCTTGGAACAGGAGTTAAACTTGAAGTTACTTCGCTATGAGCGGATTTATGGGAAAGAGAGAGGCGAAGTCAATCTTAACCAGCGTCTGCAAGGCTTGATCGAGCGCGCCTACCAACAAACGGGAAAGCCGGTGGTTGTATTGATCGATGAGTACGACGCCCCTTTGCTGGACGTGGTGCACGAGGATAAGGATCTGCCTGTGTTGCGTAACGTGATGCGCAATTTCTACAGTCCTTTGAAAGCGTGCGATCCCTACTTGCGCTTCGTGTTCCTAACGGGGATTACCAAGTTTTCGCAACTAAGTATCTTTAGCGAGCTGAACAATATTGAGAATATCAGCATGTTGCCGGAATACGGCGCGATCTGCGGCATCACGCAAGAAGAGATGGAGACCCAGATGAGCCCGGACTTGGACGTATTGGCCGCGCGCTTGAAGAAAACCCGCGAGGAAACATTACTAGGACTGAAAGCGCGTTACGACGGTTATCATTTCACTTGGCCGTCGCCCGACATTTACAATCCTTTCAGCCTATTGAACGCATTCAATCAAGGACGCCTGAATTCCTATTGGTTCGGCAGCGGCACACCGACCTACCTGATCGAGATGTTGAATAAATACCATGTGATTCCCCAAGAGATTGGAGGGCGTTGGGTGGCCTCTTCCGCTTTCGACGCGCCGACGGAACGCATGACAAGCATAACTCCCCTATTGTACCAAAGCGGTTATGTCACGATCAAGGATTACGATGAACTGGCGGATCTTTATTACCTGGACCTCCCGAACAAGGAGGTTCGCGTGGGCCTGATGGAGAGTCTCTTGGAGAGCTATGTGGGCCGCGAACGGGACGAGGCGGTGACAACGGTCGCCTTCTTGTCGCGGGCGATTATCCAGGACAAGATGGACGAGGCCCTACGGCTGTTGCAAACGTTTCTCTCCACCGTCCCTTATTGCGACAACACGGACTATGAGGGGCATTACCAACAGATGCTTTACGTAATATTCAGTCTGATGGGCAAGTTCGTAGACGTGGAGGTGCGTACCCCTCGGGGGCGGGTAGATCTCGTGATTCGCACCGCCACCAAGCTCTACTTGCTCGAGTTGAAACTAGACAAGAGCGCCGACGAGGCCATGAATCAGATCGACTTGAAGAACTATCCCGAGCGCTTCGCCCTCTGCGGTTTGCCCATCGTGAAGGTGGGCGTCAACTTTGATAGGGAGAAGAAGACATTGGGAGAGTGGTGGATAGAGAACGGGTAAGGAGGAAAAATTTGTCGACAAGCTGAAAACTGCTTACTAAGTAAATGCTCGACTGCTTAGTAAGTAGAGGGGGTATTTGCTTACTAAGTAGACAGGGGTACTGCTTACTAAGCAGTTTTCCACTACTTAGTAAGCGGTTTTCGGCTTTGTCCTCGAATAGACCGGAAGAGCTATAAACCCTATCATAATATCCCGTTACAATACGTCATCTCTTCCAATTCGCTAAGCCCGGCATCCTCGATCTCCCGCAAGAAGAGGCGGGCGCACATCTCGGCGTCATCGCCCGCACGGTGGTGTTGTCCGTAGGGGATCCGGAACTGATCGCAAAGATAGTCCAAGCTATTGCAACCAAAGTTGTAAAGTCTTCGGGCGGCACGGAGCGAGCAATAATAGGTGACATCGGGCTTGGCGATCTCGTAAAACGCCAAGGAATGGCGGATACAACCGATATCGAAGGCGGCGTTGTGAGCCACCAGCACGGGGCAAGTTTTCAGGTATCCGGAAATCTTCGCCCATACTTCCGGGAACTCCGAGGCGTTCATCGTATCTATCGGACGAATGCCGTGTATCCGAATGTTCCAATAACTATAATAGTTCCCATGCGGGCGGACGAGCCACGAGCGGGTTTCTTGTATCTTCCCGTCCCGTACGACGCAAATACCCGCCTCGCAGATAGAAGCCCGCTTGCCGGTAGCCGTCTCAAAATCAATGGCGATAAAATTTATTCCTTGCATAACTCATTCTTCTTTTTAGGTTCGTAATAACTCATTAAGTTGATCGCGAAATTACGCATCTCCTCCCGGACGGATTCCGGTTCCAACACCTCGATTTGATCGCCTTGCGCCAATATCAGCTGGTAAAAGTCGAATGTCGGCTTTACGTGATATTCGAAAAGAGCGCTCTCGTCGTCGCTCTCCAATTCCCGTTGCGAGGAATGTAGAGGTAAGGTCCGTAGATAATTGGCGAAACCATCGTACGCACGGACGACCACACGCTCGATCGGTTCGTCGGAAGTGATGATGCCGCAGCATCCCTCGAAATAGCGATTGGCGTCGAAATTCTTATTTACGACAAATGATTCACCCGTCTCCTCGATGTTCGAGATCCGGTCAAGCGCGTAAGCCAAGTACACATCGTCGGGCTTGACACCTCTTTCCCTATTCCTATCCGAATAATAAGGACTACGGGCCACCACGTACCAACGACGTCTAGCGACCTTTAATAAATAAGGCTCGATATCGAATGTACTGGGTTCCGGCTTGTAAAAGCCCTGATGGGTGATACGAAGCACCCGATCGCGTCGCATCGCATCCGTGATGCGGGTCAGCCAAGTCTGCCCCGAAGGAATGTCCTCGAACAAGATTCTGTTCTCCAGTTTGTTATCCGCCTGGATCTGGTTCAGTGTCGCGTAAGAACTGATGAGCCAGCTGCGGAGGTTGTTGCCCTCCAAGCGCTCCGGCTCGTCGATATAATATCGGTAGCCATCTTTCTTGTCGCATTCGATATAGACATCAAAAATGTCCTTGATGGCTTTTTGATGATTGTGAAACGTGCGCAAGGGCAGGTCATCGCCATAACCCAAATCGCTTTCCTTCCATAGATCATTGATCTCTTGAAAGGTCAAACGTTTGTGCCTTTGTAAGATATCTATAAGCCAAACGTATCGTCCAAATAAATTAGCTGCCATAACTTTATCGCTTTATAAGTATTGATTCGCAAATGTACGGATTAAGGTATGAAAAAGGATGGCACAACCTCGTTATATCCGTATCGGAGTAAATTTTTCTCATCCTATGCCATGATTTGGCTTAGTCGCTATCCCATCTTCGCGGTAGAATGAATAATTAATAGCAACAATAAAAACAAAACAAGATGGCACGAGTATTTAAAGTATGGCCCAAGCGTGTAATGCGCACGAATGGCATCGTATTGACTCCGGAAATGGAAGTGACCGTCACGATGCGAAATTCCACATCGATGCCTTTCTCCGATGGAGGAAAGGCGGTACAAGAAGCTTTCTTGCGTCTTTATAATATCGATTATAAAAAGGCGCAAGTCTCTTTCGGCGCTTTCGATTGGAAAGCTTTGGATTAAATGATGAAAGAATGGAGCGGGAACGAAAGAGAACGATAGTTCCCGCTTCCTATGAATGTTTTCTGATGAAAAAACTTTGGAATGTTACTAATGAGAATATATGAAGCGGAATCGATATCGGGAAAAGAAAAAGGCGGAGATACGAAGTTTCCCGGAACCTGAGATGTGGGGATTATACCATACGATCTCGGCCTGGATCGCCCCTCGCTTGGAGGAATTCTTGAAGTATTACGCTCCATTGGCTACACCTGGGCCTTTAGCGGATGAGTATGGAATGGAGAAAGGCAACTTAGAATGGCGACGCATCTTACGCAAGATGAAATATTCATTCGAGTGCCTTTCCGCCTATACCGGCTATCGGGAGGAAGATGATCAAAAGAAGATACAAGAAGGATTGGAACTGTTTGTCAAATATTTTCGTTGTTTGTGGTATTGATATGATTATAGATTATAAAGGATATAGGATCGTGGCATTCTCGGATACGCATGGAATGCGTCGTTATTTAGAAACACCGACTGACGCGGACATATGGATTTGCGCCGGAGATTGTATCAACACATTCTCCATCCAAGAATTTCGGGACTTTTTGTCTTGGTACGCTTCTATCCCCGCAAAGTTACGGCTATTTGTAGCCGGGAATCATGAACTCTTTTTCGACTTATTCCCGGAAGCGTCCAAAGAGATTATCCCGGATGGCATCGTGTTATTAGAAAATAATGGATACGATTTCGAAGGGATACGCTTTTATTCCATTCCCGCAAGAGCTTGGTTACATCAACCGACTACTATTCCCAAAGATGTAGATTTCTTGATCACGCATGGTCCGGCGTTCGGATATTTAGACGAGGAGCAGGGCTGCCCTTTATTATCCGAGACCATCTTGCAAGCGCGACCGGCTTATCATTTATTCGGACATATCCATTCCCAAGGCGGGAAAACCGTGCGGAATCAATGGACTACTTTTTGTAATGTAAGTTGTTTCGAGGAATTGCGTAAGCGCATGCAAGGATAAACTCATTTTAAATATATATATGCTTCAGAAACAAGAGACATTTCCTATTCAATCCATCTCCTTTTTGGATAAGGATTATCCCCAAGAATTTAGGGAGATAGGCGAAAATAAGCCTTCCTGTATTTACCTGCTCGGTAATCAACAACTACTTTATGCGGAGAAGAAAGTCGCTATTATTGGTATGCGGAAATGCGACCAACCGGGGAAAGAGATCGCTTATAAATTAGGGATGGAATATGCGCAGAAAGGATATGAGGTAATAAGTGGATTGGCATTGGGATGTGACACCGCCGCCCATGTCGGATGCTTGGATGCCGAAGGCCATACAATCGCGATTGTCGCGTCCGGCTTGGATCGTACCCACCCGAAAGAAAACAAATGGTTACAAGATAGGATATCGCAAAATAACGGATTGCTCTTATCCGAGCAGCCTGTAGGCGTAAAAGCGAACCCGACTCGCTTGATCGCCCGGAATAGACTTCAAGCGGCTTTAGCGGATTTTGTCATTGTCGTACAATCACCTTTGGAGAGTGGAACCATGCATACCGTTCGCTTCGCCCAAAAGTATGGAAAAGCTATTTACGCTGTGCGATACGAGGAGTGGAATGAGCGGAACGAAGGAAACAAATATTTATTAGAACAAGAATACGCAAGACCTATCATTTTATAAAACGTATGCCCTGATTTGGCATATCGACCTCTTAATTTCGCGTTATAATTAAAAAGACAAAGCATATGAAACTGGCGGAAGCACTCAGCTTACGGGCTGATTTACAAAAGACGATCGCGCAATTAAAGTCGCGCTTGAAAGAATGCTCAAAGGTACAGGAGGGCGACGATCCTTCGGAAAACCCGGACGAGGTGTTGGCTCTGTTGGAAAAGAAATTCCCGGAATTGGAAAATCTGATCTATCGGATTAATTATACGAATATGCATACAAACTCGGACGGCATGAATCTGACGCGGATGATCGCTCAAAAGGATGTACTTACCTTACGGATTTCGGCTTTGCGAGAGGTATTGCATTATGTAGTAGAGCGTGAGACTCGTTTTACACGTAGCGAAATAAAATATATTCGCTATTTAGACATAGCGAAATTACGCAAACAAATAGATTCCTTATCCCAAGAATTGCGGTTGTTGGACGTAAAGCTCCAAAGCTTAAATTGGTCGACGGAACTATTATAAAGAAATAAAGGTATCGTTTTTTATAGGGTGAATACATGATTGTGACTTCATTGAATTGGAGCACTAAAGACTCATGGCTTTTGGAATGAAAGCGAGCATGCAATCGTGTAGATTCAGTAAAGCGTATAATCGCATGTAGTATTCGGCTCGATGAAGAGTAAAAAGTATCAATTACTACCGCTGTATTAACTATAAATAAACGAAGGGTGGGCTTGGGGGAAATTTATAGCTATCAATATGAAAACATTTCAATCATTATTGGCTCAATATAGTTTTGATGAGATACTCCCGGCATTCAAGGCTTTATATACTTACAATGAGCCGAGGCAAGCCGAACGCATGAATTGGGAAGGGTATCGAAAGATTTATCAATCGTTGCTGAACTTGCCAGAAACGAAAACAACCTTACACATCCGGTTGTCTTCCCGTTGGGAAAGTCGCATTCCTATGATCGATATGAATTGCGCCGTGTTTGATAAGAAAATATCATATGGTCCGGTGGCGACTTATTTCTCCTGGTCCGAACTCCTGGGAATGCGTGTTTATAAGAAGAAAGACGTAGAGATTTCCTTACCGGAACTCGTAGCCGGTTTGCTTTGGGAAATTACCTATTACGGTGGCTCGGAGGAAATGGCAAAGTATAATTTCGAGAATGGAAAACTTATTGAAACCAGCGAAAAGGACGAGAAGGGACACGACATCTACGAGGACAAGAGATGGAGGCTATAAACCTCATCTCTTCTTTACAGATTCCGGTTGTAACGTGTTCCATCTTGTTGGACAATATGCTGACAAGTCAGTTTCGCCTCACTCCAAAAATCATTTAACCGCAACAAATCAGGAATGGAATAAGGTTTGTGCATACAAAGGTCATGTACGGCATAGCTAACACAAAGGGAAGCATACAAAAAAAGAAAGTCTCCCTGCTTTGTTATGGCGCATCTTTTCCCCATCTTCGCGTAAAGAACATAAATGAGATGAAAGCGACGGTTGTTATAGGCGATATCCATGGATTAGAAACATGGAAGGGAATCGTGGACGCACATCCCGATTGCCGGGTAGTGTTCTTGGGGGATTATTTGGATCCGATTGGGTACGTGCCACGTGAGCGGTTGTTGAGCAATCTGACAGAGATTATCGCATTGAAAGAGCACAGACCGGATGAGGTGGTCCTGCTGCTGGGCAATCATGATTTGCATTATTTCTGCACGGATATAGACGTAAGTTCACGCTTTGATTTCGCGATTGGCGAGAAAGCCTCGCGTTTGTTTCTGGAACATATCGATATGTTTCAATACGCTTATCAGGAGGGAGACTATCTTTTCACGCACGCAGGTGTTTCCCGTGCGTGGTTCGAGAACGATTTCCACGGGGATATTCATTCGTCCATCGCGGAGCAATTGAATCACCCGAAGGACAGCCAAGTCCCGACGCTGTGCCGGTTGGGACACACGCGTGGCGGAGATGAGGGCGCGACCGGTGGCATCTTTTGGGCGGACGAGCGGGAATTATCGGAACCGCTACCCGGTTTCACGCAGATCGTTGGGCACAACCGAGTGGCAGAAGTAACTACACAAGAAGGGAATTCGGGCGGCAAGATCGTATTTTGCGATTGCCTGTGGAATGGGAATTATTTGTATTTGGAGTAAGTGAATACAAATAATTCCCATCTATCAATATCGTCTTTCAAGTGCGGCCTTAGGGAAATAATGGGCGAGTATGGCTTGATAATCATAGCCTTTTGAGCCCATTACGGCCGCGCCGATCTGGCAGAGGCCGACGCCATGCCCCCAGCCGGCGCCTTTCAGGATGAAGCGGCTCGGATGATTGGGGTCGCCTTCTTTATCGACGACGAAAGCCGAGCTGTAGAGGTGGCTTTCGGACAAAGCCCGACGGATTTCCAGTTCTTTCCCGATCGTGAGCGTGCGTCGTTCGCCGACAATCTGTAGGCGGATGAGCCGTCCTGACGCGCCTCGTTCGATGGGAACCAGGTCGATGATCTTGCCAAAATCGATTCCTAGTTTGCGGGCGATCAAATCGGAAAGTTCTTGGGTGGAATAAGATACTTGCCACCGGAAGAAATCGGTCGTCTCTTGGTCGTAATGGTTGAGGACTTGAGAGAGGATCGCCGGGTCGTCGGTGTGACAGAACGCGTTGGGGGCTTGCTCGATCCATGCCCGGGCTTCGTTTTCTTGGGTGAGATCGGGCAAGTTAGGGGCTTCATCGTCACGTATGGGTTCCAAATAATCGTGGTGGACAGGCTCCCAGCAGTTCTCGAATAGTTCGGTGACCCCGCCGCAACATTTGGAGAAGCGGGCGTCGCAGATCTGGTCGTCATAAGTCAGGATTTCGCCTCGCGTCTCGTTGACCGCCGCTACGACGACAGGGTTAGAGGCGTGGGAGATACCTTGATAGCGTTGGCAATGGTCGTCGGCACAGACATCAAAGAGTTGATGGTCTTCCCGGTCGTACCAGCGAATAAGGGTCTCGTCGTCCTGATAAAGGTGATTTTCCTTTTGGGCCCCCAGTTGGTAACGTTTTTCGATTTGAGCGAGCAGCCAGCTCCGAGAGATGACGGCATGTGCTTTTAGCAATGCTTTGGAGGCGTTCTCGCTCATTTCGGACGAGATGACGCTTTTGAGGTATTCCTCGATGTCGATCTCGTTGATGGCGACCATCCCTTTACTGGAGGCCAACAGGTTTAAGGATCCATTGAAGCGTTGGTCTTCTTGACGTTGCCAATGGAAGTCCACACCGATCGTGACACTTTTCAACTCAAAAAAAGCTTCGGGCGTGACGGGCTCAAAATGGAGCTCGTCGTATAACCGTCCGTTGTAAATGATCTTGCCGTTTACGAATAGGGCTCTTTGCTCGCCTTTCAGGAATTGGCCGCTTTTCGTCTCGACATATTCCGGGTGAAAGGCGAATGAGACCGCTTTTTCGGTCAATAAACCGACATTGATAACAGGCGCTTCCATTTTATGTTCAATTTAAGTGTTTGATTCGTTTTTGTTCTCTTTTGAAGTTCGCATCGCATGATAGCCTAGGTAAAAAATGAGCGACAGGTAAACGATGATGGCGAGATATTCCGCGCCAGTTCCACCGGCCCAAGTCTCGTTCATCAGGTTGATGCCGCCGAATCGTAGGGCCGCGCTGACGACTCCCATCAGGGCGCCACCCGCGATGAAACCGGAGGCGAGGAGCGTGCCTTTCTCTCGACGAGCCTCGTTCAAGGCTTGGTCTTTATTTCGGCTGCTGACGAACCAGCTAATCGCGCCTCCGATCAACAAGGGCGTGTTCAGCTCGATCGGGATGAACATGCCTAAAGCGAAGGCTAGCGCCGGAACTTTACAGAAGTTGAGGATGATCGCCAAAAGAGCGCCGATCCCGTAGAGGGCCCATGGGGCTCCCGAGCCACTCATCAACGGCTCGATGACGGCGGCCATGGCGTTCGCTTGCGGGGCGGCCAGTTGCCCGCTCGTGAAGCCATAGGTTTGGTTTAGGATCAAGATAACGCCGCCGACGGTCGCCGCCGAGACCAGAGTTCCCAGGAATTTCCAACCTTGTTGCTTGGCGGGCGTGCTGCCGAGCCAATAACCGATCTTCAGGTCGGTGATGAAGCCGCCCGCCATGGAGAGAGCCGTACAGACCACACCGCCGATGATCAGGGCCGAAACCATCCCGGCAGGTCCGTTCAATCCGGCGGCTACGAGAATGATCGAAGCTAGGATCAGCGTCATTAAAGTCATGCCGGAAACGGGATTGGTTCCGACGATCGCGATGGCGTTGGCCGCTACGGTCGTGAAAAGGAAAGCGATCACGCCGACGATCAAGAGGGCGATTACCGCATGGGACCAATTATGGAGCACGCCAAATTGAAAGAACAAGAACGTGATGAGCAGGGTCGCCGCCAGACCGAACAAGATGATTTTCATCGGAAGGTCTTTTTGAGTGCGGATCACGTGGGTCGTGCCAGAGGCCTCTTTCCCTTTCAATTCTTTGGCGGCCAATCCGACGGCTCCCCGAATGATGTCCCACGACTTGATGATTCCAATGATTCCGGCCGTGGCGATTCCTCCAATACCGATATGGCGGGCGTAGTTGGTGAAAATATCTTCAGGGGACATGCCGCCGACGGTCGCGGGAATTATAAATGAAAGAGCGGGAATAATAATCAACCAAACCAAGAAAGAGCCGGCGCAAATGATCAAGGAATACTTGAGGCCGATGATATAGCCCAATCCTAGGACCGCCGCCCCAGTATTGACTTTCAAGACGATTTTCGCCTTTTCGGCCAGCCAGTCGCCCGCGCCGATCAAACGGGTGCTGATGGTTTCGCTCCACCAGCCCATAGAGGAGACGATGAAGTCGTAAAGGCCACCGATTAATCCGGCGATGACTAAAGGTTTCGCCTGGTTGCCCCCTTTCTCTCCCGAGATGAGGACTTGTGTCGTGGCGGTCGCCTCCGGGAATGGGTATTTGCCGTGCATGTCTGAAACGAAATACTTGCGGAACGGGATAAGCATCAAGATTCCCAAGATGCCGCCCAAAAGGGAACTCATGAAGACCTCGAAGAAGTTGATCGTAATCTCCGGATATTTGTCTTGGAGAATGTAGAGGGCAGGTAGCGTGAAGATCGCTCCCGCAACAATGACACCGCTGCTCGCGCCGATCGATTGGATGATGACATTTTCGCCTAAAGCGTTTTTCCGTCGTGCCGCGTTTGAAAGACCGACCGCGATGATGGCGATCGGGATGGCGGCCTCAAAGACTTGTCCCACTTTCAGGCCCAAATAAGCGGCGGCGGCGCTGAAGACGACTGCCATGACTAGGCCCCAAAAGACGGACCAAGCGGTAACTTCCCGATAAGATTTTTCGGGTGACAAGATTGGACGATAAACTTCGCCTTCCCGTAATTCCCGATGCGCGTTTTCCGGCAAACGGCCGGTATTGTTCTCTTTTTTCCCTTTTTCCATGATATTATATATTTAAGGAGATTATTTATTTCTGATATTTCATTTTTCATTTACTCCAGATCTGATAGTCTTGGAAAGTCAATCTCGAGAAATCGGGGATGACTGCCGAGACAAGAGGTCGTAGAGTATCCGCCGGCAGGCTGGTGCTGACACCGATCACTTGGGCGCCGGCCGCTGTCGCCGAACGGATGCCATTAAGTGAATCCTCGAAGACGAGGCATTCCGAAGGGAGACGGTCCAGGTCGTGGGCGGCCAATTGGTAGCACATGGGGTCGGGCTTGCCCCGGGTCACTCGTCCGGCCGTGACGATCGTGTCGAATAGGGATTCGATCCCCAATAATTCGAGGGCCCGTTTCATTTTGCGTCGCTCAGAGCTGGTGACAAGGCCTGTCGTCACGTGGTTCGCTTTCAAGAGTTGAATAAACTTGATGACACCGGGTACCGGGGGAAAATCCATTTGATCCTCGAACGCGACGCAATCCTCGACGACCTGACGTTTGAACGCCTCAGACCGGTCACCAAAATATTGGGCCATCATGTCCGGGAGGGTTGTCCCTTTGATGTGGTCGGCGAAGTGAGGGATACCGAGGCCGTAGCGTTCGGCGGCCTCGTTCCAGTAAATATCGTAGAGCGGTTCGGTATCGACGATCACGCCATCGAAGTCGAACAACGCGGCTTTTATTCCTTTTTCCATGTCTGATGTTATTCTTTAATTTCTAAATCTAGGGTTTTCAATTGGCGATCGTCCGATGAACCACCGTAGAGAATCTCATAACGGCCGGGGCGGACAATCATGGTTTGCGTCTTGTCGTCGAACGAGTGGAAAGCCTTGTTGGGAAGGGTCAGTTCCATTCGTGCGTTTTTGCCCGCCTCGATGTTGATTCGTTTGAAAGCTTTCAGGGCTTTGATGGGGCCTTCCGGATCGTTTGGGTTTTTGAGGTAAATTTGGACGATCTCATCGCCGTCTCGCTGTCCCGTGTTCGCGATTTCCAAAGAGAGGGTTACCGACTCGTTGGGTTGGATCGTGGTTTTGGACAGCTGGGCGTCGGTGTATTCAAACGTCGTGTAGCTTAATCCGAAACCGAAAGGATAGAGGGGCTTTTCAGTCATGAAGCGGTAGGTGCGCCCTTTCATGCTGTAGTCCTCGAAATCGGGGATTTGGGCCGTTGACTTGTAGAACGTGATAGGCAGCCGGCCGGAAGGATTGTAATCGCCGAAAAGGACATCCGCGACCGCCGTGCCACCTTCTTGCCCGCCATACCAAGCGTTGACAATGGCATCTACATGCTCGTTTTCCCAATTCAAGGCCAAGGCGCTACCCGTGCAGACCACAAAAATGACCGGTTTCCCTGTCGCGACCAAGGCTTTGAGCATTTCTTTTTGGACTTTAGGCAATTCGATATTGGTCCGGTCGCCTTTGCGGAAACCTTCGACGTTGACCGGCATCTCTTCTCCTTCCAGGCGAGGTGAAATGCCACCCACGAAGACGATCACGTCCGCCTCGCTCGCCTTTTGGGCCGTAGCGGAATAATCCACCGGCGTACGGACTCCGATGCTGAAATTGAGATCCGCGCTGCCGATTCGTTGCATGTATTCGATACGGATAGGGTATCGCTCACCTTTCCGGGCCTTAAGGGAATAGGTCTTCGTGGCGCCGTATTCGTTGTTCCAAACGTCGACCACTTTCTCGTCGCCGATGTAAAGACGAATGCCGTCATTTCCGGAGAGGGTCATTTCCACTTCACCGTCGAGTGGGGAAGTGAACGTGCCTTCGAAGCGGGCGGTGAAATTGGTCAAGTTCACGTTGGGCGCGAATTGGGTGTTCCCGCCAGTCGTGTAGCGCAACTCGTGGGCGATGCCTTCATGGACTGGCTCGCCTTCGAAATTCGTGTTATTATAAAAGGTGGAAGCGAAGCCTTGGCCCGCGGTCGACGAGATGGCGCTCCCAAGGTCGGTCATCACGTAATCGGCCGTATGGTTGCAGCCCAGCTCATAGATGATTTCCGCGTTGGGCACTTTCTCCCGGATCCCCTCCAGAATGGTGGTGGTGTGGGTCGGGAAGCCGTTGTAGTTGGCCCAAAGCATGGTGGAATCCGCCGCGTTGGGGCCAACGACCGCGATTTTTTGGAGGCTCTTATCGAGAGGCAGGGTGTTCTTGTCGTTTTTCAGAAGGACGATACTCTTGCGGGCCATGTTGAGCGCTTGTTGGACATGCTCGGGGCTTTCCACGACGCTATAGGGGATTTGGGAGAAAGGCACTCGCTCGTCTGGATCGAACATCCCGAGCTCGAAACGACTCTTGAAAAGGCGGCGGAGGGAGACATCCAGCTGCGCTTCCGTGATCTTGCCCTCGTGGAGCGCTTGGATGAGCGCCTCGTAGCTGTTGCCGCATTCCAGGTCGGTCCCGTTCAGGACGGCGTCGGCCGAGGCGGAGGCAGCGTCAGGGTGGGTCTCGTGGCGGGGCGTGTTCGGATCGCGCTCCCAGAAGTCATTGATCGCGCCGCAGTCGGAGAGGATGATGTGATCATAACCCCATCCTTCGCGGAGAATGTCGATCAGGAGCTTGTCGCTCGAGCAGCAAGGTTTGCCCTCGTAGCGGTTGTAGGCGCACATCACTTCTTGTACGTTGGCTTCTTTCACCAAAGCTTCGAAAGCGGGGAGATAGGTCTCGTAGAGATCGCGGGGCGTTACCGTGACGTCGAACTCGTGGCGGTTCCACTCCGGGCCGCTGTGGACGGCGTAATGCTTGGCGCAGGCGAGGGTCTTGAAATAGTTCGGGTCGTCGCCTTGCAAGCCTTTGACGACGGCTACGCCCATGCGTTCCGTCAAATAGGGATCTTCGCCGTAGGTTTCCATTCCCCGGCCCCAGCGAGGGTCGCGGAAAATATTGACGTTGGGCGTCCAGAAGGTCAAGCCCTTGTAGCGGTCGTATTCCTGGTCGTGCTGGTAGCGGTGGTATTTGGCTCGGGCTTCGTCGCTGACCATCGTGAAGGTTTCGAGGACAGCTTGGTCGTCGAACGTGGCGGCCAGGGCGATGGCTTGCGGGAAGACGGTCGCTTGTCCGGCACGGGCCACGCCGTGGAGCGCCTCGTTCCACCAGTCGTAGGGTGGGATGCCCAATCGTTCGATGGCGGGCGTGGCGTTCATCATTTGCCCGACCTTCTCTTCGGGGGTGAGCAGGGAGAGGAGGTTCTCGATCCTTTCCTCAATGGGCCGATCGGGGTCTTGGAATAAATGCGCCGGCTGGCTGTCGCACGCGGTGAGCGACAGGGCCGTGAGCGCGGCCATGGTGATTTGTCGTGTTTTCATTCCTATCTTTGTTGATGTTTTCTCGTTTAAAATAATTGCGAAGGTAATCTTTTGTGGGATTTTCGCAAAAGAGATGGGCCGATATTCGCGTGGACCGTGCGGGAACGCACGAAAAATGTGCGAGCTCGCACGGTCGCCAAGAAGGACGTTTTTCGCAAATCGTTAAGGAAAAGGCGTTTGGCTGATTGGCATGATCTTTGCGATTTGTTGAGCGATAAAAAATATTTTGGATGATATGATTAAGACAGAGAATTTACAGAAAGTCTTCCGCACGGACGAGGTGGAGACTTGGGCGCTGAGCGACGTGAGTATTGAGGTGAAGAAAGGCGAGTTCGTGGCGATCATGGGCCCGTCGGGGTGCGGAAAATCGACCTTGCTGAACATCTTGGGGCTGCTCGACAGTCCGACGGGCGGGCGCTATCGCTTGGATGGCGTCGACGTCTCGGATTTCGCGGAGGCGAAGCGCACGGACTTGCGACGGGGGACGATCGGTTTCGTTTTCCAGAGTTTTAACTTGATCGACGAGCTGACGGTGCGCGAGAACATCGAGCTCCCGCTGCTCTACCAAGGGGTCGCTCCTCAGGAACGGGCCAGCCGCGTCGACGAGGTGATGCGGCGGATGAACATCAGCCACCGGGCGAAGCATTTCCCCCGCCAGCTCTCCGGCGGACAGCAGCAACGCGTGGCCATCGCCCGGGCCGTCGTCGACAATCCCAAGCTGGTCCTGGCCGACGAGCCGACCGGTAATCTCGACTCGAAGAACGGGCAGGAAGTGATGACGCTCCTCACCGAGTTGAACCAGGCGGGGACGACCGTCGTCATGGTGACACACTCCGCCCACGACGCCCGTTTCGCCAACCGGATCATTCATCTTTTCGACGGCCGGATCGTCTCGGCGGGTGAGGAGGAACTTTAAAAAAATGATGGCGCATGAAAAATCGATTACCCTCGCGATCCAGGATCATTTCCTACGTGAGACTTTATTTCCGGCTACTTTTCAAGTATAAGACTCGCTCGTTCGTCGGGCTGGTCGGGTTGGCGTTCGGATTGGCTTGCTTGGTGCCGGCGCTTTACTGGTTGCGTTATGAGACGACCTACGACTCGTTTTATCCTGGGGCCGATCGCCTTTACCGGGTCTATACGTTCAATCGGCAGGCGGGGCAGGCGAACGAGTTGGTCTCCGGAATCCTCGACCGGAAGCTGCGCGAACGTTTCCCCGCGATGGCCCAGACGACGGTCTTCTTTACGGAGCCGATCGATTACCGGGCGGAAGGGGCGGCCTCGACCACGCGCCTCCGCACCTTGTTTACCGACAGCACGTTTTGGCAAGTTTTCCCGCAAACGGTTGTCGCGGGAGAGACGTGGCGCCCCCTTGAGGTCACGAATCGCCTGGTGTTGACCGAAAGCGTCGCCCGGCGTCTTTTCGGGAGCGCGGAGGAGGCCGTGGGGAAAACGTTGAAAAGCTTGGGCGTCACTTCTTATGACCCGCCCTACGTCGTCGCGGCCGTGGTGAAAGACCCGCCTTTGGACACCAATCTGCCGTTCGACGCGTTGCTCTCTCATGACCAGATTATCCAGCAAAAAACCTTCGAGGACGCGAGTGGCCGGATGCTCTGGGCCGCCGCCACGTTGCGGATGTATGTCAAGCTCCCGTCGGGGACGGATGCCGGGGCGTTGGGCGAGACGCTGGGCCATTACCCCGCCGACGAGTTGGGCGCTCCCGACGTGGAAGTCCGCTTGATGCCCATCGCCGACGTGCGCTATCGGCTGGAGGGCGAGGCGCCTTTCACGCTGGGTTTCATCCAGCTCCTCGTCGTGGCGGGCGGGCTGCTGATGGCGTGCTCGTTGTTCAATTACTTGAGCCTTCATTATGGGCTTTTGCGGCAGCGGCTGCGCGAGTTCCGGTTGCGGGTGGCCAATGGGGCTTCGGGCAAGCAATTGTTCGGGCAGATGCTGTGCGAGCTGACGTGCGCGGGGCTGATCAGTTTGCTCCTGGCGGCCTGCCTTATGGCCGACGCGAGCCTTTTCGAGGCACGGTTGGCCGGCTTCGAGGTGGCGCGGGGGCGGCTGTTCGCGCTGTTCGCCCTCTGCGGGGCCGGCGTGTTGGGGATAGTTTGGCTGGTGGGCGGCGTCCTTTGCTGGCGGCTGAGCCGCGAGGCTTTGGCGGCCCAGCCGGCGGTGGGGCCGAGGGGAAGGTTCCTCACGCGGGTGGCGGTCGTCTCGCAGCTGGCCGTCAGCTTGGTGTTCCTGGTGGCGATCGGCGTGGTGGCGCTCCAGACGCGCTTCGCCAGCCAGAAGGATTTGGGCTTCGAGGCGGAGGGCGTCGTGGCGCTCACGGGGCTTTATCCGTATTTGGAGCCGTCCGTCGGCGAGGCCTTGCGGGCCGAGCTGGCTTCCATCCCGCAAATCCAGGCGATGACCGACACGTATTTCACCCCTAAACAAAGCGTGGCCCCCTCCGACTTGCGGACCGAGATCGCGTGGACGGGCCAGCCGGCCGACCAGAAAACGGCCTTCCAAGTCGTCACGGCCGACACCGCTTTCGCCTCCACTTTCCGCCCCCGCCTCTTGGCCGGCGAATGGCTCCGCGACGGGTCGGGGCGCGAGGTCGTGCTCAACGAGGAGGCCGCGCGCGTCATGGGCTTGGATGAGCCGGTGGGCGCCGTCGTCCGCCTCGACTATTTGCCCGAAAAGCCCGAATGTCGCGTCGTGGGGGTCGTGGAAGACATGCATTTGCTCTCGTTCCGCAGCCGGATCTACCCGACGCTTTTCATTTCCTCGCCCTACCCGTCGAACACGTGGTACCTGCGCGTCGCGCCGGGGCAGGAGGGGGAAGTGGCCCGCCGCCTGGGCGAGTCGTTGCCGCGAATCGACCCGACTTTCGCCGAGATCCAGCCCACGCCGCTCCGGACGCTCTACGACCGCATGAACCACTCCGAGGAGGTGGGCCTGCGGATCTTCTCCGTCCTGGCGGGCGTCAGCCTGTTGGTCTCGTTGTTCGGGGTTTACGCGGTGGCCTCGGCCTCGACCCGCCGGCGGCGCAAGGAGATCGCCATCCGCAAGGTGTTCGGGGCGACGGCGGGGAGCGTCGTCGGCCGGTGCCTCCGCGAGTTCGTGGGGCTGGCGCTGGTGGCCGGGGTTTTCGCCCTGCCGTTGGGCTACGCGGCGATGAGCCGTTGGCTGGAGGGCTACGCCTACCGGACGGCCATTCCCTGGTGGCTCCTGGCGGGCGTGCTGCTGGCGGTCGTCGCGCTGGTCGTCCTGACTGTCTGGAGGCAAGTTTGGGCCGCCGCCAATGCCGATCCGGCTGAAGTGATTAAAAATGAATGAGAAAAAGATCTTTTTCTAGCCGGGCAAGTGGTTTGTCAGGCAGAAAAAGATCTTTTTCTAGCCGGGCAAGTGGTTTGTCGGGCAGAAAAAGATCTTTTTCTAGCCGGCCAAGTGGTTTGTCGGGCAGAAAAAGATCTTTTTCTAGCCGGGCAAGTGGTTTGTCGGGCAGAAAAAGATCTTTTTCTAGCTGGGCAAGTGGTTTGTCGGGCAGAAAAAGATCTTTTTCTAGCTGGCCAAGTAGTTTGTCGGTTAGAAAAAGATCTTTTTCTAGCTGGCCAAGTAGTTTTTTTGGTAGAAAAAGATCTTTTTCTAGCTGGCCAAGTAGTTTTTTTGGTGGAAAAAGATCTTTTTCTAGCCCCCGAAAAAGCTCGGAGGCTTGAGGATAAGCTAGACTTGGTTGATAATCTCCCCGCTCAAGAAGCCCTGGATGTTCGCGACGGCGATCCGCATGAGGCGTTGGCGGGCCTCGAGTGTCGCCCAGGCGATGTGGGGCGTGAGGGTGCAGCGGGGGGCGGTGAGCAACGGGTTGTCGGCCCGCGGGGGCTCGTCGGAGAGGACGTCGACCCCGGCCCCGGCGAGGCGTCCGGCGCGGAGGGCGTCGGCCAAGGCCCGCTCGTCGACCAACGGCCCACGGCCCGTGTTGATCAGGATCGCCGAGGGCTTCATCAGGGCGAGGGTCTGGGCGTTGACGAGGTGGGCCGTCTCCGTCGTCAGCGGGCAATGGAGGGTCAGGACGTCGCTCTCGCGAAAGAGGCTTTCCTTGTCGATCGGCCGGATGCCGTCGGGCAGCTCATGGGCGCTTTTCGAGGTGAGGGCGATGACTTTCATCCCGAAAGCGAGGGCCACGCGTGCCACGGCCATCCCGATATGCCCCAGCCCGACGATGCCCATCGTTTTCCCCGCCAACTCGAGGAGCGGCGTGTCGAAATATGAGAAGTCCGCGGCGCTGGCCCAGGCGCCCGCCCGGTTGGCGCTCGTGTAGTGCTCCACGCGGTTCGTATGGGCCAAGATATGCGCGAAAACCATCTGTACGACCGAGTCGGTGCTGTAGGCGGGGATGTTGGTGACGATGACGCCCCGCTGGCGTGCCGCCTCGAGGTCGATGACGTTGTAGCCCGTCGCCAGCACCCCGATGTAGCGTAGGTTGGGGAGCTTGTCGATGAGCTCTCTCGTGATTTTCACTTTGTTGGTCAAGATGATTTCCGCGTCGTCCGCCCGCTCGATCACGTCCGCGGGCGCGGTCCGCTCATAAATCCGGCATTCCCCTATTTCCCGCAGGGCATCCCACGAGAGGTCGCCCGGGTTGAGGGTGTAGCCATCCAATACGACTATCTTCATTGCTTTCCTATTTATAGAATTTGGTAAATGTTTATCCTAAAAAAATGAAGCCAGGAATCTTCCCAGACTCCTGGCCTCCGTGACTCGCATAGGATTCAAACCTATAACCTTCTGATCCGTAGTCAGATGCTCTATTCAGTTGAGCTAGCGAGCCTTGAAATAAAAATCTTTAGCCACAAATAGTGACTCGCATAGGATTCAAACCTATAACCTTCTGATCCGTAGTCAGATGCTCTATTCAGTTGAGCTAGCGAGCCATTTTCTTTCTCGAATGCGGGTGCAAAGATAGAGGCTCATTTTGGAACCACCAAATATTTTCGCGTTTTTTTTCGAGAGGCGAATGTCGGGGGGCTTGAAGGGGCTCGGCGCGAATCCTTTGGCCGCACGCATGGTATTATCCGGGAAAAGGCGTACCTTCGCGCCATTCTTTTATGTAGGAATGGCGTATAAAAAGGAGGATTCGCTATGAAGAAAGATGGAGAAGATTTGTTTGAGAAGTTCAAGGACTCGTTCAGCAAGATGAATGGGCATTTCCACATATTGGAGCAACGGGTGCCAGTCGAGGCGCAGGTGGCTTATTTCAAGTATTCGGAATGGCTTCGTCGGAATAAGCGGATCTCGTATCCGGTCAGTGACGAGACGTGTGAGGCTTGGTACGAGGAGTTGCTGACGGTCGAGGGCGTGCGGGAGAAGCGCCGTTTGCTTTCGTCATTGGCCAGCTCACGTTCCGTTCGGGCTTACCGCTTGCTGGAAGCCTACGCGAAAGCCCCCGATCCGGCGGTCGCGAACTGGGCCTATATGGCGGTGATGGAAGCCCGGATCATGTTGGAGTCCGAACTCTCGGAGGAGAAGCAGATTTTCATCTCCACGGGCTTGGGCGGTCGCGACGGGAAACTGCGTTTCTGCGTCTTGTTGGTCGCTCGCGCCAAAGAGGGATTCCAGGATTACCAGAAGAAGACGGTCGAGCGCGAGGCGGCCTACTCCTTGCCCTTGCTGGGTTGCGAGATCGAGGAACTCTACGTGGCCGACCGCTACGTGAAGCTGTTTCTCCTGATTCCTGTCGGGGCGGACATCAAGGGCATCTTGGACCGGGTCGTGAACGAGTGCAACCAATACGGCGACTTCCTTTCGAACGCCTATACCGTAACCAACGTAAAGGAATTGACAGACGAGGAAATCGAAGCGATGGTAGAGAAAGCGTATGAAGATAGTGGAACAAGCAATTAAATATGGCGTGATCGGCATGAGCAACACGCTGATCACGATGGTCGTGATTTGGATCATGATGAAGACGTTCGGTTTGCCGGAGGGCCTGTCCAACATCACGGGCTATGTGGCGGGTTTGGTGAATAGCTACGTTTGGAACCGGCAATGGACGTTCCGGGGATCCGAGACGACCTTTTGGCGGGGCGTCATGCGGTTCGCGATCGCTTTTGGCGTTTGCTACGCGCTCCAGTACGGATTGGTCTTGGCGCTGAACCGCCATTTGCCGATAGACCATTATTATAATCACCTGATCGGGATGGTGTTTTACACGTTCCTGAATTTCTTGATGAATAAGTTTTATACATTTAAAGTATGAGGGAAAAAGTCGCGGTTATCGTGCCTTGCTATAATGAGGAGGCCGTCTTGAAAGAGTCTTACCGGCGGACGCGGGCGGTGTTGGATACCCTGCCCTATCCGGGCGAGATTATTTACGTGAACGACGGGAGTCGCGACGCGACACGCTCGATCCTCGATGAGCTTGCCGCCACCGACCCACGGGTCAAGGTGCTTCACTTTTCCCGCAATTTCGGTCATCAGCCAGCCGTCACGGCAGGAATCCATCATTGCGACGCCGACTTGGCGGTCATCATCGACGCGGATATGCAGGACCCTCCCGAGCTGATCCCCGAAATCCTGGCTCTCCGGGAGCGGGAGCAAGCCAACGTGGTCTATTGCGTGCGTAGCCATCGGGAAGGGGAGAGCTTTTTCAAGTTGTTTACGGCGAAAATGTTTTATCGTATTTTTAATGCGATGAGCGAGGTGCGCTTCCCGCTTGATACGGGCGATTTCCGTCTGATCGATCGGAAGGTGATGGATGAGTTTGTCCGGTTTAATGAGCGCGGGAAATATATCCGCGGGTTGATCTCATGGATTGGTTTCAAGCAAGTCCCGTTCCATTACGAGCGGAAGGCACGGATCGCGGGCGAGACCAAATATCCGTTGCGGAAGATGTTCAGCTTCGCTTCGAACGCGATGCTTTATTTCTCGAAAAAACCTTTGCGAATCGCCACGGGCTTAGGTTTCCTGTCGGTCTTGGTGGGGATAATTTTGGCGGTCTGGTTCACGTTGGGGAAGATCTATGGTTTTAGTAACGCCGAGGAAGGATGGACTTCCATCATGACGACCATTATTTTCTTTGGCGGCGTCCAGTTGCTCACGGTCGGGGTGTTAGGGCAATACATTGGAATCCTGTTTGATGAGGTGAAGGCCCGACCGGAATACATTATCGACGAGACCCGGAATTTCGATCGTAAGGTCTCTTTACCCCAAGAATAGAGATCGTCAATTCGTGTCGACGTTTTGACGTTTTTTTATTTTATATTATGTATTTTCGCGAGAGATGTTAAACTTATATACTGAATTTCATGAAAAACGCACGCTTATTCCTTCTGGCGCTGTTGACGTTGTGGTTGCCTTCCGTTGAGGCTTGGGGCATTACGACGTTGACTGATTTGAAAGTCGAGTATCAAACGAATCCTTTGGGAATTGACGTTAGTCAACCTCGTTTCAATTGGCAGATGGCTTCTGATCGTTATGGAGCCGCTCAAAGCGCTTACCAATTGCTTGTCGCGACTGATGAGGCGGGCTTGCGTTCAGGGGAATATTATTATGATTCGGGTAAAAGGGTGTCTGATCGCTCGGTCGGCATTGTTTACGAGGGACCGGCATTGAAGCCCTCCACACGTTATTATTGGACCGTGAAGGTCTGGGATGAGCAAGGACAGCCGGTTGAATCGGATGAGAAGGCTTGGTTCGAGACAGGCCTTTTGGGCTCAGGTTGGAGTGGCGCACGATGGATCGGCTCGTCGAAGGCGCCTTTATCGAAATATCGTTCCCAATTTGTTCTTGATTACGACGTGGAGATCGCGGAGGGCAGCGATCGGGCGACCTTCGTTTTCGGGGCTCGCGACGATAGGAACTACGTCATGGCGGAGTTGGATTTGAATGGCTCCGGTGGCGTGCCTTGTTTTCGTTTGAGTCACGTGACGGAAGGGAAGCTCGTGGAAGATGCCTCCGAGAATGTTTCCGCGATAATTCCATCGTCTTCAAAACGGGAAAAACATCATATCCGGTTAGACGTGACCACGGCGCAATATGCTTTGAAGTATTTCGTGGATGTTTGGATTGATGGAAAGAAATTGGAAAATACAAGTTTGACGCCCGAAGAAAAAGCCCAAAAGAATCGGCCCAATTTCTGGGGCGGTTTGGAAGGCGCTTTCACGATTTATCCTTATCCGAAGGGTGATTTGATTTATTTGTGCCGTTTGTATTCAATTGGCTTTAAGCAACCCGCTGGGCAAACCGCTACGTTCTCGAATATTGTTTTGAGCGAGAAGGCATGGGATACGGAGCTTTATCGTTCGTCCAAAATCTATACTGAAAAAGGAACTGATCGTTTGAATGTTTGGTTCCCGGGTGCGGATCGCTCGGCGCCGATGTTGCGTAAGACGATCATGATCCGTAAGCCGATCGCTTCCGCGCGACTGTATGCGACGGCACGTGGCATCTATGAGTTCTCGCTGAACGGAAAACGGGTGGGCAACGATTACCTGAATCCGGGTTGGACGGACTATCGTTATCGTTTCATGTATAATACGTATGATGTCACTGATCTGTTGCGTCAAGGAGAAAATGGTTTAGGTGCCCAGCTGGGAACCGGATGGTGGAGTGATCACAATGGTTTCATGACCGGTTGGCAAGACCAATACGGTACTCATCTTTCGCTTTTGGGTAAACTTTTGGTGAAGTATACGGATGGGACGTCGGAGGTTTTCGTGACGGATGAAAGCTGGAAATGTTATGATCAAGGTCCAATTATCGAAAACAGTTTGCAAAATGGTGAGGAATACGATGCTCGCAAGGAAGTACTAGGCTGGACAGAACCAGGTTTTGATGATTCGTCGTGGAAAACCGCGACACGTTTCGCCTCACCGGCGGTTAGTGTGAAGTTGCAGGCTTACGTGGGTTCGCCTATTCGCAATCACGTGACATTAACCGCTCAATCGATGGCTGAGCCTTTGCCGGGTGTTTATGTTTATGATATGGGACAAAATATGGTCGGTGTGCCTCGTCTGAAGATGCGGGGTGAGGAGGGACAGGAGATCATCATCCGTTTTGGAGAAATGAATTATCCGACAACAATCCCAACCGATCCGATTGCGCCTTATACGATTGAGATGTACAAAGAAAAACAAGGACAAGTTTATACGGATAATTATCGTAGCGCCTTGTCGACGGATCGTTATATTTTCCGGGGCGATGCGGCGGGTGAGACCTATGAGCCACGTTTTACGTTCCATGGGTTCCGTTATATTGAGATTCATGGTTTGAAAGAACCCTTGCCATTGGAAGACGTGAAAGGGATCGTTTTGGAGTCGATAGGAGAGCAGACTAGCGCTTACGAGACATCGGATGAGCGAGTCAATAGGCTGTACCAAAACATCGTTTGGGGGCAAAGGGGCAATTTCCTTTCCGTACCGACCGATTGCCCTCAACGTGACGAGCGGATGGGATGGACAGGTGACGCTCAAGTTTTCGCTCGGGCGGCTACTTATAATATGAATGTCGATCCATTTTATACCCGTTGGCTTTATACGCTTCGTGACAATCAAAGCGCGGATGGTAATTTCCCGAATTATGCGCCGGTCGTTGGGTTCCCACCCTATGGTGCAGAACCGGGTGCGGGCGCGATGGGCTGGACGGAAGCGGGTATTATTGTCCCATGGCAAGTATATCAACAATATGGCGATCTCCGGATTTTAGAGGAACATTACCCGGCAATGTTGGCTTATATGGATTATTTGGAGCGTCGGGCGGTTGATTATGTGCAACCTTTTGGTGGCTTTGGCGATTGGCTGGCTATCGAAGGAACTAATTCGATGTTGACCAATACGGCCTATTCCGCTTATGACGCGATGATCATGGAACAAGTAGCCGCGGCATTAGGTAAAGAGAGTGATCAGCGACGCTTCCGGGCGCTTTATGAGAAAATCAAGGATTCATTTAATCGTCATTTCGTGGATGCGGAGGGACGGACTTTCGCTCCGGCGGCATCTTCCATTTTCGGGGAAAGCTCTATTGCCTCATGGCCTGGCCAGGACCCGAATGACGCGAAGCGGGTTGACACGCAGACTTCATATGTCGTACCCTTGCAATTCGATCTTTTCAATGAACATAATAAGCCTTTGGCATTGAAACATCTTTTGGAAAATATTGAAAAGCATGGTTATAAATTGACGACGGGTTTTATAGGTACGCCTTATTTGAACTTGGTTCTTTCTGAGAATGGCTATGATGAGGTCGCGTATCGTCTCTTTGAGCAGACGGCTTATCCTTCGTGGCTTTATCCTGTCCTTCAAGGAGCGACAACTATTTGGGAACGTTGGAATTCCTATACGCTGGTGAATGGTTTTGGTCCAGTCGACATGAATTCGTTCAATCATTATTCTTATGGAGCGATAGAGGAATGGATGATGGCTTATTCTATCGGTATTCAGCGAGATGAGGATTTTCCGGGTTACAAGCACATTCTTTTGCAACCTCGGATAGGCGGTAGTTTTGGTTATATTCGTGGCCATTATGATTCTGTTTATGGTCGGATCGCGAGTGGCTGGAGCAAACAAGGTGATCGTACGATTTATGAGTCGATAGTTCCAGCCAATACGACAGCAACTCTTTATTTACCGACAATTTCAGACAATGCGATTAAGATTGAGTTGGGAAAGGAGGGCGCGACTTTTGAAGGCGTGCGTGATGGAAAAGCGGTTTATCATCTGAAATCAGGTGTTTATCGTTTTGTCATGACCAGATGAGGTGGTTTAAATGTATGAATATAGAATATTAATTTAAAAAAAGAATATCATGAAAAAAGTTGTTTTAAGCTTGTTGGCCGCTTGCGCGTTTGTCGTTTCGGGCCAAGCGCAGTGGAGCCCGAAGGGCGATAAAATTAAGACCCAATGGACGGAGAATTTGGATCCTACGAATGTCTTACCAGAATATCCACGTCCTGGTTTGACTCGGTCGGATTGGCAGAACTTGAATGGGGAATGGGATTATGCGATTCGCCCAAAGGGAGAGGCTGAGCCGGCTGTTTACGATGGTAAAATCTTGGTGCCTTTTGCGGTTGAATCTTCTTTGTCTGGCGTTCAGAAAGAAGTAGGCGCGGATAACGAATTGTGGTATAAACGTGAATTTACGGTTCCTTCCGCTTGGCGAAAAGGAGATATCCTATTGCATTTCGGGGCGGTTGATTGGAAAGCAGATGTGTTTGTCAACGATATTTTGATTGGTTCTCATCAGGGCGGGTATACGCCGTTCTATTTCAATATTGCGCCTTATTTGAAATCGGGCAAGCAAACGTTGACGGTACGGGTTTGGGATCCGAGTGAAAATGGATTCCAGCCGAGAGGCAAGCAGACCTCCAATCCAGAGAGCATTTGGTATACTGCCGTGACGGGTATCTGGCAAACAGTGTGGCTGGAGCCGGTTCATTCAACTCATGTGACAGCGATCAAAGCGATTCCCGATATTGATCATAATGTCGTCAACGTAACGGTTAACGCTTCGTGCGGACAACCGGGGACAGTGGTTGCTGTCGAGCTTTTGGACGAGGGAAAAAGTGTTGCGCAGGCAAAGGGAGTCCCTGGAAAGGCCTTGCGTTTAGGCATGGATAATCCAGAACTCTGGGAACCTGCTAATCCTCGCCTTTATGAAATGAGAGTGACGTTAACCCAAAATGGGAAGACAGTCGATGAGGTAGGTTCTTATACGGCTTTCCGAAAGATTTCGACGTCCCGAGATGCGGATGGCATCATGCGGCTTTGCTTGAACAATAAGCCGCTTTTCCAATACGGTCCATTGGATCAAGGTTGGTGGCCTGATGGGCTTTATACTGCTCCGACTGACGAGGCTTTGCGTTTTGATATCGTGAAGACCAAGGAGTGGGGCTTTAACATGATTCGTAAACATGTGAAGGTCGAGCCGGCTCGTTGGTATTATCATTGTGATAAAGAGGGTATTTTGGTATGGCAAGATATGCCGAGTGGTGACATGGGCAACCAATGGGCGCCGCGGACTTATGGGGATGGAACCGATAAGGCTCGTACGCCAGAATCGATTCAAAATTATTACCAAGAATGGAAAGAGATCATGGATCTGTGCATTTCTAATCCTTCGGTAGTTGTTTGGGTTCCTTTTAATGAGGCTTGGGGGCAGTTCGATACCGAGGAAGTGGTGGCTTGGACCGAAGCTTACGATCCGTCGAGAGTCGTGAACTCGGCTAGTGGCGGTAATCATCGAGCTTGTGGTGATATTCTAGACTTGCATAACTATCCGGCCCCGGAAATGTATTTGTTTGATCCTGCACGTGTGAATGTTTTAGGTGAATATGGTGGTATTGGTCTGCCGATCGAGGATCACTTGTGGTGGAATAAGCGGAATTGGGGATATATTCAGTTCAAGAATAGCGACGAGGTGACGGCTGAGTATATTAAATATGCTAAACAACTGAAACAATTGGTAAAACGAGGATTTTCAGCCGCGGTTTATACACAAACAACAGATGTCGAGGGAGAAGTCAATGGCTTAATGACTTACGACCGGAAAGTGATTAAGATCAATGAGGCGAAGGTCAAGGCGATCAACCAAGAAGTGATCCGTTCGATGACGGAGTAATGTTCATCCGTTTCGTTTGCGTAGCATCCATAAGTTCCGTAAATTCGCGGGCATATTTTATGGAAAAGAACAAGAATGAAGTATAATACGGAAGAAGAAAGACTGGTGTTGCCGGAATATGGACGCAATATCCAGAATATGGTGGACTATTGTGTCACGATCGAGAACCGGGAAGAGCGGAAACGTTGCGCGAATACGATTATCAATATCATGGGGAACATGTTTCCCCATTTGCGCGACGTGAATGATTTCAAGCATATCTTGTGGGATCATTTGGCGATCATGTCTCATTTTAAGTTGGATATTGATTATCCTTATGAGATCATCAAGCGCGAGAAGTTGAATCAGAAGCCTCCGCGTATTCCTTATAATATGAGTCATATTCGTTATCGGCATTATGGCAAAACGCTAGAGTTGATGATTCGTAAGGCGAAGGAACTGGAAGATGGGCCAGCGAAAGATCAGCTGGTCCATCTTTTGGCGACGCAGATGAAAAAATCTTTTTTGACATGGAATAAGGAATCGGTTGACGACCGGAAGATCTTCAAGGACTTGTATGAGCTTTCGGACGGCGTGATCCTTTTGAAAGAAGAAGAGCATAAGTTGGCTGAGAGTCGGGAGATCTTAGGCCGTAACAGTGGTAATAGCGGAAACCGTAAAAACAACAATTTCTCACGCAATAAAGGCCGATGAGCTCGTTCGTGATCGATGGAGGTTACCGGTTGAGTGGCGAAATCCAACCGCAAGGCGCCAAGAATGAGGCGCTGGAGGTGATTTGCGCTACTTTGTTGACGCCCGATAAGGTCATCATCCATAACGTTCCGGATATCTTGGATGTAAACAATCTGATTCTTTTGTTGAGCGATATGGGGGTGAAAGTCGAGCGTTTGTCGCCCGATACCTATTCGTTCCAGGCGGACGAGGTCGATCTTTCTTATTTGCGAAGCGAGGAGTATGCCAAGCGAAGTGGGTCGTTGAGGGGATCGGTGATGATTGTTGGTCCCTTGGTGGCTCGTTTTGGGGAGGCTTTAATCCCCAAGCCCGGTGGTGATAAGATTGGTCGACGTCGTTTGGATACGCATTTTTCAGGAATCCAGAAGTTGGGCGCTCGTTTTCAATACGATCCGGAGAAGCAGAGTTATGAGGTCCGGGCGGGGCGCTTGGTCGGTACGTATATGCTTTTGGACGAGGCTTCTGTCACGGGAACAGCGAATATCCTGATGGCCGCGGTCTTGGCGAAAGGGCAGACGACGATCTACAATGCCGCATGCGAACCTTATCTCCAGCAATTGTCCGCGATGTTGAATCGGATGGGAGCCCGGATTTCAGGAGTGGGCTCCAATTTGTTGACGATAGAAGGCGTAGAAGCTTTGTCGGGAACGGAGCATACGATCTTGCCTGATATGATTGAGGTAGGAAGTTTTATCGGAATGGCGGCCATGACAGGTTCAGAGATTACAATCAAGAATACGGGTTATCGGCAATTGGGAATTATTCCTGATTCATTTCGTCGTTTAGGAATTACCCTTGAACAGCGGGGAGACGATATTTTTATTCCTCACCATGATTCCTATCAGATAGAGACTTTTATAGATGGTTCAATTATGACGATCGCGGATGCGCCGTGGCCAGGATTGACGCCTGATTTGTTGAGCGTTTTTCTGGTTGTGGCTACACAAGCGGTCGGGAGTGTATTGATTCACCAGAAAATGTTTGAGAGTCGTCTCTTTTTTGTCGATAAGTTGATCGATATGGGGGCGCAAATTATTCTTTGTGATCCACACCGGGCGACGGTAATTGGATTGGGTCATCGCTTCCCGTTGCGAGGGTCGACAATGGTTTCTCCGGATATTCGGGCTGGAATCGCTTTGTTGATCGCGGCGATGAGCGCCGAGGGGACTAGCGTGATCCACAATATTGATCAGATCGATCGGGGCTATCAGAACATTGACCAGCGCTTGAATCGTCTAGGTGCACGGATCACGAGGCTTTAAGAGGAGAATGAGGCATGATTCGAAAAGAAGAACTTTTTAAGATCGGAAAATTCACTAAGCCGCATGGAGTCAAGGGTGAAATTACTTTATTGACCCAATATGAGGGGCTGGAGACGATGGACGAGCCATATATCGTCTGTGAGATGGATGGCATCTTCGTACCTTTTTTCGTGGAAAGTTTCCGGATTAAGAGTGATTCGGCCTTACTGGTGAAATTTGAGTGTTTAGATTCGGATGAGGCGGTTCGGCCGTTTGTCAATAGAGAGGCTTATATCTCTTTAACCGCGATAGATCCAGAAGAGATGGGTGAAGAGATGCTGTGGGAAGATTGGCTCGGTTATCGGGTGTTTGACGAACGGGAAGGTGAGCTGGGGACGATCATGGCGGTCGATACGAGTACGGTCAATGTCCTTTTTCGGATCGATCATAAGGGACGAGAGTTGATCTTTCCCGCCGCGGAGGAGTTGGTTCATTCGGTAAATGAGGATGAGAAAATCATTTGGGTGAAAATGCCTGAAGGATTACTTGATCTATGAGTGGGGGAAAAGGGAGGAAGATGAACGCGAGAGAACGAAATAAGAATAAGAAATCGTTTTGGCGTAAAATCCGTTTCAAGTATAAGTTCTCGGTTATCAACGAGGGAACTTTGGAAGAAGTCTGGACTTTCCGCTTGTCACGTTTGTCGGCTTTCGCGTCTTTGGGGCTTTTCGCGTTCCTTTTGGTGGTGATCACTGCCATCATCATTATCATGACCCCGATCCGGAATTATTTACCTGGTTATTTGGACGTGGAGGTTCGGAAAGAAATTATGCAGAACGCTTTACGGGCGGATTCTCTCGAACGGATGTTGGAGATTCATGCGCTTTACCTACGGAATGTATCGGGAATTTTGTCCGGAAACATGTCGGTTGATTCGATTCGTGAAATTGATTCGTTAGCCCGCGATAATCCCGATTATGAGATCCCGAAAGGAACGGAGGAAGAAGCTTTCGTGCGGAAATTTGAAGAAGAGGAAAAATATAATTTAGCGGTCCTGAACAATGCCGATCGGGTTGTCGTGGAAGGCGGTTATTTCTACAAACCGTTGAGCCAAGGGGTCGTGTCATCCGCTTTTCGGGAAGACCGACGTCATTTTGGGGTTGACTTGGTCGCTTCGCCTCAAGCGGGAGTGATGGCGGTTATGGAGGGAACGGTGGTGTATACGGGATACGATGTGGCTCATGGCTACGTGATCCAGTTGCAGCATAAGAACGGATTTATTTCGATTTATAAGCATAATGAGACCTTGTTGAAGCGTTTGGGCGATCAGGTAATCGCGGGAGAAGTGATCGCGACCGTGGGGAACACGGGTGAGGAGACGACAGGGCCTCATTTGCACTTTGAGTTGTGGTATAAAGGTGTACCGGTCAATCCGGAAGATTATATAGCGTTTTAAATTGATACGATGAAAAGACATTTGGCCATATTGGGATCGACGGGTTCGATTGGGACCCAAGCGTTGGAAGTCGTGGACGCGCATCCCGACCTGTTCGAGGTTTATGCGTTGACCGCGAACAACCAGGTGGATTTATTGATCGAGCAAGCGCGGAAATACTTGCCCGAAGTGGTGGTGATCGCGAATGAGACGAAATACCCGGAACTGCGGGAGGCGCTCGAGGATCTTCCGATTAAGGTATGGGCCGGATCGGAGGCGCTCGCTCAGGTTGTCCAGATGGAACCGATTGATATGGTCTTGACTGCCCTTGTGGGATATGCGGGTTTGCGGCCGACAATTGAGGCGATTCGGAAGGGCAAAGCGATCGCTTTAGCTAACAAAGAGACGCTTGTGGTAGCTGGAGAGTTAGTTATGCGTTTAGCGGAGGAATACCGAGCTCCGATCCTACCTGTCGATTCCGAGCATTCGGCGATATTCCAATGTCTGGTGGGGGCTGGCGATAATCCTGTGGAGAAAATTTTGCTCACGGCCTCAGGAGGACCTTTTCGGACAAAGACGATGGAAGAGTTGGCGCACGTGACGAAAGCGCAGGCATTGAAGCATCCGAACTGGACGATGGGCGCGAAGATCACGATTGACTCCGCGTCGATGATGAACAAGGGTTTTGAGATGATTGAAGCGAAGTGGCTTTTCGGGCTTACGCCGGACCGGATCCAGATTGTCGTGCATCCGCAATCGGTGATTCATTCGATGGTCCAGTTCGAGGATGGCGCGGTCATTGCCCAATTGGGGATTCCGGATATGAAGTTGCCCATCGCCTACGCGTTCTCGTTTCCTAAACGGTTGAAGAGTCTGGCGCCTCGTTTGGATTTTCGCCAATATGATAAACTGACATTCGAGGAACCGGACATGAAACGCTTCCGGAATTTGGCTTTCGCTTTCGAGGTCGCTCGGCGGGGGGGAAACGCTCCTTGTGTCCTGAATGCGGCGAACGAGGTGGCTGTGGCGGCTTTCTTGCGGGACGAGATTGGTTTTTTGCGAATGAGCGACGTGATAGAGAAAACGTTAGGTCAGGTGACATTCCTGGAGAAGCCGACATACGAGGATTATGTGCGGACGGACGAGGAGGCTCGCCGTGTGGCTCGTGAGTTGATTGGATAAAAAAGAAGAATGATTTTATAGAGACAGATGGAAACAATTTTGATTAAGACACTGCAGTTGATTTTGAGCTTGTCCATATTGGTGTTGGTGCATGAATTTGGGCATTTCATTTTCGCCCGTCTCTTCAAGGTCCGGGTGGAGAAGTTTTATCTTTTCTTCGACCCGTGGTTCGCCTTGTTCAAGTTCAAACCAAAGAACAGTGATACGGAGTACGGGGTCGGTTGGCTACCGTTGGGTGGCTATTGCAAGATATCGGGCATGATCGATGAGAGTATGGATAAAGAAGCGATGGCGCAACCGGCTAAACCTTACGAGTTCCGGTCGAAACCTGCGGGGCAGCGCTTGCTGATCATGGTAGGTGGCGTATTGTTCAATTTCTTGTTGGCTTTATTCATTTATTCAATGGTGCTTTTCGCTTGGGGCGATACGTATCTTCCCTTGAAAAACGTGAAGTTGGGTATGGATTATAGTGAGACTTTCCTGAACGTAGGCTTTCGGGATGGAGATATCCTTTTGCGAGCTGATGGAGAGGAATTGGAACGTTACGATGAGCATTGCTTGCGCCAGGTGGTGGAAGCTCAACAGGTGACAGTCCTTCGTGACGGCGTGGAGACGACAATCCCAATGCCTGATGATATGATGAAACGTATTCTTCGTGACAAGAAAGGGTTCGCGGGTTATCGATTCCCATTTGTGGTAAAAGCGATTCCTTCGGCTGATTCACCGGCCGCGCGAGCGGGAATGCAAGCGGGCGACAGTGTGGTGGCGATCAATGGCGTGCCGGTTGTCACTTATTACGACGTGCGGGTGCAATTGGCCGAGAATAAAGCGAAGGAGATTACGGTCGATTTTTATCGCGACGGGGTGTCGCGCTCGACATCTTTCTCGCTTGATTCTTTGGGACGTATGGGCGTAAGCGTTTGCCTTCCTACGGAGATTTATCCTACCGTGACACGAACGTATAATTTCTTCTCCTCATTTCCCGCGGGCATTATGCTGGGTGTAAATACCCTCAAGGGATATGTGAGCGATATGCAATATGTCTTTACGAAAGAGGGCGCTTCAAGCCTTGGGGGATTCGGTACGATTGGGAGCATATTCCCTGATACGTGGGATTGGCACGCTTTCTGGATGCAGACGGCTTTCCTCTCGATTATTTTGGCGTTTATGAATATCCTGCCGATTCCGGCTTTGGATGGTGGTCATGTGATGTTCTTGCTCTATGAGGTGATCGCTCGTCGTAAACCCAGCGACAAATTCTTGGAGTACGCGCAAATAGCGGGCATGGCGATCCTTTTCGCGCTTTTGATTTACGCGAACGGGAACGATTTGTTCCGTTTTGTTTTCAATTAGCGTAAGGCGGATATAACCTCTTCGGAGGGAAAGTTAAGCCTTTGTGAATCGTAGTCGATAAAGGTTTTGTATTCGAGGAAGCTTTCCTTTAGGGTCAAAATGGTATAACTAATTGTTTGATAAGAATGGAAGGTCTTTCAGAGGTAAATAAATTACCTATGGCGGAAGGGGATAAGCGAACGGTCATGCCGTGTTGGTACGTGATGCGCGATCTGAAACGGGCGAACGCCAAGTTCCCGGCTTACAAACTGTTAGAGACGCTGGGAATTGAGTTCTTCACGCCAATGTGCCAGCGTCTGCGGGTGATCCGGGGCAAACGGGTGAGGGAGAAGGTGCCCTATATGCGGGATCTGCTTTTCATCCATGGTGTCCCTTCGGAGCTTGACCTGGCCTTGCGGGAGATCCCGACCTTGCAATATCGTTACGTCCGGGGTGGCTATAAGGTCCCGATGACGGTTCCTGAGCGTGATATGGAACGCTTCATCCGAGCCGTCCACTCGACAGAATCCCCTCGTTTCTATCTCCCTGGCGAGCTGACCCCCGCCATGTTCGGACGCGAGGTCCGGATCGTTGGCGGTCCGCTAGACGGTTATGAGGGCTGCTTGCTCTCCCTGCGAGGCAGCAAGGTCAAGCGCTTGCTGGTGGATATTCCCGGCGTTCTTTTCTCCGCCGTAGAGGTGAATCCGGAATATATCGAGTTCGTATAGCCCCCACTGGGTCAATCCAGAATATGGATAAGCCTAACCTGAGTCAACCTCTTTTATCCTTAAAAATATTTTAAGTCAACTAGTTAAAGACATTACCAGACTATGGTAACGCGCTTACCAGACTATGGTAATGTGATTACCAGACTATGGTAACGTGATTACCAGACTATGGTAACGCGATTACCAGACTATGGTAATGTGATTACCAGACTATGGTAACGCGATTACCAGACTATGGTAACGTGATTACCAGGCTTTGGTAATCAGATTACCAAAGTCGCGTGTTTGATTTGGTAATGCTTTGTGTCGCGGCTAGGGTGGAGAATACCTAGATATGAGTATTGCCCGAACAGTGATTAAGCCGTAAATTCGCGTCGCATTAGATTGAGAAGATGAGACTATCAGAATTGAGTACAGGCGATAAGGGCATTATCGTCAAGGTGATGGGCCGTGGGGCCTTTCGTAAGCGAATCATCGAGATGGGTTTTATCAAGGGCAAGGAAGTATTGGTCATCCAGAATGCCCCCTTGAAGGATCCGATCCATTATCGGGTGATGGGCTATGACGTCTCGCTCCGTCGCGAGGACGCTGCCATGATCGAGGTGGTGAGCCAGGCGGAGTTCGAGAAAGAATACAAATCGAAGATGGAGGCGGAACTCCAAGGTGGAGGGAACGCGATTGTCGCCCCGTCGGATAACGAATGGCGCGAGGCAGCCTTGCACAAGGGGAAAACGATCAATGTCGCCTTGGTGGGCAACCCGAATTGCGGAAAGACCTCTTTGTTCAATTTCGCTTCTGGTTCTCACGAGCATGTAGGCAATTACAGCGGCGTGACGGTTGACGCCAAGGAGGGTGTTTTCCATCAAGACGGTTATACGTTTCGCGTTGTCGACCTGCCTGGAACCTATTCGCTTTCCGCCTATACTCCGGAGGAGCGCTACGTGCGTAAGCATTTGAATGAGGCGCAACCCGACGTGGTGATTAATGTCGTGGACGCTTCGAACCTGGAGCGCAACCTTTACTTGACGACGCAACTGATCGACATGGATGTCCGGATGGTGATCGCCCTCAATATGTACGACGAGCTGAAAAGCCAAGGCAACAAGTTCGATTACGAGTCGTTGGCCCGGATGATCGGTACGCCCATCATTCCCACCATTAGCCGGAGTGGTTACGGCATCCGGGAATTGTTCCAGCGGGTGATCCGGGTTTATGAGGAGCAAGACCCCGTGATCCGGCATATCCATATTAATTATGGGGATTCGCTGGAGAAAGGAATCCAGAACATAGCCCAGTTGTTGAAGAGAAATGAGAACTTGCCGACGAGTGTCTCCAAGCGTTATTTGTCTATTAAGCTTTTGGAAGCTGATAGCGAGATCGAGCGATATGTCAAGGCGTTGCCCAAGGGTGAGGAGATCTTGAAGGAGCGAGACCGGAATTCCGCCCAGATCGCCGAGCTTCTGTCTACCGATTGCGAGACCGCGTTGACGGACGCCCGCTATGGCTTTATCTCGGGCGCGCTTCGGGAGACGTTTGAGCAAAACAAGATCAAGGAGGCCACGAGTACGCAGATCATCGACTTGATCGTCACCCACAAATTATTGGGCTTCCCGATCTTCCTTTTATTTATGTGGATCATGTTCGAGGCGACGTTCCGTATCGGAGAGTATCCGATGGCGGGGATTGAGGCGTTGGTTGGAGTGATCAGTGATTTTGTGCGTGCGCGTATGGCCGAGGGGCCGTTGAAAGATCTATTGGTCGATGGCGTGATTGGGGGCGTGGGCGGCGTGATCGTTTTCCTTCCCAATATCTTGATTCTTTATTTCTTTATCTCCTTCATGGAAGATTCGGGTTATATGGCCCGGGCCGCTTTCATTATGGATAAGCTCATGCACAAGATGGGTTTGCATGGAAAGTCTTTTATCCCGCTGGTGATGGGCTTTGGTTGCAATGTCCCCGCGATCATGGCCTCGCGAACGATCGAGAGCCGTAACAGCCGGATGATCACGATGCTGGTTAATCCCTTGATGAGTTGTAGCGCCCGCCTTCCGGTCTATGTGTTGTTGACGAGCGCCTTTTTCCCGGAAAATGGGGGAGCGATCCTGATGGTGATCTACGTGACGGGTGTCGTATTGGCGATCCTGATGGCGCGCTTGTTCCGGCGTTACCTTTTCAATGAGGAAGACGTGCCTTTCGTGATGGAATTGCCTCCTTATCGGATGCCGACAGGCAAGTCTATTTTGATTCACATGTGGGAGAAAGCGAAGCAATATTTGCATAAGATGGGTGGAATTATCCTCGTCGCCTCAATCATTATCTGGTTCTTGGGTTATTTCCCCCGCCATACCGCCCAAAGCGATCGGTTCGAACGGCAGATCGCGGAGACGGAGCGATCTACTCAACTGACCGCCGAGGAAAAGGCGGAGACGCTTTCGCTTATCGAGCATCAGCAAGCGATGGATCACCAAGAGAATTCCTATATCGGACGGATTGGTAAAGTGATTGAACCCGTCTTGGCGCCTCTGGGATTCGATTGGAAGATCAGCGTCAGCCTGCTCTCGGGCATGGCGGCTAAGGAGATTGTGGTCAGTACTCTAAGTGTCCTTTATACGGGTGACGCGAACGATGAGCAAGGATTGGCCGAGCGTTTGGCTAGCGATCGCGACGCCGAGGGGAATCTAGTCTTTACGCCGTTGGTCGCCTTGAGCTTGATGTTCTTCGTCTTGATCTATTTCCCTTGTATCGCGACCGTGACGGCAATCGTGAAAGAGGCGGGTTCTTGGAAATGGGGCTTGTTTGTCGTGGGTTATACTTGTGCCTTGGCGTGGATCGTCTCGTTCGCGATCTATCAAATTGGTGGATTGTTTGTATAATTAAATAGAAAAGGAGAGAAAAATATGTTCCAGGAAATAGCGGTTATTCTTATTGGCCTATTGGTCGTAGCCTACGTGGCATGCCGGATTTATCGTCTCTTTTTCTCGAGAAAAGGGTCGGCTGGATGCGGTTGTGGATGCGAAGGGTGCGCGAGAGGTTCATGCGGAACGGATCACGTCCATCGTTCAAAAGCATGACTGGATTAGCTCAATGGATCAAGTGGAAGGCGACTGAGCTCGGTTTCTCGGCGTGTGGGATCGCTCCGGTCGCGCTCGTGGAAAGTGAGAGCCTTCGCCTTGACGAGTGGCTGGCGAGGGGCCATGAGGCGGGAATGCGTTATATGGCCAATCACCGATCGATCCGTCGCGACGTGAATGGGCTGGTCGAGGGCGCTCGCTCGGTGATCAGTGTGGCGCTGAATTATTATCCCGCCATTCGTCGCGATCCCTCTTGGCCTTATATCGCCTATTACGCTTATGGCAAGGACTATCATGAGGTCATGAAACGGATGCTTCGACAGCTTTGGCACGCGATCGAGGCTGAGGCCTTGCCGTTGTTTCATCTTCCATCCGCCGAGGCTCGCTGTTTTACTGATTCGGCTCCCGTGTTCGAACGCTATTGGGCTTGGCGTGCGGGCTTGGGTTGGATCGGGAAAAACACTTGCTTGATCTTGCCAAGACATGGTTCTTTCTTTTTTCTGGGAGAGATCATAACGACTTTGCCCATAGAGAGCGATGATCGACCGATGGCGGATCGTTGTGGCACGTGCGACCGTTGCTTGCGTGCTTGCCCGACTGGCGCGTTAAGTTCTCATTGCCTGAATGCCCGGAAATGCCTTTCCTACCTGACGATTGAGCACCGGGAAGCGCTTCCTCCCGAGGCGGTAGCGGCGATGGGGAATCGGCTTTTTGGTTGCGACACTTGTCAGTTGGCTTGCCCATGGAATCGTTTCGCGGAAGCGACTCAAGTGGCCGATTTCATTCCTTCATCCGAATTCATGCGTCTCGATTGGGACACGATGCGTCATCTTACGCCCGAAGATTATCGTCGCTTGTTCAAGGATTCCGCCATCAAAAGGGCGAAGTATGAAGGATTAATCCGTAATTTCTTGGCGATTGATAAGGATCGGCAGTAAACGCCTCCGGACGTATCAAAACACGTGAGAATATCCTAACTGTTGGTTTGAGTTAAATCAAGATAGACAAGCAAGAAATGATCAATATCGTTTTTTGAAGCGCATTATAACGATTTCTAATATTAAATGATTATTTTCGCAAAGTCTTACCCTTAAAGTAAAGGGATAAAGACAGACATATTTATAAGACGTTTTTTTCGTACGAATCTTCTACCAGCAAATTCTCGCAAAATTTCTGAAAAAAGGAAGAGACGGATCAAACGCCTATGTTTCATGTGGATTATGAGCATACCAGCCCTTGGTATGCGTTGTGATACCATATAGACGTGGGACGTTTGTGTTGCCATCCTTTTTTTCGGGCGATGCGAGAAGCCTGCTGGTGGGATGAAATGACACGAACGCCCACGTTTCTTATGCTCTTTTTCCAATTCAACTTCTGAGATTAAAGAGAAAAGTCATAACGATATCATTTATGATGAAACCCATTGGCGCGCTAATAAAAGAAGAGCTAGAACATCAAGAACGCAGCATTTCTTGGTTCGCCCGCAAATTATCTTGCGATCGTTCCAACGTCTATCGTTTGTTTCAAAAAGAAAGTATTGATACAGCTCTTTTGGCACGCATATCCATCCTATTAGGCCGCAATTTCTTTTTAGAGCTTTCCGAACACATTAAGGAGAAAGTCGAGTCGCAAGATTTGCAATAAAAACGTGTCATTCTCGCAACAATCCTTTGTTTTCATTCAAGATTCCTCATTCTAATTTTGCAAAAAATTAAAAGATCAGGATATCATTCCTAACGATCTACAAATTTAATGATTGCGAAAACAAGAAATGAAAACTAATTTTTAAAGCAATACAATATGAAGAAAAATTTTATGAAACTATTTTTTGCGAGCGTCGCGACAATTGCGATGACAAGTTGTGCCACCATGAGTACACCTGCTGGTTTTGGCAGTATATATGCGGATGTCAAAACAGGCGAACATGTAACGAGTAATGATTGCGGTACAAAAGTAGGTACAGCCTCTGCAACAAATATTCTTGGGCTAGTTCTCTTAGGTGATGCGTCGATTAATGCCGCGGCAAAATCCGCGGGGATAAAAAGAATCAGCCATGTCGACAGCGAAAAGAAAAGTATTCTAGGTATTTTCGCCACCTACAAAGTAATCGTATATGGCGAATAAGCCGCGATTACAACATTCCCATCCAAGTTCCCACGTAACTAAAGGAAACAAATAAATAGGAAGCTATCTCAAAATAGGATTTAAAAATATTGTAGCTTCAATCATTCGAAGTATAATCTCAATATTAGAGTTTTATACTGACTCAAATTGGAAATGGGATAGAAGCGTTTGGTTCTTATTTAATTAAGACAAGAATAATATCACATTTCCTATTTTGAGATATCTTCCTTTTTCCTAATGCAATTTCTGGGAACAACAACGCTCAGAAATCAGGGAGGCTAGATAAAAATCATTAGATCATGAAAAAACTTTTCCTTTCATTCCTAATATTGAATAATATATTCATGGCGGTAGGGCAAGAATTAGGAGGATTCTACAAACAATCTATACACCCTGAAGGGCTATTATATTTTATATTTCCTCAACAAATGCCGGCCTCAAAAAATAGGAAAAGTATAGGAAAAAAAGCTTTGTCGTATGATTATACTTATTTAGACTCTCGCGATTCTGTAACCCTCCTAATGACCATGAACACTACTGAACCATTCATTCCAGATTCCTTAATTATTTCCGAAAATAGCAAAAATCCTATTATCAAGAGAAATTTGACTATTTTATATGTTGAGGCAAAAGGAAAACATTGGGTAGCGAGAACTAAAGCCCAAATGGCATTCGAAGAATGGATTTATTTATACTCATGTAAAACGCCTCCCCAATATATTTTTACATCTAAAGAAAAAGCATTATCGCTTATCTATTCTAACAATGAGCGAAATTGGAAGAAAATCTCTGGAAAATTCCAGAAAATCCAAGAATTAATAAAGATAAATAGAATAAGAAAAAACGAATGAGCGTTTCTATTTGATTTAGTCGACAAATGAAGCCTATCGGAATTTTAATAAAAGAAGAACTGGAACGTCAGGAACGCAGCATCTCTTGGTTCGCTCGCAAACTACCTTGCGATCGATCCAACGTCTATCGTCTATTTCAGAAAGAAAGTATCGATACAGATCTTTTAGCTCGTATTTCCATCCTGTTAGGGCGTAACTTCTTTTACGAACTATCCGAACACATTAGAGAAAAAGTAGAATCGCATGATTCGCAATAAATGCGTGTCATTCCCGCAACATGCTATGTCTTCTTTTCGCGTCTTTTCAATATATCTTTGTAAAAAATTAAATTATAGAAGTATGAAAGCAATGAACTACTTTTTTATGCTGCTCATGTTAGTAGCAAGTATCTCTTTTACGAGTTGTGGTGATGATGAAGTTGAACAAGTCATCGAGACAAGTATTGTGGGTGAATGGTTTAACGAAAGTGAAACACAGAGCATCACTTATACCTTCAATTCCACTTTGACTGGAAATTATTTGGAAATCAATTTCGATGATTATGGCGAGGAAACCACGAGGACGAGTGAAAATTTTGAATACTCTCTTAGCGAAAACAGTAATGGAGAAAAATTTGTAACCATAGTATTCGAGAACAGTAACAGGAGAATGCAATATGAACTTACGTCAACAAAACTACTATTATACACAAGCTCAACGGTTTATTTAGAATTTAAAAGAAGAAAATAGACGTTTTTTTTACAAGATCGCAATTGTTTCAACGTATCCAAAAGGTTATCTCAAATTAGATAGCCTTTTGGATTTTCATTTTATTGAGCATGAATAAATTTTTTACTTTAGGAATAATTCTATTAAGCGTTTTAATCGCCTGCGATAAAGAAAATATTAACCTGAGAGAGGAGCCTCAGCCTCATGAAATTGTCAAGAAATTATTATTTATAGGTGGCGACACCTATCATATTGCGGACACAGCACAAACCATTCGGATTGGGGTTGATTGCAACATTGATTATAATATAGAAATTATTGAAGAGGCAAGCCATTGGATCACATTGAAAAAAGACACATTAAGCAAGAAGGGATATGTGACAAGGGCGAGCATCTCGCAGAATCAAAATGCGGATTGGATTTCCTTAAATATTTCCCAAAATAAGACAAATGACCTACGTTATGGAAAAATCGTCATCAACAATACTCATTACGAACTTTCGGATACCTTGTCTATTATCCAATCCGCAAAAAGAAATTATTATTCAGACGGAAGTTATATTCGGATTTTAGAAGCGACAAAAGGAGACGTTAATCTAATCATTATGGGGGATGGATTTACAAAAAAGGATTTAGAAATAGGTGGATTTTATGAACAGAGCATGTTAGATGCGACAAATCATTTCTTTGCCACTGAACCTTTCAAATCTTATCGCGATTTTTTTAATGTTTATATGGTCGTAGCTGAATCGAATGAAGAAGGGGTAGGCGAAAATAATTTGTCAGGCGCGATAGACAATAAGTTTGGTTCCGCTTTTGGTGTGGGAACCGAAATCGTTTGTGATAAGGAACAAATATTTGAATATGCTCATAAAATTAAAGAACTGCCATTAAATACTCCCCTAACCATTATCGTTGTTCTTAACAGTACAAAGTATGCAGGTACAACTTATTTATACGCGAACGGTAATTCTATCGCATTATGCCCAATGAGCAATAAGCCTTCCCCTAATGACTTCGAAGGGATCATACGTCATGAAGCAGGTGGTCATGGGTTCGGCTTTCTGGCTGATGAATATGTCTATTATCAACAAGTTATTCCAGAACAACGTAAACAAGAAATTAAAGAATGGCAAGCATTAGGCTTCCAAATGAATTTAGACTTCACGAATGATAGCACAGCCATATTATGGAAAGCGTTCATTGGGCTAGATAAATATCAAAAAGTAGGCATTTATGCGGGTGGATACGAATACATGTATGGCGTATGGCGTTCAGAAAATAACAGTTGCATGAACAACAATATTCCATATTTCAATGCCCAAAGTCGCTGGAGTATTGTCAATCGGATTATGAATTTATCCGGCATAAATTTTACATTTCAAGATTTCATAAAGACAGATAAACCTGAGTCTCCAATAATCATGAAGGCCCGATCCATAAAGGACACTTCTTTTATACCTTTGGGCAAGCCGGTATGGATTCGTTAAATTCCAATCGGTCATTCGGAAACGCCTCCGCAAGCATCAGCCTACACCTGCGGAGGCGTAAAGCGATGCCTGCGGACGTATCAAAACACGTGAATTTTTGGGCGTGGTAAAAGGGACCAAGGAGTATTAATCTGTCTCTTCTCTCATGGCACGATCGATTTATACGGGTTGTTCATATTTCCGATTCTTAAAACATCCCGTTTACCGCAGTAAATGGGAGTTGGTCAACTGGAATAATAGCGTTTAACGCGGTAAACGCTATTTCGCGAATCGTGGAAATAGCGTTTTTATAGGTAAACGCTATTTGGGAACCTCGAGCAAATAGCTTTTTTGCGGTAAACGGTATTTTCTTGATTGAGGAAATAGCGTTTTCCACGGTAAACGCTATTTTTTACCTCCCGGAAAGGCCATTTACCGAAGCGGACGACGCTAGCGACCTCGTTCTACACCCATTTACCGCGGCGAACGGCATTTCCCATCTCGTCCAACTCTCATTTACCGCGGTAAACGGGTCTTCTCGGCTCGTCCAACACCCATTTACCGCGGCGAACGGCATTTCCCACTTCGTCCAACTTCCATTTGCCGCGGTAAACGGACCTTTCCGCCTCGTGCGACCCTCATTTACCGCGGTAAACGAGCTCGTGCGGCTGTAAAGGGAGTGCTTTTCTTCAAAAAACGCCTCTTTTCATTTAACGCATTGTAATTTTTTCAGTCTAGAACTTCCGGAAAGTGATTTGGGCATAGTCGGATGTTAAGACAAGCCGGCTTGAAGTTAATTCCGTAACGGTAAAGGTTTCTTGCGTATCGTTGAGCCCAAATACTCGAAGTTGGTCGACCGTGGAGGTGGGCATCACGAAACTTAATTGGTCTCCTTCGTAAGTCATGTTGCCTGTTCGATTGGGGCCATTGACTTGGCGAAGCGTAATGGTATGGAGTTGGACGCAATAATAAGCCCTTTCCGGATTCTCGACGCGTCCGTCGGTATATTGGATTGCTAGGATTTGCCATTGGCCATCCAGATCGCCATTAATGGGCATCTTGCCGCAAGATGTCAAAAAGAGCGTAAACCCCATCAATAGGAATAATATGTTCTTTAGATTGATTCGTTTCATCGGATGATTCCTCTCTTTTTAATCGTTAACATGCCTCCCGCGCTTCGTCCGAGCATCGCGCCTCGGTCGATCGCTCCCGCTAATGAAAATTCCCAACCTTTCCATTGATGGGGCTTATAGGTCACTTCCAACATCGCGTTCGCGTTTTTCTCCACCTCATAAAGGGGAACGGTATAAGTACCCCAATGGCGAGAGAAAGAGAATAAAGCCCGGTATTGCCAATCGGCGTGTGGCCGTCCCAAGATACCGAAATGATGCGCTTTCACCCGGGTGCTCTTGAATTGGATGGAACCGTCTTCATTGTAAATGGGGGAGATGAGCAGTGGGTTGCCGATCGCTTGCCCCCAGTGTTGCCAGCCGGTATAGATACCGTGATTATAGTAGTTGTCGGTCGCGCTGATTTGCTCCGGGATTTCCGGGGTATGGTCCCAATAGACGGCGCCGCTTTGGTCTTTCGTGCCCAAATATTCGTAGACGAAAGAGGAGATGATCGGGTTTTCAGGGAAAGTCAATTCCACGCCGACCAGCCCGTCTTTCCAACCGTATTCACCAAACATTTGTGAGTGATCCTCAAAGAAATGTTCGTAGTAAGGACGGATGACCCAACTTTGGGGAGCGAACCATGTGAGCGAGAAATTCCAACTACCCAGATGATTGCCATAGATGTTGGTCTGTTCGCCGATAGGTGTGCTGCTGTCGCCTGAACTTGGGATCAAGACTTTGAAGAAATCCTTGATACCGTTGGGCATATCGATGACCTGGTCACCGGTAATTGATTTTCCGCCGAATTGAGCCGCCATTTCCAATCCTCCTTCCAGTTGCAGGGGAAACTTCTCCCGATTGCCAATCCGGACATATAAGGCTTTAGAGTGATAGAGCACGTGTTCCGTATGTTTTTGGTTGGGACTTTGGATAAAATCGCGTTGCCAATGGTCGTCGGTGAATAGGCCATAAGCCAGATGGGCCTTGAACGCCAGCCAGCCTTTCGTGCCCGGGACAAGGGTGTATTCCGGAATGCTGATCCGTACTTGGGGAATGGGACGGGCGTTTCCGGAAAAGGTCAGTCCGCCACTGCTCAACAAGGGATTGTTGAATTCGCTGAAACGCTCTTTGCTTCCCACGCTCAGTTGCAGGCAGCGGTATTTGATGTCCGCGTAAAGTTGTTGGATGACAAAGGCGGAAGAGAAATGATAAGCTCCCGCCAGATCGATACCGAAGGCATAAGAGAAACGTTTGTCCTTTTCCATTGCCCGAAAAACGCCGGCCCGGATGTAGCCATTGTTCTTTTCGATAGACGATAGTCCCTGCCGGTTGGAAACGAGCCAAAAAGGCGTATGCTCGCCTCCACTGAAGGAAACACCCGCTTCTGTCGCGTATGACCAGCCTTTGGAAAACTGCCCGATGGCTTGTTGGCTGCTTAAGCATAAGCCTGTTATCGCCAAAAGCCATCCGACCTTTTTGATTTTTATAAGAGTCATATTTTTATATGCTTATTCAGGATTTGTCGCGAATATAATTTTTGAATTGAAAAGAAAAGGGTTCGTTCATTGGTTGTGGACCAAAAGTTGACGGGCTTGTTCCACGCTCAGTCTTCGCCGTCTCGCGTAGTCGATCGTTTGTGCCTCGTCGATCGGGCCAATCAAGAAATATTGGCTGGCGGGATGGGCGATGTACAGGCCGCTGACTGCCGCTGTGGGGCGCATGGCTCCATTTTCGGTAAGGGTGATGCCAATGCTTGAAAGGTCGATCAGTTTCTCCAGCTCCAGATTCATTCGTTGGTCGGGGAGGGAGGGGTAACCGAAAGCGGGGCGGATGCCTTGGTATTTCACGTGGAAGAGCTCTTCTACGCTGAAATGCTCGTCGGGCGCGTATCCCCACAAGGTCTTACGAACTTGCTCGTGCAGGTATTCCGCGGTCGCTTCCGCCAGACGGTCGGTCAGGGTTTGGAGCAGCATGGCGGAATAGCTGTCGCCTTCCGCTTCCAGTTTTTCTCGTAAATAATCGGAACCGGCTCCGCCCGTGACGGCGAACGCGCCTACGTAGTCTTGTCGGCCTTCGGATAAAGGCATGACGTAATCGGCGAGTGATTTGTAAATATGACTTTCGTTCTTCGCTTGTTGACGAAGGAGGGGAAAGCGAATGGAGTTGATGAGCAGATCATCCCCGTCGCTGTTCGCGGGGAAAAAGCCATAGATCGCCCGGCAATAATCCGCTTGGAGGGAGATAAGCCGGTCGAGCATTCGCTTGGCGTCTTTGTGAAGCTGCATCGCTTCAGCCGCTTTAGCCCGTTCTTCTTGCGGGAACTCAGCCAGCCAAGAAGCCCGACAAACGTCACAGCCTTCCACGTGGGCGATGGTCTCGTAATGCCCGCCCAATTTCCATGCCGAGAAAAAGAAACGCCAATTAATATAAGGTATAAGGGTTTCGATCGGAATCGACTCCAGGCGATGGACACCCATTCGCGCCGGAACGACTGGTTGGTAAGTCGACCAATCGATCTGGACGGGATGACGCCGGGCTTCTTCGAGGGAAACCAAGGGCGTTTGCCTTTGTGCTAATTGCTCGCGTAAGGCCGCTTGCTCGTCTTTAAGCGCATTGATGAAGGTGTCGCGGGTTTGAGGATTCATCAATTTGGCGGCGATCAGGGGATTTTGTGAGGCGTCGCGCACATGGATCACGGGTCCCTCGTATTGGGGCGCGATCTTTACCGCCGTATGAAGCTTGGAGGTGGTCGCGCCACCTACCATGATGGGAATGGTGAATCCTGCCTTTCGCAAGGATTCGGCTACGTGGGCCATCTCTTCAAGGGAAGGGGTAATGAGGCCGGAGAGGCAGATGATATCGGGCTGTTCTTCCAAAGCTCGACGGACGATTTCCTCCGCGGGAACCATAACCCCCAGATCGATTACTTCATAATTATTGCATGCCAAAACAATCGAGACGATATTTTTCCCGATGTCATGCACGTCGCCTTTGACCGTGGCGAAGAGGACGCGTCCCGCTTTCGCGACGCCCGCGGTCTGTTGTTCCGCTTCGATGGCGGGGCGCAGGATCGCGACCGCTTTCTTCATCGTGCGGGCGGTCTTGACCACTTGTGGAAGGAACATTTTGCCCGCCCCGAACCGTTCGCCGACACGGTTCATTCCTTTCATGAGTGGTCCATCAATAATCTCGACGGGACGGGAATAGGTCGCCAAGGCCTCGTTCAGGTCCGTTTCCAGATAGTCGCCGATGCCTTTTACGAGCGCTTGCTCCAAGCGGTCTTCCAAGGGAAGGTCGCGCCAAGCCTCGTGGCGTTCGCTGGTTGTCCCATGTTGTTGTTCGTGGATTTGTTGGGCGTAGGCGATCAGTTCCTCGGCCGCTTCGGGGCGGCGATAGAGAATGACATCTTCGAGTAACGCACGGAATTGGGGTTCGATATCCTCATAAAGAATGGAGGTCGAGGGATTGACGATCCCCATATCCAAACCGGCCCGGATGGCGTGGTAAAGGAATACGGCGTGCATCGCTTCGCGCACCGGATTGTTGCCTCGGAATGAGAAAGAGAGGTTGCTGATACCGCCACTCACTTTCGCGTTGGGCAAGTTTTGTTTGATCCACGCGACGGCCTGGATGAAGTCGAGGGCGTAGCGATCGTGCGCCTCGATCCCCGTGGCGATGGCCAAGACGTTTGGATCGAAAATGATATCGTGAGGATCGAAACCGACCTTTTCCGTCAGGAGGTGATAGGCTCGGGCACAGATCTCGATCTTCCGCTCGAAGGTGTCCGCTTGTCCTTTTTCGTCGAAAGCCATGACGACCGTAGCGGCGCCCAACCGTTTGATCCGCTCGGCATGGGCCAAGAAAGCGGGTTCTCCTTCCTTGAGCGAGATGGAATTGACGACACTTTTACCTTGCACGTGTTTTAAGGCGGACTCGATCACGTCCCATTTCGAGGAATCGATCATGACCGGGACGCGGGCGATGTCGGGCTCGGCGGCGATCAGGTTGAGGAAATGATCCATCTCCCGCTGGGTGTCGAGCATCCCATCGTCCATGTTGAGGTCGATGATCTGGGCGCCGTCTTCCACTTGTTTGCGGGCGATGCCCAATGCCTCGTCGTATTGTTTCGATTGGATCAGTCGGAGGAATTTGCGCGAGCCGGCGACGTTGCACCGTTCGCCAATATTGATGAAATTGTTTTCCGGGCGTACTTCCAAAAGTTCCAAGCCAGAGAGCCATAACGCGTCGGGTTTCGCCACGGGAACATGGGGCTTGGCGCCTTCGACGAGCTTCGGGAAACAAGCGATATGGGCAGGTGTCGTGCCACAGCAACCACCAAGGATATTGACCAGTCCTTCCTCGACGAAGGGACGCACGTGCTCGGTCATCCGTTCGGGAGTCTCGTCGTATTCGCCGAAGCTGTTCGGTAAGCCGGCGTTGGGATAAGCGCTGATGAAATAGGGAGCCTGGTGGGCTAATTCTTCCAGATAGGGTTTCATTTCCGCCGCTCCAAACGAGCAATTCAATCCGACTGAGACGATTGGGGCGTGTTGGATAGACGCGAGGAATGCCCGCAAGGTTTGCCCGGAAAAGGTCCGCCCTCCTTGAGCGGAGAGCGTGACGGAAAGCATGACGGGAAGGTCGCGACCGCTCTCTCGCAACACGTCGCTCACCGCTTCGATGCCCGCCTTGGCGTTCAGCGTGTCGAAGATCGTCTCGAAAAGGAGGATATCAACTCCGTTGGCCAGGAGGCTTTCGGCTTGCGCTCGATAGGTGTCGTAAAGATCGTCGTAAGAGACAGCCCGGTAGGCGGGATCGCTTACGTCGGGGCTCATCGAGGCGGTCTTGTTGGTCGGACCGATGGAGCCGGCCACGAGGATATGCCTCCCGGGGTGTGTCGCCTCATAATCGTCGGCGAGCGTACGGGTCAAGCGGGCGGCGGCTTGGTTGATTTCCCGCACGAGATCGCTCATGTCGTAGTCGGCGAGCGAGATGGCGTTCGCGTTGAACGTATTGGTCGTGAGAATATCCGCTCCGGCGTCAAGGTATTGTTGTTGGATTTCCCGAATGACGTCTGGGCGGGTCAGGTTCAGTAAATCGTTGTTGCCTTTTTGGGGTTGACTCGTGTGGGCGAACCGTTCGCCCCGGTAATCTTCTTCCTTCAGGCCGTATCGTTGGATCATGGTTCCCAGGCCACCGTCCAGGACCAGGACGCGTTCGCTCAATAGGCGGATGAAATCTTGTCGTTCCATAAAGATGTCTTGTGCTATAAAATGGCGTGTGCGTTTAGTGTTTGAAAGCCCGATCCATCTCTCGACGGTCGTCGCGTTCGCGGATCGCTTCGCGCTTGTCGTATTGTTTCTTTCCTTTCGCGATGGCGATGACCAGTTTGGCCAAGCCTTTCTCGTTGATGAACAGGCGGGTGGGGACAACCGTGAATCCATTCGTGCGGATGGCGTCGAAGAGCTTGCTGATCTCCTTTTTGTTGAGCAGGAGCTTCCGGTCGCGGCGGGCGATATGGTTGTTGTATGTCCCGTAGAAATATTCCGCCACGTACATGTTCTTGACCCATACCTCGCCTTTCTCCACGATGCAGAACGTGTCGACCAGGCTTGCCTTTCCCAACCGGATCGATTTGATTTCCGTGCCCGTCAGGACGATGCCCGCCGTGAAGGTCTCCAGCAACTCATAGTCGAACGTCGCCCGTTTGTTTTTGATCAATACATTATTTTTCAGTTTTTCTTTCATGATTCGTTTGTTTTATCAGAAGTTCAAGCCCGGCATCAGGAGCGAGAGCGCCATCTCGATCGCGAGGGGCATCAAAAGGATGATGATTGTCGCCATGCTCGTGAACTTCAATCGTGTATGGTCTTCGATTCCTAGATAGGGGCCGGCCCCTTCCCAGATGATGTAAAAGGTATAGAGGACGAAAATACGCAGGAAAAAGAATTCCGGAAGGAGTGTCAGGATGATGTTCAAGGCGAGCATCAAGGCCGACGAATAGCCCACGAAGCGTTGCCACCGCGGCATGTCGCTCTCGCGTTTGAAGAAGCCTTTCCAAATCTCGTTCAAAAGATAGGCCGCCAGGTAAAATCCTCCAAACGAGGCGACCAGCGTGCGGATCGACGACTTCAAGGCCAGTTCCAAGTTGAATTCTTTTTGGGTGAACAGCACGCCCAGGAAGGCGGTGATCGTCACCAGCCCGATGAGCGGGTAAAGGAATTGCGAGAGGAAATCTTCCGTCTTCTCTTCTTTCTTCGACAACAGTCCCCACGCCTTGCCCGGCTGGGAAATGATCAGGATCACCCAATTGAAAATATCTTTGAACATGACTCCAGGTATTTTGCTCTTAAGGCGCGAATATACGGAAAATAAATCAAAAGCCTAACGAGAAGAGCTCGCTCCGATCCCAAAGGAAGCCTGTCGAGTCGGCGCTGAACCGGCTGGGATAATTGATCCGGAAATGGATGGAGTCAAGTCCCAACGCGGTCTCGCGGGCCCGGGCGGCGTCCAGGAAATGGTCGATGGCGAAGGCGGTCGTCGCCGTCCAGCGCGCGGAATCGCCCGTGCCCCCTTCTTTCGCCACGCGGAGGTAAAGGTCGTAAATCCGTCGACCTGTCGAGTCGGTCATGGCCTCATGCGAGGCGTCATACGAGAGGTCGAACAAGTCCACTTGATCCGCTTGGTGATTCGTGTGTTCGGTGATGAGGAAGAAACGTCCCTCGAGGTAAACGCTGAGGCCGGATTCGAGCGAGACGAGCCGCTCGTCGTTCCAAAGCCGCGTCGTGTCGGTCAGCGTCTCCCGCACGGGCCAGACCGCCACCGAGTCGTAGCGCGAGATCTCCGCCCGGTAAACGCCCCCGCCCAAATCCTCACTGAAATTGGTCTGGAACCATACGGCGCAGCAATCGCCTTCCTTCACGTCGGTCCGCGCCTCGAACTCGGGCGATGAGATCCGGAAGATTTGCCCTTCCTCGTTCGCCACGTAAATGCACTTCGAGGGCGCCTCCTTCACGACGCCTACCCGGTAGTAATTCACCATGCCGCTGCCGTCGCCCATGCACGAGAGCAGGCCGCCCGCCACGAGCGCGCCGACCGCCGCCATGATGCCTTTCTTGTTCATGTGTCGCTTCTTTTTTGTTTTCATGGCCGCGAATGTAATCATTCGGGCGGAAGAAAAACGCGGGTGGCTGAAAAACTCTTTTCTAGCGGTTCCAAAAAATTGGAGTGGCTGGAAAAAGTTTTTCTAATGGTTCCAAAAAATTGGAGTGGCTGGAAAAAGTTTTTCTAGCGGTTCCAAAAAATTGGAGTGGCTAGAAAAAGTTTTTCTAGGTTCCGACGGGTTGTATTGGGGCTAGAAAAAGTTTTTCTAGGTCCTGACGGGTTGTATTGGGGCTAGAAAAAGTTTTTCTAGGTCCTGACGGGTTGTATTGGAGGTAGAAAAAGTTTTTCTAGGTCCTGACGGGTTGTATTGGGGCTAGAAAAAGTTTTTCTAGGTTCTCGCGTTTTTGGGGAAGGGGGGGGAGGATTATAATTCCATCATGTCGAAGAACATGAGGCGGGTATGCTCGTTTTCGTCATCTGAAAGCAAAAGTTTAAATCCGTTTTTTTCATAAAAAGGAATAGCCGAGAGATAAGCATCGACCGTCAGAAAGCGAAACGCCGAATAATTCCCATTCTCGAAGAGACTTTGTTTTATCTGGTTCATCAGTTCACTGCCAATGCCTCGCCCGTTGTAAGCTTCTGACACCGCGAAACGGCCGATTTTGATGGCGGGATAGCTGTTGAAATGCTTTCGGTGCGGAAATAGTTTTTTGACTTTCCTCCATGTGGCTTTACTGGCATCCCGCTTGGTTATTTTGTCATTCAGTAAGCTGTAGTAAGCGACGATGTTCCTGTCATCGTCTTCTAAAATATACGTATAGGCCAACTTTTTTTCCGCGTACGACTTGGCGTCATTCAGCAAGAAACCGTTCAAATCGGCATCGCCGCAATCGAACGGTTTCATCTCATAGTCTTCTGTCAAATAAATGATTACCATCCTTTACAACCTACAAAAGTCAAATTCCATTCTTTCTTTATTCGTTCCACTTCCCGATAGAGCTTTTCCCGATTGGCTTTCCGCTCCTCAGGGCTTAGGTTTTCCACACGTTTCATTTCTTTCTCGAAACGTTCCGCGTCTTTCCCGTATAATATCGGGGTTTCTCTGATAGGTCTTGCCATAATTCCGTCTCCTTTCTTTGTTAGTTTGCTTGGTTTACAACGCGAAGGTAATGTCTTTTTTGAAGAATCAGCCTCCTTTTCACGTGAATCTTTTGAAGGCTTTTTCTGACGATCGTGAAAAACGCGAGGACCTAGAATAACTTTTTCTAGGTCCTCGCGTTTTTTGCGAAGGGGGGGAAAGGCTTATTCTCGCTCTACGGAGCCGCCCAGCGAGGTGTCGATCTTTGTGATGGGGTCGCCCGTGTATTTGACGGTGCTGCCGAGGGTCGCGTCGGCGTTCAACGCCAATGTCGCGTGGACGCTGATCGACGAGCCGGTCGAGGCGTCGCAGTTCGTGGTCTCGGTTTGCAGTTTGGCGGCGTTGACGGTGGAGCCGGTCAAGGCGTCCAAGCTCGTTACCTTGGCCTTTCCGCCCAACTCGAGCGTGCAGCCGGTCGAGGCGTCGACCGCGAGGCGTTCGCAATCCATGCCGGAGAGGTTGACGACGCAGCCCGTCGAGGCGTCGATGACGCATTCCTTCGCGTGGAGCTTCTTTTCGCTTCGCAATTGGCAACCCGTGCTCAAGTCGGCGGCAAAGCGGTCGTCGCGGAGGTCGCTTTCGATCGTGAAGATGGTGTTGCCGCTCAGGTCGACGCTGGTGAGGCGTTCCGACGAGCCTTTGAGGTCGAGCTTGGTGGGCGCGAGCTCATAGTCCTTGCGGGCCTTGATGAGGAGCGTCTTGTCGTCGACTTTCACCTCCAACAGTTCGTAAAGGTTCTCGTCGATCGTGATCTGGAGCGTGGTCTTGTCGTCCACACGATAGTTGAAATGGGTCTCGACGGGGGCGTTCCCGGATTGGAAGAGCCGTTTCCAACTGCCGTTGTTGTTGGTGAGGCTCATGTCGATCTTGACCGCCTCGTAGGGGTGGATGTCCATGTCTTTCGTCACGATCTTCCCATTGCCTTTGACGGTCTCGGCGTTCGCCGTGAGGGTCAGCAGGGCCGCGAGCAGCCCCATTCCGAATGTTTTCGCTTTCATAATGACTTTGAGTTTTTAGAAATGTTTCGTTTTATAAGACGAGGCCCCGGTGGGAAAGGTCGCGCTTTGGGGAGAGAAAAATTTCAATCGACGAGTCGGAGCAATTCCTCGATGGTGCGAACTTCCTTTTCGCCATCGGGCGTGATGATGGTGAAAGGAGCGCCGGGCGTCGCGCCGCAGCGGATGGTGAGCGAGGCGTCGAGTCCACGTTCGGCTTGAATCCCGTTTCGGGCCAAAGCCTTGCGGGCCATGGCGTAGCGCGAGCCTTCGCCTTCGAGCCGCACGACGCGTTGAAACGTGTGGTCGATGCGGAAAAGGCCTGTCTCCTCATCGAAAGCCACGCCTTCGCGCTCGAAGAAATGGTCGAGGGCGCCGTCGAGGGCCAGGTCTTCGGGCGTGCCGACGCGCAGGCCTTTCTCGCGGTCCATCAGCCAGATCTTGTCCGCGATCTGGAGGGCCAGTTCGAGGTCGTGGGTCGACATGAAAACCGTTTTGCCCATGCCTCTGGATAACTCATGCAGCAGTTGCATGATCTCGACCTTGCTGGGAAAGTCGAGAAAAGCGGTCGGCTCGTCGAGGAAGATGATCGGGGTTTCTTGGGCGAGAGCCTTGGCGATCATGACCTTTTGTCGCTCGCCGTCGCTTAGGGTCTGGATCATCCGGCGGGCGAAGCGTTCTATTTTGACCCGCGCGAGGGCTTGGTGGACGATCTCCCGGTCCGTTTCGCCCAATGTACCCCAAAAACCGGTGTAAGGACTGCGTCCCAAGCCGACCAATTCCATCACGCTCATGTTGCGGATCTCGCATTTGTCGGTCAAGACCACCCCAATGACCCTGGCGAGCTGCTTGTCCGAGTAGGCCTTCAAGGATTTGCCCATCAATTGGATCTCGCCGGCCAGTGGAGGCTGGAAGCCGGAGAGGGTGCGGAGGAGGGTCGATTTGCCCGCGCCATTCGCGCCCAGGAGGCAGGTTAATTCACCTTGGTTGATGGTGGCGTTGATCCGGTTCGCGATAACGATTTGTCGCTTCGGGGTCGTGTAGCCTGTCGAAAGGTCAATGAGACGTATGCTAGGGGAGTGGTTCATTCTCTGATCTCGTTTCTTTTTTTATTGAATAAAACCGACATGACGACTGGCGCGCCGATCAGGGCCGTGACGGAGTTGACGGGCAAGGCTCCCTCGAATCCCGGGGCCCGGGCGATCAAGTTGCAAGCCAAAGCCAGCGCGGCGCCTGTCAGCAAGGAGGCCGGCATCAAGACGCGATGGTCGGAACTTTGGAATAAGGCTCGGCAAAGATGCGGGACGGCCAATCCGAGGAAGTTGATCGGCCCACAGTAGGCGGTGACGATGGCGGTCAGGATGCCCGCGCTGCAAATCACCAAGAGGCGGGCTCGCTTGATGTTCAGCCCCAGGTTGCGGGCGTAGTTCTCGCCCAGCAAGAGCAAGTTTAATGTCTTGATCAAAAGGAAAGAGAGGGGGAGCAAGACCAGCATGATGCTCACGAAAAGGGTCATCTGATCGCCCGATACGCGCGAGAAGCTGCCTAACCCCCAGATCACGTAAGCCCGGATGTCTTCTTCGACGCTGAAATATTTCAATACACCGATGATGGCGCTCGCGACGTATCCGATCATGACGCCAATGATAAGCAGAGTCACGTTTCCCTTCACTTTTTGGGAAATGAACGCGATCAAGGCCATGACCGAGAGGGCCCCCGCGATGGCGGCGATAGTCAGCGCCAATTCGCCCATATATCCCAGCCGACTGAGCGCGACGCCCCCGATACTTCCCGAAAGGAGGACGACAAAGGCGACTCCTAGGCTCGCTCCGGAGCTGATGCCCAGCATCGAAGGTCCCGCCAATGGATTCCGGAATACCGTTTGCATTTGCAAACCGCTTACAGCCAATCCGGCGCCCGCGACCATGGCGGTAATCGTTTGCGGAATCCTCGATTTCCAAATGATGTTGGTCCAAACCTCGCTTTCCGGCTCCGTTCCCCAAAGGATATGCCAAATGGCGGGAAAAGGGATATGGACGGAACCCAACACGAGATTCAGCAAGAAAAACAAGAAGATGCCCGCGCCCAGGAAGAGCATGTATAAGCAAGTCGGTCGCTTCATCGGGTCAAGGCAGACGTTTATAATAGACAGGTTGATAATCGGGAAGCAGCTGGGGATGGAAGGCTTTGATCAGGTCGGCCAAGACTACTTCTGGCTCCATGGGCATACTTTCGTAAAACGGGTGTTGGCGGATGTTGCAATAGATGATCCCGTGTTCACGGAATGCCCGGAAATCCTGGTAGCGGGTATCGCTAGCGCCTAAAGTCTCATACGAGAACGCCTCGTCGCTGTTGACGATCCGCCAGAACTGGGCGTTTTCCGCTTGACTGTAAACGGTCTCATAATCTAAATAAACACCACCTGAACGCTTGTCATCCTTGAGGAAATAGTCAGCCCCCGCGTCATGGAATTGCTGGGCGAGGAAACTTTTGCCTCCTACGGCATACCAATTTCCCCCTCGCAGCTCGCCGCTAAAGACCACGGGGCGTTCCTTGACGTTCGCGGCCATTGTTTTCAGTTCGTTATAACGGTTTTCGATCGAGGCGAAGATCTCGTTCGCTTTCTTTTCCTCGCCCAAAAGCAGGCCGACGAATTTAATCCATTCCGCCTGTCCGAGGGGGGTCATTTCTTTATAACCTAAATAAGGCATCAGGGGAATATCCATTTCTTTTAAAGCGTCATATCCGCCGCGCTTGAAGGGAGAGATGAGAATCAGGTCGGGATCGAGGCTGATGATGACCTCGTTGTCAAAATTCCCTTCAATTCCGATCTTGGCGGTAAGTCCTTGCTCAATTCGTTGATTGATTTCTTGATTGAAAAGATGCCGGGCACTGGTGATTCCCACCACGTGGTCCGTCTCACCCAGTTTGATGAAGCCGGAAAGTTGCAAGGAAGTCATGCAGATCGCCTTGCGAATGGGAACTCGGATAATCTCAAAATCCTCAGGCAGGTCAGGAATCTCAATCCTTTGAGGAACGAGCGCGAAATGGAATTTCGGAAGATTCTCGTTTTGTGGGTCTTGTATGTCGACTAAACAATAGTTCTCTTTGTAGGTAATATGGAAACCTTTCGCGTAGGAAAGCGTGATTGGGGTCGTAAGGGCTGTAGTCGCGTCTCCGGAAACAACCGCTTCGGTCGAATCGACACGTCGATCACTCCCGTTTCCTCCGCTACAGGAAATAAGTGCGCTAATGAACAGAAATATAAATAGTAACGATTGGATTTTCATGCCTGCTCCGCTTTTAATTTGCGCGAATGTACGGATTTATCTTGTTTAGATGCGGGATTCTCTTCAATTTTGTCTGCGAAATAACGGAGAAGAATGTACATGAAAAATGGGAATATGGAGAATCGGGTCTCCTTCGTTTCGCTGGGACCGGGTGATGAGGCGTGGGTGACGGTGGCTGCTCGTGACGCGTTGCGTGTCGCGGAGAAAGTTTATTGTCCTAGCGTGGAGGACCGGCAAGGCCGGCGGCGTTCGCGCGCGGCGGAATTGGCGCGAGCCTTGGAGATAGATCCCGCTAAGATTATTTGTTTTGATTTAGCGATGCGAGAGGAGCGAACGGCCGCGCATACGGCTTATGACCAGGTGTTCGAATGGGTACGAGCTGATTATATGGCGGGTCTTCGTGTAGCCGTGGCGGTAGAGGGTGACGTGAGCATTTACGCATCGATTCATTATGTAATGGATCGTTTGGAAACGGCCGGCGTGCCAGTGGAACAAGTAGCGGGTATTCCTTCATTCATCGCGGCGGCGGCCATGGCCCGTTTAAGTTTGGTCAGCCAAGAGGAAAAGCTTCTTGTGATCCCAGGTCATGCCTCGGTTGAAGAGTTGGATCGTTGGCTGACTGAAGGCTGTGTCGTGGTTTTAATGAAACTTTCGCGCCAAGCGAATGCCTTGAAAGAATATTTATGCGAACACCCTTCTTATCTTTATTATTATATGGAGAATGTGGCAACCCCTGAAGCGATTTGCTTAACTGACGTGCCTGCGATCCTCGCGAGGTCTTTTCCTTATTTTTCTTTGTTGATTATTAAAACGAATAATAGTTAATGGGTAAATATGGTATCTCGATTCACCTTTCAATACAATTGGGCAAAAGAGAAAAATCACGGGAGAAAAAGCGGGAAAAGGAAAGTCCTTTCTTTCTTGCTTTCATGGCGAAAGAGAAGGCGCAGCTTCGAAAAGAAGGACAGATCAACACGGCTTTAAATTACCGGACTGTTTTGCGTTCATTCCGAATGTTTTTGGCGGATAAAGATTTGCCATTGGACGCGATAACGAGAGAGTTAATCAAAGATTATAATCATTGGCTGCAAAAACACGTGAAATCCAATACGATCTCTTGTTATTTGCGTACGCTTCGCGCGGTTTATAATAAAGCGGTCAAACAAGGATTGACTAGACAGCGGTTACCTTTTGAGGGCTTTTTTATGGGAAATGATAAGGTGAATCGTTCGATTCTTGATGGTAAGACGCTCCGCCGATTGGCTGAAGCTTCTTTACCAACCCAGTCTCTTTGTTTTGCCCGAGACTTACTCCTTTTTTGTTTTCTGGCGTGCGGAATGCCTTTCGTCGATATGGCCTTTTTGAGAAAAGATCAGATTGTTAAAGGTTATTTGACTTACTATCGTCAAAAGACGGGCAAGCGGGTTTGTTTGAAAGTAACGCCTCCCATGGCGAAAATTATTCAAACTTATGATGTTGAAGGAAGTGATTATGTCTTCCCTATTCTTCAGGATCCTGTATCGATTGAGGATGCTTATGAGCAATATCATAGGGGGTTGAATAGTTATAATCAGCGTTTGAAACGTTTGGCTACTTTGTTGCGAATCGAAGGTTCCCTTTCTTCTTATACACCTCGTCACACATGGGCTTCTTTGGCTTATGAGGCAGATGTTCCCGTCGCGCTTATCTCTCAAGCGTTGGGACATACTCAAGCTCGTACGACTCAAATCTATCTTCATGCTTTGACTCAAACACTGGATGGGGTTCAAGAACTTGTTTATCAAAAATACTTAGCTTGAGAGGATGCGTATTTATTAAAAATGGACTGTGCTTTTTATAATTCCGCAAGAATATAATTTGAAGATCAATTATGCCGCAAAAAGATATAAATGATTTTTTCCGTCCTATAAATTTACGGATGGAAATATCGGATTACAATTATGACAAAATAGAACTTTGTGTCGCTATGGCCAGGCTTTGGCTCGTAACACAAACCACAGTTTATATATCATCGTGTCAAAGGACTTTCAAACAAGGAGATAGGAGAAATTCTCTTTATTGATGCCAATACCGTCAAGTTTCACAAAAAGAAACTCTTCGAGAAGCTGTGCGCTAGAAACATCATAGAAGCTGTAGGCATCGCCGCTAATCTACGGCTGATTTAGAAAGACTCATAATGATTTTTTCAATTCTGCTTAAACGATTGAAACCAAGAATTAAAAATGGATTCATGTAGTTTTATATTGTTTCTGTAGAACTCTTTGCTCCAGACGTTTTTCAGTCCGCAGTCTTTCATGTATTCACTCAATGGCTCAAGCCCTATTTCCTTCCTGAGTGAATCAACTTGGTTAATGTCTTGTAGAGGAACCAAATAGTCCACTCCATTCTTGGTTATTCTCTGTGTTCCATAAATTTGTTTTTGTCCTTGGTTCATAAGACACCTGTCAGTCAGGAAAGCGTATTGCCAACCTTCTGCCGCACCTTTTTGAACAGCCTCTTTCAGTATAGGTAAATACTTATTCTGGACTAAAGAATCTTGGGAATGTTGAATACAAAGGAAAAGAGCTTCATTCGCTTCATAGCCAATATCATCAGGCGCAAGCCAACCGTATTAGTCAATAATTTCAGTAACTCTGACAGAATTTTTATGATCTATGTCGTTCATTGTCTTTTTTATTTTATCCACATTCTGTTTCTTCTTCCGAGCATCAATCAACAAAAGACGTATACTTTGGTCTTTGATTCTCATTTCTTTTAATTCCTTTTCTATAGAATATAATTCTGCGTTATACTCTTTTTCATAAGCATCAAGAAGCCCGATATAGGTCTTATTAAACAATGAGGTATCTTGCTTATTGAGATAATGATAACAACTATCCACAATACTTGAAAAATTTTGTGCTTCTGATTTATTACAGAATAGCAAAATCGAATAGATTAGAAATAAATTCTTTAGCATATAGATTGATATTTATCGAGATTTGTGTAAATAAATATTCGTTAGAATTACTGCGATAGCAATTGATAAAATTCTAAATATATTTGAAATAATGCCACCTACGGCTACTGAGTTTCCTTCTACGATAAATAACTGCCAAGACAAATTCATAAAGAAATGCAGCCCTATTGGACACCAAAGATTAAAATTCCACTTCACATATATCCAGCTAAAATATAATCCGCCTAAAAATGTTATTCCGAAAGCCATTAGGGAAGAAATCAAATCATGTCCCTGATAAAGATGAAGAGAACCGAACAATACGGACGGTATAAGTACTGACCATCCGAAACCTATTTTACAGTAGCGGAATAATTGACCAAAGATAAAACCTCTGAAAATAATTTCCTCAAATATAGCGGCAATGACAGTTGAACGGATAAGCTGATCTAATGTCAGTTCATTATTAAGTTCTCCTATAATCGGGAAAGCGATAAAAAGAGGAAGTGTACTGATTAAAGCGAAAACTATTCCCGTTATAAAGTTGCCATCAAGTCCAAGCTGATGGAAAAGGTCTTTAGGCTTATGTAATAGGAATAAAACAATAACTATGGGCAAGCATACTATCAAATGCATCACAAAAGAAGCCAAAGTTCTTTGTAAATGAAATGGATTAACAATTAAATGTGCCTGCTTATAAAACAAAAGTATAAATATAGAAGAAACCGCTATAATTAGAAATTTTCGCAACTTTTCTTTAAGATTCATGGTGATAAGTTTTAAATTTGAATTTATAATGCAAAGTTCCATACATTCTGGAACTTTTCCACTACTCTACAGGGTAGTATCTAATCATGAAAATAAAAAATACGGTGCGATATGTATAGAATTGCTAAATGTAATCCTAAAACCAAGGCTGTTATTTAAAAAAATGGCTAGTCCTAATTTTTGGGGTGTAAAAAATGGTGTAAATCATTACAGATGCTTGATTTACACCATTTATTGCGGAGAGAGAGGGATTCGAACCCCCGGTACCTCTCGGTACGGCGGTTTTCAAGACCGCTGTAATCGACCACTCTACCATCTCTCCAAGTGACCTCGGAGGGGCTCGAACCCTCGACCCAATGATTAAGAGTCATTTGCTCTACCAACTGAGCTACGAAGTCGTTTGGAACACTTTGTCAATTGAAAGTGACCTCGGAGGGGCTCGAACCCTCGACCCAATGATTAAGAGTCATTTGCTCTACCAACTGAGCTACGAAGTCGTTTTTCTTGCGATCGTTTTTTTGTGATTGCGGGTGCAAAGATAGAGACTATTTCGGAATATACAAATGATTCCATCTATTTTTTTGGATCGAAATCGTCGAGCGTGAAGATACCTGTTGGAGTTGTGCGTTTTAAAGGTGTGACAATCACGTCTTTCCCGACCCGTATACCTTCTTGAAATAGCCTAATGTCGATTGTTTTGAGGGCGAGCTCAGGGTGGTTGTTGTCCCGGCTCAGATGGCAAAGCCAGATATTTTTGAGTTGGGGGGTGTAGTGGGTCGCTAGATATTCCGCCGCTTCCTTGTTGCTGAGGTGACCGGTTGGCCCGGCAACACGTTCTTTCAGGAATGGGGGATATGTGCCGTATCGCAACATCTCCTCGTCGTAGTTCGTTTCCAAGACAAGGTGATTGGTTTGGGTGATATACTTCCCGATCGTCTCGGTGATATGGCCGACATCGGTGGCGATGGTAAATGTTTGGCCACCGTATTTGACGCAATAGCCCACGTTGTCCGTACTGTCGTGGGGAACTTCGAAGGCAGTGATTTTGAAGTCGCGGATCGTGAAAGGTGTCTCTTTTTCGATGATATGGCGCGAGAGAGTGAGGCGTTCCTCGACGTATCGGCTTTTGTCGATGCCCCGATGCACTTCGGACGTGGCATAGATGGGAAGGTGGTATTTCTCGCCGAGGCATCCGACAGTCTTGATGTGGTCGGCATGATCGTGCGTGATCAATACGCCAACGATCTTGCTGAAGTCGATGAGATATTCTTTCAAGACTTTTCGGATGGTCCGGATACCGATACCGGCATCGATGAGGAGGCCGAAATCTGGTGTCCCGAGATAATAGCAGTTGCCGCTGCTTCCGCTCGCTAAGCTTAAGAATTGGAGTTCCATATCGTTTCTTCTTTTCTCTTTCTGGGTATCAATGATGGAATGTTTCTGGGATGGTGACTTCGCCGATCAGGGAACAATTCATGTGTTCTTTGACTTCCTCAGGGCTAAGTCCGTGGCCGAATAAGAACATCAGTTTGGTGACCGCGCTTTCAGTGGTGCTGTCGAATCCGCTGATGACGCCCGCTTCGAGGAGCTTATGCCCCGTCTCGTAACGATGCATCTCGACACTTCCGGCCCGGCATTGCGTGATGTTTACGATTACGATACCTCGGTCGACCGCATCCTTCAGGCTTTTCAGGAACCAATCGTGTGAAGGTGCGTTGCCACTTCCAAATGTTTCCATCACTACCCCTTTCAGGTCTGGAATGTTCAGGATGCTTTCCATGACTTGACGAGAAATACCGGGAAAGATCTTTAGGATCGCGATGTGGCGATCGAGGAGATAGTGTGGTTTGAGAGGCTTTCGGGAGACGGGATGATAGATTTGTGTCGTGTCGTATTTGATGTAGATGCCGGCTTGGGCTAAAGCGGGATAGTTGTATGAGCGAAACGCGTTGAAGTTATCCGCGTTGATCTTACTGGTTCGATTGCCGCGTAGCAAGACATTTTCGAAGAAGACACAAACTTCGGGTACGAGGGGAACCCCGTTCTCTTGCGCCGCCGCGATTTCGATGGCCGTGATCAAGTTTTCTTTGCCGTCCGTGCGCAGCATTCCGATTGGGAGTTGAGAGCCTGTCAGGATCACGGGTTTGCTTAAGTTTTCGAGCATGAAGCTTAGGGCAGAGGCGGTGTATGACATGGTGTCTGTCCCGTGGAGAATGACGAAACCATTGTATTTTTGATAGTTCTCGGCAATGATTTTCACGATCTTAGTCCATGAGTCCGGGCCCATGTCTGACGAGTCCATGGGAGGATCGAATTGGATGGTCGATACGTTATATCCTAGCTTTTTCAGCTCCGGCATATTGTCTTTCAGGTGCTGAAAGTTGAATGATTCTAGAACCCCGGTTTCGGGGTTTTCGATCATCCCGATGGTACCTCCTGTATAGATGAGTAGGATGGAAGCTCTTTCTTGTTCTGTTTCTGTATGGATCATATTATGTTATAGATTATTTAACGATTCTGTTCCTCTCCTTTCAGAACGGGGAGACTGATGTGGTATTTTACGGCGACTACTCGGGCTAGGACGCAACTGAAGGCTGCCACGAATTGGGTCATGGCCTCGCTGAGGGGCGTGGCAAGACAGATCCAATAGATGAAGCCGCCGAAAACGCAAGCTAAAGCATAGATGTCTTTCCGGAAAATCAAAGGCACCTCGTTGATCAAGATGTCGCGCAGCATACCTCCGAAAGCGCCCGTGATCGTACCCATCACGATAGCGGTCCACATTGGAAAACCGTAAGTGAGTGTCTTGTCGAGTCCGACCACCATGAAGAGGCCCAGCCCGATGGCGTCGAAAATGAAAAAAGTGTTGTTAAGTCGGATAACATATCGTCGGAAGATAAGCACGAAGAGCAACGCTAAGCCTGACACGATCATGTAAGACGCTTGGGTCATCCAAAAAGGAGTCGTGTTGAGCATGATATCGCGCAACGTTCCGCCGCCGACCGCCGTGACCAATCCTACCACGTAGGCGCCAAACCAATCAAATTGTTTCGCTGAAGCCAACCTGATCCCGCTAATGGCAAACGCGAAGGTGCCGACATAATCGCAGAGGGTGATAAAATCTATCATTTTGATTTTTTCCCGCGAAAATACGCAATAGTTCCATTCCTCGTTTTGCCTGCCACCTCTTTTTTATGGGGCGGAAGGGGAGAGGCGTTCCAGTTCCCGCAGGTTCTCCAGCTTTTTACGGCGCATGAAGTCGTAGATGCCCTCTAGGTGCTCGGTCACGTGTTGGTGATCGAACTCGTAAACCTTGGTGACGAGGCCATCCAGGAAGTCTCGGTCGTGAGAGACGATGAGCAGGGTCCCGTCGAATTCTTTCAGGGCTTGCTTCAAGATGTCTTTCGTACGGAGATCGAGATGGTTGGTTGGCTCATCGAGGATGAGCAAGTTGATGGGTTCGAGCAGGAGTCTCAGGAGCGCTAGCCTAGCTCGTTCGCCACCCGAGAGGACCTTGACCTTCTTGTTGGAGTTCTCGCCCCCGAAGAGAAAGGCGCCCAGCAGATCCTTGATCTTCGTGCGAATCTCGCCTTTTGCCACGTCGTCGATCGTCTGAAAGACGGTTAGTTCTTCATCGAGCAGGGCGGCTTGGTTTTGGGCGAAATAGCCGATATGGACATTGTGTCCGATCGTGAGGGTCCCGTCGAAAGGCAGCTCACGCATGATGCATTTTACGAGGGTCGACTTGCCTTCACCGTTCCGGCCGACGAACGCGATCTTGTCGCCTCGGGCGATGGTTAGGTTCACGTCATGGAATACGACATGGTCGCCAAAAGCCTTGCGGACGTTTTCGAGTACGACGGGGTAGGAGCCCGACCGGGGTGCTGGGGGAAAGCGGAGACGCAAGGCCGACGTGTCTTCCTCGTCGACTTCCAGGAGCTGTAGTTTCTCGAGCATTTTCACGCGGCTTTGCACTTGGAGTGTCTTGGAGTAGGTACCTTTGAAGCGTTCGATGAAAGCCTTAGTCTCGGCGATCATTTTTTGTTGCTCGTCGTAGGCTTTTTGCTGTTGGGCGCGGCGTTCGGCTCGGAGTCGCAAGTATTGGCTGTAGTTGACTTTGTAGTCGTAAACGCGGCCCATCGTCACCTCGATGGTGCGGGTGGTGAGGTGGTCGACGAAGGCTCGGTCATGGCTGATTACCATGACGGTCTGCCCGCTGTTGATTAGGAAGTCTTCCAGCCATTGGATCGACTCGATGTCGAGATGATTGGTCGGCTCGTCGAGCAAGAGTAAATCCGGTTGGCGCAGGAGGAGCTTAGCCAGCTCGATCCGCATTCGCCATCCGCCGCTGAATTCTCGGGTTGGTCGGCCCAAGTCCGAGCGCCGGAAGCCTAGTCCGAGCAAGGTGCGCTCGACCGCTTCCTCATAGTTGATGGCTTCGATGGCGTAGTATTTCTCGCTCAGGGTGGCGACTCGCTCGATGAGGGCCATATAGCTGTCCGATTCGTAGTCCGCCCGTTCCGTCAGTTCGCGGTTGAGGGCCTCGATTTCCGCTTCCATCGCGCGCAGGTGGGCGAAGGCTTGGGCGGTTTCCTCGAAGACGGTCCGCCGTTCTTCCGTCAGCAGGTGTTGGGGCAGGTAAGCGATGACGGCTTCTTTCGGGGCGTTGACTTTTCCCCGCGTTGGCTCGCGCTCACCAGCCAGGATCTTGAGCAAGGTCGATTTGCCCGCGCCGTTCTTACCCATCAGGGCGATACGGTCTTTCTCATTGATCACGAAAGAAATGTCAGAGAAGAGGGCGCTCCCTCCGAACTCCATGGTCAATCCGTCGACTGAAATCATATATATAATAATGTATAGAGAATGGTGAAAAATCCGGGCAAAGATAGCCATTTTGCCGATAAGCGAAAAAAGGGGGACTCATAGGCTTGTCGGTTAAAGAATAAACATTACCTTCGCGGCCGAAAACTGATACAAGTCGCTTCAGTAAAAACAATTCAAATTCATTAAAGTCAAAATGGCAACAAAAATTAGATTACAAAGACGCGGTCGTAAAGGCTATGCCTTCTATCAGATCGTTGTCGCGGACAGCAGGGCTCCACGTGATGGAAAGTTTATTGAGAGGATAGGTTCTTATAATCCGAACACTAATCCTGCTACAGTAGATTTGAAGTTCGACAGAGCCTTGTATTGGTTGGGTGTTGGCGCGCAGCCGACGGATACGGTGCGTAACCTGTTCTCTCGTGAGGGTGTCCTTTTGAAGAAGCACTTATTGATGGGTGTGAAGAAAGGCGCGTTCGATGAGGCTACCGCCGAGGTGAAATTCCAAGAGTGGTTGACGAAGAAGCAAGCGTCGTTGCAAACGATTCGCGATAAGGAGGCTGAGAAGAAGAAAGTCGCTAGCGACGCCCGTCTGGAAGCCGAGCAAGCGGTAAACAAGGCGAAGGCCGAGATCGTAGCGAAGAAGAAAGCGGAAATCGCCGCCGCCGAGGCCGCCAAGAAGGCGGAGGAAGCCGCTGCCGCTGAAGCCGCCGCTCAAGAGGCCGCTGCCGCTGAAGCCGCCCAAGCTCCGGAAGCGCCCGCGACTGGCAATGCCGAGTAAGGATAGAAAATTTTCTCATAAGGTTTAAGTAAAATTTAGAGTTTCTGGAAAAGGGTTCCTTGTGAAAGGCGCCCTTTTTTTCGTGTGGAAACTTTTCCGCCAAACCCATTGTTCGTTAAAATTAAATCTCTACCTTTGGCGCGAGTCCTAAGGGGCATGACGCCGTGGACGGACTCGTGGAGCTTATATCCGTATTATTCACATATCAAAATACTTAAAAATTATGGCAAAAACTATCCTGAACGCGAACTTGTATGACAACGTGCTGACCACCGAGCCGGGCGACTACACCGCCAAGCCCGTCATTACCGGCACGTATCGCAACACCGACATCGCCGCCGACATCGTGGCGGAACGCACCGAGTACCGCAAGGAAACCATCGAGAACATCCTCACCCTGGCCGACCAGAAGAAGGTGGAGGCCATCGTCAACGGCAAAAGCCTCGTGGACGGCGTGGGGCAATGGCTGCTCAACCTCTCCGGCTCGTTCGAGGGCGAGGCGCCCAAGTTCGACCCCGAGAAGAACAAGGTGGGCGTCACCTTCACCCCCGGAAAGACCCTGCTCGACGCCCTCAAGGACGTGACGTTCAACCTCAACATCGCCACCACCGGCCCGGTCATCAACCAAGTGACCGACGTGCGCACCCAGAGCGTGAACGGCCAGATCACCCCGGGCAAGAACATCATCATCAGCGGGGCGAACATCCTCGTGAAGGGCGACGACCCCTCGGTGGGCATCTTCCTCACGAAAGACGAGGCCGACGCCCAGCCCGTGAAGGTGGAATATTACACCCGCAGCACGAACACGGAGCAGATCGTCGAGGTGCCCGAGGGCCTCACCGACGGGCAGTACTTCCTGAGCATCACCACGCGAGCGGGCGCCAATTACCAAGTGCTGAAAACGCCGCGCACGTATCAGTTCCCCATCCTGCTCACCGTGGGCGAGGGCGAAGATCCGGATGATGGCGGCAGCCCCGGAGTGGTTTAACGACGCGCGTCCATAGAGCCTCGTCTATTACCCATCATAGAGCCTCGTCTATTACCCCTCATAGACGAGGCTCTCTTATATATCATAGACGAGGCTCTATGACATATCATAGACGAGGCTCTATGACGTATCATAGACTAGGCTCTATGACGTATCATAGACGAGGCTCTATGACATATCATAGACGAGGCTCTATGACATATCATAGACGAGGCTCCATGAACATGCTTTTTAGAAGAGCGGGAAGAGGTAGGTGATCTTCGCGGAAATCGCTTGCGTGGACGATTTGGAGAACACGTCGCCCTTGCGGCTGTTGTAGATATCGCCCAAGGCGTAATAATAGCGCCCCTCGATCAGGAAGTTGCCGATGCCGGTCCGCAACTCGATGCCCGGCCCTCCGCACAGGCCCCAATCGAAGCGTTTCTCGATGGGCATGCCGTGTTGCTCGTTGGTGAGGTTGGGCGTGGCGCCCGCCAGGTTCTCGTCCGTGCGCTCGCTGATGGCGTAGCCGATCTTGGGGCCCAGGTTGAGGTAGACGCGGAAGCGGTCGTTGCCGTAATAGATGTGGGTCATGAAGGGCAGCTCGACGTAGTTGATGGCGCGCTCGTAATGGTATCGCGGCTCCTCCTCGAACGCTTCTTTCCAACCGTATTGGGCGAAATTCAGCTCGGCTTGGAGGCCCAGGTAGCGTTCCGTGAGCCAGCGGAGGGTAGCCCCGGCGGTGTAGCCCATCTTCATCCCATGTTGCACCTTGGGCATGAAGCTGACGTAGGAGAAGGTCGTGCCGAAAGAAGCGCCGACCGCCAGTTCCGGCTTGAAAGGCGTCCGCGCGTGAGCCATCCCGCCCGCCAAGCCAATCAGGAGCAGGAGGCTGAATCCGAACCGATGCGCGCTACTTCTCAATCCCATTTTACCTCCGTGCGTGTGACCGTGTAGTCGTTCTTATAATGAACGATAAAGATGTTCGTGTTGATGAACCCGCCCCAGTTGTTCACCCGGTGGAAGTCGAAGCCCGTCTGGATGCATGGGTAACGGATGTCGTCGAGATGGGCCTCAAAACGCTCACCGTATTTCCAAAGGGCGCCGAGGAAGAACATGCCCGTGTCGAAGCCCAAGATGCCGTATTTGGGGAAGGTGTTGATCAAGTCCTTGCTGTACCAATTCTTGTATTTCCCGTAGAAGTCGTGCACCTCGGAAGAGAGGTTGTCGGCGTAGAAGTTGCTGTAAATGTAAGTGTCGAGCGTGTAGAAATCCTCCAGGCAATCGCGGACGTAGGTCTGCCACTCGGGGTAGCCGAAGAGGGCCACTTGGAAGGGCTCGAGCGGCTCCTCGCCTTCCTCGACTTCGGGTTGGACTTCCGACAGCATGCGCAGCGGCGCCTTGATTTGGTTGATGGCGTCGAGCGAGGCGGAAGTGGGGAGGACGACATTCCGTTTCTCCCGTGTCATGAGGGCCTCGATGTCGGTCGTGAAGGTCTCGCCGTTGTAGTTCATTTCCTTGTAAGCGATGTTCCGGTTGGCCATCTCTTCCTTGAAGGCCTTGATGAAGTCCGTTTTCACGTCGCGGTCGTTGATGTTCACGAGGATGATGTTGTCGTTCGCGAACAAGTCGCATCCCGCTTGGGCGGCCTTCGAGTAAAGGTAAGAGTGGGGGGTATTGACTTGGAACACGGAAGCGTTGGAAAGGACATCATCGTTTTTCGAGGTGAAAGGGATGACGTACTTGATCTTATGCTTTTGCGCGAAGTCGGCGAGCGGGCCGATCTGGTCGTTTTGCACGGCGCCGATCAGCAGGTTCGCCTCAGCGAGGCTTTTCTCGCGTTCCAGGATCCGGTTGATGGCCTGGGCGCCTTCTTGGGTGTCGTAGACGGAAAGCTCGATCGAGACGCCTTGCCGGCGCAAGCTGTCGACGGCCAGCAACAAGCCCTCGTAGTATTCCACGAAGCGGGCTGTCGCGGCGTTGGGCGTCGCCTGTCCCGCCTTGAAGGGGAGGAGGAGGGCCACTTTTATGCGGTTGACGGGCTCGCTCTCTTTCTTTTCATAAAGGAGGGCGTTGACCTCGGTCTCGCGGAGGGGGCGGCTCTCGGCCGGGGTAGTCGTGACGACTTCGGTGGTCTGGGTGGGGATCCGGAGGACCATGCCCGCCTTGACGCCATTCTTCAGTTCGGGGTTATGCTTGATCAGGTCTACGCTCGTGATGTTGAACTTGCGGCAGATGCCGTAGAGCGTCTCCCTTCTCTCGACCACGTATTCGATTTCCTTGACGGTCTCTTTTTTCTCGGTGGTGGGGAGGTCTTCGATCTGGGTCGGCGGGATGCGGATGATGCGCCCGGCGGCGAAGGTCTTGACCGAGAGGCCCGGGTTGGCGTCGAGGATGGCTTGGCCGGGGATGTTGTATTGTTTGGAGAGGGCGTAGAGCGTCTCGCCCCGTTGGATGGCGTGGTAGAGGTAGTCGCCCGCCTTGCGCGAGGCGGCCGTTTGGGTCGCGGCGTCTTTCTGGGGGACACGGAGCCGCTCGCCGGCCTTGATCCCCTTTTCGCTACCGGGGTTGAGGCGATAGATGTCGTCTACGCTGACGCCATACATCGTGGCGATGGCGTAGACGGTTTCCCCGCGCTCGATAATGTGTATGAATGTATTGTCGCTGGCTGCCCCGACGATCATGACCCGCCCGCCGTCGTTTTGGGCAAAGGCCGCCGTGGGTCCTAGGCATAAAAAGAAAGCTAGAAGATAAGCGTGTAATTTGTTCATTTGTTTCCTTGAAGAGATTTCGGCGGCAAACTTAGGCAAAATCCGTGGAATAATCGCGGGGAAAGGCTGGGATTCTTTTCGAGAAACGTTATCTTCGCGAAGAAAGAATCACCAATTAAATAAAAACAGTAACGATAATGAGTGAGAAGAAATTCCCCCTTTATGACCTGCACATGCACACCTCGGCGAGCCAAAACGCCCGCGAGATGGTGGAAAAAGCGAAGTCAGCCGGCTTCGTGAGCTTTGGCATCGTGCAAAACGTGGCGCCGTGGGGCATCCAGAACGACGACGATCTCCAGCGATTTATCGACGAGGTGAAAGGCTATCCCTGCTACATGGGCCTGCAACCGGCGGCCCCGGGCTGGAGCGCGAACCTCTCGAAAGAATTGATCGGCCAAGTGGATTACGTCTTGATGGACCCCCATTATTTCCCCGACGGCAACAAGTATGGCGACCAGATGGAAGTCTGGGACCACAATTGCTATGTAGACGACCCCGACGACTTCATGGAGCGCAACCTGGCTTGGTATTTGAAGATCCTGAACCACGGCGACGAGCCGCTCGACATCTTTGGCTGGCCCCTCTTCCTGCCCATGTGCCTCCAGCGGGAATATTACACGTTGTGGACCCAAGAACGGATGGAGCGGGTGATCGCGGCCGCCCGTGCGAACCATGTCGCCCTCGAGATCAACGACCTCGCGCATACGCCGCATCCCGAATTTATCCTGATGGCGAAGGAGGCCGGCGTGAAATTCACCTTCGGCTCGGATACGCGCGACCACCGTTCCTTCCGGTTGGATTATTGCAAGCGCGTGGCCTCCCTCTGTGGCTTGACGGAAGATGATTTCTTCATCCCCGAACGGAAAATCCGAAAATGAATCCTAGAAAACAGCAATCCTTATGAAAAGAAAAGAGTTCATAAAGCGGACGGGCTTGATGCTCGCCGGTGGCGCGACGATGGGGTTCGCGCCGGTCGTGAACGCGGGGGCCTCCGAGGCGTCTCAGCCGGAGCCCGACGCGGGGGAGCGGCCTTTCCCGATCTATGACCTGCACGTGCATCGCTCGGCGACGCAAGACGCGGACCTGATCGTGGAGAAAGCGAAGAAAAACGGTATCCAGATGTATGGCATCGTGCAAAACGTGGCGGGCTACGGCATCGCGAACGACAACGATCTCCGGGCTTTCATCGCCGGCTTGAAGGACTACCCTTGCTACATCGGCTTGCAACCGATGGAGATCGGGTGGAGCAAGAACCTTTCCCCGGAATTGATCGAGAAAGTGGATTACGTCTTGATGGATCCCCAGACCGTGCGCGACAGCGACAAGTATGGCGACACGGCCCAGGTCTGGGAGCACGATTGCTATATCCCCGACCCGGAGGAGTTTATGGAAATCAACATGAAACATTATATGGAGGTGATCAACAACCCCGAACGCCTCGATATTTTCGGTTGGGCGCTCTTCTTGCCCCCGTCGATCGCCCGCGATTATTACCGGCACTGGACGAAGGCCCGGATGGAGCAGATCATCGAGGCCGTGCGGGCTAGGGGATGCGCTTTGGAGATCAACGACCTGGCCCATACGCCTCACCCGGAGTTCATCCTCATGGCGAAGAAGGCGGGCATCAAGTTTACCTTCGGCTCCGACACGCGCGACCACCGGACGTTCCGCCTGGATTATTGCAAGCGAGTGGCCAGCCTCTGCGGACTGACGGAAAAGGACTTCTACATTCCCGTCCGCCGGGAGCGTTGACTGGAATCATTTGAAAAATGAACTGAAAAAGGAATCGTCATGAAAGTAGGAATCATCAGATGCATGCAGACGGAAGATTACTGCCCAGGGACCGCGGACTTCAAGGCGATCCGGAACAAGACAGGCGTGTTCGCCGGTGTCGAGGAAGAGATCGAGCTGGTTGGCTTCACCAATTGTGGGGGATGCCCCGGTAAAAGGGTCGCGCTAAGGGTGAAAGAACTGCTCCGGCGCGGGGCGGATACGGTCGCCTTCGCCTCATGCGTGCGGAAAGGGACGCCGATCGGCTACCCTTGCCCCTTCGCCGATGCCATGCGGGCGCTCGTCGAGCGGACGGTGGGCGAGGAGGTCCGCTTGCTCGACCATACCCATTAGGAGACGGCGCCGGGAGATCCTTTTTTCTCCCGGCGGCCCGTCGGAGGATCGGATTTTATTTCCTACTTTTGGGCCGAATTTTAAAGAGGTATAGAAATGATCCCAGAACAACTACGAGGCGATTTTGAATTGAGATGGAACAGGCTCCAAGCCGCCCTGCGCGAGAACGACATGGACGCTTGCCTGTTGACCGATAGCGTGAATATCTATTATACGACCGGAAAGGTCTATAATGGATATTTTTATTTACCGGCGGAGGGTGAACCTTGCTTTTTCGTCAAGCGGCCCACGGGCTACGAGGGCGAACGGGTCCGCTACATCCGCAAGCCGGAGGAGATGGCCGACCAGCTGCTCGCCATGGGCTACGCGAAGCCCGGGCGCTTGATGCTGGAGGCCGACGAGCTGAGTTACAACGACTACCTGCGCTTGCGGGCCGTGTTCGACCCGGTGGCGGAGGGCAACGCCTCGCGGATGCTCCGCTGGGCGCGCCGCGAGAAGACCCCGCTGGAGATCGAGCTTTTCCGCCGCTCGGCCAAGATCCATGCCGAGGTCTACAAGGAAGTCCCGGCTTGCTTCCGCAAGGGGATGACGGACGTGGAGTTTCAGGCGGAGATCGAGTTGAGGATGCGGCGGCACGGCTCCATCGGCCTTTTCCGGGCGTATGGGAGCAACATGGATATTTTTATGGGCAGCGTCCTGGCGGGCGAGAACGCCGAGGCGCCCTCGCCTTTCGACTTCGCCTTGGGAGGCGCCGGCGTCGACGCGAGTTGCCCCATCGGCGCCAACGGGACGGTCTTGCGCGACGGCATGGCCATCCTGGTCGACATGGCGGGCAATTACACGCCCTACATCACCGACATGTCGCGCGTCTTCGCCGTCGGCAAGCTGCCCGACGAGGCTTACCGGGCGCACGAGGTCGCTTTGCGCGTCCAGGAGGCCGTCGTGGCGATGGCCCGGCCGGGTGCCGCCTGCGCCGACCTGTACGCCGAGGCGCTGCGGGTGGTCAACGAGGCGGGACTAGGGACCAACTTCATGGGGACGAAATGGCAAGCCAAGTTCGTGGGCCACGGCATCGGGCTGCAAATTAACGAGCTGCCGGTCCTCACGCCGCGCTCGAAGGAAACATTGCTCCCCAACATGGTCTTCGCCCTCGAGCCGAAGTTTGTCCTTCCCGGCGTCGGCGCGGTGGGCGTCGAGAACAGTTTCCTCGTCACCTCCGACGGCGTGGAGAAACTCACGGTCTTTCCGGAAGAAATTATTCAACTTAAATAAAACATCTCATGAAACTCAAGAACTTCATTATCCTGCTAGGGCTCCTGGCCCTGGTGATCGGGCCTTCGCGGGCGGCCGACGTGGAGAACGTCAAGCCCGTCAAGAACGTCATTCTCTTGATCCCCGATGGCACTTCGCTGGCGACCGTCTCGATCGCCCGCTGGCTGCAATGGTACGAGGATCCCGCGAAGCCGAACCTCGCGATCGACCCGTTTATCTGCGGGACGGTCAGGACACACTCGTCGAACGCCCCCATCGGCGACTCGGCGCCCACTACGTCGTGCTACATGACGGGCCAGCCCAGCCGCACCGGCTACGTCTCGACCTACCCGGAGAGCGACCCGGCGAACGACATCTACCCCACCGACCCGAAGCGGGCTTTCCAACCCCTCACCACCGTCCTGGAGGCGGGGCGGATCCTCAAGGACAAGTCGGCGGGACTGGTCTTCACCTGCGAATTTCCACACGCCACGCCGGCCGATTGCTCCGCCCACAGCTACAACCGCGGGAAGTATGAGTGGATCGCTCCGCAAATGGCGCACAACGGCCTCTCGGTCGTGATCGGAGGCGGGACTTCCCTCTTGAGCGAGGCCGACGAGGCGTATTTGAAAGCCAACGGCTACAACGTCTACCGCGACAACCTGGCGGGGATGCGGGCCGACACGGGCGACAAGATGTGGGCCCTCTACGGCGCGCGAGAGATGGATTATGACATCGACCGCGACCCCAACCAGCAGCCCGCCCTCGAGGAGATGACCCGCGTGGCCATCGAGAAGCTCTCGCGCGACGAGGACGGTTTCTTCCTCATGGTCGAGGGAAGTAAGGTCGACTGGGCCGCCCACGCCAACGATCCCGTCGGCATGGCCACCGAGTTCCTGGCCTTCGACCGCGCCTGCGCCGTGGCCCTCGACTTCGCGAAGCGCGACGGGCAGACGGCCGTCGTCATCGTCCCCGACCACGGCAACAGCGGCATCAGCCTGGGCAGCTCGCGGTGCGGGGGATATGATAAACTGTCGAAAGACCAGCTCTTCGGCGCCTTCTCGAAGGTCAAGCTGACCGCCGAGGGCCTCGCCAAGAAGCTCAACAGCTCGCCCAACTCGGAGGTGCAGGCCATCTTCCGCGAGTACGCCGGCTTCGAGCTGACGCCCGAGGAGCTGAGCACGCTCAATAACAATAAGGATTACAAGAACAGCCCCATCCCCGTCGACCAACGCGACGACGCGGGCGAGGCCTCGCTCTACAGCGGCTCGCTGACGGGCCTCATGTCGCACCTCATCACCTCGCGCACCTGCTTCGGCTTCACCACCGGCGGGCACACGGGCGAGGAGGTCTTCCTGGCCGCCTACCATCCGCAGGCCAGCTCGCTCCCCATCGGGATGCGCACCAACATCGAGCTCAACCACTATCTCTGCGCCCTTTTCGGCATGACGCACGACACGCTCGAGGACCTCACGAGCCGCAACTTCGCCCCGCACACGGAGGTCTTCAAGGACTATGAGTGCGAGATCGTCGCCTCGAAGCTCGAGGGGGCCATGCCGTCCTTGGTGGTCAAGAACAAGAAGAGCAAACGCCGCCAGCTCATCGTCGAGCCCTTCACCAACATCGTCAAGGCGGGCCGGAAGGCCGACGAGGAGATCCGCCTCGAGTCCGTCGTGGTCTACGTGGACAAGAACAACACGTTCTACCTCCCGACAAGCCTTGCCGACTATTTGAAGTAAGCGCCCACGGCGGGAAAATGTTTCTGGAAGGCGTCGAAAGCTTCGGGGAAAACGGTCCGGAGCGTTTTCGACGCCTTCTTCATGTCCCGCCGTCGCGGCGCGGGGCTTCCGACCCCTCGGAAACGCCGCGCCATCGCGGCGCGGGACTTTCGACCCTTCGGAAACGTCGCGCCATCGCGGCGCGCTATTTTCTACCCCGGAAAAATGTTACGCCATCGCGGCGCGCTATTTTCTACCCCTCGATTTTTAAAACCAGACCTCATTTTATGACTTTCTTGTGGTGAAAAATAAGAAAACGACCTATTCCGGAGGCTTCCGACCCTTCGGAAGTGTCCGGCACACGTCGTCTCGCGCCTTCCGACGCCTCGGAAGTGTCCGGCACACGTCGTCTCGCCTTTTCCGACGCCTCGGAAATGCCCGGCACACGTCGTCTCGCCTTTTCCGACGCCTCGGAAATGCCCGGCACACGTCGTCTCGCCCTTTCCGACGCCTCGGAACCGGGAAAAGTGTCAAAAAATTGGACACCGGTGTCAAAAAATTAGACACTCTCGCCCCGGGGTTGAAAAAGCAAGGTCGTGGGGAAAAGCGCTTTAACGATTTTGGCACGGATTTTGCCCTGTGATTGGGTGGACAGCCCGCCGGGAGCGGGCTCGCGGGATACGCGTTTATTTAAAACAAAAGAAAAATATGATCAAGATTGAGGAAATCAGCAAATTCTTCCGGACGGAAGAGGTCGAGACGATCGCGCTCAACAAAGTGTCGTTCGAGATCGAGGAAGGCGAGTTCGTGGCCGTCATGGGCCCGTCGGGTTGTGGGAAATCGACATTGCTCAACATCATGGGCCTGCTCGACAACCCCTCCGAGGGGCATTATTACCTGCAAGGGCAGGAAGTGGGGCAATTGAAAGAGAAGGACAGGACGCGCGTGCGGCGGGGGATGATCGGTTTCGTCTTCCAGAGCTTCAACCTGATCGACGAGCTGAACGTTTTCGAGAACGTGGAGCTGCCCCTGACCTACATGGGCGTACGGCCGGAGGAGCGGAAGCGGCGCGTCGACGAGCTGTTGCGGCGCATGGCCATCAACCACCGGGCCAAGCACTATCCGCAACAGCTCTCGGGCGGCCAGCAACAACGCGTGGCCATCGCCCGCGCCGTGATCTCGAACCCGAAAGTCATCCTGGCCGACGAGCCGACGGGCAACCTGGATTCGAAGAACGGCGCCGAGGTGATGAACCTCCTGACGGAGCTGAACCGCGAGGGGACCACCGTGGTGATGGTGACCCACTCGCGGCACGACGCCGGCTACGCCCAGCGCGTCATCAACCTCTTCGACGGGAGCGTCGTGGCGTCGGTCAGCGACTACGTCTAGCCTTTCCGCCACCACCCCATCCGCATGGCGAGCAGGACGATGAGGGCCGTAAGCGCGAGGCAGGCCAAGAGGAGCCAAAGGCCCAGGCCGTTGACGAAGAGGATGGGGACGAAGGTGATGAGCAGGATCTCGACCGGGGCGATGGGGAGGTACGCCATGGCGTAATCATCCATCGCCTTGCTGTTTTGCTTCGGGTCGACGATGCGCAGGAGGGCGATACCCATCGCCATCGTGCCCGTCCACCAGCCCCACGCGAAGATGGTCCTTTCGAACCAGTAGCTCGGGGCCAGGCGCCGCCCGAAATAGAACGTGATGGCGAAAACCACCACGATCCCGACCAGGATAAGCGTCAGGAGCGGGACGGCGTATTGGAGGACGACCCCCATCTTGATCGACGCCACGCCGCAGGCCACCAGCACGTCGGTGAAGGCGCTGCTGAGGCGCTCGGTGGTCTTTATATTAATGTAGCGGGAGACGCTCGTCGCGTCGAACCCCTTTTTCAAGACCAACCCAATGATGAACGCGCAGCTGAAGACGGGCAGCTCGAGCATCGGGTAGATCTGCTTCACGCCCTGGCTCGCCAGGTAGCCCAGGAAAGCCACGACGAAGATGAGGGCCGTGTGGAACGTCAGGGTGTCGATGGAGATCGAGGAGGTCGTGGCCTCGCCGATGGAGTCGCGCTTGTCCTCGGGCAGGAGTCCGCTCCGGAGCTCGTCGGGCAGGTCGTCAAAATCGGCGATAAAAGCCGTCTGCTTATGCCGCGCGGCCCATTTGACCATGAACAATCCCCCCACGATGGCGCAGACGATGCCCACGGTGGCGGTGGTCATGCCCAGGCTGGTCGCGTCGGCCCACCCCAAGTCTTGGAAAGCCGTTCCGATGGCGGCCGCCGTCCCATGCCCCCCGTAGAACCCCGTCGGGAGCATCACGCCAAACGCGTCGTTGAGCTGCGGCCAGATGATCTTCAAGACGAAAAGCCCGAACAAGCCCATGGCAGCCCATTGCAAGAGCATCCCGATCTGCGCGTAGGCCCAGATGGGCCCCACGCGGCGGGCGATCTCTTTCATCGAGACGTTGGGCGAGGAGAGGGGCAGGGCGCCGAAGACGAGCGCGATGAGGATGGCGGAATACGTCCCGATCTCGTTCGAGAGCGGGATCCAGCCCAACCCGTTCGGCCCCAAGAGCAAGCCGAGCAAGCCCGCGATGAGGCTTGGGGGGATGAAAAGTTGTTGGATGAGTTTTACCTTTACGCGTAGCGCCTTGCCCACGAGCAAGAGGATGGAGATGAGCCCCAGGTCGGTGAAGAAAGTCCAGGGCGTGAATGTCGATACGTCAATCATCCTCGCGCCTCCCATTGGATTTGCCCGACGCGCGCGGCTTGTTGGTTGAATTCCTGGATCATTTCCTCGATGATCTCTTTCGCGCTCATTTCCTCATGGAAGAGCGAGGCGTTTTGGCCGATCTCCAGCTCGCCTTCCTCCAGGTTGCCTTCGAAAATGCCTTTCTTGGCCCGTCCTTTCCCTAAGAGCTCGCGCAATTCCTCGACGCTCGCCCCGCGGGCCTCGGCTTCCTCGACCGCGCTCGCGAACGCGCCCTTCACGAGGCGGGTCGGCGAGATTTTCTTGAGCAAAAGCTTCGTGTCGCCCTCCTGGAGCGAGAGGCAGAGGCGCTTGAAGGCGTCGTGGGCCGAGCTCTCTTGGGCGAGGGCGAAGCGCGTCCCGACCTGGACTCCCTCCGCGCCGAGGGCGAAGGCGGCCAGCATCCCGGCGCCCGTCCCGATACCGCCCGCGGCCAGGAGCGGAAGGCTCGTGGCTTGGCGCACGGCGGGGATGAGGCAGAGGGTGGTGGTCTCTTCCCGCCCGTTATGCCCGCCGGCCTCGAAGCCCTCGGCCACGACGGCGTCGACGCCCGCGTCCTCGCATTTCCGGGCGAACTTGGAGCTGCTGACCACGTGCGCCACGCGGATCCCCCGCTCTTGGAGCCGGGCGGTCCACGTCTTGGGGTTGCCCGCCGAGGTGAAGACGATCTTCACGCCCTCTTCCATAATGATATTCATCAACGTCTCGATTTCCGGATACATGAGCGGGACATTGACCCCGAAAGGTTTCCTCGTGGCCGCTTGGCATTTCCGGATGTGCTCGCGCAAGACCTCGGGATGCATCGACCCCGCGCCCAGAAGGCCGAGTCCCCCCGCTTCGCTCACCGCGGAGGCCAGTCGCCACCCGCTACACCAAACCATGCCACCCTGGATGATGGGATATTGGATCCCGAAAAGTTCACAGATTCTATTCATCGTATTTTTCTTTTAATGTTTTTCGCGAACTTACGACAAAAATCTTACCTTTTCCGTATTTTTGCCGCGAATTTCTTTATATAAAATAAATGATGAAAACGTTACTTTACGCGGCGGGTCTAGCCGTAGTGATGGGAGCATGTAGCTCTCAGGGGAAAGGCGGGAGCGAGAGTGGTCCTGCCGGAAATCCTTTCTTCTCGGAATATACGACGCCTTACGGGGTGCCGCCCTTCGACGAGATCAAGGTTGAACATTATAAACCGGCCCTCGAGCGGGCCATGGAAGAGAACAAGAAAGAGATCGAGGCCATCGTGAACAACCCCGAGCCTCCCACGTTCGAGAACACCATCGTGGCCCTCGACCAGAGCGGGGAGTTGCTGAGCAAGGTCATGTACGCCTTCAGCGGGCAAGCCAGCGTCAACACCACGGAGGAGATCCAAGCCCTCGAGCAGGAGATCTACCCCTTGCTCTCCAAGCATTCGGACGACATCAACCTGAACCCCGACCTTTTCGCCCGCGTCAAGGCGGTCTACGAGAACCAGGAGGGGATGAACCTCGACAAGGAGCAAAAGAAATTGTTGGAGTTGACTTATAAAAGCTTCGTCAGGAGCGGAGCCAACCTCTCGGAGGAAAACCAGGCCAAGTTGAGGGAATTGAACGAGCGCATCTCTGTCCTCCAGCTGACCTTTGGCCAAAACTCCTTGCGCGAGACCAACGCTTTCGAGCTGGTGATCGACCGTGAGGCGGATCTCTCCGGCCTTCCCGCGGATGTCATCGCGAACGCGGCGCAAACCGCGAAAGACAAGGGCATGGAAGGCAAGTGGGTCTTCACGTTGCACAACCCCAGCGTGATGCCTTTCCTCCAATACGCCGACAACCGGGCCCTTCGCGAGCAAATCTTCAAGGCCTACACCAACCGGGGCAACAATAACAACGAGAACGATAACAAGGAAGTGGTCAAGAACCTCGTCGCCGCCCGCCTGGAAAAGGCCAAGCTGATGGGCTATGAGGATTATGCCGCCTACGTCTTGGAGGAGAACATGGCCAAGGACGAGAAGAGCGTCTATGATCTGCTGGATCGCGTCTGGACTCCCGCCCTGGCGAAGGCGAAAGAGGAACTGGCCGACATCAACGCGGAGATCCGGAAAGAAGGAGGCGATTTCGAGGCCGAGGGATGGGATTGGCGCTATTATTTCGATAAAGCCAAGAAGGCGAAATTCAACCTCGACGAGAACGAGCTCCGTCCCTATTTCGAGCTGAGCCGCGTGCGCGACGGGATCTTTTACGTGGCGAACCGCCTCTATGGCGTGACCTTCACGGAGATCAAGGATATCCCGAAGCCTGATCCCGACGCGCTCGCCTTCGAGTGCAAGGATAAGGACGGGACTTATTTGGGTCTCCTCTATATGGACTTCTTCACCCGGCCGGGCAAAGGCGGAGGCGCGTGGTGCGGGGGCTATCGCTCGCAAACTTACAAGGACGGGAAACGCCTGGGCCCGATCGTAACCACCGTATTCAACTTCAGCAAGCCCGTGGAGGGGCAACCCGCCCTCTTGACCGCCGACGAGACGAAGACTGTCTTCCACGAGTTCGGACACGCCTTGCATAGCTTGTTCGGAGACGTGCGCTATTATGGCGTTTCCGACGTGCCTCGCGATTTCGTGGAGCTCCCCTCGCAAGTGGACGAGCACTGGGCTTTCGAGCCGGAAGTCTTGAAGGTCTACGCGAAACATTATGAGACGGGCGAGGTGATCCCCCAAGAGCTGGTCGACAAGCTCGTGAAGAGTGGCGAGTATGGGCAAGGATTCGCTACGACCGAGTATCTCGCGGCCTCGCTCCTCGACATGGATTACCACGTCTTGAAAGAGATCCCCGCGGACTTGGACATCGAGCGCTTCGAGGCGGAGTCGATGAGCCGCCGGGGCTTGATCAAGCAAATCCCCCCGCGCTATCGCACCACTTATTTTGGCCATACGATGGAAGGTGGCTATACGGCCGGCTATTATAGCTACATCTGGGCGGAAGTGCTCGACGCGGACGCGTTCGAGGCGTATAAAGAGACGGGCGATATCTTCAACCAGGAAGTGGCCGATAAGTTCCGGAAATATGTCCTCACGCCGGGATGCATTGATGACGCGATGGATATGTACGTCCATTTCCGGGGCAAGCGACCCAGTATCGACCCCCTCTTGAAGAACCGGGGATTGAAATAAGACGAATAGACTATTTAATATTAAAGATTGAATTTTGAAGTATGAGACAAATGATTCTAGCCGCGGGTCTGGCATGTATGCTGACCGCGTGTGGCTCGGGGCAGAAAGGCGCTGAGCAAGAGACGGAGAACCCGTTCCTGACGGAATACACGACTCCTTTTGGTGTCCCTCCGTTCGACAAGATCAAGTTTGAGCATTACAAGCCCGCCATGCTGAAAGGCATCGAGGAGGGCCGGAAGGAGATCGACGCGATCATCAACAACCCCGAGGAGCCAACCTTCGAGAACACCATCGTGGCCCTCGACCAGCAAGGCGCCCTCTTGCGCAAGGTAAGAACCGTGTTTGGCGGGCAGAACAGCGTCAATACCAACGACCAGATGCAGGCCTTGAGCCGCGAGATGTCGCCCATCTTCTCCCAATACAATGATGACATCAACTTGAACCCGAAACTCTTCGCCCGCGTCAAGGCGGTTTATGAGAAGAAGGACGAGCTGGGATTGGACAAGGAGCAGATGAAGCTTCTGGAGGAGACTTATAAAGGCTTCGTGCGCGGTGGGGCCAACCTCTCGGAGGAAGACCAGGCCAAGCTCCGCGAGCTGAATAGCGAGATCTCCATGTTGCAATTGACTTTCGGCCAGAACATGCTGAAAGAGACCAACGCTTTCCAGCTGGTCATCGACCGCGAGGAGGATCTGGCGGGCTTGCCCGAGACACTGATCGCGAACGCGGCGCAAACCGCGAAAGACATGGGCATGGAAGGCAAGTGGGTCTTCACCCTCCAAAACCCCAGCGTGATGCCTTTCCTCCAATACGCCGATAACCGGGCTTTGCGCGAGAAGATCTTCAAGGCTTACACCAATCGGGGCAACAACAACAACGAGAACGATAACAAGGAAGTGGTGCGCCAGCTGGTGAGCGCCCGCTTGGCCAAGGCTAAGTTGATGGGTTACGAGGATTATGCCGCCTTCGCCCTCGAGGAGCGCATGGCCAAGAACTCGGCCAACGTCTATAAGCTGCTTGACGAGATCTGGACTCCCGCCCTGGCGAAAGCCAAGGAGGAGCTGGCCGACATCAACGCCGAGATCCGGAAAGAGGGAGGCGATTTCGAGGCCGAGGGCTGGGATTGGCGCTATTATTTCGAGAAAGCCAAGAAGGCCAAGTTCGACTTGGACGAGAACGAGGTACGTCCTTACCTGATGCTCGACAACGTGCGCGAGGGGGCCTTCTACGTGGCCAACAAGCTGTATGGCGTGACCTTCACGGCCTTGAAAGATATTCCCCTGCCTCATCCCGAGGCGCAAGCCTTCGAGTGCAAGGACAAGGACGGGACTTCGCTGGGCGTGATCTACTTCGATTTCTTCCCCAGAGCCAGCAAGCGGGGTGGCGCGTGGTGCGGAACCTATCGCTCGCAAACTTACAAGGACGGGAAGCGTGTGGGACCGGTGGTGACCATCGCCTCCAACTTCAGCCAGCCCGCGCCGGGGCAACCCGCCCTCTTGAGCGCGGACGAGGCCACGACGCTCTTCCACGAGTTCGGGCATGGTTTGCACAACTTATTTAAGGATGTGCATTATTACGGGGTCTCGGGCGTGGCGCGCGATTTCGTGGAGCTCCCCTCGCAGATCATGGAGCACTGGGTCTTCGAGCCGGAAGTCTTGAAGGTTTACGCAAAACATTATGAGACGGGTGAGGTGATCCCCCAAGAGTTGATCGAGAAGCTCGACAAGAGCGGGAAATACGGGCAAGGGTTCGCCACGGTGGAATACCTCGCGGCTTCCTACCTCGACATGGACTTCCACGCCCTGAGCGGGGATCCGGCCGATAAGCAAGTGATCAAGTTCGTGGACCAAGCCAATAACGTCCCCGCCGATCTCGACGTGATAGCCTTCGAGGAGAGTGTCTTAGGCCATCGTGGCTTGTTGAGGCAAATACCCTCGCGCTACCGCACGACGTATTTCAACCACACGATGGGTGGCGGCTATACGGCTGGATATTATAGCTACATCTGGTCAGAAGTCTTGGATTGCGACGCCTTCCAGGCTTATAAGGAGACGGGTGACATCTTCAACCAAGAGGTAGCCCAGAAATTCCGCCAATACGTCTTGACTCCGGGTTGTATCGATGACGAGGAGACGATGTACGAGAATTTCCGCGGCAAGGCGCCCCAGACCGACGCTTTGCTTGAGAAGCGGGGATTGAAATAAGTTTCGCTTTATAAGGAAGCGAGAGAGAAAGGGGGGGAGGCCACCGGTTGGGCGGATGGTTTCCCCCTTCTTTTTTCATAACTATCTGTGAGACAATGGGCGCGATCCTCTTCGTGGGACCCTTCAATACCCCACTCGTGGGGTACCTTCGCATACCACTCGTGGGGTATTGGGACCGTTATTTCTCCATAAACTTCTTCCTCAACCAAGCCCGCATGGGCTCGTCGTACCATTTCAGGCAAGCGTAGGCCAGGAGGACGCTTCCCACGTAGACCACGAGGGCCACGGGCCATGCCTCGGCGATGGTGTAAATCTTTTGCTCGATCAGCCAAGCGTAGAAGAGGTACATCAAGGGATAATGGATGGCATAGAGCGGGAAAGAGATATCTCCCAAGAACTTGCATATTTGGGTTGAACGCCGGTCGGTGGTTTGGCCGGAGGCTCCGAGCCAGACGAGCGTGGGGAAGACGAAGAGGATACAGAAGGCCTCGAACGCCCCGTTCCAGCACACCGGCTCGTTTCCCTCGATATAAGGCACGATGAAAAGCGCCAGGAGGACCGCCGAGCAAAGCCAGAACGCGCCCCTGACGCGCGTGGGCTTGAAGTGCCTCGAGAGCAACAAGCCCAGCGAGAAGGGGAAGAGCATCCGCAAGGACCCTCCGAGGAAGTTCACCCCGTCGAGCGTCCATCCCACGCCGATCATCCCGTAGCCCGCCACGTCGAACAAGGCGAACCACGCTACGCCCACGCCCAAGAGCGCCACTACGAATGTCAAAGCCTTATTTCCCAATCGATGGAGGGCGATGGCGTAGAGAATATTGCCGATATATTCGAAGAAAAGCGACCAGCTGGGCCCATTCAGCGGGAACATCTCCCCGTTGCCCCGCACGTCGTAGGGCGAGCCGGGCGTGGCCGGGATGAAAAACATCGCGCAGAGCAAGGCGAGCATTACCATCGAGGTGGCCACGCGCGTCCCATCCCATTGGACGCTCCCTTGGATGAGATACGTGACCAGGCCGATGAGCGCGCCCATCACGATCATCGGATGCAGGCGGATCAGGCGGCGCTTGAAGAAATCGCCCAGCGTCATCGAGCGACCCAGCCGGTCGTCGTAGGCGTATCCGATCACGAAGCCCGAGAGGATGAAGAAGAAGTCGACCGCCAGGTACCCGTGGTTGATGGTGGTGATCAACGTGCCTCCCGCGGCGAACGAGAGACCTTCGAAAATGTGGTAGAACACGACCAAGAGGGCCGCTACCCCACGCAATCCGTCCAAGATCTCGTAATGGGGCTTGGTGTCCGCGTAGGCCGCGGAGGAAATTTGTCTAGAATCCATACTTTATATTATTAGTGAACATGAAAAAAGTCGATCTCGCGAAGATAACCTTTTCGGGCGAGAAAGGAGGCGGATCCTTATTTTTTGTGAAACTCCGTGCGTTTTGGCGTGGACGTGCCGATATTTCTCTATTTTTGCCCTCCAAAAGAAATGAGACCCTGAGATGAGGAATTTATTCTATACCTTTCTTTTTTGCCTTCTCACCCCGGCGCTGATGGCCCAGATCAATACCGACCGGGTCTTGGCTATCGGGCGTAACGCGTTGTATTTCGAGGATTATGTCCTTTCCATTCAATATTTCAACCAGGTGATCCGCTCCAAGTCGTGGCTCGCCGAGCCTTATTTTTACCGGGCGGTGGCCAAGATCAACCTCGACGATTACCAGGGCGCGGCCGATGATTGCACGCTCTGTCTCGAGCGCAACCCTTTCCTCACGCAGGCCTACTACGCCCGGGGCGTGGCCTACCAGAGTCTCGACAGGCTCGACGAGGCCATCGAGGACTATCGCCGGGGGCTGGAGTTCAAGCCTGGCGACCGGGGCATGATGATCAACCTGGCCATGGCCTACATCGAGCAAAAGAATTTCGACGAGGCCGAGGGAGTCTTCGACGATCTCATGCGGGACTATCCCCGTTACGCCCTCAACTACTTGGCCCGCGGGGCGATGTATATCGACAAGGGTGATACCGTCCGCGCCTTGGCCGACTATGACCAGGCCATCGAGATCGATCCCTACTACGCCCCGGCCTATGGCAACCGCGCCATCCTCTATTATCAGCGGGGCGATTACGAGGAAGCGCTCGACGACCTCAACGAGGCTCTCCGCCTCAATACCCGCGAGAGCGCTTATTACATCAACCGCGGCCTCGTGCGTTACCAATTGAACGACTTGCGCGGGGCCATGGCCGACTATGACCAGGTGATCAGCATCGATAGCCAGAACCGCATCGCGCGCTTCAACCGCGGCCTCTTGCGCTTCCAGGTGGGCGACAACAACCGGGCCATCGAGGATTTCGACGTGGTCATCGAGCAAGAGCCCGACAACTACATGGCCATTTACAACCGTGCCCTCTTGCGCCACGAGACGGGCGATTACCGCGGGGCCGTCGAGGATTTCGACGCCGTCCTCGACGAGTATCCCACCTTCCTGCCCGGATTCCTGGCTCGCTCGGAGGCCAAGCGCGCGATGGGCGACGCCGCGGGAGCCGACCGCGATTACTGGGCCGCCATCCGCATGGAAGACCAAGCGCGCGCGGGACAACTCCCCAAGAAAGACGACGCCGACCAGGAGGAGACCGACCCCTCGGCTCCCGACGCGAACACCTGCGAGGAGTCCGATCGCAACATCGAGAAGTTCAACCGCCTCGTCGTCTACGACAAGGAAGACGAGCGCAAGAGCAAATACCAGAGCGAGGTGCGCGGACGCGTCCAGGATCGCGACGTGCGTGTCGAGCTGGAGCCCCAGTTCGTCTTGACCTACTACGAGAAGCCCGATCCCGTCAAGAAGCTCATCTATTACGACAAGAGCCTCGAGGATTTCAACGCCCGTATGCTCCTCCAATGGAAGCTCCTCCTCACCAACGAGGAGGCCGCCCTGACCGAGGAGCAGGTCACGCGCCATTTCCGCTCGATCGACAATTACTCCGCCCGCCTCGACCGCGACCCGGCCGACGCCTACGCCCATTTCGGCCGCGCGATGGACTTCATGCTTGTCCAGGACTTCGCCGAGGCCCTGAACGATTTCTCGGCCGCGATCGATTTGGCGCCCGATTTCTACATGGCCTACTTCAACCGGGCCGTCGTGCGCTACAAACAATGGAAATACGACGAGTCGCGCCTCGCGGAGACCGACGCCTTCGACCTCGACTCGCAACCTGGCGCGCCCAACCGACGGGCTTACGAGCATGAGCAGATCGTCCGCGACTACGACATGGTCATCAAGCTCAACCCCGATTTCATTTACGCCTACTTCAACCGGGGCAACTTGCGTTTCGGCCAGCGCGATTTCCGGGCGGCCATCGCCGACTACGACGAGGCCATCCTGCGCGACCCCGATTTCGCCGAGGCCTACTTCAACCGCGGCCTGGCCCGCCTCGCCCAAGGGCAGGCTACCGAGGGCATCGCCGACTTGAGCAAGGCCGGTGAGCTGGGTATCTACAACGCCTACAGCATCATCAAACGGATGGCTAATCGTTAGCGGAAACCGGGGCATGTTCTAAACTAACGATTATACGTTTAAGATGTGTGAATGGAAAAACCTTGGCCTGCTATGGAGGTAGGCTTAAGGCTATCGAGGAACGCATTTTGGGGAAAATATCAAACTCTGTACAAGAGGTCATGCAAAACAGGCCATGTCCTTAGCGTTTTACCGAATTGACCAGTCGATGCGTATCGGCGGGGAGACGGACTAGTGCTTAGGCGTTTACACC
>CASFXH010000003.1 GCA_949298575.1 uncultured Parabacteroides sp.
ACAAATCGAATTTCAAAAATATCAAAGAGCAATATGATTCAAGTGAACCGAATTTATTCAATTTTTAACCTTGTCCATTTTTAGTGGACAGTAGTGATACCAAATATGAAACGATTATTCTCTTTGGTGGCGCTTTGTCTTTGTGGCTGGATGGCCGCGGGCGCCCAGCAGCAACAAAAAGTCGTGAGCGAGTTGAGGATCCTTGATACCCAGACCGGCGAGACCACGACGATTAAGGAATTTTCTTACTTGATCGAGGCGCCAAACTGGACGCCTGACGGGAAATGGCTTGTGTATAATAGTGGGGGTAAGCTTTACAAGCTCTCTCCTGAGAATCCGGGGGAGCCGGAGCAAATCAATACGGGTTTCGCGACCCGTTGTAACAACGACCATGTCATTTCGGCGGATGGCCGGCAGATCGCGATCAGTCATGGGACGAAAGAAGATCGCCAATCTCGCGTTTACACTTTCCCGTTTGAGGGAGGGACGCCTCGTCTAATTACGCCAATGGCTCCAAGCTATTTGCATGGTTGGAGCCCAGACGGGAAAGAGCTTGCGTATTGCGCGGCTCGGAATGGTAACTTTGATGTCTATGTTATCCCAGTTGAAGGAGGGGAGGAGCGTCGTCTTACAACGGCCGAAGGACTTGATGATGGGCCGGAATATTCGCCCGATGGGCAATACATTTGGTTCAATTCTGTTCGTACCGGCTTGATGCAAGTTTGGCGGATGCGTGTCGATGGTTCTGAGCAAACGCAAATGACTTTCGACGAGAATCGCAATTCATGGTTCCCTCATGTTTCTCCTGACGGCAAGCAGGTGATCTTCATTGCCTATCGCAAAGGGGATTTGGAACCGGGACAGCATTTGGCGAACAAGAATGTCGAATTGCGTTTGATGCCTGCGGCAGGTGGCGAACCTAAAACCGTGGTAAAGCTTTTTGGTGGACAAGGGACAATCAACGTGAACTCTTGGGCACCGGACAGTCGTCGCCTTGCTTTCGTAAGTTATCGGTTGGTGGAATAACTTTTTATATAAACATAAGGTAGAATAAGGTGCGGATGCGCCTCGAGAAAGTGATTTCTCGGGTGCTTCCGCACTTTTATGTCGTGGAAATTTTCTCGCATAGAAACAAGGGTTGCCTTCCATGGATATCCCGTTAAAGCGACAAGTTGATGTTTCTGGAATTCACGTGGGTCTGCCGGAAGGGGCGTTTAGAGTCTGATCTTTTGGATAATAGGATGCTTGCCGCCTACTTGGAGTATATAGATTCCTGAGGAGTAAGATGATAAGTTGAGTGATGCTCGGTCGGAACCGATCTTGCCCGAAAGAATAATCTGTCCATTGATGCTATGGAGAGAATAGGGTGCGTTCGCGGCGCCGATCACTTCGACCAAACCTTGATGCGCATGGATGACGATGGGCGATTTGGTGGGCTCAATAGGCATGTTGTCTACGGAAAGAGGTTCATATCGAATGACAGGATCGATATATAACGCGGTCCGGAAACGTGCGGGAAAATAGTTCGTGGCCTCAACCCATGAGCCATCCGCGAGAATCCAAGTGGAGTTGTGGGAAGTCGCGCCCGGAGGCAAGTTGTAGGCTCTGAAATAAGTTTCCTCTGGAGCGTCGTTGATCCGATAGCCGACATAGAAATCCCCTTCCACTTCTACAGGTTGTTCGAAGCGGATGAAACTTTCCTGAGCCCGGTTGAGCGATTTGGAAGTCTCGGTGATGCTGTCACCAAGAGCGGATTTATTCGCGTAGGCGGGTTGGAAATGTTCCGTATGAAGAAGGTGGTCAGGGCCATTCTCTCCGTTGTATACCAAGATGTCGACATCAAGGTATCGATATCGATCGCCTGCCGAGGGGGTTACGATGTAAACGCCATAAAGCAGATGGCGGCCTTCGCATGTATATTCTTCCGCATAAGTTGTCGTGCCGGAGCTGTTATTTCCGAAAAGAGGTTCGGAGGCGTTCCCTTGAAAAGTGGAGTGGGTCACGAATTCTTTTAGGCCTGATCGCTCAACATTGCTCAATCGTTCGCAAGGTGAGGCTTCGTAAGGATCGAGTCCTTCGCATTTCCGAATATCGTTCCCTGAAGGGTCAAGCCAATAAGCCAATTGTCGGGATGCGGAAGAATGGTTATCCCAGGCGACATCAAGCCGGTAGAAATAATCCCGGTAAGGCGCCTTGTTTGTGGAGTTTCCACCCGACAAGATGCCAACCACCGATCCGTCTTGATCGAAAAGCGGGGATCCTGACGCGCCACTTGCCGTATGGCCAATCGTCCATTCTGGGACCATCCAATGACCTTCCTTGTAAAAAGGCATTTCCGGAATGGAGAATGTTTTCGCCTCTAATTCATATTCCGAGAGGCTTAACCGGGTATCGGCTCCATTGGGGTGTTGCAGGCAGATGTAGGGAGCTGTCCCGGGGCCGTCGGCTTGCCATCCCGCCAGATAAGGCTGATAATAAACGGGTGGCATTTCGGTCAATTCAAGGAGCGCGAGATCTCCGAGTTCATTGACGGCTCTATAGTAAGAAGATGACATGGACATTTCTTCCGTTCCTCGTAAAGGAGGGTCGCATAGCGGGCTGTCGTAATTGAAAAAGAAAACGATCGAGCCGGCGATGGCCGCGTAATCGGGGTTGGCGATCGTGAATTTGTTGTTTAAGCAATGCGAGGCGGTCAGGACGTAAGGTTTTCCATCGTTCCCGGTATTATTGACAAGGACACCGGAGCACATATAGACGCCATCCACGATCATGAGGACAGAGGAATGCCCCCAACGACGAAGTTCCGCGTTTGATGAGTCATAGCAAGTCAGCGCGGGGATTGTGGCGATATCGTCATTCGTTTCTTGGGGTTCCACTCCTTTCAGGACACGATAGCCGTGGTTGATCTCGCCTATTTTTAAACGTGCGTGAAAAGGTGCGTTAGCGGGCTCTTGGTATTCGATGATCAGGCGATCCCCACGAATGGGGGCGACAGGCAATATGTTCAGCTCGGAATTGTTCAAGTGGTTGAACGCGCCCAATATCTCGGTCTGGTCCTCGTTGTAGAGAAAGAGTTGGGCGCCTTCCGGGAGTTCGTATTCGGAAAAAAGGAGATTGATTGACCGTGCGCCAGGCGAGTGAATCCCTAAGCGCCAAACGCGAGTCCCATCGGCCAACGTAAACCGTTCGCCGGAGTTTTCGGGCGTATAATCAGCCATGAATTTATAGGCGAAAGGATAGGCGCCGTCATTTCCGATCAAATTTAAGGAATCTATCCGCAACTGTTCGTCTAAGTCGAATGCGGGCATCGTTACGTATAAGTTTGCCTGATCGTTTCTCAACAGCGATAGAGGTAATGGTTTTCCGCCATGGCTGATTTGCGCCATTCCGGATAATCCTATCCACATTCCCGAGAGCAGCGTGATCAGTTTCCTTTTGTTGATCTTCCAAATGCTCCTATCCTTTTCCATATTATATATATTATGAATCCTGATTGCGTGACAGATTTTCCAAGAGATTTTCCACGACCTGCGGGTAATATTGGTGTTCCAAAGCATGGACTTTCGTGGCGACCTCATCGGGCGTATCGCTTGGTTCGACAGGGCAACTTTTTTGGGAAATGATCTCACCCTCGTCATAGTTCTCATTAATATAATGAATAGTGATCCCGGTTTCTTTTTCGCCCGCTTTCACGACCGCCTCGTGAACGTGTTTGCCATACATTCCTTTTCCGCCATATTTAGGTAGCAATGCCGGATGGATGTTGACGATGCGTTTCGGATAAGCTTTTATCAACTCATCCGGAATCTTGCAGAGGTAGCCAGCCAAAACGATGAAGCCAATTTCATAACGGGCCATCAGCTCCATAAGGGCCTCACTCGTCATTTTGTCTTTCGTTAACACTTCGAAGGGGACACCTAAGCGTGTCGCCCGTTCCAATACGCCCGCTTTGGCCCGATTAGAAAAGACCAAAGCGACTCGGTATTTCTCGCTCGACGAGAAATGCCGGATAAGTGCCTCCGTATTAGTCCCTGATCCGGAAGCAAAAACCGCTATATTTACCATAAAATACCCCATTAAATGCACAATGATCAAAAAAACGTGCAATTTTCCACATTTTTAGTGCCTTAAATTTGTTTGGTTACACAAAAAATGCTTTCCTTTGCACTGCAAAAATAGAAAGTATATTCATATTTACTAATTTAAATTGTACAAAGTTATGTCTGAAATTGCTGAAAAGGTAAAAGCTATTATCGTTGATAAATTAAGTGTAGAAGAGTCAGAAGTTACAAACGAGGCAAGCTTTACGAATGATTTAGGGGCAGACTCACTTGACACGGTGGAATTGATCATGGAATTCGAGAAGGAATTCGGTATTTCTATTCCTGATGATCAAGCAGAAAAGATTACGACGGTAGGTGACGCTATCAAGTACATCGAAGAGAACGCGAAGTAATTCAATCCCCTTTTCACTCAAGGTATGGAATTAAAAAGAGTTGTAGTAACAGGTCTTGGTGCGATCAGTCCGTTAGGCAATACGGTCTCTGAAACATGGGAGGGTATGGTCAACGGGATGAGCGGAGCGGGGCCTATTACTCATTTTGACGCATCCAAATTCAAAACGCACTTCGCTTGTGAGGTAAAAGGGTTTGACCCGTTGAGCGTGGTCGACCGGAAAGAAGCTCGCAAATGCGATCGTTATAGTTTGTTCGCGATTTACGCCGCTAAGCAAGCTATTGAAGATGCCGCTTTCGATCTTGAGAAGGAGGATAAGGACCGGATCGGCGTGATCTTTGCCGCTGGCATTGGTGGTATCAAGACATTTGAAGATGAAGTGATGGGATATGAGCGGACTAAAGACACGATTGGCCCGAAATTCAGCCCATTTTTTATTCCTAAAATGATCGCGGATATCGCGGCGGGGCATATTTCCATGTTGTATGGATTCAGGGGCCCGAATTTCGCGACGGTTTCCGCTTGCGCGTCTTCGACAAACGCGATCGCTGATGCTTTCAATTACATTCGTTTAGGCAAGGCGAACGTGATTGTGACGGGAGGCGCTGAGGCGGCGGTATCTCCGTCGGGTGTAGGCGGCTTTAATTCGATGAACGCGTTGTCGACGCGAAACGATTCTCCTGAAACAGCTTCACGTCCATTCAGCGCGAGCCGTGATGGTTTTGTGATTGGTGAGGGTTCCGCTTGTTTGGTGCTTGAGGAAATGGAACATGCGCTCGCTCGGGGCGCGAAGATTTACGCGGAGATCGCGGGTACAGGTTTGTCAGCCGACGCTTATCACTTGACGGCTTCCCATCCGGAAGGTTTGGGCGCGAAGCTCGCCATGCGGAACGCCTTGGAAGACGCGGGGATGAAACCGGAGGATATTGATTATATTAATGTACACGGTACCTCGACGCCTGTGGGAGATGTTTCGGAAGTGAAAGCGATTCAAGAAGTTTTTGGTGAACAAGCTTATAAATTGAATATTAGTTCAACGAAGTCAATGACTGGTCACTTGCTGGGCGCGGCGGGCGCGATAGAAGCGCTGGCGTGCGTCATGGCGATCAAGGAGGGCATTATCCCGCCAACGATCAACCATGAGGAAGGCGATGATGATCCGGGAATTGATTATAACTTGAATTTCACGTTCAATAAGGCGCAGAAAAGAGAAGTTCGGGCGGCTTTGTCGAATACTTTTGGCTTTGGCGGCCATAACTCTTGCGCGATCGTGAAGAAATTTGTTCAATAAAAGTGTCCAAGAGCTTATTTACAAAGTTAAGGTCATATATAAGGCTCCTTCAAAATAAAGGGAAGGAGCCTTATTTGTCTTTATACAAGATCTTGGGTTTCGTGCCGAATGATATTCGTGTTTATGAATTGGCCTTAGTCCATAAATCCTCTCCCCTCAAGATTGACGAGAACAAGTGGGCGAATAACGAGCGTTTGGAATATTTGGGAGATGCCGTGCTCGACTTGGTCGTGGCGGATATCCTTTACCGGAAATACCCTACGAAGCGGGAAGGTTTCCTCACGAATACACGCTCGAAGATCGTACAACGGGAGACGTTAGACCAGTTGGCGGTCAAGATCGGGTTGGATAAGCTCGTGATATTCTCCACGAGGATGAGCAGCCATTCGAATCATCTTTATGGAAACGCGTTGGAGGCTTTCATCGGGGCGATTTATTTAGACCAAGGCTATGACAAGACTTACCGTTTTATCCAAGAGCGATTGATCCGGCGCCATCTGAACGTGGAAGAGTTGATCCGGAAGGAAATGAACTTCAAGTCGAACCTGATCGAGTGGAGCCAAAAGAATAAAATTGATATCTCATTCGACTTGATCGAATCGTTCATCGACAACGAGGGCAATCCCGTTTTTCAAACCGCCATCTCCATTTTGGGGGAACAGATCGGGATAGGGATCGGTTTCTCAAAGAAAGAATCACAACAAGAGGCGGCAAAAATGGCCTTGAACAGAATCCGGACGGACAAGTCGTTCCAAAAGAAAATATCCCATTATAAGCAGGGTTATAAAACAAACCCTACTCCGGGCTCCATGGGCACGGAATAGGGTTGGGGCAAGTGAGGCCGGTTTCCGGTCTAACCGAAAAGAATGCCCATTCGTTTCCCTTGCTTGATCAGCTCGTGGTCGGGGGTGACCAATTTTAGTTTCCCGGCGACGTCTTCCAAGGGCATAGAGCTAATCTTATCGCCTTTCACGCAGACCATTCGGCCAAATTGTTTTTTAGCGATCAGTTCTGTCGCGTAGCCGCCGAGGCGGGTCGCCAGGTTGCGGTCGAACGGGGAGGGGTTGCCGCCTCGTTGCGTGTAGCCTAAGACCGTGTTGCGGGTTTCCAGGCCGGTGGTCGACTCGATGATTTCCGAAACGTAATCGGACGGGCGCGACTTGACGGGCGTCTCGATGCCTTCAGCCACCGCGACGATCGAGCAAGGCTTGCCGCGGCGCGAACGGTCTTGGATCGCTTCGCAAACCCGGTCCATGTCGTAGGGGATTTCCGGCAAAAGGATGACGTCGGCGCCACCCGCCATGCCCGCGTACAAGGCGATCCATCCCGCGTGGTGACCCATCACTTCGACGACCATCACCCGTTTGTGGGAGCTGGCGGTCGAATGCAAGCGGTCGATCGCTTCGGTCGCGATGTTGACCGCCGTGTCAAAACCGAAGGTGATATCCGTCCCCCACACGTCGTTGTCGATGGTTTTAGGAACGCCCACGACATTCAATCCCATTTTCGACAGGAGATTGGCCGTTTTCTGCGTACCGTTCCCGCCGATGCAAACTAAGCAATCCAGACCCAGCTCCTCGTAGTTTTGTTTGATGACTTGGGGCTTTTCCGGATCGCCTTTGGCCAACATTTTCCGGAAGGGTTTCTCGCGCGAGGTCCCTAGGATGGTCCCTCCCAAATTCAAGATGCCGGAAAGACTTGGTTCGTCAAGGACTTGGAAATCTTTTTCCATTAATCCCTTGAAACCGCTGTGAATACCGATGACTTCCATGCCGTAGTGCATGATCGCGGTTTTGCCTACGCCGCGGATGGTGGCGTTGATCCCTGGGCAGTCTCCGCCCGATGAAAGAATACCTATCTTCATTTTTTTTCTTCGTTTTTACGAGGCTGTAAACTTACTCAAAATCCATGGGAAAACCGCCAAATTTGAAGGATTAACGCGATTAGGCTTGAGTATTAGGTGGTTTTGGCGGAATAGTCGCCCGCGGAGTTCAGGCGGCCGTCCGGAGCCTCGGAGAGCTGCCCGCGGAGTTCAGGCGGCCGTCCGGAGCCTCGGAGAGCTGCCCGCGGAGTTCAGGCGGCTGTCCGGAGCCTCGGAGAGCTGCCCGCGGAGTTCAGGCGGCTGTCCGGAGTCTCGGAGAGCTGCCCGCGGAGTTCAGGCGGCTGTCCGGAGCCTCGGAGAAGCGCCCGCGCAGTTCAGGCGGCTGTCCGGAGCCTCGGAGAGCCGCCCGCGCAGTTCAGGCGGCCGTCCGGAAGCTCGGAGAAGCGCCCGCGCGGTTCAGGCGGGTTGAGCGCTAACGCTGGTTCGGAGCGGAATGATTTTGGAAATATATTTGGGGAAAAGCGAGAATCACGGAAGAGATATGTATTTTCGCGGAAAATTGAAGGTTATGGATTTATTGAATGAATGGATCAGCGTAGTCAACGACTTTTTGTGGTCGTATGTCTTGGTTATTTCGTTGGTGGGCTGTGCGGTCTTTTTTACGTTACGGAGTCGTTTCGTGCAATTTAGAATGTTGAAAGAGATGATCTTGCTGCTGGGCGAGTCGACCTCTACGGCGGCGGGGACTAAGCATATTTCTTCTTTTCAGGCATTCATGGTTTCGTTGGCCAGCCGTGTCGGGACAGGCAACCTGGCGGGGGTGGCGACGGCCGTGGCGATCGGTGGCCCGGGCGCCGTTTTCTGGATGTGGCTGATCGCCTTGCTGGGCTCGTCGAGCGCTTTTGTCGAGTCGACGCTCGCCCAATTGTATAAGCAAAAAGGAAAGGACTCGTTTATTGGCGGGCCGGCTTATTATATGGAAAAAGGTCTTGGGCGCCGATGGATGGGTGTCCTTTTCGCCGTCTTGATTTCCATTACTTTTGGATTCGCGTTCAATTCCGTGCAAAGCAATACGATTTGCGCGGCGTGGGATTCGGCCTTCGGCTTCGACCCGACTTGGATGGGCGTGATCCTGACGCTCGTGACGCTCGTGATCATATTCGGGGGTATCCAGCGGATCGCTCAGGTCAGCAGCGTCTTGGTGCCGGTGATGGCTTTGGGCTACATTTTGCTGGCCTTGGTCATCGTCGTGATGAATGCCAAGGAATTGCCGGAGGTGTTCGCCCGGATTATCGAGGGCGCCTTTAATTGGCACGCGGCGGCGGGTGGCGGTATTGGCGCGGCGATCATGCAGGGCATCAAGCGCGGTTTGTTCAGCAACGAGGCCGGTATGGGTTCGGCCCCGAATGTCGCGGCGACGGCGCATACCTCGCACCCCGTGAAACAAGGCTTGATCCAGGCGCTCGGCGTCTTTACGGACACTTTGGTGATTTGTACCTGCACGGCGTTTATCATCTTGTTTAGCGGCGTGCCCCTCGACGGGACGAGCAATGGCGTCCAACTGACGCAAGACGCCTTGGCGACCCAGGTGGGCGACGCGGGCCGCGTTTTCGTGGCCGTGGCGATCCTCCTTTTCGCCTTCAGCAGCATCATCGGCAATTATTATTATGGAGAGGCGAACATCCGTTTCATCACCCAGCGGAAAACCCCCATGTTCATTTATCGGATCTTGGTGGGCGGCATGGTGATGTTTGGGGCGCTGGCGAGCCTGGACCTGGCCTGGAGCTTGGCCGACGTGACCATGGCCTTGATGACGCTTTGCAACCTGGCGGCGATCGCGCCACTCAGCAAGCAAGCGTTTTTGTTGCTCGAGGATTATAGACGACAAAAGAAAGAGGGGCGCGATCCCGTATTCGATAAGAACCAGATTCCGGAACTGAGAGATAAAGCGGAATGTTGGTGAGAGGGGGAGAGGCCTAAACCAGTGATGACGTATAAAATGAGTGAATTATGGACATTCTGACACGGACGATTTCTCTTTTCTTTCAAAAGCGGATGAGCGCGATCGAACGTTTCGCCACCGAGCCGGATCTCATCCAGGAGCGCCAGTTGCGTTTCCTCTTGAACAAGGCGGGCGAGACGGAGTGGGGCAAGCGTTACGATTTCAAGAGCATCCGGAGCTATCCCGATTACCGGGAGCGGGTCCCGATCCAATCCTACGACGATTTGAAACCGTTTATCAACCGGATGATCCGGGGCGAGAAAAATATCCTTTGGCCATCGACCGTCCATTGGTACGCGAAGAGCAGCGGGACGACGAGCGACAAGAGCAAGTTCCTGCCCGTCACCAACGAGATCCTGCACGGTTGCCATTACCAAGGAGGCTACGATACCGTGACCCTCTACCTCCGCGACCGTCCCGATAGCCGTTTCTTCGCGGGAAAAGGACTGATCTTGGGAGGGAGCCATAGCCTTTCGCCGCTCAACCGGCAGGCTCACCAGGGCGACCTCTCCGCGATCCTGATCCAGAACATCCCCGCGCTGGGAGGCCTGGTGCGGATTCCTGGCAAAAAGATTATCCTGATGGATGAGTGGGAAAGCAAGATCAAGGCCATCGTGGAGAGCACGTGGCGGAAGGACGTGACGAACCTCTCCGGCGTTCCCTCGTGGATGCTGGTCTTGCTCAAGGCGATTCTCCGGCGGGCGGGCAAGGAGGACTTGTCGGAAGTCTGGCCCCATCTTGAGGTTTTCTTCCATGGCGGAATCAGTTTCGAGCCTTACCGGGATCAATACAAGAGCCTGATTACCTCGCCGAGGATGCGTTATATGGAGACCTACAACGCTTCGGAAGGTTTCTTCGGTTTGCAAGACGACCCCGGCGAGCGCACGCTTTTGCTCATGCTCGATTATGGCATTTTCTATGAGTTCATCCCGATGAGCGAGATCGGCGACCCGTCTCCGCGAGCCATTCCCTTGACGGAAGTGGAGGTGGGGACGAATTATGCCATGATCATCTCGACCGCCGGAGGCTTATGGCGTTATGAGATTGGCGACACCGTGCGTTTCACTTCCACACGGCCTTATAAGTTCGTGATCTCCGGTCGCGTCAAGCATTTCATCAACGCGTTTGGCGAGGAATTGATGGTCAACAACGCCGACAAGGCCATCGCCATCGCGTGCCGGGAGACGGGCGCGGTGATCAAGGAATACACGGCCGCTCCCCTTTTCCTGCTCGACAAGGCGAAGGGGCGGCATCAATGGTTTATCGAGTTCGAGAAGATGCCGCCGTCGGTCGACGAGTTCGCCCGGTCGCTCGACGAGGCGCTCCAGTCGGTGAACTCCGACTACGAGGCGAAGCGTTATAAGGAAATCTCGCTCCAACCGCTCGAGGTGATCGTCGCCAAGCCCGGCGCCTTCTATAGCTGGTTGAGCGGCAAGGGCAAGTTGGGTGGGCAGCACAAGATCCCCCGGCTGAGCAACTCGCGGCAATACCTCGAGGAATTGCTCGAGATCAATCAATCGGAATGAGTTTTTAGATTTTTAGAAAGCAAATACATGGTCCTATGGAACAACAATTGAATATTTACAACACGCTTACCCGAAAGAAGGAAGCGTTCGTCCCGCTCCATGCCCCGCACGTGGGGATGTATGTTTGCGGGCCTACCGTTTATGGCGATCCCCATCTGGGGCACGCCCGTCCGGCGATCACTTTCGATCTCCTTTTCCGCTATTTGAAACATCTCGGCTATAAGGTCCGGTATGTCCGCAACATCACCGACGTCGGCCATCTGGAGCACGACGCCGACGACGGCGAGGACAAGATCGCCAAGAAAGCCCGCCTCGAGCAGCTGGAGCCGATGGAGGTGGCGCAATATTACACCCGCCGCTACCACGAGGCGATGACCGCCCTCAATGTCCTCCCGCCCAGCATCGAGCCTTGCGCCTCGGGCCATATCATCGAGCAAATCGGGCTGGTCAAGCGGATCTTGGACAATGGCTTCGCTTACGTGAGCGAGGGATCCGTCTATTTCGACGTCGAGAAATACAACCAAAAGCATCGTTACGGCGTGCTTTCCGGGCGCGATATCGAGAACATGATCAACACGACCCGTGCGCTCGACGGGCAAGACGAGAAGCGCAACCCCATCGACTTCGCCCTTTGGAAAAAGGCCCAGCCCGAGCACATCATGCGCTGGCCCTCGCCCTGGAGCGATGGTTTCCCCGGCTGGCATTGCGAGTGCACGGCGATGGGCAAGAAATACCTCGGCGAGCATTTCGATATCCACGGGGGCGGCATGGACTTGATTTTCCCGCACCACGAATGTGAGATCGCCCAGGCGGTCGCCTCGCAGGGCTCGGAGATGGTGCATTATTGGATGCACAACAACATGATCACCATCAACGGGCAAAAGATGGGCAAAAGTCTTGGCAATTTCATTACGCTCAACGAGTTCTTTACCGGCGATCATCCGACGCTCGAACAAGCCTACTCGCCGATGACGATCCGTTTCTTCATCCTCCAGGCCCACTACCGCAGCACCGTCGATTTCAGCAACGACGCCCTCCGCGCCGCCGAGAAGGGATTGGCCCGCCTGATGGAAGCTTACGGCCACCTGATGAAACTGACGCCCTCGGAGCACTCGACCATCGACGTGATCGGTCTCCGGCGGAAGTGTTACGACGCGATGAACGACGATCTTAATTCGCCGATCGTGATCTCGCACCTCTTCGACGCCGCCCGCGCCATCAATTCCGTGAAAGACGGCAAGGCCACTTTCTCGGCCATCGATCTGGAAGAATTGCGGGAGACGTTCCAGCTCTTCCTCTTTGACTTGCTCGGCTTGAAGGACGAGAGCGCCGGCGCCGCGAGCGACACCCAGACGGAAGCCTTCCGCCGGGCCGTCGACTTGCTCCTGGCCGTCCGCCAGCAAGCGAAAGCCAACAAGGACTGGGCGACGAGCGACAAGATCCGCGACGAGCTGACCGCCGCCGGCTTCGAGATCAAGGACACGAAGACTGGCGCCGAGTGGCGCTTGGGCTAAAAGCGTTCGCGAGGGGCCGTCGTAGGCCTCGTTCGGCCTTTCGCGAGTCGCGCCGAGGCATTGTAGGGCTACAGCGGGGCTGCGCGGGTCGCGCCGAGGCGTTGTAGGGGTACAGCGGGGCTTCGCGAGGTCGCGCGGGGCCATTGTAGGGGTACAGCGGGGCTTCGCGAGGTCGCGCGGGGCCATTGTAGGGGTACAGCGGGGCTTCGCGAGTCGCGCCGAGGCGTTGTAGGGGTACAACGGGGCTTCGCGAGGTCGCGCAGGGCCATTGTAGGGGTACAGCGGGGCTTCGCGAGTCGCGCCGAGGCGTTGTAGGGGTACAGCGGGGCGACCACGTGGTGTTTTTCCCAAAATTCGAAAAACGGGAAACGGTAGGAAATCAGAAGAAAAATCCGTAATATCGCGAACGATTGAAACAAACAAAGTTTAACCTTAAATGACAAAAGGAAAATGGATAGACGACAATTCATGAAAAACGTCGGCCTTGGCACGGCGTTGATCGGGGCGGGAGGTCTGGTGACGGCTCCCGCGTGCGGTTCAGGACCAGCGAACGCGGCGACGGGCACGGCGTCGGGCGGCGCGGACGATCAAGTCCTCTTCATCGGCGATGACATCGCGATCGCCCAAACACAGTATGGTAAGGTGCAGGGCTACATCCTGAACAACGTGTACACCTTCCTGGGAATCCCTTACGGCGCGGACACCTCCGGAAAGAACCGCTTTATGCCTCCCCAGAAGCCGGAGCCTTGGACGGGCACGCGCCCCGCGCTCTTCTATGGCAACTGCGCTCCGCAAAACATGAAAAACAAGTGGGGCAACAACTATTACACCTTCTCGGACCATTGGAATTACTACGACGTGAGCGAGGATTGCCTTTGCCTCAACGTCTGGACGCCCGCCTTGGCCGACGGGAAGAAGCGGCCGGTGCTGGTCTGGCTCCACGGCGGCGGCTTCACGAGCGGCAATGGCATTGAGCAAGATGGTTATCATGGCGAGAACCTGAGCCGCGCGGGCGACATCGTGTTCTGCTCCATCAACCACCGCTTGGGCCCGATCGGCTTCTCGGACCTCTCGGCGGTAGGCGGCGAGAAATACAAGGATTCCGGCAACGTGGGGATGCTCGACATCGTCGCCGCCCTGCAATGGGTCCACGACAACATCGCGAACTTCGGGGGCGATCCGGACAACGTCACGATCATCGGCCAGTCGGGTGGTGGCGCGAAGGTCTGCATCACGGCCGCCATGCCCGGCGCGAAGGGATTGGTGCATAAGGCGGTGGCGCTGAGCGGCTCCTCGATCGGGGCGATGGACCAGAAAGTTTCCCGGAAGATCGGCGAGTATATCTTGAAAGAGGCGGGCCTCACGGCCGCGCAGATCGACAAGTTGCAAGAGATCCCTTGGGAAGAGTACCTGGAGATCGCCAACCGGGCCAGCGCGAGGTATTGGAAAGAGCAGGGGACGGAAGGACGTCGCGGCGGTTTCAGCCCCGTCGCCGATGGACGCAACATCCCGATCGGCCAATTCTATTCGGCCGAGAACAGCGCTAACGCGCCGCAGATCCCGATGATTTTCTGTACGACCTTCCATGAGATGAGCCCAAACCGGGGCGACGCCTCGTTGGAGTCGATCACGAAAGAAGGCGTGGTCGAGAAGATCAAGGCCCGCTATGGCGACAAGTCGGAGGCCATTGTCGACGCTTACGCGAAATGTTTCCCCGACAAGCGGCCGATCGAGCTTTGGGCGCTGATCTCCTCGTCGCGCGCCGGCGTTGTCCGCTCGGCCAACGCCAAGTTGGCGCAGGGGCAGCCCGTCTACGTGGCGTGGTTCGGTTGGTGTCCGCCGTTGTTCGACAACCGGATGCGGGCGTTCCACTGTCTCGATATCTGCTTCTGGTTCAAGAATACCGACCGGATGTATACGCATACGGGTGGCGGACGTGTCCCACGGGCGTTGTCCGATAAGATGTCGGAAGCCCTCCTGAACTTCATGCGCAAGGGCGACCCGAACGGCGGCACGCTACCGACCTGGCCGAAGTACACGGAGGCGAACGGCGAGGTGATGATCCTCGACAACACTTGTGAGGTGAAGAACGACCCCGATCGCGAGGCTCGGAAAGCGTTCGGTGAGGCGTAAGATGATCGCTATATAATAATAAGGAAAGGCACGTCCGGATTCGTTTCCAGCGTGCCTTTCCTTTACATGGAAGGATTAAAAAGTTTTATTTGAATTCTTTGCCGTATTTCATTTGGGCGTCGGCCACGAATTGCTTGATGCGTTGCTCGTCGCCCATGCGGCAGATGAGCAAGACGTTGCCCGACTCGGCGATGATGCAGTTGTCGATGCCCTGGATGACGGTCAGGCGCTTGGGGTCGTCGATCGCGATCACGTTGCGTTCGCTTTCGTAGAGCATCGTTTCCCCCTTGCTGATGATGACGTTGCCATTCTCGTTTTTCTCCGCCATGTCGTATAAGGACCCCCAAGTCCCGACGTCGGCCCACCCGAAATCGACACACAGCATGTAGACGTTGTCCGCCTTCTCCATGATGCCGTAATCCACGGAGATGTTGCGGCAATAGGGATATTGCTCGTTGATGAATTTCCGTTCGTTCGGCGTGTTGAACTTGTCCAGCCCCATGTTGAAGCGCAAGGTGATGTCGGGCATATACCGCTCGAAAGCTTTCAGGATGGTGTTGACGTTCCACAAGAACAACCCGGAGTTCCAGAAGAACTCGCCACTTTGGACGAAGACTTTCGCCATCTCCAGATTGGGCTTTTCGGTGAATGTCTTGACTTTCGTGAATTCGCCTTGGGTTTGCTCACTGCTTTGGATGTAGCCATAGCCCGTCTCGGGTCGGCTGGGTTTGATGCCCAACGTCACGAGGGCGTCGTGATGTTTCACGAATTCAAGCCCCTTTTTCACGTCGTTCAAGAAAACATCTTCCTTGATGATAAGATGATCGGTCGGTGCGACCACGATGTTCGCTTCCGGGTCGCGAGCCCGGATGTGGTAAGCGGCGTACGCGACGCAAGGGGCCGTGTTCAGCCGCGTGGGTTCCAGCAATATCTGTTGATCCGGCAATTCCGGCAATTGAGCCTTGACCAACGCCTCGTAGGCGACGTTTGTCACTACATAGATGTTTTCCAGTGGGATAATTTTGATAAACCGGTCAAAAGTCATTTGCAGCAAAGTCCGCCCTGATCCAAAGAAATCAAGGAATTGTTTCGGATAGTTCTCTCTGCTGAATGGCCAGAAGCGGCTCCCGATACCGCCGCCCATGATCACGCAATAATTATTTTCCATGAATGATTGGCATTATTAATTTCGTTTCCACAAATATAGGCAAATAATTTCACCAACACCGCAAAGATTCTTTTTTTCTGAAAAAATAGCGGGAGCACTTGCGAATTAGAAAAAAGGCAGTACCTTTGCGGCACGATTCTGGAAAGGACGTTTGTTGAGGACAAGCCCAGATGGCGGAATTGGTAGACGCGCTGGTCTCAAACACCAGTGGATTCACTTCCATGCCGGTTCGATCCCGGCTCTGGGTACACGGGAATCGGTCGAGAAGATTGCTTTCCCGTGGAAGAGGGGAGTGCCTCAGCGTTCGTTTTCGGGAATCACCCAGGCCCAGATGGCGGAATTGGTAGACGCGCTGGTCTCAAACACCAGTGGATTCACTTCCATGCCGGTTCGATCCCGGCTCTGGGTACTTAGGAAGAAGGCTGATAGTCGAAAGATTATCGGCCTTTCTTATTTAATATATTTATGTAGGAATAATTATGTTGAAAAAATTATTTGGATTCGATCCGTCGGTCAATTCAGTGAGGACGGAGGTGCTCGCTGGGATCACGACGTTTCTCACGATGGCTTATATTTTGGCCGTCAACCCCGATATCCTGAGCGCGTCGGGCATGGATAAGGGAGCCGTGTTCACCGCGACCGTGGTCGCTTCCATCATTGGGACCGTATTGATGGCCGTGTTCGCCAAATTGCCTTTCGGGTTGGCGCCGGGCATGGGGCTCAACGCCTTTTTCGCTTATACGGTTTGCCTCAGCATGGGCTATTCGTGGCAATTCGCCTTGACAGCGGTCCTGATCGAGGGGGTGATTTTCATCATTCTTACATTGACCAATCTGCGAGAGGCCATTGTCAATGCCATCCCGCTCACGTTAAAGAACGCGATCAGTGCGGGCATAGGTTTGTATATCGCCTTTATCGGACTGAAGAACGCGGGAATCATCGTGAGCAACGACGCCACGCTCGTTGGTTTGGGCGACCTGACGGCAGGCTCGGGATTGTTGGGCGCCATTGGGTTAGTGTTGACTTCCGTACTGCTAATCTTCAACGTGCGGGGCGCCTTGCTTTGGGGAATTATCGCTACGGCCGCGATCGGGATTCCGATGGGATTGACTCGCTTTGAAGGGGTGATGAGCGCCCCGCCGTCGCTTGAGCCTATTTTCTTCCAGTTTGATTTCGAACACATCTTCTCGGGCGAGATGGTCTTTGTGGTCTTTACGTTTTTATTTGTGGATATGTTCGACACGATTGGGACGCTGGTGGGCGTTTGCGCGAAGGCGGGGATGCTGAAAAACGGGAAAATCCCGAACGTGAAGAGCGCCTTCATGGCTGATGCCGTGGCGACGACCGCCGGCGCCATGCTTGGTACGAGTACCGTGACGACCTTCGTGGAGAGCGCCGCCGGCGTGGGCGAAGGGGGCCGCACGGGATTGACGGCTTTCACGACTGCCATCTGCTTCCTCTTCGCGCTGTTTTTCTCCCCGCTCTTCTTGGCGGTGCCCGGAGCGGCGACGGCACCCGTTTTGGTCTTGGTCGGCGTGATGATGATGACATCTATCAAGCGTGTCGAGTTCGACGATTATTCGGAAGCGATCCCGGCGTTCCTCTGCGTCTTGTTCATGCCTTTAGCGTACAGCATTTCCGATGGTATTGTGATAGGCCTGATCAGCTATGTGTTGTTGAATTTGCTGACAGGCAAGCGCGAGAAACTGACGCTGGCGATGTACGTGCTGGCCGTGCTGTTTTTGTTTAAATTCTTGATGTAGTTTGTCCGTATTCCCCATCATTTGCTTATATTCGCGGGAAATGCGTTTTTACGCGGCAAGTACGAACTAAATCAGATTAAAAGTGAAACAAAAACTCCTTTCTCTCCTTTCCGTAATAGCTATTTCCGGATTGGTTGTCGGATGCGCGTCATCCCCCGCTTCCTCTTCTTCGGAGGAAAAAGATCTTAATCAATATGTGGATCCCATGATCGGCACGGGATTCCATGGACATACCTTCCCGGGGGCGACAAGGCCCTACGCGATGGTACAGCTGAGCCCTGATACGCATATCATGGGCTGGGACGCCAGCAGCGGTTATCATTACGACGACCGTCAGATCTATGCCTTTAGCCATACGCACCTTTCCGGGACCGGCATCGGCGACATGGGCGACATCGCGCTGCTCCCCTTCTCGGGAGGCGATTCGATCCAGCCGATCGCGACTTTCCAGAAAGAGACCGAGCGGGCGGAACCAGGCTATTACGCCGTTCGCCTTGACAATTTTGGCATTCAAGTGGAACTCACTTCCACCGACCGTGTCGGTTTCCATAAATACACTTACGATAACGCGAAAGAGCGGCGGGTAATGCTCGACCTGGGCCATATCTTGCAACCTGATTGGGGACATAAGTTGGTGGGAAATACCTATCACGTGGTTGATCCGTCGACGATCGAAGGGACGTTCCGCACGCAAGGTTGGGCGCATTATCACGCCATCGCTTACCGGATCACGTTCTCCGAGCCGGCCGTCAGCATGACCCAATATGTAGATGGGCAGAAAACGGCCGGGGACATTCCCGATAGTTTGACGACCGACAAAGACCTGAAATTCCATTTCTGGTTCAAGGAAAGCGCGGAGCCGCTGTACGCGAAAGTAGCCATCTCGCCTGTCGATCCGGAGGGAGCGGCCCAGAATATGGAACGTGAATTGCCCGATTGGGATTTTGAGGCGACCCGCCAGCAATCCGCCGAGATCTGGAACCAAGAGTTGAACAAGATCCAGATTGAGACGAGCGATCCGACTATTTTCAAGAATTTCTATACCGCCCTCTATCACGCCTCGTTGGCGCCATACGTTTACCAAGATGTCGACGGGCGTTATACCGGCCTCGACAAGCAAGTCCATACGGCTCAAGCGGGATACGTCAACTATACGGCTTTCTCGCTTTGGGATACGTTCCGGGCGTTGCATCCTTTGTTGACCATCATCCGCCCCGACCGGGCGACCGAGATGGGCCTTTCCTTGGTGCAAGCTTACCGGGAAGGTTCTATCTTGCCGAAGTGGCCGATTGTCAGCAGTTATACGGGCTGTATGCCGGCCTATCATTCCGTGGCGGTCTTGGCGGACTTGGTTTGTAAGGATATGACCGGTGGCGCCGACTTGAAAGTATGGGCCGAGGCAGGCGCCCGCTCATCCGTCTATCGGGAAGACTTAGCCCAGAAGTTCGCGGGAACCCGGGAGCTCGACCTTATCACGAAACATCTTCTTTATAAAGATAAATACGGTTTTGTCCCCGCGGATTCGATTCCTGAGTCCGTCTCTTGGGGCGTGGAGATGGCTTACGACGATTGGTGTATCGCCCAGATCGCCCAGAAAGCGGGTGATCAGGCGCTGGCTGACGAATACACGAAAAAGGGGAAATATTACCAACGCTATCTCGACCCGGAGACCAAATTCATGCGTCCGATCATGAGCGACGGGAAATTCCGCACGCCGTTTAACCCCCGTTATTCCGCCCACATGAAGAGCGACTATACGGAAGGGAACGCGTTCCAATGGAGCTTCTTCGTCCCGCACGATATGGACAATTACATCGCCGCGATCGGAGGGAAAGCGGAATTGGAGACACGTCTCGACACCTTGTTCACGACCTCCTCGCAGGTGGATGGCGCCGAAGCGTCGGGCGACATCACGGGACTTATTGGCCAATACGCGCACGGTAACGAGCCAAGCCATCACATGGCCTACCTCTATAATTGGACCGATTCGCCCTGGAAAGGCCAAGAGCGCCTCGATTTCATCATGCGCAATTTCTATACGAACGCTCCTGACGGTATCATCGGCAACGAGGATTGCGGCCAGATGTCCGCTTGGTATGTCCTGAGCGCCCTCGGAATTTATCAAGTCTGCCCCGGCATTCCGGTTTACGCTTTGGGCCGGCCCATGGTCGACCGGGCCACCATTCAAGTGGCGGGAGGCACCTTCGAAGTGGTTGTCCACGAGAATAGTCCCGCGAATAAATACGTGAAAGAAGTCCGCCTCAACGGGAATCCCTTGCGGGAAATGTTCATTGAGCACGCGGATCTTGTCAACGGAGGCCGCTTGGAGTTCACGATGACCGATCAGCCTTCAAAATAAATGGCTTAACGAGAGAAGAAAAAGATTATGCGAACGAATTCGATTGGATACATGGACATCCCGGTCCCTGAAGGCATTGACCTGAAGGCGGAGATCGACCGGATGCGGAAAGAGAAGAATGCCGTTATCTTGGCTCATTATTACCAAACGGCCGATATCCAGGACATCGCGGATTATGTGGGCGACAGCTTGGCGTTGGCGCAATGGGCCGAGCGGACCGAGGCTGACATCCTGGTGCTCTGTGGCGTCCATTTTATGGGCGAGACGGCCAAAATCCTCTGCCCGGAGAAAAAGGTCTTGGTCCCCGATTTGAACGCGGGATGCTCATTGGCGGACAGCTGTCCGGCGCCCGAGTTCGAACGGTTCATCCAAGCGCGTCCGGGCCACACGGTGATCTCGTATGTCAACACGACGGCGGCCGTCAAGACGCTGACCGACATCGTCGTCACCTCCACCAACGCTCGCAAGATCATCGAGAGCCTGCCCGCCGACGAGAAGATCATCTTCGGCCCCGACCGCAATCTGGGAAGCTACATCAACCGGACGACCGGCCGTCAGATGCTGCTTTGGGAGGGCGCGTGCCACGTGCACGAGCGCTTCTCCGCCGAGCGGATCAAGGCCCTGAAAGCTGAGCACCCCGAGGCGTTGGTCATCGCCCACCCGGAGTGCCCCAAGGAGGTGGTCGAGCAAGCGGATTACGTCGGCTCGACCGCGGGCTTGCTGAAATACGCGACCCAGTCGGCCAACGCGACCTTCATCGTCGCCACCGAGAACGGCGTGCTCCACGAGATGCGCAAACGCAATCCCCACAAGACTTTCATCCCAGCCCCCAACGACTTGGAGGGCGCCTGCGGGGAATGCCATTACATGCGGATGAACACGATGGGGAAATTGTATAACTGCCTGAAATACGAACTCCCGGAGATCCACGTCGACGAGGCGATCCGCCAAAAAGCGATCCGCCCCATCCAACGGATGCTGGAGTTGTCAAAACAATTAGGACTTTAATTCAAATCGCTCCTGAAGGATTTCTCATTGCTGTACGGCAGTGGGGAATCCTTTATTTTTTCGGGATTTCAAAAAGTGGTTTCTCTAGCGGGAAACCTCCAAAACGTCCGCGTTTTGGCGGAACCGTCGTCCGGCGGCGCCATTTCATTTTTGGTTTGGCGGAACCGTCGCCCGGCGGCGCCATTTCATTTTTGGTTTGGCGGAATCGCACGTCCGGAAATATTTTTTCATTTTTGAATTAAAAGAAAAAACTCCCGGATATGACTTTTCGTTTACGTAATAACAGATGGGGAGGCTCAGTGGCGCCAAAACGTTTACGTATTGTCATCGCAGGCATGCGGGAATATTTTTTCATTTTTGAATTAAAAGAAAAATCATCCGGATATGACTTTTCGTTTACGTAATAACAGATGGGGAGGCTCGGGAGCGCCAAAACGTTTACGTAATGGCGTCCCAGCGTTGAGGGCGCGCTCATTTCAACGCCTGAAGCTTCTCCGTGAGCCGCTTGACGCCTTCCGACGCGCCACATTGGATGTGCTCCACGTCGTCGCGGTAAGTCCGTACCTCCTTGGGGTCGATCAAAAAGATCGGTTGCCCCCGGCGGACATAGTTCAAGAGGCCGGCGGCGGGGTAGACGTTGAGCGAGGTGCCGATGATCACGAATATATCGCAATCCTCCACCCATTTGATCGCCGGCTCGATCATCGGGACCGCTTCGCCAAACCAGACGATGAAAGGTCGCAATTGCTCTCCATGTGGGTCCTTGTCGCCGAGGCGGATCACGGGGTCTTCGGGCGATAGGTCGTAAGTCGTCCGCTGGTCGCGCATCGTGCAGGCTTTCATGATTTCCCCATGCAGATGGATCACTTGATGACTACCCGCCCGCTCGTGCAAGTTATCAATATTCTGCGTGATGATACGGACATCGAAGTCCTTCTCGAGCGCCGCCAGGCCCTTATGCCCCGCGTTGGGATGGGTCGCGAGCACTTCTTTCCGGCGTTGGTTATAGAAGTCGAGCACCAGCTCAGGGTTCGCCATGAAACCTTCAGGCGTGGCGACTTCTTCCACCCGGTAGTTTTCCCATAAGCCATCGGAATCCCGGAAAGTCGAGATTCCGCTCTCGGCGCTCATTCCGGCGCCAGTGAGCACAACAAGTTTCTTTTTCATAAGCCAATTGAATTAAACAGGAACATTATGTGGGCAAAACTACGCGTAAAATGCTGATCCGCCTTGGCGGAATGGTTAATAAAAATATATTTGGCCTCCACTTTGATATGGGTGTGATTAAAAGCATTACATTTGCCCCCATTTAAAACGAAAGCAGATAGAAAATGGATAAAGTAAGTTACGCGCTTGGCCTAAGCATCGGGAACAATTTCGAGAATTCAGGCATCAAGGATCTCCAAATCGAGGACTTCGTGAAAGGCTTGACCGACGTGCTCTCCGGCCAGCAACCCGCCATCAGCTACGAGGAGGCGAAACAAGTGATCAATGACTATTTCGTGAAACTTCAGCAAGAACGCTTGGAGATCAACAAGAAAGCGGGCGAGGAGTTTCTCAATATCAATCGGCATAAGGCGGGCGTCGTTGAGTTGCCAAGCGGTTTGCAATACGAGATCTTGAAAAACGGGAACGGCCCGAAGCCGGCCGCCAGCGACAAGGTGAAATGCCATTACCACGGCACCCTGATCAATGGGACCGTTTTCGACAGCTCGATCCAACGGGGCGAACCGGCTGTCTTTGGCGTGTCGCAAGTGATCCCGGGGTGGGTCGAGGCGCTGCAAATGATGCCCGTCGGCTCCAAATGGCGGCTTTTCATCCCGTCAAACCTGGCTTATGGCGAACGGGGAGCCGGCAATATGATCGAGCCGAACAGCACGTTGATTTTCGACGTGGAATTATTGGATATCGTCAAATAATAGAAATAAGATGAAAAAAGTTAGTGTATTAGTCGCTACAGCGATTGTAGCAATGGGAACGGCGCTGACCTCTTGCGGAGGTGGAAGCATTCCTTCCGAGAAGCTGAACAAGGCGGTCGATAGCGCGAGCTACGCGCTTGGGGTCAGCACGGGCGCCAGTTACAAGGAGAACCTGAAAAACCTGCCAGGCGAAGAGATTGACGTGGATAACGTCATCGCGGGCTTTGTCCAGGCGATCAAGGGCGACAGCCTGAAGATGACCCCGGAGGCCGCGCAACGCTATTTGAACAATTATTTCATGGAAGCCCAGACGCGTGAGGCGAACGAGAACAAGGAAGCCGGCGAGAAATTCTTGGCCGAGAACAAGACGAAAGACGGCGTCTTCACGACCGAGAGCGGCTTGCAATACCAAGTGATCACCGAAGGGACGGGCGCGAAACCGACCGCGACCGACCGGGTGAAAGTCCACTACACCGGCACGTTGCTCGACGGCACGAAGTTCGACAGCTCCCTGGATCGGGGTGAGCCGACAGTCTTTGGGGTCAATCAAGTGATCAAGGGATGGACCGAGGGCTTGCAGCTGATGCCCGTCGGCTCGAAATACATCTTCTGGATCCCCTCCGAGCTGGCCTACGGACGGCAGGGCGCGGGGCGCGACATCAAGCCCAACAGCGTCTTGAAGTTTGAGGTCGAGTTGCTGGAGATCGTAAAGGACGACGCGAAGAAATAAGCGTCCTTTCGTCATCGCGAGAAGCGAATAAATATGCTAAAGAGCATTTTTGTTCGCTTCTCTTATTTCTAAACCCTCTTTTCTCTTTCAAAATGACATTTTCGGCAAAATAATGATTACTTTTGGTCAACATTATAAGTTTATGCCTTAAAGCTACAATTAAGTATGGAGAAGATAGATAAATTAGACCGGCAGATCTTGAATATCATTTCAAAGAATGCCAGGATCCCGTTCAAGGATGTGGCGGAAGAGTGTGGCGTATCGCGCGCGGCCATCCACCAGCGGGTCCAACGAATGATCGACATGAACGTGATTGTCGGATCAGGCTACCATATCAATCCCAAGGTGTTGGGATACAATACATGTACTTACATTGGCGTGAAATTGGAACGCGGGTCCATGTATAAAGAGGTCGTCCCGGAATTCGAGAAGATCCCGGAGGTCGTGGAATGCCATTTCACCACTGGCCCTTACACGATGCTGATCAAGCTTTACGCTCGCGACAATGAGCATTTGATGGAACTCCTGAACAATAAGATCCAAGAGATCCCCGGCGTGAGTGCCACGGAGACGCTGATCTCGCTCCGGCAAAGCGTCAAGCGGGAAATCCCGATCTGCGAGGTCGAGAAACCATAACGTGCCCGACCGTTGGCGGAAAAACCAGGTAAGCCTCGGCGCTCCCCAAAAGGATGCCGGGGCTTATCTGGCTTTAGGGCAAGATATTTATTCCAAAGAGAATGAAGAAGAGAAAACAGGCGTGGAAAACAATCGGCCTGAGCCTGCTCTTGGCGGCTTGCCTCGGCAGCGGGCCCGTTTTCGCGCGAGATTATTACGGGTTCCGGATTTACTTGAACGATAAGGGGCGCGAGGAAATCAGCCTTTCCCCGGAAGCGATGGACAGACGGGAGCGGCTCCGGATCCCGCTCGACGACAGCGACCGCCCCATCGCCCCCGAGCGTCTGGACGAGCTTCGCGAGGCGGGCTTCCGCCCTCTTGTCGCGAGCCGGTGGTTCTCGACGGTTGTCGTCGCGACGGAAGACAGCGCGGCGGTGGAACGCTTACGTGCTTGGCCCTTCGCCGATTCCGTCCGCTGGGTGTGGAAAGGGACGATCGAGCCGGAGCGGAAGGGCGAACGGCCGGAAAGGGACGATTCGCGCCTGACCCCGAGCGACGAGCCTACGAAAGATTTCTATGGCTATGGGCAAAAGCAAATCGAGATGCTGAAAGGCGACCGCCTCCACCGGGAGGGCTTCCGGGGCGAGGGGATACGCGTCGCCGTGATCGACGATGGTTTCCGGAACGTGGACCGGATCGCGGCGTTCGACTCGCTCCGGCTGCGGGGGACGCGCGATTTTGTCTTCCCCGAACGGAGCGTCTTCGAGGGCGACGACCACGGGACGCGCGTCCTCTCGTGCTTGGCCGCTTACCTGCCGGGCGTCATGGTGGGGACGGCTCCCAAGGCGGATTATTGGCTCTTCAAAAGCGAGGACAACCGGGGTGAGTTTCCCATTGAGGAAGACTACTGGGTGGCCGCCGCCGAGATGGCCGACAGCGTGGGCGTCGACTTGATCACCACGTCGCTTGGATACAGTGATTTCGACCGGGAGGAGATGAACTATCCCACCGACCGCCTCGACGGGCGTTCCACCCTCATTAGCCGGGCCGCCGCGATGGCCGCCCGCAAGGGGATCCTCGTGTTTTGCAGCGCGGGCAATGAGGGCATGAGCGCGTGGGGCCACCTCTGTTTCCCCGCCGACGCCGACAGCATTCTCACCATCGGCGCCGTGACCGAGAAGAAGCGGAAAAGCGATTTCAGCTCGACAGGCCCCACCGCCGATGGCCGCGTGAAGCCCGACTTGGTCGCCCTCGGCACGGGATGCGCCGTCATCGACCCCACCGGACGGCTACGCTTCGCCAACGGCACCTCGTTCGCCACCCCCATCCTGGCGGGTTTGGGCGCCTGCCTCTTGCAAGCCCTGCCGGCGTTGACGCCCGAGGAGCTCCGTACGCTCTTCCGCCAAGCGGGCCACCGGGCCAAGCGCCCCACCGCCGAGCTGGGCTACGGATTGCCCAATGTCTATAAACTTTATAAAAAAGCGAAACACCATGCGAAGAACTAATGAAACCGGCCGTCGCGATGATGGCCCCGAGGCGTACGCCATCTCTCTTTTCGAGTTGAACAGGATGATCAACGAAGTCATCGATATGCGCTTCGACGACTCCCTCTTCTGGGTGCGGGCCGAGATGAGCGACGTCCGTGTCAACGCCACCTCGGGCCATTGCTATTTGGAGCTTGTGGAAAAAAATCCGCGCACGGAGCGCATCGTCGCCAAGATACGTGGAATGATCTGGGCCGACGATTTCCGGAAGCTCAAGCGCTATTTCGAGAGCCAGGCGAGGCAGGCTTTCACCTCGGGCCTGAAAGTCCTCGTCCGCGTCATGGTCACCTTCCATGAGGTCTACGGCCTGAGTTTGATGATCATCGACATCGACCCTTCCTACACGCTGGGCGACATGGCCCGCCGCCGCGCCGAGATCATCCGCAGGCTGATGGAGGATGGCGTCTTTGATCTGAACAAGGAACTCCCCCTGCCCGCGCTGCCCCAGCGCGTCGCCATCATCACCTCGCCCACCGCCGCGGGCTACGAGGACTTCCTCGACCAGCTTCGGCGCTCGGCGGGTGGTTATGTCTTCTACCCCAAGCTTTTCCCGGCCGTCATGCAGGGCGAGCGCGCCGAGGCCTCCCTCATCGCCGCCCTCGACGCCGTCTACCGCCACCGCGCGTTGTTCGACGTCGTGGTCATCATCCGCGGCGGCGGCTCGACGTCCGACCTCAACTGTTTCGACTCTTACGCCCTGGCCACCCATTGCGCCCAATTCCCCCTGCCCATCATCACCGGCATCGGCCACGAGCGCGACGAGACCGTCCTCGACCTCGTCGCCCACACCCGCGCGAAAACGCCCACCGCCGCCGCCGAGTTCCTGATCGGCCGCATGGACGAGGCCGCCGCCACCCTCAACGCGCTGGGCGAACGCCTCCGAGCGGCGGCCCTCGGCGCCCTCGATTCCCTCGCGAACGCCTTGGCCGCCAACCGTCAACGCCTCCCTCTCGCCGTCCGCGTGCGTCTGGAGCGGGCCCATGGCCTTTTGGAAAACCTCCGCCTCCGGTTGCGGGAGAAGAGCCTGGCCCGCCTCACCACCGAGCGGCATTTCCTGGAGAAAACGGACCAGTACCTCCGCCTCGCCGCGCCCGAGCACATCCTGAAGCGCGGTTATAGCCTTACGCTCAAGGATGGGCGTATTGTCAAATCCGTTAGCGAGTTGCGCGAGGGCGATCGCGTCGTCACCCGTTTCGCGGATGGCCTCGCCGAAAGCCGTGTCAGCCTCACCAAACCCCTTTTGGAAGATCCCGAATAGATATTTTGAGGCGTTGCTCATGAACATGCGTTTAAAATAGACGTATTTTGTGACCTATGCGCATGAGCGAAATAGCGAAATAGACGTATTTTGCTATAACGCGCATGAACAAAATAGCAAAATACACGTATGTCGCTATCATGTTCATGAGCATGATTTCAAAATAGCGCTATTTTCACGCGATGTTCATGCGCGCGACCTCAGCGGAGCGAATCGCCGACTCGCCATTTGACGGATTCGAGCCGGCGACGTATCTTCGCGGGCAAAAAACGAGCGAAATGTTTATCGTCATCACCATCATGTTCGCCGGAATTGGCTTGGGCTACCTGCTGCGGCGGGTCGAGGCGTTGCGCGCGATCGGCCGCCCCATCACGTGGACCATCTACCTCCTGCTTTTCCTCCTCGGCGTTACGGTCGGGGGCAATCCGGAGATTGTCAACAATTTGGCCACGCTTGGCGGCGAGGCCCTTTTGCTTGCCGCGGCCGCCACGCTGGGGAGCGTCCTGGCCGCGGCGGGGGTCTATCATTGTTTTTTCAGGGAAAGGAGGCGGTCGTGAAGGGGAGCCTCGTGACGGTGGGATTCTTCGCCCTGGGCGCCGCGCTGGGGTGGGGCGGCTGGCTGCCGGCGTTCCTGGCCGACGACCGGCTGGCGATGTGGGTGCTCTACGCGTTGATGTTTCAAGTGGGGCTGAGCATCGGGAGCGACCGGCAGCTGACGGGCATCCTCCGGACGCTGCGGCCCAAGTTGCTGCTCGTGCCGTTGGCCACGGTCGTGGGGACGCTGCTTTTCTCCGCCCTCGTCGGCCTCGCGCTGAGCCGCTGGGGCGTGGCGGAATGCCTGGCCGTCGGGAGCGGCTTCGCCTATTATTCCCTCTCGAGCCTCCTCATCACCCAGCTGAAAGAGCCGTCCATCGGCGCCCAATTGGCCGCCGAGCTGGGGACGATCGCTCTTATGGCCAATATTTTCCGGGAAATCTTCACGCTGCTCGGGGCGCCCTTGTTCCGGCGCTTCTTCGGCCGTTTCGCCCCCATCTGCGCGGGCGGGGCGACGACGGCGGACACCACGCTGCCCATCATCACCGCCACGTGCGGGAAAGATCTCATTTTCATCTCCATTTTGCACGGGATCCTGGTCGATCTTTCCGTCCCCTTCCTGGTCAGTTTCTTTTGTTCATTTTAAATTTTTAAAGAAAAAAGAAAGCCGGGTTAGAGGCGGAAATAAGCCTTTGCGTTGCCATGGCAGATGGCCTCGACCATCCGCCCGATGAACGGCATCTCGCTCACGGGCAGGAGGCCCCGCTCGACGTCCTCGCCCAGGGCGTCGCACAAGACGCGGCGGAAATACTCGTGCCGCGGGTAGGAGAGGAAGCTCCGCGAGTCGGTCAGCATCCCCACGAAGCGGCTCAGGAGGCCCAGGTCGGAGAGGGCGTCGATCTGCGCCCGCATCCCGCGGATATGGTCGTTGAACCACCAGGCGGCGCCGTATTGCATCTTGCCGGGCGTCGTGCCGTCGTTGAAATTATAGGCGTTGGCCACCATCAGGGCGTTGTCGCGGGGGTTGAGGTTGTAAACGATGGTGCGCGTCAAATGCCCCTCGCGGTCGAGGCGGCTGAAGAAGCGGTTCATCGAGGCGGCGATCGGCTCGTCGGCGATGGCGTCGAAGCCCGTGTCGGGGCCCAGGGCGGCGAACATGCGCTCGTTGTTGTTTCGGTTGGGCCCGACGTGGTATTGCTGCGCCCATCCGCTGTCGGCGTCCATCACGGCCAGGTCGTAGAGCAAGGCCGACTTGAATTTCCGCGCGTCCAGCGCGGTCAACGCCTTGCCCATGCGGGCGTCGAGGAAGATGCGGTCGATCTCCTTCGCCGTGTAAGGCTCCGCGTAGAACGTGTCCAGGCCGTGATCCGAGAGCACGCAGCCATGCGCCTCGAAAAAAGCGTGCCGCTTGACGAGCGCCTCCAGCAGCCGCTCGTAGTTGAGGATCGCCACGTTCGAGGCGGCCTCGAGCCGGGTCATGTAGGCGTTGAAAGCCTCGGGCTGGTCGATGGCCAACGCCTTGTCGGGCCGCCACGAGGGGAGGACGCGGAAGGGGAGGCCTTCGTTGGCGATCTGGATGTGGAAGCGGAGGTCGTCGGCGGGGTCGTCGGTCGTGCAGACGGTCTCCACGTTCATTTTCCGCAACAACGCTTGGACCCTGAAGTCCTCTTGGTGGAGCAGGGCGCCGCAGTGGTCGTAAATCTCCCGGGCCGTCTCGATCGTCAGGAGTTTTTCCACGCCAAAGACCCTGTTCAGCTCCAGGTGCGACCAGTGGTAGAGGGGGTTGCGCATGGTGTAGGGCAATGTCTCCGCCCATTTCAGGAATTTCTCGTAGGGAGGCATCTTGCCCGTGATGAAGGCCTCGTTCACGCCGTTGGCCCGCATCGCCCGCCACTTGTAGTGGTCGCCGCCCAGCCAGATCTCGGTCAGGTCGGCGAATTGGTGGTTCTCGGCGATGAGCCTCGGGTCCAGGTGGCAGTGATAATCGATAATCGGTTGCTTCTCGGCGTGTTCATGATAGAGCGCGCGGGCCGCCTCGCTCTCCAAAAGGAAGTCATTATCCAAAAAAAACGCGATTTTCCGTGTCATATTCCAATCTTTTTCGCGAAAATAAGACATTTTTATTAACTTCGCCGCGCTAAACATACAAGAACATCTGTATCATGATGGAAAATCAAGAGGAAAAGAGGCCGTCGCCTCTGTTGTCACTCATCCCGATCCTCGTGCTGGTCGCGTTACTGGCCGTGACGATCAGTCTTTTCGGTAGCGATGCCCTTAACGGGGGCAGTCAAGTGGTCCTGCTGACGGCGACCGCCGTGGCTTCCGGCTTGGCGATGGCCCTTTGTAAAACGCCGTGGAAAAAAATCGAGATGGCGATCAGCAACAACATCTTGGGCGTCGCCACGGCTTTAATCATTCTTTTGCTGATCGGCGCGCTTTCGGGCAGCTGGATGATCAGCGGTGTCGTGCCTACCTTAATATATTATGGGATGCATCTCCTGCACCCGAGCTTTTTCTTGGCCTCCTGTTGCTTGATCTGTTCCGTTGTCTCGGTCATGACCGGCAGCTCGTGGACCACGATCGCCACCATCGGAATCGCCTTGCTGGGCATTGGGGAGGCGCAGGGCTTCGACGCGGCCTGGGTGGCGGGGGCCATCATCTCGGGCGCCTACTTCGGCGATAAGGTTTCGCCCCTGTCCGACACGACGATCTTGGCCTCTTCCGTGACGCAGACCCCCTTGTTCACCCACATTCGCTACATGATGATCACGACCATCCCTTCGATGACGATCACGCTGATCATCTTCATGGTCGCTGGTTTCGCCCATGAGGCGAGCGCTTCCGAGCAAGTTGCCGAGTTCTCGGCCGCTCTTGAGCAAACTTTCAACCTGTCGCTCTGGCCCCTGATTGTCCCGCTGGTGACCGCGGTGATGATCGCCAAGAAAGTGCCGTCGCTGATCACGTTGTTCGTCTCCGCCATTCTCGCGGTCATCCTCGCCCTCTTCACGCAGCCCGACTTGCTGCAAATGATCTCCGGCGAGTCCGAGCGTTCCGCGCTTTCTTTATTTAAAGGAATGGTGATCACGCTCTATGGCAGTACGGCCCTCGATACGGGCAACGCCGCCCTCAACGACTTGGTCGCTACCCGCGGCATGGCCGGCATGATGAATACCATCTGGCTGATCATTTGCGCCATGTGTTTCGGAGGCGCGATGACCGCGACTGGCATGTTGGAAAGCTTGACGCATGTCTTTGTCCGTTTTATGAAAAAACGAGCGAGCATGGTCGCCTCGACGGTCACGTCGGGTCTCTTCCTCAACATCTGTACGGCCGATCAATACATCTCCATCATTTTGACCGGTAATATGTTTAAAGATATTTACAGGGAGCAAGGCTACGAGAGCCGCTTGCTCAGCCGAACCACGGAAGACGCCGTGACCGTCACCTCGGTCCTCATCCCATGGAACACGTGCGGCATGACTCAAGCGACCATCCTGAGCGTACCGACCCTGACCTATCTACCTTATTGTTTCTTCAATATCATTAGTCCGCTCATGAGTATATTCATCGCGATAATCGGTTATAAAATCAAGCAAGTCCATGAAAAAGATTAAGATCTCTTTATTGGCGAAAGTGGTCCTGGCCATTCTTCTTGGCGTCTTGTTCGGGCAATTCCTGCCCGCGAGCCTGGCCCGGATCTTTGTCACGTTCAATTCCCTGTTCAGTGAGTTTCTCTCCTTCTCTATCCCGTTAATTATCGTAGGTCTCGTGGCCCCGGCGATCGGGGAGTTAGGGCGCGGAGCCGGCAAGCTTTTGCTGATTACGGCCTTGCTCGCTTATGGATCGACTCTTTTCTCCGGTTTTTTTACCTATTTCAGTTGCGAGCTTGCCTTCCCCTTCATTATACCCTCCAGCGCGGAACTCGTTTCCGCCGATAACCCGGGCGACTTTATGCTGCAACCCTATTTCACGGTCGCGATGCCTCCCTTGATGGACGTGATGACCGCGCTCTTGCTCTCGTTCACGTTTGGCCTTGGTCTTTCTAATATCGGGGGAACCGCTCTGCGTGATGTCTTTCGGGATATTAAAGATATCGTCACGCTCCTGATCGAAGTGGTGATCATCCCCCTTCTTCCTCTCCATATCTTTGGTATCTTCCTCAACATGACCGTCAGCGGACAAGTCATGAGCATTATCTCCATGTTCTTGAAAGTGATTATCATCATATTCATTTTGCATATTTTGCTTTTGTTGATCCAATTCTCCGCGGCGGGCGCTGTCGCCAAGAAGAACCCGATCCGGTTGCTGAAAAATATGCTCCCGGCCTACGCGACCGCGTTGGGCACCCAATCGTCGGCGGCCACCATTCCCGTCACGCTAGCCCAAACCCTCAAGAACGGGGTGCGCGAGAATATCGCGATCTTCACGGTCCCCCTTTGCGCCACCATTCATTTGGCGGGAAGCACGCTCAAGATCGTGGCCTGCGCGATGGCGATCCTGATCATGTCGGGCGAACCGATCCTCTTCAGCCAATTTAGCGGTTTTATCCTCATGCTGGGCATCGCGATGGTGGCGGCGCCAGGCGTTCCAGGTGGCGCGATCATGGCGGCCTTGGGTATTTTACAAGACATGTTGGGCTTTAATGAGACCATGCAAGCCTTGATCATCGCCTTGTATATCGCGATGGACAGTTTTGGTACCGCCTGCAACGTGACGGGCGATGGGGCGATCGCTGTTGTGGTTGATCGGATTTCGAAAGACGTGTAACACTTTTGTAATATCTTTGTTATCCTGTATAAATCCGCGTCTTATACTTTCGCGGCAAAATTTTAACAGCAAGTATGGAGCTCTTTTATTTATTTTTAGTCGTATTTCTATTTGTCTTAGCTGTCGTCGACTTGTCCGTTGGAGTCAGCAATGATGCCGTCAACTTCCTGAACGCGGCGATCGGTTCAAAAGCGGCCTCGTTCAGGGTCATTCTCTTAATCGCCGCGTTAGGTGTCTTCGTGGGAGCCTCCTTGTCGAACGGCATGATGGATATCGCCCGGCATGGTATTTTCCAACCGCAGCATTTCTATTTCTCGGAAATCATGTGTATCCTTGCGGCGGTCATGCTGACCGATGTGGTGCTCTTGGATATCTTTAACTCATTAGGGCTTCCGACTTCCACCACGGTCTCAATGGTTTTTGAGCTGGTGGGCGGTACGGTCGCCATTTCCTTGATGAAAATCGCGGCGTCTGATGGCTTTTACAAATTGGGCGACTTGTTGAATACGGAACAAGCCTTCACCGTGATTTTAGGTATCTTCCTCTCGGTGGCGATCGCCTTCTTCTTCGGAATGGTCGTGCAATACATCTCCCGCTTGATCTTTTCTTTCAATTACAAAAAGACTTCGAAATATTTTATTGGTGTTTACGCGGGTCTCGCCGCGACATCCATCATCTATTTCATGCTGATCAAAGGCTTGAAAGGAAGCGCGTTCATGACGCCAGAACTTAACGATCTTATCCACTCCTATACGGATACGATCTTGATCGTCTGTCTGGTTTTCTTCTCCATACTGATGCAGATCCTTCACTTCCTAAAGGTGAATGTTTTCAAGATCGTCATATTGATGGGTACGTTCGCTTTAGCTTTGGCTTTCGCGGGCAATGATTTGGTGAACTTCATAGGTGTGCCGTTAGCCGGATATTCTTCTTACATGGACTTGAAAGCGGGTGGCGGAGAAGCTGAGACATTCTTGATGACCTCTTTGTTGGAATCCGCGAAAACCCCGTGGTATTTCCTTGTAGCCGCTGGCGCGGTCATGGTTTTTGCCTTATGTACTTCAAAGAAGGCGCAAAACGTGGTGAAAACATCTTTGGATCTATCCAGGCAATCGGAAGGTGAAGAGATGTTTGGCACCTCACCCGTCGCCCGCGTATTGGTGCGTCATTGCAGCAGTCTTTCAGCCACGCTCCTGAGTGTTGTTCCATCTTCCACGAAGAAATGGATCGACAGCCGGTTCAATCAGGACGAGATGATCATGGAGGAAAAAGCCAGTTTCGACCTTGTGCGCGCTTCGGTCAACGTCGTCTTGTCCGGTTTGCTTATCGCGGTTGGTACTTCTCTTAAGTTGCCGCTTTCCACAACCTACGTCGCGTTCATGGTCGCGATGGGTTCCTCTTTAGCCGACCGGGCTTGGGGGCGCGAGAGTGCCGTTTACCGCATTACGGGTGTCTTGTCCGTGATCGGCGGTTGGTTTATTACGGCCGGTGCCGCTTTTACGATTTGCTTTTTCGTCTCCTTACTCATTTATTGGGGGGGCGTACCGGCTTTGGCGGCCATGATTGCTCTAGCGATCTATTCCTTGATCCGCAGCCAAATCGCTTACAAGAAAAAGCAGCGTAAAGAAGCTTTGCAAGAGGAAGTGAACACGACGGTATCCAAATTGCGTAAAGCGACCAGCTCGATCGAGGCGCTGCGACTTTTCCGCGAACATAGCCGCGAGGAGTTGGAAGAAAACTTCCGTTTCTCATCAGACATTTTGAATCGTGCCGTGCAAGGCTTCATCCATGAGAATTTGAAGGATTTGCGAAAAATTCTCTCCCTGATCAAAGAACGGAAGATTCACTTGAAACAGGAAAAACGGGTCGGCACCCTTGGCGTAACCCAATTGGATCGTAACATCGCGATCGAAAAAGGGCTTTATTACTACCAAAGTAACGACTTTTCCAGCGAGATCGTTTTCAGCTTAAGCCGTTTGGCCGAGTCTTGTAAAGACCATATCGATAACAACTTCAACCCCTTGAACTCTACGCAAGTTGAGGAATTCAACCAGGAAACGGCCCGAATCGTTAACTTTTTGAACCGTTGTGCCGATATGATTCGCAAAAACACTTATGCCGGTTTCGATGATCTGATCGCGGAGTCAAACACGTTAAACGCTCAGTTGATTAGTCTTAAGAAAGCCGAGCTGAAACGCGTCCAAGCCCAAGGCAACGGGAGCACGAAGGTCAGCATGGTTTATTTGACCATCGTTCAAGAGGAGCAAAACGTCGTCGCGTTCTCCACGAACCTTGTCAAGGTAAGCCGTAAATTCCAAATCGAGAGTTAATCATAGCCGATCAGGAGCCTAATCGGGAGGGATTTCTTATATTTGTCCGCGACATTTAAAATTAGGACAAATGAAGAAAAATGTACTACTCTCGGTCTTAGCCGCGGCGACACTTCCTATTTGTCTCTCGGCTGAGGAGGCCCGGCTGCTGCGATTCCCCGCCACCAATGGTTCGGAGATCGTTTTCTCGTATGCCGGTGATCTCTACAAGGTATCTATCAATGGGGGAGAAGCGAGAAGGCTTACTTCCTATACCGGTTATGAACTTTTCGCCCGTTTCTCGCCCGACGGGAAAACGATCGCTTTTACGGGCGGATACGATGGCAATAACGAGGTTTACACCATGCCGGCGGAAGGCGGTGAGCCCGTTCGTGTGACTTATACGGCCACCAATAGTCGTGATGATTTGGGCGATCGCATGGGCCCGAACAACATCGTGATGACATGGACGCCCGATGGGAATGAGATCGTTTACCGGAACCGCATTGGCGATGGATTCTCCGGAAAGCTCTATACGGTCGGTAAGGATGGTGGGCTTTCCCAAGCTATTCCCCTGCCGGAGGGTGGCTTTTGTTCCTATGCGCCGGATGGGAAAAGGCTCGCGTACAACCGGGTCATGCGGGAGTTCCGGACTTGGAAGTATTACAAGGGAGGTATGGCCGATGATGTCTGGATCTATGACCCGGATAAGCGGACGGTCGAGAACATTACCCACAATGAGGCCCAGGATATTTTCCCAATGTGGATCGGGGATGAGATCTATTTCGCCTCGGACCGGGATCATACGATGAACCTCTTCGTCTACAACACCCAAACCAAGCAAACCACTAAGGTCACCAATTTCACGGAGTACGACGTGAAGTTCCCCAGTTGTTTCGGGAATACCATCGTCTTTGAGAACGGGGGCTACATTTACAAGCTCGACGCCTCCACCAAGCAGGCGGAGAAGGTCAGCGTGACGCTCGCGGCCGACAATGTCTATGCTCGGACAGAATATAAAGCGGGCGCGGACTACGTGACGACCGTCAGTGTCTCGCCGAATGGGAAGAGACTTGCGGTCACGTCGCGCGGTGAAGTCTTCAACGTCCCGACGAAGGATGGCGTGACCAAGAATATCACGAGATCGCCCGGCGCTCACGATCGTTGCGCCGTCTGGAGCCCCGACGGGAAATGGATCGCCTACATCTCCGACGCGACGGGCGAGACTGAGATCTACCTCCAAGACGCGGAAGGCGGCGAGCCCGTGCAAGCGACCAAAAACAACGACACCTACATCTGGAATCTCAACTGGAGTCCCGATTCCAAGACGATTGTCTACACCGACCGCAAGAACCGCGTCCGTGCGCTCGACGTAGCCTCCAAGCGAGTGACGACCCTCTCCGAATTCCCGATGGGCGCGCCGAGGCAAGTCACTTTCTCGCCCGACAGCCGCTGGATCACCTACGCCCGTGTCGCGGAAAACAACTATTCCATTATCTATTTATATAATATGCTAGAGAAGAAGGAATACCCCGTCACCGACAAGTGGTACGAGTCCGCTTCGCCCGTGTTCAGCACCGACGGCCGGTATCTGGTCTTCTCCTCCAACAGGGATTTTGACCCGACTTACGGGCAACTGGAGTGGAACCATGTCTATAACAATATGGGAGGTGTCTATTTGGCTTTGCTCGCCGCCGATACGCCGTCGCCTTTCCTGGAGCGGGATGAGGCGGGCGTAAGCGCTGAGGAGGCCCAGACGGAGGCGGCAGGCGAGGCGGTGCCGACAGTTAAAGTCGATCCCGAAGGCCTTTCGGACCGGATCCTCCATCTCCCCCTGCCCGGCTCGCGTTATTACAGCCTTTTCTCGGACGGCGAGCGGGTCTACTATTATAATCAAGGGAAGATGAAATATTTCGACCTGAAGGCCCAGAAGGAAGAAACCTTGTGCGAGGCCATGATGCAGGTTGAGCCCGGAAAGAAGCCGGCCCTCTTCATGAAAGGTGGCGGCGAGTTCTACGTGGCCGAGTTGCCTAAGGCGCCGATCACGCTGTCCGACGCGGTCGACCTCGCCGACATGCGTGTCCTTGTCGACTACCCGAAGGAATGGGCGCAGATCTACGACGAGGCTTGGCGGGCTTTCCGCGATGGTTTCTATCTGGAGAATATGCACGGTAAGGACTGGAAAGCGCTCAAGGAAAAATACGCGTGCCTGCTGCCTTTCGTCAAGACGCGACTCGACTTGAACTACGTGATTGGGGAGCTGATTGGCGAGTTGGGCGTGGGCCACGCTTACGTGAATCCGGGCGAGATGCCCCGTGGAAAACGCGTCTCGATGGGCCTCTTGGGCGCCGAGATCTCGCGGGATAAGAGCGGTTTCTTCCGCTTGGAGAAGATCCTGCCCGGAGCCTCGTGGAGCGAGAAACTGCGCTCGCCCTTGACCGAACCGGGGATCGAGGCTCAGGCGGGCGACTACATCGTCGCGATCGATGGCGTCCCGACCAATTCGGTGAACGATCTTTATAAACTCTTGGTCGGTAAGGCCAACGTCGCGACAGAGCTTTCGCTCAACAGCCAGCCCAAGCTCGACGGCGCCCGCCGTGTCGTGATCCGTCCGCTGGCCGAGGAATATTCTCTCTATCATTACAATTGGATCCAGGAGAACATCCGGAAGGTGGATGAGGCTACGGATGGCCGTGTCGGCTACATCTATATCCCCGACATGGGGCCGGAGGGGCTCAACGAGTTCTCCCGCTATTTCTATCCCCAGCTCGATAAGGAAGGGCTTATCATCGACGACCGGGCCAACGGCGGCGGCAACGTCTCGCCCATGATCCTCGAACGGCTGGCCCGCGAGCCTTATCGCCTGACGATGCGCCGCGGCTCGAACCTCATCAACACCGTCCCCGACGGGACGCTGGTCGGCCCTATGGTCTGCCTGATCAACAAATATTCCGCGTCCGACGGCGACCTCTTCCCCTGGGGCTTCCGGGCTTTGGGCTTGGGGAAACTGATCGGTACGCGCACTTGGGGAGGTATCATCGGCATCAGCGGACCCCTGCCCTACATGGACGGGACCGACATTCGTGTGCCCTTCTTCACGAGCTATGACCCCAAGACGGGCGACTGGATCATCGAGAACCATGGCGTCGGCCCCGACATTGAGGTAGACAACGACCCGATCCGCGAGTGGAACGGCGAGGATCAACAACTCGACCGCGCCATCCAAGAGGTGATGAGCCAACTCAAGGACCGCAAGCCCCTGCCGCCTGTCCCCGCGCCGAGGGTTTGGAAATGAAAAGTTTGAGTGAGCGTGTGTGAAAAGCTCCCCCGTGAGGGGAGCTGTCAGCGCAGCTGACTGAGGGGTTGACTGATGGGTTACATGAAAAAAGTTTTTGATGTTTTCTTGGTTTATTCCGACCCCTCACCCGCTTCGCGGGAGCTCCCCTCTCGGGGGAGCTTTCCACACACGCTAGGGGAATGGAACCCAAGAGAGTATTCCGCTCCCCTCACGGGGGAGCTTTTTGAGAGGCGCTTCACTTCCCATTCCGATACTCCAAAGGCCCGACTCCCACGTGCCGCTTGAAGTATTTCCCGAAAAAAGAAAGGCTTGGAAAATTCAGCGAATAGGCGATCTCCTGGATCGAAAGGTCCGTCTCCCGCAGGCGCGTCTTCGCCTCCATGATAATCATGCTCGAGATCACCTCGCCGCACGTCTTGCCCGTCGCCTGGCGCACCGTCGTGCTCAGATGGGCCGGCGTGATGCCCAGCTTCTCGGCGTAGAACGAGACGCTCCGCTCATGCGCGTAATGCCGCAACACCAGCTCGCCGAACGCCTTGCTGATCCGCTCGGCCGTCGTCTGGGCCTCGCGGGGCGGACGGTGCTGGAGGCCGCGACGGCCTATGGCGCTGAGGATGAAAAACAATTGGTACTTGATCGACTCCCGGTCGTCGAAATGCCCGCGGACGAAACTCTCGAGCGTCAGCTCCAGGTAGTTCCGCACCAGCGGCCGGTCGTCGTCGACAAGGCGGATCGCCGCGTTCTCGCGCAGGGCGTAGAAAACCCCCATGATGGGCTTGGGCCACGTGGCGTACTCGACGAACTCGCTCGAGTAGCCCAGGAAATAAACCTCCACCTCGTCGGAAATGGTATGGATCTGGAGGATGCTGTTCGGGAGGATCGTGATCACGTCGCCCGCCCGCACGTCATAGCGCACCAGGTTGATCGACGCCTCGACCGCCCCCCGCAAGCAATAAGCGATCACCATCGCCTTCAGTCGGCAAGGGTAGTTGGTATAAAGCTTCAGCACCTCCGAGGTGGTCAGCTTGCCCGCGATGAAGTCTTGCGGGATATCGATTTTAGGCAGTTCGTTTTCCATGTCCGCGAAGATAAACAAATCTTCCCCCAATCTAACAAAAAGGACACAAAACGTAAAAAATCGATCGCCCCCACCCTGTAGGAAGCCTATTTAAGCGCTTCCTCCCGATCTCTCCCTAAAAAATAGAACACCGATTCCCATAAAAGGCTCTTTCGCGTATGCGGGGATTCGTGTTATTTCGCGACGGTGAAAAAGTGAGAAATTGTAACAACGATAAACAAATATTGCATGATGAAATTAACACAGATTTTTGGAGGGCTCCTCTGCGCCCTCGGAGGATGGGCGCTCACCGCCTGCTCGGCCGACGAGTCGACGGAGCAACTCCTCGGCGAAGGGAAAGGCGCCGTCCGCATCGCCCTCGAGGCTGACGCGGGGTTTGGGCCCGCGACCAAGGCGGTGGATGAAAAAAACTATGTGACACAACATCCCATTAGCGATTATACTGTACAAATATTGAAAGATGGAGCCCTCGTCTCTGGCATGGAGTGGAAATACTCGGATATCCCGGAGGGCCTGATCGAGCTGGGCAACGGGACGTACCAAATCGTGGCCTTCGACGGCGAGGAGTACAACGAGAACGCTTCTACCCGCGAGGGCATCTATATGTACGGGGAGACGAGCGTCGCGGTGGAAAGTAACCAAGTAACCCCTGAGACCATCCACTGCACCCCCGCCTGCGGCAAGCTGGTTGTCAAGTTCGACGAGAAGATGGCGGATTATTTCAACGATTACTCCATCCAGTTCAAGACGAAAGCGGCGGGAGAGGGAACCAGCGCCGCGGCTTGGCTGAAAACGGACACGGACCCCATTTACTTGAAACTGGAGGAAGGTGGCGAGACGGTCACGGCATCTTTCTCCATCATGAAGAAGGACGGCTCACCCGCCAACGTGAACGCCCTGACCAAGACGATGAAGTGGGGAAACAGCTGGACCATCAACGTAAGCCCGAACCCCACCAGCACGTCGGGCAACCTCGGCATCACGATTACCATCGTAACGGATGATTTGAAGGAGGAAGAGGTACCCATCGAGATTCCCTCGGAGTGGTTATAAACAATATGTAGAACCTGGATTAAACAAGCGACGAATATGAGATTCAAGAATATGATACTCGCGGGTTGCGCGCTGGCGCTGGGCCTTGCCTCCTGCGAGATGAAAAACGAACTTTGGGAAAAAGAAGGAAATACGTCCGGCGAGATGGGCTTGCTCGACTTGAGCTTGGCCGTCAACGCCGCCAACAATGTAGTGACCAAGGCCGCCGTGGAGGGGGGGACAGAGGTAAACGGTCCGACAGTAAGCGCGGAAGGCTTCGAGCTGGACATCGCGAACGCGGACGGCTCATACAAGAAAACGCATGAGTACGACCCGGAGAACACCACCATCGAATTGCCCGTGGGCGACTACACCGTGACGGCGCATTCGCCCGGCGAGTGCGAGGCGACCAGCTTCGCGGCATACTACAGCGGGAAGCAATCTTTCAAGATTACCGCCGGAGAGACGGAACCCGTGGAAGTGCTTTGCAAGATGGCGAACACCAAGATACAGGTGACATTCGACCAGAGCCTGTGGGATGATGAATTCCAGAGCTGGACCGTCACCGTCACCCCGGTGGGTGCGAATATGGCGTGGCCGTTCAGTGGAAAGAGCGGAGAGATCACGCAACCTAACCCGATCTATTGGATGCTGCCGGACAACGTGAAGACCATCCGGGCGGAGTTCTTGGGCGTGAACAGCGAGGGCAAGAACGTCACCGTATCGTATAGCTTCGAGAAGCCCGTGGAGGCGGACAGCGAGTATTGGACGGGCGCCGACGCGTTGGCCATCACCGTGAAGTCCGAGAAGACCACCGAGGAGAATCCTTCCGGCGTGAATGGCGTGACCATCGACGCGGAGGTGACGTGGAACGAGCTGGAGGATAACGTAACCATCCCCGTGGAAGGAACGGAGACCGAACCGACCGACCCCAGCGAGCCCGGAACGGATGAGCCGGATGAGCCTGCTACGGGGGATGGCGGAATTGTTATCTCCGATGGTGGCACGGGCTATTTAGAGGATGGAGTGGTTGTAAATAACTCGGAGTTCCCGGAAGATGTCGCCGTGAACATGACTGTCCCGAAAGGAATCAAGAGCGTATTTGTCAAGATTGGCACTACGGATAAGGAAGGTTTTGCTAGTATGATTGGTCCTATGGGTTTGATGGATGGCGACGGTATGGATTTGGCTTCGGAAGAGGCTAAGGGACTTAGTACACTTTTCGATTTGCCTACGGCGAACGCTACGGACTATCGTTTTACAATGAGTGGAACGCTTTTTGGCATGTTGGGAAACTTCAAGGGAACGCATGATTTTGAGCTTACGGTTATCGACCAAGAAGGCAATGACGCTTCCGCCACGTTGACAATAACGATTAATTAATAAGGACCGAATCATGAGACATCTATTCCATAACATCTTATGTATAGCCTGCGCCCTCTTGTGCTTCGCTTGCGGGGCGGAGGACGACCCCGCCGCCTTGGGTGGCAAAGGCTACCTGCGCCTCAGTGTGGGTCAGAGCAACGAGTTGACCACGAAGGCGGATGAATACAAGTTCGACCGCATCGCCGTGGACATCAAGAACAGCGAGAACAAGACCGTAAAATCGACCACCGATTTCGACGCTGAGTGGAAAGGCAAGCAAATCGAGCTGCCGGTGGGCGAGTATACCATCGAGGCATATTCCTACGCTTGGGATGGCGAGGCCGGCGCGGATAAGGCCTACTATAAAGGTTCCGATAAAGTGACAATCGAGAGCGGCAAGCCCGCCACGGCGGAGGTGAAATGCTACCTCGCGAACGTGAAGGTGACGGTCGCTTTCGAGGAAGCTTTCCTTGAAGCTTTGGGCACGGGCTCGATGGCTGTCCAGATCCAAAACGTGAACGATAAAACTCAAACGTATCAGGCGGTGGACTTCGAGGCGAAAGCCGGAAAGCAAGTCTGCTATTTCGCCGCCACGGATTTGGACATCAAATACACCGTGACGAACGCCGAGGGCGAGAAGAACAACGACACCCACGAGTTGCGCTGCGTGAAGGCCAAGACGCATTACCTCGTCACCTTCAAGTTGCCGCAGCAGGGACAGAGCGATTTCACCGTGACGGTGGACGGCACGATGACGCAATACGAATGCACCATCACCGTGAACCCCAACGATGCGAGCGCGGCCTTGCTTAGCGTCAACCCGTGGGCGAAGTTCGCCTACCTGAAGGCGGAGAGCGTGAACCCGGGCGGCGCGGACATCTCCTCCTTGAAGTTCCAATACCGCGAGAAGGACACCGAGGCGTGGACCGACGCCGAGGCTACGGAGGAGACCGACGAGGAGTCGAACAAGTTCTACACCGGAAAGACCGGAGAGCTGAAGCCCGCTACTAAATACGAGTATCGCTTGGCGAGCGCCGACGGGAAATCATTTACCACTCCCGCGGAGGAGTTCACCACCGAGGCGGCGACGGTGCTGCCGAATAGTAGCTTCGATGGTTGGAGTGATGCTAGTTTTAAAACTTATAACGGCGTTCCTTATCCAATTGCACCTACAGAAACCATAGTTTATGGGACAAGTGGCGATAAAAGTCCGATTAGTTTTTGGGATTCTGGAAATGCGGGTGGTGCGATGGCAGAAAAATATCCTACTGAAAAATTCGAGGAGAACGGGAAGACAGGCGCAAAATTATCCTCTCAATTTGTTGGAATATTAGGTGCGGGTAAATTCGCTGCGGGTAACATCTATACGGGACATTATTATTATACAAGTATATGGCCGATGGGTGCCCAGATTTTCTTTGGTCAGCCGTTCACGTCCCGTCCTACGCAATTGAAAGGTCGTTTCAAATATACGCGCGGTACAACTATAGATTATGGCGAAGATCCTTATAAGTCTGAGTTGAGCAAATCCGGTGGCGACCAATGCGGCCTCTACATCGCTTTGACGGATAATGAAGGTTTGGAATGCGATGGTAATAAATATGCATTTGAAATTGATAATTTGGCGAGTGCCGACGACGCGGATCATTTCAAATACAAGAATACGATTGATTTCTCTGAAAAGAACAAGAATATTGTTGCTTACGGTACTATTTCGGAAACGGAAGCCAAAGGCACAGGCGAATGGCAAGATTTCGTTATCGACCTCAAGTATCGCGACCTTACTCGCGTACCGAAATACATCATCGTGGTAGCGTCTGCCAGCAAGTACGGCGACTACTTCACCGGAAGCTCCGGCAGCGTCATGTACATCGACGACTTCGAGTTGGTTTACGGAGATAATCCGGTAGTGGAGGAAAAAACAAAATAATTCGCTAAATTCGCGAAACCCCTTCTCGGGCGAGAAATTGACATTTCGGAATGGAAAAATTCATTTCTCGCCCGAGAAGTTAACCTTTCGGAAGGAGAAGATTCACTTCTCGCCCGAGAAGTTCGATTTTTGAAATGAGAAAACGCGTTTCTCGCCCGAGAAATTAGCTTTCCGAAACGGAAATCTTCATTTCTCGCCCGAGAAGCCAGAAATAACTGATTTATTAACAACTAAAATTTTTAATCACCATGGGGACATTCAAATTGATTACGGCCTCATCGATGAGAAATTGGAACAAGACGGAAAAGACAGAGTTCCTTGCGAACTTCATGTCGTTCTTGCCTGTTCCGCAGGAGACGGATCCGGACGACGGCGGTTCGCCCGGCACCATCTCACTCCTGTCCATCGAAGAAGAGGGTGTGCCCGCGCTCAACATCACGGCCGAGCAAGTCAAGCGGATGAATGAGATCATCGCCAGCTTGACGTCGATCACCGACGAAGCGAAGTCGTATGCGGAAACGCCCGACATGCAACAGACGGAAGCGAAACGCGACCGGGTGGCGAACTACATCGTCCGCCGCATCGTCAATTACGACCTCCTGCCTAGCGACGAGGAAGTGAACGCCGCCAAGGCCATGGAGCCATTCTTCCGTTCGTACTATCACGTCGCCGAACTGCCTAATGAGCAGGAGACGCGCAAACTCTATGGAATGCTCGAGGATCTGGCTAAGCCGGAATACGCTGAGCATATTACGACACTCGGCTTGACGAAATCCATCGCCGACTTGCAAGCGTTGAACGACCATTACAGCGACCTGAAGCACCAGCGCCAGGAAGCCCGTGCGGAGCGTACGGACATGGTCAACGCGACGGAGTTGCTCGACGAGGCGCAAGACTTGCTTGACGACATGTGCGCCTTGGCCAACGCCTCCAGCCTGCTTCAACCTTCTGAGGAAGCGACCAAGTTTATCCGCAATGTGAACTCGATCTTCACCGAGGCCCGCGCCGCCTACAAGGCCCGCACGAAAGGTGAGGATGAGGAGCAACCCGGCACGGAAACGCCCGGCACCGAGCCCCCCGGCGAAGGCACGGGTGAGGAGGAGACGCCCAACCCCGACGGCCAGCAACCGACGGAACCCCAACCGGGTGTCGACACCGACGGCGACGGCTCGCCCGAGGTGGTCTGAAAAACAGAACAACATCTAACTCATAATAATTTTGTTAAGATTGAACTTTAACCTCAACCTCGGCGCCCCACCGGAAACGGCGGGGCGCCCAAAGGGGGGAGGGGGACGATGAAGGAGGAAAAGAGGATATGGATTTGGAAGAGTTGAAAAAGGAATTGATCCATGAGATCCAAGCGACCGACGACGGCGAGATCCTGGCGCGTGTCCGCGACGTCTTATGCGGGACGGAGGCGGCGAGCGTCCGCGAGGCGCCCCTCGCTTACGGGACGGCGAAAGAGCTGAAGCCCTATACGATGGAGGAGATTCGTTCATGGCTTCGGGATGCCGAAGAGGAAAGGGCGGCAGGTATTCCGGGGAAACCTTGGAGAACATTAATGAAAGAAGCGAAAGAGAAATTCCCATGGCTGGAAAAATGAAGGTAGTCACGAGCCATCGGATGGAGGTGCAATTTTTTAACGCGATAGCTTGGTGTCAAGAGAAATTTGGCGAAGCTACGGCGACGCGTTTCTACGATGAGGTGGAATATTCTTTGGAGTTGTTGGAAAAATTCCCTTATCTCGGTAAATTCGAATTTCTGTTGGAAGACGAACCTCTTTCTTATCGGTCTTTGGTCGTTTATCCATATTATAAATTAATCTATTACGTGGAAGAACCGCTATTATATGTCGTGGCCCTATGGGATACCCGGCGAGAGCCAAGGGCCTTGAAAAAAGAAATCCGGGATTAAATTGAAGATATCATTAAGGTTAACAACATATCAATGAGCAGAAAACTAATAGCGTTTTTATTGGCGCTGACCCTGGCGGGTGGCGGCGCGTGGGCCCAGCGGGGCGAGCGGCGCATCCAGCGTATCGACCGCGAGGTGCAGGAGCAGGTGTTCATCCCCAAGGGCACTTGGATGGCGGGCGGATCGGTCTCCTACTCGGAGCATGACGAGAGCAACCTCAATTTCCTTATCCTGAAAGATATCGAGGGCAAGGGCTACGATTTCAGCGTCAGCCCTTACGTCGGCTACTTTTTCCGCGACAACATCGCCGCCGGTTTCCGTTTCACTTATCGGCGCGATTACCTCGACTTGGGGAATCTCGACGCGAACTTGGGCGACATCACCCTCTCGTTCGACGATCTTTACTACCTAGAGCATAAATACGAGGCGACGGGTTTCCTCCGCACCTACATGCCCATCGGCCGTAGCAAGATCTTCGGCCTTTTCAACGAGGCGCGCCTGACCTACGGCTACGGCCGCGGCAAGAACTCGACCGGCTCGGGGGCGACCTACGACGGGACCTTCCAGACGACGCAGAACTTGCAGATCGGTTTCGCGCCGGGCTTGGCGGCCTTCATCACGGACTGGTCGGCCGTCGAGGTCTCGGTCGGCGTGATGGGCTTCGACTTCAAATGGACCGACCAGGAGACGAACCAGGTGGAGGAAGGCTCAATGCGGACATCGGGAGGGAATTTCAAGATAAACTTGTTCTCGATTAATATTGGGATGACGTTTTATTTGTAGTTTCGCCTCCTCGTCAACCCCTCACCCGCGTTGCGGGAGCTCCCCTCACGGGGGAGCTTTTAGATAGTGGATGCTCTTCCCTCAGCGCGGAAGCGTGCGTGTGGGAAGCTCCCCCGAGAGGGGAGCTGTCAGCGCAGCTGACTGAGGGGTTGCAGACATGAAGAAAAGGTATTGAAAAAAGTATGGTAGCGTTAGCTGCCTCATAATATAAATTCAACCCCTCACCCGCGTTGCGGGAGCTCCCCTCACGGGGGAACTTTTAGATAGAGGAGCTCTTCCCTCAGCGCGGAAGCGTGCGTGTGTGGGAAGCTCCCCCGAGAGGGGAGCTGTCAGCGCAGCTGACTGAGGGGTTGACTGAGTGGTTGAAAATGGGCTGAAAGCCTCAAACAAAGACCTTAAAAACATTTGAGTTATTTTATTAAACCAATTTGTTTATCTATGAGAAAGGAACGCAAGTACAATCTTTTGGAACAAAAAGAGTTCCGGAGAGATTTGAGAAAAGGAATGACCTCGGCGGAGGTCGTATTGTGGCAAATGTTGAGAAATCGTCAGGTAGACGGCTTGAAATTCCGCAGGCAATTCGGCGTCGGATCGTATGTATTGGATTTTTACTGTCCGGAGCTTCGACTTGCGGTCGAGCTGGATGGAGCGGTACACGATTCTGAGGAGGCGATTGTTTACGATCGGGCTCGGACGGAATATTTATGGCGTGAGCATGGAATCCATGTCTTGCGGTTCGAGAACCGGGAAGTATTTGAATGTCCGAAGATGATCTTGTATGAGATCAGAAGTTTTCGGGAGAAAGTCGCTCCTTGAGATGTTTTTTCAACCCCTCAGTCGGCAGAGCCGACAGCTCCCCTCACGGGGGAGCTTTTAGATAGAGGGTGCTCTTCCCTCAGCGCGGAAGCGTGCGTGTGGGAAGCTCCCCCGAGAGGGGAGCTGTCAGCGCAGCTGACTGAGGGGTTGATAAAGGACCGAAAGGTTGATAAAGGCTTGAAACAAGAATATTTGGTTGAAAATCGAATATTTATTTGAGATATATAATAAAATGTAAGGAGATATGTTATTGAAGAATTTGAAATACATCATGTCGCTGGCTTTGGCTCTGTTGACAAGCTGCGCCATCGAGAACGACATCCCCTTCCCGCAAATCAACGGGGGGATCGCGGAGATCGCCGTCGAGGGGCAGCGGGCGGCCGAGGGCGAGACGAACACCGCCGCGGTCATCGACAACGCGGCGCGGACTGTCAAGATCTATGTCAACGACTCGGTCGATGTCAGTGAGTTGCGGATCACGCGGTTGATCCTCGACCCGCGCGACGCCCAGCTGGTGGTCGATTCCGCGCTGTGCGACGACGCCGAGCGTTTTCCCTTCGGCGACTTCGCCTCGCTGGACAGCATCCCCCTCTCGTCGAACACGCGGCTGGACTTCACGAAGCCGGTGGATTTCATCGTCCGCACCTACCAGGACTACGCGTGGCGCGTGACGGTGGAGCAAATCATCCAGCGCGACATCGACGTTCAAGGTATGACGAGCTACGTGCTTGATTCCAATTCGCGGACCGTTATTGTCTATGTAAACGAAGATCAGGACTTGAGTAAAATCCAAATCAACAAGCTGAATCTTGGCGGCGTGTTTGGCGAGGTGACGCCTAACCCGGCGACCGTTCGCGACTTCACGACCTCCCGTGAGTTTTACGCCCGCCTCTCGTGGGAAGAGACGTGGAGCGACTGGAAAGTTTTCGTCTACCATGATACGGGTAATGGAGGTTCCTCTTCTTCGGGAGATGTCTTTCCGATGACCTCGCGGGCTATCATCAACGGCAGCGTGACGAGCGGCAAGACGCCCACCGTGGAATACAAGGAGCAAAACGCCTCCACGTGGCAGACGGCGAGCGACGTGGAGGTCAGCGGCGGCAAGTTCACCGCCACGCTGACGGGCCTGACGGGCTCTACGACCTACAACTACCGCGTCTCGGTGGACGGCGTGGCGGGCGCGGAGCAATCGTTCACCACGGTGGCGGCGGCGGAGCTGCCGAACGGAAGTTTGGATAATTGGAGCGAGGGAGCGTTGACCTCCGGTAGCACCTATTATATCCCAAATGCCGAGGGCGAGGACTTTTGGGGCACGGGCAACTCGGCGACGGCGATTTACAAGACGAACGTGACGAGCCGTACCTCGGACAGCCACTCCGGCCTCGCCGCGGAGTTGAAATCGCAAAGCGCCTTGGGCGTGAAGATGGCGGCGGGCAACTTGTTCGCGGGCACGTTCGAGCGGGTCGGCTTGGATGGAAAATTGAGTTTTGGTCGACCCTTCACCTCGTTCCCGACTGGTTTGCGTTTCTACTATAAATATACCACGGCGCCGATGAAGACGGTCGGCTCGCTGACGGTGCTTACGCCGGAGGTGGAAAAGGTCGTGGGACAACCAGATTCGCTTCACGTCTATATCGCCTTGGCGGACAAACCGTACGAGGTTCGCACGAATCCGCAAGACCGACAACTGTTCGATAAGAACGACGCGGGTATCATCGCTTATGGCGAGTATATCTCGGCGAGGAACGTATCCAGCTACGAGCCGCATACGATTGACTTGGAATACAGGGACTACCGGACACCGAAGTATCTGATTATCGTCTGCTCGTCGAGCAAGTATGGCGATTACTATCTGGCGGGCGAGGGCAGCACCCTCTGGCTGGATGAGATGGAATTGGTTTATGAGTAAAAAGAGAGATAGCGTACAATGAAGAAGGTAATACGACAAATCATGGCGTTGGCGGCCCTCTGCGGGGCGATGGCGGGTTGTTCTTCCGACGAGGTTTTCGATCAAGCGGGCGAAGGCGTCGGCTATTTGCGCCTGGATTTAGGGAAGGTAGATGTGGAACTCTCCTCCACCACGAAGGCGACGAGCAAGCTGCCCGATGAATTTATCCCGGAAACGACGAATGATTTCATGATTGATATCCGGTCTGGCAACACATCTGTAGATGGCTTTCCCAAGAAATACAGCGAGATTTCCGCGGGGATAGAACTGGAAGCCGGCACTTATACGGTAAGCGCCTCTTACGGCGAGAACGAGCCGCTGCAAGAGGTGCCTTATTTCGCCGGAAGCACTTCCGTCCGGGTTCTTCCAGGTCAAACCGTATCGGAAGATATAGAGGTCGCTTTGGCGAACGCGATGTTGGTTCCCGCCGTGAGTGAGAATTTGACAAAGCATTATGAGGATTGGACGCTGACCGTAGAGGCGGGAGGCACGTCGTTGACCTTGGCGGAGAAAGATAATTCAGATGGCTATCTGTTTGCGAAAGCCGGGCAGTCGGTCAACGCCGTGTTCGAGGGCACGAACCTCTTAGGCAACGAGACCTCGAATGAGTGGACCGTCATCGCCTCCGCTGCCGCCCGCACGAAGTACGTGATACAGTGCGATCCGGATTTGTCGGTATTCGAAAAGATTCAATTGACGGCGACCGCCACGCATACCTACGCGGAAGGCTCGTTGACCGGGACGGATGTCGCGCTAAGCGTCAACGCCAATGGTGCGCCCTTGGATTTGATTAGTGGCTGGAGCATTGTGCTTCAATACAATGGGAATATCATCCGGACTTGCACGATCCGGCCGGAAAGCGGTACGCCGATGATTGTGGCGGAAGGCTGGCCTTACGTGCCGCAAGGAAGTACGCTGTCCGCTACCATCTTTTTACAGACCGGGGAAGCATTTATCCTTTCGGATGCCAACTTAGAAACGATTCCCCAGCCGGAGTTTACGGCGGCGGTATCGGGAAGCACCAGCTATTCGGTTTATGTAGACCTTGCGCAAGGAGCCGCGGTAGCCAACACGAAAGATGGTTCCAGCATCTTCGATATAACCGCCACAACAAATATCGCTCCGGAGATTTTGAGCAATCCGAACTATTCCAGTCTTTTGAAAGTCAAGTATACCACCGACAGCGGGCAAGATTCGGGTGAATTGTCATACGGAACGATCTCGCAATTTAACTCGCTTGCGTGGCAGAAGCACGTCTTGTCCGCCACCGTCTCTTTCGATGGCGTAGAGCAAACTTCCTTGCCCGTGGATTGCCATGTAACAGGGTTGCCGTATAGAGCGGAGCCGCCGAGAAATACAGGAAATAATCCATGGAGAATTATTCAAAATGGAGCAGTTAATTATATAGAGTTTAATGATACTTATGTCTTACTTAAAAGTGATGGATCAGATCCTATAATAGGCTCATCTCCTTTTTATATACCGGAGAATATCAATTTTAAGCTGCAAAGTAAATATAAGAAGAATAATCATGATTTTTTTGGCAATGTGGATAATTATGAATACGAAGTTAATTTACTTTCCGGTAATACAATAGGAGATCGTATTTGTTTCAATAATGCAAAAGAACCACAAGAATATCTTGTGGAAGGTCATCATATTTTTACTTCAACAAGTAATGCTGTCTCATGTCGTTTTCAATCAAAGGGTGCTTGGGGAGTAAATGCTAACTTAATATATGTATACATTGATTATGAATAAACATATCCTATACCTACTCCCCTTGATGGGGCTATTATCCTTCGCCGCTTGCACGAGCGAGGAAGAGCCGGCGCTTTCCGACGGGATGGGCGAGATACGCTTCTCCGTAGTTGATACGACCGCGGTGGAGATCAGCACCAAGGCGTCGTTCGACAATCTCGATGTAGATGAATTTAAGGTAAGTTTAAGCCAGGGTAGCGCGCCCATCTTCACCGACCGTCTTTATGGCGACATCGTGGGGACGACTATCACGTGCAAGGCCGGCGAGTATTTGCTGACGGCTGAAAGCTGTACGGAAGACGAGGCGGAAAGCGTCAATATGGGCTGGGGTCAAGCCCGTGTGAGTGGCATAGAATCTTTCATGGTCGCCCCCAAGGAGTCAAAAACGGTGGAATTGGAATGCGGCTTGGCGAACACCTCTGTAGAGGTCGATTTCAGCAACTTTATAGAAAGCACGTTCGAGTATTATTCCTGCGAAATCCATGCGACAGATGACCCTGAGCGAACATTCACGTTCGATGATTATAACTATCGTTTCAAAACGGCCTATTTTAATGTTGATGAATCCGGAAGGGAAATTTCGTATACGATAAAATTGCCCGCCCCCTATGAAGGATCCGCTATAACTGGCACGTTAACATTGTCACCATCCAAGAGCTATAAACTATTGGTAAAGATAGACGGCGAGGCGGACAATATGGACGTATCGCTAGACATTCGGGTAAATGATGAACTAGTCGATGAAAACGTATCACATGGCGTGAATCCTTACGAATAGTGATAGAAAAGGGCGGCCCGTTGAGGTCGCCCTTCCTATATCCTCTCAACTGTCAAAAGGAAACGGTTATTTCAAATTACGGTTTAACCAATCCCGTCCCTTCTTGGTATGAATAAACACGCAACTCACCACGCATACGAACGTGAATGATACCCAAAAGATTAAATCAGGCGTAATTTCCATACTCATTTCAAATTACGGTTTAACCAATCCCGTCTCTTCTTGGTGCTGATGATGATGCAACCAATTATCCCTATAAGGGCAAACGTCCCAAATGTCGCTATTCCAGGTGTGATCATATTCCAATATTCCATTTATGAATCCTCCCACTTCTTCTCAAGCGACTTGAAAAATTGCTTGATCCATCGCCGTCCTTTCTTGGTGTTAACCATGATAAAACCAATGGTCCCAAAAAGCGCGATTGTTCCAAATGCTGCTAATCCAGGTGTAATCATAACTTAATCCTCCTCTTTTTCCTTATTGTTTATTAAAGATAATCCCGTAAATATTAATACAAAAGTAGCTAAAACTCCAAAGAAGTAGATTCCCCATCTATTTGTTACGTCATCCATAATAGCGGCCAAAAGGACACCCCCAATGACAAGCTTAGCCACATCCAATAAAAACTTCCCTAATTCTTTTCTCATAACTAATGTCCTGCTTAAATTGATACTGAGCACAAAGGAAGCCAATTTTCCGCAAGAAAGCAACGGGGGGGCATAAAAAAACCGGAAGGGAGAAACTCCCCTCCGGCAAAAATAGACTTTTTATGGATGAAATTATTTTACCAAAGCGGCAAAATCAGCGTTAGTCGCGTACTTCGCGAATTCCAAGTCGATGGCAGCTTCTTTCTTCATGTTACCATCTTTCGCGATCGCGTCCTTCAGGTTGTTGATCACGCCATTCGCGTCGTTCGTGCGAGCGGCTACGACAGCCTTCAGGTAAGAGGTTACCGCGTCGGGGTTAGCGACGCCGTTCAAGGTTTGCGAAGCCTTGCTGTAGTCTTTCACCATGATTTGCGCCAAAGCGGCGTTGTTCGACTTCACGGAACCGAAAGAGTTAACAGCCTTCGCGTATTCGCCTTGCTCCAAGTAGAGGACACCCAGCGCTTCGCTCAACTCAGCCACGCCCGAAGCGCTACCGAAGAGTTGTTGCGCCTTCGCTTGGTCACCCTTCGTCAAGGCGATCAAACCGAGGTTCATGTTGGATTCCGGATTATTCTTGACCGAGTTGGCCTTGTTGAACATTTGCTCAGCCTTCGCGAGGTCGCCCGCACGGAACGCCATCATACCGACGTTGTTCCAAGTCCGGTAGTCGTTCGGGTAAAGCTCGGAAGCCTTCGTGTAGATCGCTGCTTTCTCAGCCTCGTTGTTCGTCAGGGTAGCGGCGTAGAGGATCTCCTCGACATTCAACTCAGACGGGTTGCTCTTCGCCAGCGAGCTGATCTCCTCGTCAGACTTGCCGATGATCTCGACATTGGCCGTCAAGCGAGAACGACGCAATTGCGGCAAAATCTCCTCAGCCAATACGCTGAATACGGAAGAGAGATTCTTGATCTCTTGCTCGCGTTGCTCAGAGTCGCTATACATCGAGAGGACGCGGAGCACGAGGTCCTTGTCTTGGATGTTCGATTTGGAAACCAACTCTTGGAAGCCTTCCCAGTCTTGAGCCGTGTAGCGTGCGTCAACCGGCACGTCGACTTCCATCTTCTTCAACTCGCGCTCCAGATATTTCGAAGTGTTGCCCTCACGTCTCTCAGCCAAGCCGGTGTTCAACTCGACACCACCATCCGGCGAAGCGTAAGCGGAGATCTCGATGGCCACGTTCTGGTTCGGAGCCTCGTCGGCGTTCTTCACCAAGTCTTTCCAGTTGGTGATCTCCTCTTTCTTCAACTCGTTGGCGCGCAATTGAGCTTGTTGGATCAAGAACATGATGTTCGCGTCGTGCGCTTCCTTGATGATGCGTTGGAACTTGTCCGCCGCGATCGCCGCGTTAGCCGTACCGGCGTCCGCCAAAGCGGAAGTCGCGATCACGCCGTCACCGATCTTCACGTCCGGCAACTTGACCTCTTTATTCTTGATTTTCGCGTCGAAAGTCAAATACAACTCAGATTTCTTCATCTCCGGCTTGTAGGTGAAGTTCGACTTCATCGTGACGTTCGCGCCAGCCTTGTAGGGGATCACTTGGTTGTTGCCCTCAACCTTCTCGCCTTGATAAGTGTAGGCTGTACCCCAAGCCTCGCCACCTTCATAACGCAATACCGGCGTGATGGTGACGGTCGCTTTCTTGTTGAACCACTTCTCAGGGAAAGTCGCGTTGATGGTCACGGGCACCTTTCCGCCAATCGCTTCCAAAGGCTGCGGCTCAGCCTTGATGTACTGCTCTGCTAACGGATTCAGCTTAGAGCAAGCCGAAAACGTTAAAATCGCTGCCAATACGAAGAATGGCAATAAAAACTTTTTGTTCATAACCTGATGTAAGTTTAAAGTGTAACTATTTTAAATATCTATTTCCAACCTTTTGGCCGCAAAACTACTTATTTTTTCCTTATCGTATCTTATTGTTCGATAAAAATCTTTTTCTCATAACTTAACTTTCTTCTGACGGCCCGGGCTCTCGTTATGGAAACGATCGACGGCCGTGACGACATATCGGTATTTAACCTTCCCGTGCTCATAAGGGAGCCAATAATAAGGATCGCGCGTGATGGCCACGATTTTCGAGGGGTCTTCCAGATTGACTTTCTCATCCATCCCGAAGCGATAGACCACGAAATAGGCGGCCAGCTCGGGGTTCGTCTTGCTTCGCTTCGCCTGCCAGTGGAGGAGGAAGCCTTCGGGCGTCCATTCCGTGCGCAACTTACGGACCTTGTCGGGGTGGCGATCGTGCAAATGGGTGTAGGCTGGAATCAGGGCCGGATAGCGATGGTAATTTTGGCGCAGGCTGTCGGCCACGCCTTGATTGTTCCAAAGGATCTCGTTCGCGGGCCAGAAGCAATTGCCCTGGACGTGGGGGAGGGTCCGCTCGTAGCGCATTTTTTCCGTCAGCTGGTTCGCCTTCATGGTGCGTGCCACGTCTTGGCCGATATAGAGATGGCCGCCCAAGGCGTTCTTGTCCCACCATTCGGCCAGCGTCGCGTAATCGGCCGCGGGATGCCCGATCTCCCAATAGATTTGGGGAATGTCATAATCGATCCAACCCTGTTCGACCCAATGGAGCACGTCGGCGTAAAGATCGTCGTAGTTCTGCAAGCCATTGGTGGCGCTCCCGGAGCCATCGGGCGTGCTTTTCTTGTTGCGATAGATTCCAAACGGGCTGATGCCGAAACGGACCCAAGGTTTCGCTAAAAGGATCGTTCGCTTCAGCTCCCGAATCAACGTGTTGACGTTCTCCCGTCGCCAGTCCGCCCGTTGGTTCTCTTTATAGCCCATCGCCAAGCCATATTTTTGGAAACTCTTGTCGTCGGGAAAAGGCAGGCCCGCCACGGGATAGGGATAGAAATAGTCGTCCATGTGGATCGCGTCCACGTCGTAACGGCTCACGATGTCGCGGACCACCCGGCAGATGAATTGCCGGCAATCGGGAATCCCCGGATCGAAAAGGATTTGCTTGTTATACTTCACGAACCATTCCGGATGACGATGGTAAACGTGGCTTGGCGCGAAAGTCGTCTCGCCCGCCGTGCTGGCCCGGTAAGGATTCAGCCAAGCGTGCAGTTCCATGCCCCGACGGTGGCATTCCTCGATTAGAAAAGCAAGCAGGTCAAAGTTTCCTTCCGGCGCCCGTCCTTGTTCGCCCGTGTAGAAACGGCTCCACGGCTCGATGTCGGAGGGATAGAACGTGTCGGCCTCGGGGCGTACTTGGAAAATGATGGCATTGATGCCGCTTGTTCGCAGGTAATCCAGCTTTCGCGTGAAATCCTCTTTCAGCTGGGACACGGTCATCTTCGCGTATTCCCCTTGGAAAGCCGTTTGGATCCAGGCCCCGCGGAACTCGCGCTTTGGCGTCCGCTTCCATGCCGTTCCTTCTGAAAAGACAGGCTCACGGCCCGTAGAACAGGACAACAAGCCCCATCCCATGACAACCGCGCACAAGAAGGCGACACATCTCTTTATCGTTTTACGCATACTTTCATTCGGAATTTAATTTTACCGCGAAAGTATAAATAAAAGAAGAAAAGCCCCGGAAAACGTCGGCCTAACGGAATATTTCGGTACTTTTGCCTCAATTCTATTAAGAAAAAGAACATGCCAGACAACAATTGTATCGTTATAAAGGGCGCGCGCGCCAATAATCTCAAGAACATCGATGTCAAGATACCACGCGACAAATTTGTCGTTATCACCGGTCTTTCGGGGAGTGGGAAGTCCTCACTCGCTTTCGACACGCTCTATGCCGAGGGCCAGCGTCGCTATGTGGAGAGCCTGTCCGCCTATGCCCGGCAATTCATGGGGCGTATGAGCAAACCCGAATGCGACTATATCAAGGGTATTCCGCCAGCCATCGCGATCGAACAGCGTGTCAATACCCGCAACCCTCGCTCGACCGTTGGGACGTCAACCGAGATCTATGAGTACCTGCGTCTCCTCTTCGCGCGGGTCGGTCGGACCTATTCACCCATTTCGGGCACCCTCGTCAAGAAGCACCAAGTGAGCGACGTGATGGAGGATATTATGAAACATCCCGTGGGGACTCGTTTCGCGCTTTTCGCCCCTATCGCCATTCCTGAGGGGAGAAGCCCGAAGGAACAGTTGGCGATTCTGCAAAAAGAAGGTTACGCCCGTGTGTTGGTTGATGGTCAGCTTTATCGTGTCGCGGAGGTGTTGGGCAATGAGGCTCTTTGTGGCGCTCCTTTTGAGTTGCTGATTGACCGGTTGAGCGTCTCCGACGATGCGGGTTGGCGTAACCGGGTGGGCGACTCTATTGAGACCGCTTTTTTCGAGGGTAAGGGGGGATGTCTTGTCCGCTTCTATGCCGATGGGAGTACGGAACCGACGGAAACCCACGAGTTTTCGAACCGCTTTGAGGCGGACGGGATGCGATTCGAGGAGCCTAGCGACTTGATGTTCAGTTTTAATAACCCTCTCGGCGCATGTCCACGTTGCGAGGGATTCGGGCGGGTCGTAGGGATCGATGAGAATTTGGTCGTGCCGGATCAGAGCTTGTCAGTCTACGGTGGTGCCGTGTTATGCTGGAAAGGGGAGGTGATGGGCGAGTGGCTCCAGAACTTTCTCGTTGATAGCGAACGTTATCAATTCCCTATCCATAAGCCTTATTTTCAGCTCACGCGAGCGGAGAAAGACCTCCTTTGGCATGGCGCTAAGGGCGTGAAAGGAATCGATGCTTTTTTCAAATATGTGGAGGGAAATGTTTATAAGATTCAATATCGTGTCATGCTCGCCCGGTATCGCGGAAAGACGGAATGCCCTGTTTGCCACGGCGCGAGATTGCGGCCAGAGGCGCTCTATGTCCGGGTGGGAGGGAAAAACATCAGCGAGATCGTACGGATGCCTATTACGGAAGCCGGTCGTTTCTTCTCTGAGTTGACTTTGAACGAGCACGACCAGATGGTAGGCAAACGGTTACTGACGGAAATCCGTTCCCGCCTCCAGTTCTTGAATGATGTGGGCCTGGGATATCTGACGCTCGACCGCCTTTCTAATTCGCTCTCGGGAGGGGAGAGCCAGCGTATCAACTTGGCTACCTCGCTGGGCAGCAGCCTCGTGGGTTCCCTCTATATCCTCGATGAGCCGAGCATCGGGCTTCACTCACGCGACACGGACTTGTTGATCAATGTTCTCAAGCGATTGCGTGATCTTGGTAACACGGTCGTTGTCGTAGAACATGACGAGGAGATTATCCGTGCGGCCGACTACATCATCGACATCGGTCCTCTTGCGGGACGTCTTGGGGGGCGGATCGTTTTCGAAGGCGATGCCCATGATTTACCTCAAAAGAGTGAAGAGAGCTACACCGTTCGTTATCTTACCGGCGAGGATCGCATTCCCCTTCCTCCCTTCCATCGTCCATGGAACAACTACATTATGGTGCATGGTGCCCGCAAAAACAACTTGAAGCAGATCGACGTGCGTTTTCCTCTTCAAGTGATGACCGTCGTGACGGGTGTTAGTGGATCGGGTAAAAGTACGCTTGTCCGCGATGTTTTCTATGAGAGTTTGCGGCACTACTTTGAGCGTTCCTCTTACCCTAACGTAGATTGCGCACGCGTCGACGGAGATCTCCGGTTGATCGAGGCAGTGGAGTATGTCGATCAGAACGTTATCGGGAAAAGCTCGCGTTCGAATCCTGTTACTTACATCGGCGCTTACGATGACATTCGTCAGCTCTTCGCCGACCAGCCGTTGGCCAAGCAACTAGGTTACCCCCCCGCTTACTTTTCGTTCAACAAGGAGGGTGGACGCTGCGAAGAATGTAAGGGTGAAGGGAAAATTACGGTGGAAATGCAATTCATGGCTGATCTTACGCTCGAATGTGATGCTTGTCATGGGAAACGCTTTAAGTCCGAGGTATTGGAGATCGAATATCGAGGTTATAATATCTACGATATCTTGGAAATGACCATCAACCAAGCGATTGAGTTTTTTAATGCCGACACGGACACGACGGCCCGTCGGATCGCTAGGCAACTTCTTCCTTTGCAAGCTGTCGGATTGGGTTACTTGAAGATGGGCCAGACGTCGTCGACCCTTTCAGGTGGCGAGAATCAGCGCGTCAAGCTCGCCTATTACCTGGCGCAAGAGCGGCAACGGCCTACGCTTTTCATTTTCGACGAGCCGACAACAGGTCTCCATTTTCATGATATCCGCACGCTTTTGAAGGCTTTCGACGCTCTCATCAGCAACGGCCATACGGTCTTGATTGTCGAGCATAATTTGGACGTGATCAAGCGGGCCGACTACGTGATCGACCTTGGTCCGGAAGGTGGCGCCGAGGGGGGGCACTTGGTCGTAGCGGGTACGCCCGAGGAAGTCGCCGCCTGCCCTACGTCGTACACGGGTCGCTTCTTGGCCGAAAAAATCAAGGCCGACAGGACTTGAATCGAAAATGTAGCCCACTTGTCATCATTCCGAAAAAAGAACGGTCTACTTTCGCGCCAGAAAGGAAAAACCATTTTCAACTCTTTTTTAGGAAGGCACAGATATATACATTTTCAAATCAAGTCCCTACAAGCAGGCTTTATGTCTCAGTGATGAAACATAAAGCTTTTTTTTTCGAGTCGTCCACAGCAAATCCAAAGACGAACCGCTACTGTAGACTATCGCGTAAATATTATAATGTATTAACGTATGTATGCGAAATCCGCACAATTTGATTCGTGTAGGGATGCGGTGCGCAAATTAAAATTCCAAAATGGATGTTGTAACAATTAAAGAGGATATATTGCGTTCGTAAATAATATGGAAGATATTCAGTAATTTATGGGGAATACGCTTTGGATGCCATTTAAGGAATCTGCCACCCTTGCCACCCTGCCACCCATTTCGCGAACTTTTCCACGTTTGCGTATAAAATAAAAAAGAATAATGACATTAATCTTTTTTATTTTTTCGCATACGCGTATATATTTTACAAAACAGGTGGCAGGGTGGCAAGGGTGGCAGATTTTACCCCTCAGAAGGTCGAATCCGATTCGCCCCTGCCCATGGTATGGTGCAACGTAGGGGCGGATCGAATCCGCCTATTTCCCCAAACGCCTGCGCAGCCGTAGCCCCACGCTTGCGCCATCATCGCCCTACGCTTGCGCAAGCATCAGCCTACACTTCCGCAAGCGTTGGCTTACGCTTGCGGAAGCGTTTTGTCTTCATTGGAACGTGGAGTGGAATCAGCCCCCACGACCGGAGCATGATCACGATCGCGACACTTGTCGGCAAGGGCATCATCGACTCATCGCTGACACATCATCTTCAGTTCGCCAAAAAGAATGGCATTACCCGCACCGAAATATCGGAAATGTTGACGCATATCGCCTTTTATGCGGGATGGCCCAACGCGTGGGGCGCTTTCCGTCTAGCCAAAGACGTGTGGGCGGATGATACCGCCGAAGCGAACGGAAAAGCCGCTTTCCAACGTGAGATGATATTCCCTATTGGAGAGCCGAACACCGCATACGCCAAGTATTTTATTGGCAACAGTTATCTCGCTCCGATATCCAAGGAGCAAATCCCTTTCAATAATGTCACTTTCGAGCCGGGTTGCCGTAACAATTGGCATATCCACCATGCCACCAAAGGCGGCGGGCAGATGCTGGTATGCGTGGCCGGTAAGGGATGGTATCAGGAAGAAGGCAAGTCTGCCGTACAGATGCTTCCAGGCGATGTCATCCACATTCCCGCCAACGTGAAACACTGGCATGGTGCGGCAATGGACAGCTGGTTCGCCCACCTCGCTTTTGAGATTCCGGGAGAGAACGCCTCCAACGAATGGCTGGAGCCTGTAACTGACGAAGAGTATGAAAAATTAGGCAAATGATTGGCAGCCCCATGGAATCGAAGTTTTCATCCGTGGGGCATTCTGTATTCTCATCAAGAAATGTGCTCGCTTCAAAGTGATGGAGATTGAATGGATAATCTTCATCCTTTCCTTTGCAAGGATACGGGGAACGTCTTGTTTTTGCGTCAAAAGATCGCCAATTGTGAGTTCATTTTTTACTTCTCCTATATTTTTGGTTGCTGGCATTAGGATGTTCTGGATTGGTCATTTCAAGATAGCCAGCCTCGATAAGTGACATGATGTATGTCTGAATATTTTTACTATGGTATGTCACGCCTGCCCTTTCAAGAATTTCTTTGCTGCTACGTGGCACACTGCAAAAGTTTACTATGTCCCTCTGCTTGTTCGTTATTTTAGGACGTCTAGTGTCAGAGTCTCTAGTGCCAGAGTCTCTAAATTTAGTGTCAGAGTTAGCGTTAGAAGTGTCAGAGTCTGTATCTAAACTAGTGTCAGAGTGTCTAGACTTGGTGTCAGAGTCGGTATTGAGTTGATTACTTTCCGGCCTATTTATAGTAACCACGAACTCAGTGATCCTGTCATTGTTGGAGAATGAAACTTTCACGTCCTCCGACAATGCACGAAGCATACCACTACCTGCTCCTGTGTAGGGAAGCAAATGAATGGCATTTGTAAAAAGGAACATATTGCGTGGCATGGAAGTTCCCATAACGATATCATCCACGGTAAGCCCATTAGGGAGAGTTCCAGGGCTGTGTATCTCAATCCTGTCGTCAAAGATAAAGACGCGTATAGGAGCTTTCGCATTAAGCGAGCGATGTACCAAAGCATTTACGGTAAATTCAACAAGACTGGTATATGGTATTTCCAATACTCCCTTCGAGTTAAACTCATCCCCAACCTGTATATGACGCAAGTTTCGGGTGAAAAAATCCATAATAGTCTCAAACTGATGAAGCAAATTGCCCTCAATGTCGGCATCATTCACTTTATCACGAAAATGTGTACCGCCAAGATTATTGCCAACAAAACAAATACACTTTGCCGTCATTACTGGAAGCCAACGCTGAGTATATTTACCAAACAATAACATTGCAGCCACTGTGATTTTTCCATCGGGACGGATGAAACGCAGGTTTCGCAACAGCTTTTCTCCATTGTGCCCACTGGCGATAGCGAAACAGACAGTATCTAAAGAGGCTTCGCGGAATGCATCTCCAACCAACCCCTTTCTTGCTAGTACCTTTTCGAACTTATTGCCTAGGAAGATTTTGATGGTATTCTCGTCCAAATCTTTGATGGTGGCATCTCTTACTCCTGCTTCATCAGGCGAAAAACTGCCACAGTCAGTCATCATCTCGGCAAGTTCTGCATTGTCAAACACTTTACGTTTGTCTGCACCGTTTTTCACCCATACAATACCACGATTGTCATGATAGGGCTTATTCAGTCCCTCTTTGATATGAGCCACAACAAGGCTTCCACCATCTACAGAAATTGTTTCCACATCAACAAGGATGGCAGGAACGACATTCTCAGATGCAATGTTGCTAAGTATATTAGTGGTTTCCTGTACTTCCAGATATGATAAAGGATTGATACTGCCAGTTTTGTCCTTCACGCCAACAATCAGCGTTCCACCGCGTGCATTGCTGAAAGCCACCAGTTCGCAACCAATGTCGTAGTTGTCAAGGAGCCGCTCTTTGAACTGCACCCTACTGACCTCGCCAGACTTTATCTGTTGAATAATATCTATTTCCTTCATTTATTCAAATGTTTTTGGTTGAGCAGTCTACCTGCATCAATATTCAACGCCTCTGCTATGCGTAGGAGATTCCTTTTACCATAAAAAATATCCTTTTCGATGTAAAAGTACAAATTAATTATGAGAACACGGTAGAATGCGCCCAAAAAGAGCGTTTTATAATAAATAATTTATAGCCAACAAAACTTCCGTTTGCTGATTGAAATCAACCATTGCCCTGCAAAGACACTCATTGCGGAAATATGTTTGAGGTTCTTCATTTGTTAAAGCATTTTCCAAAGTGCAGGAATGGAAGTATTTACAGCAATCATCGGTTTCTTGGAAAAGAAGCGGTCTGCGAATTTGGCTTCGTTGGGAGACAATCGGTTGATGATTACTCATGAAGAACAAGGCTTTATGCGAAATGTGGATGAGTTGAATGAGGAAAATATGACAGAGGCCAGAGGGCTAATTCCTTCCGTCGCAAGCACTTGAGTTTGGCGGTGGCGAATCTTCTCGTGACACCTCAATTGAGCTTTTTAGACCACAAAGAACGCATTAATCAATTATTCGATATAAACACTATTGATTTTAAGCCGAAAAATTTTTGAAGTTATATTAATTCACTATTTTTGCGATTGGATTCTGAAGTCTTAGCCCTAATGTAGTAAAGAAAGGCGTGCCCTTTCAATACGATAGATTAGGGGGATCCTGCGCCGAACAGCGTATGCGCTTTATTTATAGAGGATAAAATGATACGTTGGGGGCATAGGGTGGGATCGAAAGAATCCGGACATAGGAAAGGCGTTTACTAGACGCTTTGTTCTTGACGTATCGAAATCTCGCAAATTACGGTATTGCAGTCTTGAACATAAGCAACGGTAGATGCCCAGGGTGTGATTATACAGCCAATGGTGTATCGTATAAGCACGGTTCGTATCTATAAAGATAGGGACAAGGTGTATCATTGATACGCTAAAGGCCGAAGAAGTATATATCATATCGGCGTGGGCTCTGACGTTGTCTGTTCGACTGCAATAGGCAATGCGAGAGCCTCGGTACGTGGAATGGACAAAGGATGATTCCACGCTTTTTTTATGTCATGCTGGATCGTATTGAATTAGATTACTAATGATAATAAAGCATGACACCATGGGAGCTATCAAATTTTTCTCAAATTGGAAGAAAGACATCCACAAGATGTCTGAGCCGGAAAAGGCCACGTTATTGAAAACATTGCAAGCCGACCTTTCGGAAAAGGGAAGCTGGACAAAAGAATGGTTTGAACAAAATGGCCTCGCCATTCCAGAACTGCCAGAGGAGGCCAATACGCACCTAGCTGATTTACAAAAAGAGCAGGCTGACTTATCTTGTTCAATAGAGCATAAAAAACAAGAGCTGGAAGCGCTGACAAAACAATGTGAAGAAGCTAGTGCTAAGCAACAAGAAATAGAGCGCCTTATTGCTGAGAAAGAGAAAGAATTACAGGAAAAAGACCATTCCGCTGAGACTAATCAACCAACTACACGTATTCCTATAGACAAAATCGTGGAAGAATTAAAGGCTGCATTCGATGATAAGGCGAAACTTATCTTGGAAACTTTATCAGGAAAAATAGATCTGGAAAACCGTGAATTGGTACGTACATTAGATAAAGTTGAAGATAAACTTATGAGAAAGGAAGCTGATTTGCAAGGTTTCCAAGAAGATTCTCATTTAAAGGCGACGGCGCCTTACCTAAGGCAATTCATTCATTTGGGCGACATGATACGCAAAGTAATAGAGGACAATCCTGACAATGCGGAACGCTCAGCCTCCTATTTGTTGGAGCAATTTAAACGATTGGCCGATAGCATTGATTTCATTTTAAAAGATTTCTCCATGGAAGTATTCCGGCATGAAGAAGGGAACACCACCTTTGATCCCCATACTCAACAAGCATTCGAGTATCCAACAGACGATGCGACATTAGATAAGAAGGTGCGCCGTACGCTCAATCCGGGTTATGTTTGGACATTGCCCTATATTCTTAAGGCTAAGGCTAATGGAGAAGAACATCCCTTGAAGGAATACCGTATGATATTCCGTCGCGAACAAGTGGAGTGTTTCAAATATATCGCGAAAAAAGAATCAGTAAATCAATAAAAACATATATACAATGGAAGAGTTTTATGGAATAGATTTGGGAACGACCAATTCTTGCATCGCAATTATTGACGAAGATGACTCGGTAACTGTAGTCTCCAATCTGGAAGGACAACTTACTACGCCTTCTGTGGTCGCTTATGAGGAAAATGGTCTACCTTATGTGGGCGCTGCGGCTAAAGCCAATATGGCAAATGACCCGGAGCGAACAGTGGCGTTTATCAAACGGGAAATGTCGAATGAGAATTATCAACGTCGTATCGGGAATATCGACATCACTCCGATTGATGTTTCTGCGGAGATACTTAAAAAGTTGGTAGGTGACGCTAATCAGAAACGACAAGATGAAGAAGGGAAAGATCCTATATATAAGGCAGTCATTACAGTTCCAGCTTATTTCGGAAATGCGGAACGTACTCGTACGATGGAAGCCGGAAAGCGGGCCGGTTTGGATGTGATCTCTCTTATTAATGAGCCAACGGCGGCAGCCCTCTCTTTTGGTATCAAGAATAAACAAAATCGAACCATCTTGGTGTATGATTTAGGTGGAGGTACGTTTGATGTCAGTATCATGAAAATACAAAATGGCGTAATGGATACATTGGCGACGAACGGGAATCATCAATTAGGTGGTGTGGACTGGGACGAGAAAATAGTGGACTATGTCCTTCAGAAGGAGAATTTTAAAGTTACTTGTAAAGATCTCAAAAAGAATGATATGGCTACTTATGGCGCTTTGGTTATCGCTGCCGAAGACGCTAAGAAAATTCTTTCTGTGCCTAATCGAGACAAAACCACTTTACGTTACAATTATAAAGGTATCCATAATACAGAAATCACTCGTGCTGAATTTGAGGAACTTACTGCAGAATTGATGAATATGACCGATCAAATCATCGATGTAGCTATGGGTATGGCAGGAAATCCTAAAATTGATGATGTTTTGCTGGTGGGTGGTTCTTCTCGCATGCCAATGGTAAAGAGCTTTATTGAAAAGAAATTTGGGGTTACTCCACGGATGTTCGAACCGGATTTGGCTGTAGCTAAGGGAGCCGCATTATTTGCGGGCCAAGAGGAAAAGGGGTATACCGAAGTTGGTATTCAATTAGGTAATGATAAGGGTTCCACTTCCTATGGCGTTAGCGCTTATGTGGAAGGGAAAGAAAAGGTATGCAATCTGATTTTAATGAACGACGACTTATGCGTGGAAAAGGTCTTTGATGAGTTTTCTACCTTGAATGATGGGCAAACATCCGTACGCATCGCTTTCTATGAGAATCGGGTTAACGAATATATTTGTGAACCATATATGGCAACCCTTCTACAAGAAGGCGAAATATCATGGGGACATCCTGTTCCTAAAGGGACTCCTCTGAAATACGTTGTAAATCGTGGCAAAGATGGAATTATCAAAGTTCATTGCGAGATAGAAAAAGAACAGAGGGATTTCGAAATTAACACAAAAGGTGTTTCATTAAAGCGATAGGACATGGCGACGCCTATATTCGAAAACAAAGTAAAAACATGGGAAGATAGTCGTTTGGAGGTACATAAAAGTATCTCCAACGATCAATTCAGCGAGCAAGAAGTCTATTTTACGGAGTTGGAGGAGATGGCATTCTCTACCCCGTTCAAAAAGAAAGAAATGGAGGAGCGTATCGCGCAACTTCGCCCTTTCGCACTGGGAATGGCCAGTATAAATCCAGGACTTTCAGCTGCGTTGACTTCTTTCTTGACCCTTAGTGAAACTTTGTTTGGAAATCCTGAATTCAAATCTGTAGCCTTGAAATACAACTTGGCTACAGACTTGATTGAAAATGCAGGAAAAGAAAAAGCTGAGCGTGAAAAACGAGAGAAAGAACGCCGCAGAAAACAATTAGAGGAGGAAGCTCGTAAAAAGGAGGAAGAGGAACGCCGGAAAAGATTGGAAGAAGAGCATAGAAGAAAGTTAGAGGAAGAACGCAGAAGAAAATTAGAGGAAGATAACAGGAGAAAATTTGATGATGAGATCCGGAAACTAGAAGAAGAAATTCGAAAAAGAAAAAATGCGAATAGACGAGCAAAGAACAAAAAACGGAATATAATTATTGCGTTAATAATCGTGGTTTTGATTGCTATTGGAGGCTACCACTTCTGGTACAAGGATTACCGAATCGACCAAGCGACACCACGCACATACGTTTATGCTACAAACTTATTTATGCGCTCCTCTCCTGTAGCGGAAGATGACAACAACCGTCTGGCGACGATCCCTTACGGTTCGGAGTTGATCACTTATTCGAATGAGAATGGGTGGGCGTATGTCAAGGTTGATGGGCAAGAAGGATATGTTTCTTCAGATTATTTGCTTGACGAGCAAGATTTCTTGTTGTTGAACAGCGTTTGGGGAAACGAGGAGGCCAAAGAGGTCGTATCGACCGCGAAATATCGATTGGCGCTTTTGGATTATTATAAACGTGCCGGTTTGCGGGGCGGGACGGAGTGGCAACTTTATACGAAAGCGCCGGGAGCGAAAGAGGATAATGTGTTTTATTCAAGATTGTTCAACAAGAATAGTCTGTCCGTGGATTTCGCGTTTTTGTTGAAGAATAACCAAACGGGTGAGCGGAGGTTCGTCTTGTATTCGTTTGACAATGAAACGGAACAACCTCTATTTTGCCATGCGATGGAGGCTCCTAAAGATGCTTTTATCAATGACGTGATTTGCTCCAAGCGTTCTTCCAACGTGCGAATGACGGTTTATTATTCCAATGGAGACAAAACGACGGCCAATGTAGAGAACGCGCCCGTGCAATTACGTGTAGCGGAAAGTCGGGCCCCTGCCGTGAGTTCAAGTACCCCAAAGGTTGCTCAAAACAGGAGTAATAGCGAAAAAACGGCTCAGGATTGGAATGAATTGGGCGTTCAAGCTTACACTCGTGGACAATACGAGACGGCGGTGAATAATTTCAAGGAGGCGATAAATAAAGGCTCTGTTGAGGCATTGGCTAATTTGGGATGGATGACTTATAAAGGATTGGGGACGCCTGTCGATGGGGCGATCGCGATCTCTTATTTGAAAGACGCGGTGGAGTTGGGTAACGCGAACGCTTGTTATTATTTGGGGCAGTTGTATGAGAATGGGGTCTATGACTCCAAGTTGTTTCAGAACAGACAGCAAGCGCTTCAATATTATAAGTTGGGGGCCGACCGTGGACAGACACAAGCGGCGGAGGCTTATACTCGTCTGGCAAGAAGTGGATCGGAGGCGAAGGTATCAACTCCTGCCCCGAGTAGACCAGCGGCGACTATCCCCTCTTCAGGTTTGGTCTATCACCAAGATTTGATGGAGAAGTCCGTAACGGTTAGCAATCCCTTTAGGCAAAGGGGAGGCGCTTATACCATAGCCTTTTGGACGGATAATTTCACGAGTCGGGTTGTCATGAGCGCGATTCATCCGGATCGGGTACAAGGTTGGGAGTTCCCTAAGGTTACGTTTCAGCCGAATGGCATTTTCTTGTTGGGAACGGAAGATCGGAGCAGTGTCTCCTATGCGATTTTCCCTTATGATTTGAGCAAACTTGTCGGAGGGCGTCATTTCATTTGTATAGTATGCCAGCCGGAGGTTTACCAAAGGGAGAAGCTTCTTTATGTTGATGGCCAGTTTGTCACCTCTTTGCCGAACCCGCAAGTCGCCCAATCGCAAAGCGCTTGTCCGACCATCCAAATCGGAAGAGGCCTTCGCTCGGTCTTCCTTTATGTAAAGGCTTTGACCAACCAAGAGGTCTTGACTCTTTATCAGGCGAGTAAGTAATCAAACTTAAATATAAGAAATTATGAAAACACGTCTCCTTTTCTTACTTTTTTTGTTAGGAAGTAGTTTTATGTTTTTGGCGGCCCAGACTCGTTATGAGGTGACAGCCAATACGTTCTTGAATATCCGAAGCGCCCCCTCTGTCGAGGCCCCGGTCGTGGGAACAATCGACAGAGGAGGGGAAGTGGATGTTTACAACATTGAAAATGGCTGGGCCAAGATCGCTTATGACGGAGGATATGCCTATGTCAGTTCTGATTATTTGCGGCAAAAGGTATCGACTCCGGTAAAAGTGGAGAAGTCCACGTCTAGCTGGTTTCAAGATTTCGACTTGGCTACTTGGGGGAAGAGTTGGGACGCGAAAGGATTGGTTTACGTCATCGCCGGACTTTCTGTTTTGTTGTGGTTTATCCGCTTGATGCGGGGTGAAGATGCCTTGGATGGTGTTTGGTATGTGATTAATTGTATCCTTTTTTCACTTGTGATGGTTTTGGAATTGGTTTACTCCATTTCTATGGGAGGAGAGGCTACGTGGTTTTGCAATCCGGAGAAGGTTGGCTGGCTGTGGATGGTTGTTAATTTTATCGCGTTTGGACTTTTGATTTATAACCAGCTTCACTGCTTTATAAACACTTTGGAGGATATGATATGTGACAGTGGTGGTGGTTTTGAATCGAAATGGGGGGTTAATTCTTTAAAATGGGGTTTGCCGATAGGTGTCATAGGCGCTATTATCTCTCCGGGGATCGCGAGTATCGTAGTGATTGCGGTCTTGTGCTGCCAATTGGTTCAAGTGATAAATATTTATCGTGGAATCGTGCCTCATGGTGGTTGGGGTTACGCAACTTTGATCTCGTTGCTTTATCTGCTTGGAACGATCGCGACAGTGCTGCTCTTGGTTCATTTTTTGGTGATGTTGGTGATCGTTATCGTGGCGTTATTTCTTCTTCAAATGTTCGCGAAGTCAGGTTCAAATGTCCGGCGGTGTTGTTCGAATTGTTCTCATTATGGGGCTGGTACATGTCATTTAGATGGTCAATATATATCAAACGCTTCTGGTACGGTTTGCGATCGTTTTAATTGATACGAATTAATAGAATGTCAGTTAACTGATAAGCTGTTACGTAAAATAATTGTTGAATTATAAATATAAATTGTCATGAAAAAGTGTATGTCGTTGTTTTTTTTATTGATGTTGGCCGTGTCGTTTGCTTGTCAATCTCACGGTACGACGGAGAAACCATTTGAGGGTTTTTGGGAAAATTGGAGTGAGGAAGAGTCGATGAGTCTTTATATGGATTTGTACGATCAATCAATCCCGCTTCCTGGAGAGGATCAGCCTATGATGACTTATGGCTATTTGGTGCAAAGCAATGAATATTATTTTGATTATTGGGTGATCTCAAAAGTCTTGTCTATTAGTGGAAATGAGGCTCACGCGAAAGTCTTCAGCCTTCGCTATGGGACACCGGATGCGGAAGAGGACGTGATTATTACGTATGACCCGGAAAAGCGTGAATTGGAATTCACGAGAGGCGATTCTCCAGTCTTGTTTCAAGAGACACCTGCTATCGCGGAAGATGCGCTTGAATCAATTTATCGTTATTTCGATCCCCAGCATAATAAAATGATTTTCTTGTCTTTTCATAAACGGGGAGATCTTTGGCTATTGGAAGAAAGCCATTCGACTGTTTATGCGGATGGAAGGACCAAATACTTAACTACGACAATCGCTTTGGCTTCGTTGGAAGGCAATCGGTTGGTTATTACTCATGAAAAACAGGAATTTATGCTAGATCTAAAGATGGACGAGTTGAATAAGGAAAATATGCCGGAGGTCGAGCCTCGCCCGGTTTATTATGTCGCGTCAACGAAATCCATTTTGAAGGACGGAAAACTCTATGAATTGATTTGAGGGGAGCCGTGACGGGGCAATTTTTTACCATCTTTTACCCCCCCCGTCCTTTCCTGTTTTCTAATAATACCTATCATAAGGTCATTATAATCCAATTATGACAACCTTATGATAGGCATTATGGGGTGCTCATAATAGGCATTATAAGGACCTCGTAATGGGCATCATGAGAGGCTAATAATAGGCATTGTGATTCCCGGATTATGGAAGGTCGGTGTAGGGGCGGAAGATGATACGCACCTGGTGGGGCGGCAAGTGCGGGAAATAGAGTCTCGCAAGGCGGATTTTTCTAAGGGGTAAGTCATAAAATTAAGGTGTTATAATTAAATAATTGATATACTTAATGTTGATAATAAACTAGGGGATTTAGTGTGAAGGATGTGAAAGATGTGAAGGCCTTTTCGCGAACTTTTCTGGAGAATGCAATTAAATGGCGCTCCCTTTAAGGGAGCGGGGTCTAATTCAACTTTCCAAAAACTTTTACAAAACGGGCAAAAATCCTTCACATCCTTCACACGAGATTTTCGTTAGTCCTGGATCGCCTCGGGCAAGATCCGGTTGACTTCTTCCAAGGGACGTTCCACCATCATCTCATAACCTATTATTATGAGAGCCTCGAGAATTGGTCGTAAATTTGTTCGACGGATTCAGAAGAAAGGAGATGCCAATGATCCGTGTCTATCCAGTTCATTTTGATGTGGGGTTGGAGGTTTGACCAGGATGTCGCGTTCTCATCGTATTGACGACGATATTGGGCGGCGATATCTGGATTCTCTAAACCTTTTATGCGGTCGAACGTGAAGCGATGAGGCAAGAAAATCCACGTGTCCCCATCGTATGGCTGTAGATGGCGGGTACGGATCAGCTGGCGGGTTTCCTCGTAGCGCGTTTCAGCCGATGTAGAGAGTGTATCCGGATATACCATAGACCAGGAATCGTCAGGGTTTCGCTTTGAGAAGCTACCCATCATCAATACTTTTGGCTGATGGTTGGTACTGTAGAATCGTTGGGCTAGTGAGAAAGCTAATTCACCTCCAAGGCAGAATCCCGCGATTACGTTCGGTGATTGTCCATTGAGTGTTTTAGTTGCTGTTGTGTAGAAGAAATCAATGAGTGATTCCCAGTCTAACGCATTTTTGATGCGGAAACATTCGTGGAAAGATTCTAAGACCAGTATTCGGTAATGTTGGCTGAAAACTTTGGTGAAATATTGGTATTCGGGGTTATAGAATAAGTCGCCACATACGAGGAGTAAGATTTCCCGTTCGTCGGAAGAGCATTCGGAATCTTCAGACCAGAAGCAGAAGCTGGGGCGATGATCACGAACGATCGCACGGATCGTTTTCTCGCGATAGAAAGTGGCGACGGATAAATTCAATCCATGGTTAGCCGCTTCGGCAAGGATCGTCATTACTTGTATAGAGGAGAGGCCGAGGTCGAAAAGGTTTGTATCGACGCTGACTTGGTTCACCCCAAGAGCTTCGGCCACAATGCGTGCGAGGATTTTCTCGGCTTCCGTTATGGGGGGGACGAAAGATTCTTCCGGCTGTTTTCCTTCCGGATTAGGAAGTGAGCGGGTATCTATTTTCCCGTTAACGGTCATTTGGAATGTTTCAACGAATGCCCAATATGTCGGTACCATATAATGTGGAACATGTCGTGAGAGATACGTTCTTAATTCTTGGGTAGTGAGTGTGGATGTGGCGTTTGGTTGGATATAGGCTACAAGCGCTTTGTCTCCCCTGATTTCTCGGATGAGGACGACGGCGCGGACAATGGCGGGGTGTTGGTTCAGGATATTCTCAATCTCGCCGAGCTCTATCCGGAAGCCGTGCAGTTTGATTTGCGAATCGATGCGTCCGTGGAAAAGCATTCTTCCGGAGGGGAGGCGTGAGACGAGATCGCCTGTCCGATAGAGCATGAGATTGCGGCCCAATTGGCGATCGCGTTCCGTGGCGAACGGATTCGGGACGAATTTCTTCGCGTTCAATTGGGGGCGATTAATATAACCGGAAGTCACTTGAGGCCCTCCGACTAGCAGTTCGCCGCGGACAAAATCGGGTGTTAAGTTCCCTTCTTTGTCGACGATATAGCATGTAGCCCCAATGAGCGGCCACCCAATGTCATTAGGGACGGTTTGCTCCGTAAGTTGACCCGCTGAGGCACAAACAGTCGTTTCCGTTGGGCCGTAGCCATTATAAAGCGCGCATTGAGAACGCCAAAACTCAATGTCTTTTTCGGGCGTGGATTCGCCAGCCACCCATAGCGATTCCAGTTTCTCAATCTTCCGATGAGGGAAGCGTGAGAGAACCGCGGGGGGAATCAGGGCAACAGAAACATGTTCATCTGTCAATAGTTTGCGCAAACGCTCGACATCGTGCCGTTCTTCCTCGGTCGCGATGATAAGTGTGGAGCCGTGTAAGAGCGTAAAGAATATCTCCCATACGGAAGCGTCAAAGCAAAGGCTCGCGAACTGGAGTACACGTTTTGACGCGTCGACCACGAAGACGCCAGAATGGACTAAAGTCAAGACTTGTTCATGCCGGATGGGAACTCCTTTAGGCTGCCCAGTTGTTCCGGAAGTGGAAATGATATACGCACGGGCAGAAGCGGGAATAGCCGGGCAATCCATTTCGGTCGAAGCCTCTAATTCCTCAGGGGTAAAGCATATTAAGTCCTTTGGTAAGCTCCTTTTCGCTTGCTCGTTCTCGCAAAGAACGCATTTCATGCCATAGTCGTTCGCGAGGAACGCGATGCGGTCTGTCGGGAAACTTTGGTCGAGATACACGTAGGTAGCGCCTGCTCTTAGGATACTGAGAATCCAAATGATCGCTTGAAATTTATTCGTTGTGTAGATACCGATAGGCTCATCCGCGGGAAGAGGATACCTGAGAATCTCGGCAAAATGTCCGCGTAGTCGACGGGCGTTCCGCTCACTTTGGACGAGGAGATCAGCATAAGAGACGGATTTTCCCGCATAGATTAAGGCGATATGATTGGGTTGACTTAACGCTATTTTGCGAAACCTTTCCGGAATGGATTCCTCTATATGTGGCAAAAGATCCAACTGTTTTTCATACTTATTCATCAATTGCGCTTGTTCTTCCGCGGGGAATAAGGATATGGATGATAAAGATTGATCGCAATCGGCGGAAAAAGTTTCTAGCGCTATTCGTAAGGATCTTACTAGAACTTGGATTTGCGCTTTGGAGAACATGGAATGGTAGCGTATGCGCGAAAAGCCAATTTGTGTCGGTTCTATTTCCAGTAGAAGATCAAGATTGGAAAAATGGTCTAGACGCCGGAAAGGTTGGCTTTTGATCGTGGTGAATGGGATGGCATGCCGCCATTCCGCGAAATTAATGCCGATGTTTGTCCGGAGTGATAAGTCCGTATTTGTCTCATGATTCAGGAAATATGCGATCTCAGACCATGTATATTGACGTATTGTTCTCAAAGCCTCCCATTGTTTTATTAGCGTGGTAAATAGATCGCATACCCGCATAGACTCTTTGATACCAACGGATAGTAAAAGACTATTCGCAAAGAAACCGATTAAATTTCTTGCCTCTTTGGGACGTTGATTGATAGGCGTTTCTAAAATGATTTGTTCTTGCCCCATGAAGCGCTTCAGCACGAATCCCCAAGCGGCCATCATGATCAAGAAAACCGTGGCCCCATTTTTTCGGGCGGCAGGATTTATTTTCTTGGCGACCTCGTTAAGTCGCTCCATTAAGTCACTTCCTAATTCGAATTCCTCCGCTTGAAACGCAAAAGAAGATGGTGTGGGCGTTTCTAGGGGGAAAGTCTCGAAAGCATTCTTATCTAATAAGTTTATCCAATGATCGAAGTCTGTTTTATTGAACTTGTTTTTTTCGTGAGGAAGCGCATCGTTCCATGCGGGAATCTCTAATTGGGGATATTCGCCGTTTTTATTTAGCAGATCATAGACATTGGCTAACATCGTGAAAAAGTCTACGACTGTGATGCCATCAATGCAGATATGATGGAATATGATCGCGAACATATAAGAGTGGTCTGGCAAACGGTATAGGCGAGCACGGATCGGCCATTCCTTGGACAAGTCAAAAGGCTGGTTGTTGAATTGTTCCATATCTTTTTGGCATTCATCCAAAGAGCATTCGATCATATCAAAAATTTCTTTCCCGTTATTCTCAGTTTCAAAATAGAGTCCCGATTGTTCATTTCCTTTCAGAACGCTGTGTAAGAGGTCTACGGAATGAACAACGTGTGTAAAAGATTTTTGTAACAAATCAGTCCGCAAGTTTCCTGACAAAAGAAAACTCCATCCTAAATTATAGAAATTAGCTGGATATATATGTGCATATCGCCATAAATCCTCTTGATAATGATTCAAATGCAACTTCATGCTTTCTTATCGCCTTAATATGTATCTTAAAGTTCCCAACATGCTAAATCCTTGTTGAATGTAAGGAACGAACGTACTTCCTCCCTGGTAATAAGTCTTATCGAATAAATTATAGAATGTCAATTCTAGCTCAATGTTTTTAAATCGATAACGTGCGCCCGCATTGGCTATAAAGATAGCGGGCAATTGATTCTCAAGATCAACGACTGTTTCTCCTCCGATCATGACATGATCTATTGGGGATAATTGCGGACCAGTTAGTGACGCATTTGCGTATAGCCAGAGTTCGTGTTCGGATTTCTTTACGACATTACCGTTTAGCACCAAATTCATGAACCAATTTGGGATATTGTGTATACGATGTCCTGAAAAGCTATAATTTGTTCCTCCTAATACGTTTTGATAAGTCAAATTGAAATTCGCCATAAAGCGAGGGACATGATATTGTATCGTATTTTCTAAGCCTATAGTCCGTAACTCGCCACCATTGATGTAACGAGGATCATTTCCTGTCGCGGTTGGGTCGCGATAAATTAATCCCGTCAGGTTGTTGTAGAAGAATACGCTATTGTAGCTTAATGCGGGAATTGGATGATAGGAAATACTCGCTTGAAAAGCCTCCATGTATTCAGGTTCCATATCCTCAAGTCCTTTATAAGAAGGAAGTCCATTATAGCGATAGAAGTAAGGTGCGTCTACAAATGATCGGCCGTAATTGGCTTTTATATTAATTTTGTCATTTAATAAATAGATTAGAGAGATACGAGGTGAAATAGATGTGACGACATTTTTATTTGCTCGCCTTTTAATGTCATAGCGAGCTCCTGCGTTCAGAATCAATTTTTTATTAAAATAGTGCTTCAATTGGATAAATGGAGAATAGGTCGATTCGGCTCCTGTCTGGACAGGGGTAGGAAAAGAGGAGATGATATTTGTATATTCCGAACCAATAAATCCTTCTTTACCATATAGGCGTATGTATTCCAATTGCATTCCGACTAGTAAATTACCTTTTCCTAATATGCCTAATTGCGGGTAAGTGTAATTTGCTAAAGCGGTCCCACCTAAAGAATATTCAGACCACCTCATGATTTGGAAGGGGGAATAAATTGTCGCTGTATCTCCTGCGGCTACTCCACTGACACCATCGCCTATTAATGAATAGAGACTACTCTTATTTAAATCAAAATAGCCATTAATGTCAATTGACCAATTTCCGAATTGATTTAGATAGGAAATGCCCGCATGTGTAAAGGACATGCCATGCCCTGGACCTTCTCCATTTGTAACCAAATATTTATCATAATCATATAAGGCACCCATGGATGAATAGACATCTGCGTGGGTTGGAATTTTTTTGCCATATCGTTGATTGAAATTTAATGTGATTTTTCGCCACTTGAATGTGAACCCAAAATCATAAGATGGTAATCGATTGTATCCTTCTGTCCATGCGTATCCATCATGAGGATTTGTGCCAATCGCGTCCTGAGCTGAAACGAATCTCTTTTGTCCATCTGAGGCATAGATGGAAGCCCATCCCATAAAGTCCATGTTCATGAAGCGTTTCCCGACCAATAGGCTGCCTTTCTTTTGCCCGAAATTACCAAAACCAATAGAGGCTTCTACGCCATTCACATCCGAACCTTCTTTCGTGATCAAGTTGACGACCGCCATTAAAGCGACGTTGCCATAAAGCGACGAAGCCGGTCCCCTTAGTACCTCTATTTGCTTTACTTTATCCAAGCTAATGCTATAATCAGGTGCCGCTTTATTGGTCGCACGAGCATTCATGCGTTGGCCATTCAACATGATTAATATTTTTTCCTGCCCGGCCGAATAAACGCCATGCGTCGCCACGTTTACCTCGTTGGGGCTTTCAACGGAGGTTATTCCGGGGACGTAGGCGATTAGGACATCTTTCAATGTTCGTGCTCCGATCGCCTCGATCATCTCTTCTGTAATTAGGGTGACAGGAACTGGCGCTTCTTCCAATGTCTCGGTTTGTTGTGAGGCGGAAACGATGGTGCTCTGTCCGGAACGTAACGATTCAATCAATCGTTTAAATGGTTCAGAGTCGTCCCATGCGGGGGTATAATAGGGCTCTAAATCGAGTAGTTTGTTAGCCGCTTCGCTCGCTTCGCCAAAACGGTCTAAGGCTAAATAGGTTAGAGAGAGTAAACGGTAGGCTTGGATCTGTTCCGCGCCTTCATATTGGCCTATATTTTGGGTTAGAGAGTCTAATGTGCGATCCAGTTGTCCTAATCTGTAGGATTCCATTATTTCCTCAATCCCTATGTTTTGCGCGAGCATACGCATAGAGAGACAGAGGGCAACCCATAGAAATATAGACTTTCTTAAGTTCATGTTATTTTTTTATTGGAATAATGAAACTAAATCGAGTGAATTTATTCTCTTCAGAATCAACTGTTATTTTCCCGTGATGTTTTACCTCTATCAGCTCCCTAGTGATTGATAGACCTAATCCTGTTCCTTCGCCCGCTGGTTTTGTCGTGAAAAATGCGGTAAATAAATGTTGTTTTACTTCTGGAGACATCCCTATCCCATTGTCTTCCACGCTAATCACGAAATCATTTTCTTTTAATTCTGTTTTCACCGTGATTGTAGGGATATAATTGGGAGTACCGGCCTTTTGTCTTTTCCAAACGGCGTAGCATGCGTTATTCATGATGTTGATAATCGCCCGGCTCAGGTCTTGTGGGATTACTTTTACGATTGGAATATCAGGATCATATTCCTCATGGATAGTGACATTGAAATCCGATAGGTTCGCTCGCATCGCATGGAAAGAAAGCCAGACATATTTTTTTACCAATTTGGAAATGTCGGTTGGTAAAAACTCATCGGCCTTTCCTCTGGAATAGAGGAGTATTCCTTGGATAATGTCGGTTGCCCGGTGACCGTGTTCGGCGATTTTCGCCAGATAGGAGCGCAGGGTGGAAATGACTTCCGCCAATTCCTCATTTTCTTTGTCCGTTAGATCAATGCCTTTCTCATCAAGTATGTCTGTTAAATCATCTACCATGTCATTGGCCATTTGGCTGAAATTGATTACGAAATTCAGCGGATTCTGTATTTCGTGAGCAATCCCGGCGCTTAAAGTGCCTAATGATGACAATTTCTCTGATTCTTGAATCTGAGATTTGAGTTGTTTTATCTGTTGCTCTAAATCAATTGTGTCCCTCATTTTTTTTGCTATTTATGGATTGATGCTTAGGTATAGTCAATATGAACTCTGTATATTCATTCTTTTCGGAGTGAACATCCATTTGTCCGTTGTGGTTCAGAATGATCTCTCGGCTTAAATATAAGCCAACTCCAGCCGCTTCCGATGTCGTTTTTGTCGTGAAGAAGGGATCAAAAATCTTTTTGACAATCGTATCTTCGATGCCAACTCCATTATCCCATATCCCGATTTGAACATTATTTCCTTTATCGTATAAAGAGATTTTCATCAAAGCCTTATAAGCGATTCCATTACTTTGCTTTTTCCGGAGCGCGTAGATGCAATTCTGCATCATGCTCATTAATACTTTGCCGATTTGTACAGGATCAAGGTCTATTATTATAGCGGGTGATGGATTATTAAATAGAATATTGATGTTTGTTTCTTCGATCTCTTTTTTGTAAAATTCTTTCAATACGTTTATGTTGTTAAGGATTAGTTTATTCAGATCCGTTTCCGCATAATGGCAACTGTGATCCGAAAGCATTTCTTCCATCGCTTTCAATATTCGGGAGGTGCTGTTGCCATGTTCTTCGATCTTGGATAAATGCGTATGTAGCATGCCAGAAATTTCTTGCATGTCTTCAAAATTATCTTCAGAGATGTTTTCCTTTTCATCCCTCAGGTCTTCATCCATGTCTTTTAGAAGGACTGTTGATAGGTGTGAAAAATTAATGATATAGTTCAAGGGATTTAATATCCGATCAATCAATCCTTGTGTCAGTTTCCCGACCGTCGCGACTTTTTCTTGTTGGATTAATTGATCTTGGGCTTCTTTTAGTTCAACCAAAGTCGTTTCCAGCTTTTGGGATTTTTCTATGATCTCATCTCTTTGCGTGCGGATCTGTTCTGTCCGTTGCTCAACCAACGCCTCCAAGCGCATTTTCTCAATTAATAGCTTGCGGTTACGCCATTTCGCGTAAAGAGAGACAAGAACACCTAATATGAGTATATAGGAAATTATACTATACCATTGTAGATAATAGGGTTTTTCGATTTTGAAAGAGAATGTTGTTTCTTCGCTTTCCCGGCCAAATCCATCTAGGGCTTTTACATGGAATGTATAGGCTCCGTATGGTAAGTTGTTGAAATTTTGTTCAGTATTTGTGCCCCAATCACTCCAAGGAAGATTATTGGCCCCTTCCAATCGATAAGCATAAAGGGATGGGCGAACGGCATTTGTATTTTCCGTGGAGAATTCGAAACTGAAATTCCGTGTTTGGCTTTTAAATACAGGAATCCGAGATGAAGGATTTTGTTTAAGATAAGCGTTATCTCCTCCCCAATAGGTGGAATCCATCCCTATACGTACAGAGCGAATATATATTTTAGGTGTCTGCGTGTATGTTTTGTCTTGACGCTTCAGGTCAATCTTAATTAGACGGGCGTTACTGCCAATCCAAATGATGGAATCTTTGTCTTCATAGATCGTACGTATGGAAAGATTGTCCAACATGCTGAATTTGGAATTCAGAAGTGAATCCGGTTTCAAGTTTTCAATCGCTAATAAGCGCCTCGAATCGCCACCGACCAATAGCAATTTATTGGCATTCGTGGAAGATTGTGAGACTAACCCGGGCCACCATCCGCTTGTTTGAATGAATGTATTTAGTTCGCATTCAGGGGATACGAATTGTCCTAACGTGTCATCCCAAGAATATACGCCATTGGGAGAAAAGACATAAACAGTCCCATTGATGCGACTTAGCTTATTGCCACCGATCCCGTTTAAGCCATTTGAAATGTTTTGTAATTGGATAGATCGCAAGTCTTTTGTGGATTTGTAAATTTCACCATACAGTGTTTCGGCCCATAAATAGTTGTGGGCTAAAATAATGCGCATGACATTTTCCACGTCTGAAATCTTTATGCGTTTTCCGTTCTGATATTGATAAATGCCATCAATTTCTCCAGTATAATAGCGTTTTGAATCTTTGGGGTCAAAGAGTAGGCTAAAAGTGTTGTAACTATTTATGGGTTTCGCTGTTTTTCCGGAGATGGAAAATAGGCCATTGCTTGTTACGGCATATAAATCATTATTGAAGTTAATGACTAAATCCCAGCAAGATTGTTTTATTAAAGGAATCGCATCAAATTGGTCTGTATCAGGATTATAGATAAACAGTCCTTGGGAAGTGCCGACATAAAGGAATGATCCGTGGTGGCAAATGGATAATATTTCCCCTTGTAGCCCGTCATGAGAGTCGAAGTAGGAGAAGAAAGAGGGTACATTCAATTGGAAAATCCCATTGTCTGTCGCTCCCCAAATAGATCCCCGTTGGTCATACGCCATTTTGTTTACATGATTACTGCATAAGCCTTCTCTTTCTGTCAACCATTTTGATTCCTTAGTTTGTTGGTTTGAATAATTGACACCATCAATTCCGTTTGATTCAAAATAGATGTATGGCGTTATCGCGATACTGCATGAGAGCGATTCGTCTACATTTAGAGGCTCATTCAATGGAGAAGTATGGATTGAATCGTCGATAATGGAGATCTTTAAATTGCGTGTGTAAAATACGGGATTGTTCTCTTTTTCTTCAATCAAGAGAATATCTCCAATGCGAGTGTCATGATTGAGGCTATCTGAATCGGAGACGTAAGGTCTTAAATAGGGCGTACCGTTCGCGGAGGCTTCCATTTTACCAATAAAGTTATGCCCGCCCGCCCAAATGGCTCCTTTTTTATCCACCATCAAATGGGTTATTCGTGAGATTCCTGGGGTAAGTAATTTTTGCCATTTCACGCCATTATAATAGATGACTCCTTCGAAATTCGCGAAATAGACTATTCCCAGAGAATCACAGACGACGTCAAAGTTCCGGTTGTGAGCTTGATATTCTTCGGCGGTAAAATTCCGGAAAAAAGGGCGTCCTTCCTGGGCGAAAGAAGCTGCCGCGATTAAGGACCAGCTTAGGATTTGCCAGAAAAGCAGGGAACGTATGTTGCTCGCTATTTTATTTATACGTTTCATATTCGGCTAATTCTCCTATATAATATTGCCATTCTTCCCGTGTGAAATCTCGAGAAAGATGTTGTTTGATATCCTTTGCCATGCGTTCAGGGGAAATAGAGAATAACGTGCAAGCGCCTTTCTCATCTCCTACGATGACCGTTAACCCGTCGTTCCATAAGACGGATGAGTGTATCCATGAGGATGAATTGTAAATTTCCGATGAGACGATCCGTCCTTCTTCCATATTCCATAGTCGGGCGGACCCATCCATGCTAACGCTTAGTAAACGGTTATCAAATAGGATCATGCTTGTTGGAGAAGAGACATGACTGACCAAATCTCGGGTAGTTTGGTTCTCTATTTGTACCTCTTGGATTAGTCCATTCTTGTAGCCAATGAATAAACTTCCCTCCAAATCGCCATTCAGGCAACTGATTTCTTGCTTATGGCCACTATATAATAACTTGGCTTCCCCATTTTCACCTATCTGGTAGACTTGCCCGGATTGATCGCCTATCAGGAAACCGTATCTTGGGGTATTTAAAAATGTCGATACTTTTTTATCATGAGAATAGACTAGATTGGATGAGGCTTTTTGGGGATCGATTTTAAAAAGTTTCCCCTCTTTAGTCATTATCCAGAGGTTCCCGTTCTTAGCCTCGAAACCCGCGGGAGCGGTTAATGTAGTCTCAAGAGTTTCTTCGCAATGTTTTTGCGTGAGATCGATTTTTAACAAATCTCCTTTATAGGTAAGTGCCCAGCAAACATTCGATTTCGTTTCGCGAGCGATGAAGCGAAAATCAAAACGATTATCATGCAGCAAGATCGCGTCGCGATCTAAACCATCAGGCTGGACTTTCCATAAAAACAATTCACCATCCTGGCTTGCCGTAAGCAAGGATGGTTGCTTCGCGTCTCCCAATAATTTCATCGCTCGAATCGCGCCTTTATGTAAATTATTCGATTGGTATAAGTCGCTGATTAAAGATAACGCGTTAAAAAGAGCGGGTTGATAAATATCTCCTTTGTTCTCATAGGAGAATTTCCATGCGGAATAGCAAAGTAAAGCGGCTAGGTCTTTGTTCTCCGCTTCGTATTGTGACAATGCTTCCGCGCCTAATGAGCGGACTAATGCCAAACGGGCTAATGTGTCCGCTTTCATTTGTGCCGCGACGGCTTCTTCCCGGTGTTGGTCCGCTAATTGTTTTTGGGCTTCCATTTCGCTATAGGCTTCTATGGCCGCTTCTTGGGATAGCAACGCGTTTTCTCGTTCATACTCCGCGTTCCGTCGCATGTTTTCTGCGATTTCCGATTGATGAACGGCTTCTTGGCGCTGGATATCCGAAATCTCTTTCTGCTGATAGGCTATCTCTTCTAATTGAGAACTGATTCGACGTGTGATGACCGCTTCTTTACTTATTTCCTGGGCTTCTCGTAATTCTCTTTTTAAGGTTTCGTTTTGTTCTTTTTGTATTTGATAAATGCCATAAAGATACCCCAAGGCTAGTATAAAACCCAGTAAAAGAGCGGTCGCTCCCAAAAACCTCCCATAAGAGCTTTTTAGCATATAATGGATCCTATTCTGTTTTCATTCGTTTGACAACCAACATCGTGATATCATCCGATTGAGTCGTGCCATCAATAAAATCTTCTAAATCCGCATAGACGCCTTCAATGATAGTTCTCGCGTTGTCATGATAGAGTTCAATTAGGGATTCTTTTAAGCGGTTGTCGCCAAAAGCTTCTTCCTTGGCGTTGAACGCTTCCGTAATGCCATCCGTATAAAGGAAGAGAGAATCTCCCGGATTTAATTGGGCTGCCTCATTTTTGTATGGGAAATCTTCTAAACCTCCGACTACGAAATTGGGCGTTTGGCCTAGGCTCTCAATCTTTCCGTCCGCCCGTAGAAGGTAAGTGGGGTTATGGCCTCCATTCGTATAGTCTAACGTGCCTGTCCGGTGGTTGAAAATCCCATAGAACATTGTGACGAACATTGAGTTGACATTCGCTCGGCAAAGTAGTTTGTTTAATTCATCCAAACATTCGTTGGAGGTTTCTTTTGTCATGGCGATGGAGCGTAAAAGCGTGTTGCTTACCGCCATGAATAACGCGGCGGGGACACCTTTCCCCGATACGTCGGCGATCACGATTCCTATTCGCTCCTCGTCTAAACGGAAGAAATCGTAAAAATCGCCGCCGATTTCTTTCGCCGGATTCATGAACGCGTAGATATCTAAATCTTTAATCTCCGGGAAAGGAGGGAAGCGTCGAGGAAGGATCGCTTTTTGTATTTCTCCCGCTACGGCTAAATCTGATTGGATGGATTGCAGTTGAAGGTGTTCCGCTTGACTTTGTTTGATATAGTTGACTTCTTCAACGGCTTTTTCGATTGTCGTGGCCAAATCATCCATATCGATGGGCTTCGTGGCGAAATCGAACGCTCCTCGATTCATCGCGGTTCGAATGTTTTTCATGTCTCCATAAGCGGAAACCATGATGCACTTCTGGGCGGGGTTGCGTAATTCGTTTATTTTGGAAAGAAGTGTTAGCCCGTCCATTTCAGGCATGTTGATATCGCTCAAGATGATGTCAAAGTTCGGATGTTCCACCATCAATTTCAAGGCTTCTAATCCGTTATGGGCAAACGTGAATTCATATTCTCCTTTCCGGATTTTACGTCTAAAATAGTGGCTTAACAAAACTTCCAAATCCGGTTCGTCATCAACACTTAATATTTTGATTGCCATGTTTTCTCTATGTTTTTGATTTTTCTTCGCGAAGATAAGAAAATTCAAGTAATCAAGGATAAGTTTAAATTGCTTCATCTATTATAGTCAGGTTTTAATGCGTGTTGAAAGCTCTTTCTGGGTTTCAAAAAGCGGTTTGTGCCTTTTACGGGAGAAATAAATCGTTAACTTCGCGAAAACTTCAAGAATATGATAAATCTCAAATCAATAGGTATAGGATTTTGGGCAATGATTCTTTTCTTGGCATGTAGTCATCCGGCTAAAAAAGAGCAAATTATGGTTTCAATAGAGCCACAACGCTATTTCGCTGAGAAAATATTGGGCGATCGTTATCAAATATCTTGCCTCGTGCCTGAAGGCCAAAGCCCGGAGTCCTACCAACCATCTCCGAAGCAAATGATAGAAGTTGGTCGGAGTGTGGCTTATTTTCAAATTGGACAGATTGGTTTTGAACAAGCGTGGATGGCGAGTATCAAAGCGAATAATCCCGCGATGAAATTTTATGATCTTTCTCGAGGTTTCATGTTGATTGAGGCTCCGCGGGAAGAGGATGAGGGTAAGAGCCCGAGTCATCACGGTCATCATCATCATGGCGGGATGGATCCTCATATTTGGAGTTCAATAAGTGGCGCGAAAGCGATTTCCGCAAACATCCTAGATGCCGTGCGTGAACTTGACCCCGAAAATAAATCATACTATGAGGCTAATTATCAAGCGTTGATGCGAGAGATAGAGCAAACGGGCGATACGATCCGTCAACTTCTTTCCGGGCTGGAAGGGAGCGCATTCATTATTTACCACCCCGCTTTGACTTATTTCGCGCAAGAGAATGGGTTGCTTCAGCTTTGCATAGAGATGGACGGTAAAGAGCCTTCTTCCGCTCAGCTAGAGGCTCTGGTGGAAACCGCTAAGCGGTATCAAGCGAAAACGATCTTTGTTCAGCGGGAGTTTGACCAAAAGAACGCGGAGATCATCGCTCAGGAAACAGGTTGCGATTTGCGGACAATCAATCCTTTGGCTTATCAATGGGATCAGGAGTTAATTCATATAGCGAAAGTGTTGGCTCATGGGCAAAACAATGATTGAATTGAAGGACGTTACGGCTGGCTATGAAGGGAAAATCGTGCTTAGGGACATTAACCTTACGGTTTGGGAAAAAGATTTTCTTGGTATTATTGGACCGAATGGCGGCGGAAAAACTACCTTGCTGAAGGTTATTTTAGGGCTTTTGCCGCCTATGGATGGGGAGATCCGGTATTATAATGAGGGAGAATTGGTGGAGTCTCTTCGGATTGGTTATTTGCCTCAAATGAACCGTATTGATCGCCGATTCCCGATTTCGGTCAGGGAAGTGATTCTTTCAGGCTTGATTTCGGGGGAGAAGGAGCGTCGTTCGTTCGCGAAGTCTCAAGCGCGAAGAGTGGATGAGGTGATCGCGCAAATGGGATTGGAAGCGTTCGCTGATCGGGCAATAGGAAAGCTTTCCGGTGGGCAATTGCAGCGTGTCCTGTTGGGGCGCTCAATTATCGCCCGCCCCCATCTCCTGATTTTGGATGAGCCTAATTCTTATGTGGATCGGCAATTTGAATCTCATTTTTATTCTCTTTTGAAGGAAATCAATGAGGAGAGCGCGATCATACTCGTTTCGCATGATCTTGGTACAACGGTCAGTTTGGTCAAGAACATCGCTTGCGTGAATGAGACGTTGCATTATCATCCCGGAGCGGATATTTCTCCCGAATGGTTAGAGCGGGAAATCGCTTGTCCTATTGAATTGATTGGGCATGGGAATCTTCCGCATCGGGTTTTGAGGAATCATCAACATTTGGATTCGTGAATATGATTGGCTTTTCTTCCTTCCTGGGATTAATCGGCTTGCCCGAGATTGGATTTATCGTTGGGGTGGCGGTTATTATTTTTGGCTGTACGGCGGTGATGCAGAATCCTTTCATTGGTGCCGGCCAAAAAATGCTTTGGATCGTTACGATATTGGTCCTCAATTGGATCGGATTGCTTTGGTATTATTACGTGTTTTACATAAAGGATAAAGAATAGACTTGCGATATGAGAGTTTTGATTACAGGGGCAAGTGGCTTTATTGGCGGTTTTCTTGTCGAAGAAGCGTTGCGGCGAGGTTATGAAACGTGGGCTGGGATACGGAAAGGAAGTGACCGCTCTCGTTTAAATGATCCACGAATTCATTTTATTGATTTGCGTTATGACGATCAAGAGGCGCTAACAACGCAGTTGCATGCGTTTGTTGATGAATATGGCGCATGGGATTGGGTGGTCCATAACGCGGGTCTTACCAAGACGATTAATAAGAGTTTGTTTTATGAGGTAAATGCTGAGAATACCCGTCGTTTGCTTTATGCCCTCGCGAATTCAGGAGGGGTGGGCAAGAAATTTTTGTTGATGAGTAGCTTGAGTAGTTTTGGCCCTGGTGATGAGATATCGTTCCGCCCGATTCGGCTCAGCGATCCGCAAAAACCAAATACGGATTATGGAAAGAGTAAACTGCTTGCCGAGAACTATGTTCGTAAGCAAACGGCTTTTCCTTATGTGATTATGCGGCCTACAGGCGTTTATGGCCCGGGTGAGCGAGATTATTATGTGGAGATTAAAAGTATTCAAGCCGGGTTTGATTTTACGGTGGGATATGTCCCTCAGCGCATTACTTTCATCTATGTGAAGGATTTAGCTTCTGCGGTTTTTTTAGCGTTAGAGAATGAGCGGGTCGTGAATAAAGAATATTTTGTGGCGGATGGGGATGTTTATACGGATATTCAATTTGCCCGCCTTGCTCAAGAATTGTTGGGCAAGAAATATGTTTTTCATGCCCGTGTCCCTTTGCGGTTGGCGCAAATAGCTTGCGCTTCCGTAGAATGGTTCGGGAAAATAAGGAAAAAGAGTGTGACGCTCAATAGCGACAAATTCCTTATTCTCAAGCAACGGAACTGGATTTGTGATACACTCCCTTTGCGAGAAGACCTTGGCTTTAAGCCTTCTTATTCATTGCGTAAAGGGCTTGAGGAAACGATCCGCTGGTATCGTTCGCATGGTTGGTTGTAGGATTTCCTTAATAGAGTGCTTCCTTAGTGAATCTCTTCAATTTCCCCTTTTCCTAATATTCGGCGCTCGACGGCGGTTGGGCCTTTATACCGTATTTTCCCTTTACCGATAATGTTAGCTTTCAGGTTGCTTGTCGGACGAACTTCGGCAATGCCTTTACCGGTGATGCGGCATTCAATACGTGGGATGGGCACATTTAGGGCATGTAATTCTCCGTTACTGACTATGCTGAAGTTTCCTGTTTTGGCTTTTCCGCTTTTTATGGTGATGGAGCCGGAGCCGTCAATATCGCCGTTCAGTTCGTTTGCTTCGACACGTTCAGCTACGGTGTTGGCGCTTCCGTTCATGTCGAGGGTTAGCTTTCCGACATTTACGGTCTTATTCAGTTGAACAAGACTGTTTTCGTCCGCTTTGATCTTTAATTCGTCGCCTGAATAAGCGCTATTCAACATGAAGTTCCCATTCCCGGAAATGTTTACTTCGCTTAACCACTTAGAATTAGTCGTGACGATAAATTTCGTGAAATGATCCACTTTGGCCCCTTCAAAACCGATGTGCAGTTCTCGATCTTGAATGTTGATTGATATATATTTATGGAGATTCTGATCGACCGTCACTTCTATTGTCGAAGGAGAGCTGGATTGTGTATAATTGAAATCGATCACTCCATCAAAGCGGATAGCGTTGTAATCCCCAATTGTGATTTTTTTTGAGGTTAGGTTCCCATTCCCTTTTACATGGTCAATTGCCCACGTCGTGCTTACGGCAAGGCTAAGCAGAAGGCTTAAGATCAGTTTTGCTTTCATTGCTTCTTACATTAATTATATATAGTTGCTTATCGCGTTCGCGTCGCGAATGTAGGCATAAAGGATGGCATATCAAAGCAAGACTTTATTAAGGATTTTGTTTTAGAACAATATTGCTTTAAATGGGCCCAATATGCCTTAAACCTTTTCTTTCTCTTGTCGGCAACAATTCTTTTACGCGTCCCTTAACAATTCTTTCGCATGTCCCATACAATTCTTTCTCGCGTCGAATGCTTTTCTCTAATCATCGCCGCTGATTATATAATCACCGTCGGCGTTTATATAATCACCGCCGGTGATTATAAAATCAGCGGCGGAAATTAAAGAATAGCTCCGTATGTAATGGACTTTATATTCGGGGATAAGGTACTTTTTTTCTTGAGGAGGAAAGGAATTATTTCATGAGGAAGAAATGGACTGAATAAGCTCGGCAACTGTCTTCCGCGAGAGAATGGTGGTGGTCGTTTATTGAATGTGATGCTTGTCATAAGGCGATTTGGAGACTTTTTACTTGGATTTGTGGTGGTCTTATCGCATTTAAGATGATATTTTTTTGTTTGTGTAATGTGTTTGTTGTTAGTTGTTTCCATTTTCTTGAAAAAAGACCATTCGAAAAAAAGTGCCAAAAATGTTTGGTGGGTATGTTGTAAAGGCGTACCTTTGCACCCGCTTTCGAAAGGGAAGCGTCCACGAGGGAGTGGAGAGATC
>CASFXH010000004.1 GCA_949298575.1 uncultured Parabacteroides sp.
CTGGCGAAGGGCTTCGCGGAATAGAAAACGATCGTCGGCAGCTCCGCGTACCCCAACCCGGAGCGGCCGACGATCGTTTTCCCAATACCTTATTATATATATAAGGCAAAAACGAGAAAAGCCTTTCTCCCCGCCGGTTGGGCTGGGGGAAAGGCTTTCGCTTTTTTCATTCGGAAAGGGCCGGAAGATTAGTTGGCCGCTTCCTCGGCGCTCGTCGCTTCGGGTTGCGCCCCGGCGTCTTCCGTCTGCTCCTCCTCGGCGGGGGTGAAATCATTGATGCCCGCTTGAATCAGGAGATTATACCAGTTGAGGAGCTTGCGGATATCGCTCGGATAGACGCGTTCGCGGTCGAAGTTGGGCAGGATCTCGGCAAAATAGGCGCGCAATTCGTCCGCGCTGGCTTTTGCCGGGGAAAACGAGAGCGTCTGGCCGTTTTCCTTCTCCTTGACGGAGGTGAGGACCTCGTGGAGCGGCGCCTCGCCTTCCTCGGTATAGATGGCGATGTCGCCCAAGGAGGTCACTTTATCTTTCGCGTGGGCGGGGATTTTCTTATGATCCATCAGCGACTCCACGATCAACATGTTCTTGGCGTGCGAACTCAACCGGTATAAGCCTGGCTTCCCGGAGATCGCTAAAATAGTCTTCAGCATACTTCTTACCTTATATTATATATTAATGAATCCTTTTCGAGGCGCGAAAGTAGCACAAACGGGGCAATAAACCGAGCGGGCGGCGTCAAAAATGCGCGTTGGCCTGTCGCGAGAGGGTGTCGACGAGGGTTCCGACTTGGGGAATGAGCGCTTGGCGGTCGTCGTTGAGGATCACGTGGTCGGCCCGCCGACGTTTTTCCTCGTCGGGCATTTGGCTGGCCACGCGCCGTTCGATGGCCTCGCGCGAGGCGTGGTCGCGAGCTTGCGCGCGGGCGATCCGGATCTCGAGCGGGGCGTCGACCATCACGACCGTATCGACCATCCCATCGAACCCCGACTCGAACAGGATGGCCGACTCGATGGCGACCAGTGGCCGCCCTTGCCGCGTGCACCAATCCAGGAAGTCGCGGTTGACGACGGGGTGGATGAGGGCGTTCACGCGGGCCAAGTTCTCGGGATGCCCGAAGATGAAGCTGGCCAGGTAGCGCCGGTCGAGCGTGCCGCCCGGCCCCCCGTAGACCCGCTCGCCGGCGATCTCGAGGAGGCCTCGGCGAATGACGGGCGAGCGGCCGGTCAGGCGCTTGCTCTCCCGGTCGGCGTCGTAGACGGGCACGCCGTAAAGCCTTAACAGCTCGGAGACGACTGATTTCCCGCTGCCTATGCCACCTGTGACACCAATTTTGAGCATGGGCTAATGACTTTCTTCGATGAGGAACTCGATCTTGTCGGGCGACAAGGTCGCGGAGTGGATCCACGTGGGGCTTTTCCGGAGCATGACCTGCTGGTAGCTCGACGTGTTCTCGTAAAGCTCGGCGAAGGGGATCGTGATCTCGAAATCTTTCTCGGTCAAATCCTTGAACTTAGACAACGGCACGCGGCACGTCACGGCGATCGACGCCGGGAACATCCTCACCTTGTAGCGGGGCGGGATGTCGGCGCACGTGATGGGAATTTCGAGTGTCTTTTCGGTGTATTCCTCGATGGGGATGATGACGGCCACGTATTCCGTCTCGAAATTCACCCCCGGGATGGGCTCGAGCCGCAACTCGCGCGAGAAAGTCTTTGTCGCCCCCTCGATCACCGTATACGTCGTATTGACCTCGTTGAGCGTATCGAGGAGCGCCCTCGAGGCGTAGGCCTTGACCCTCTTGGGCCGGATCAGGATCTCGCCCGAAAGCTGGAATCCCGTCTTGAACTTGAGGTCGCCGTTGAAGCGCACGGTAAGTTCCTTCTCCGCCCGTTGCCCGTAGGCCACGTCGATTTGCTCCGGCGTGATGTTCAGGATCCTGGTCGAGGCGAAGATCTGTTTTTCGACGAACGCCCGCAGCTCGTCGGCGCCGACAACGATCCGCCCCGTGTCGGCGCCCGCGGGCATTTGGATGGCGAACGGCGTCCGTTTCCGGGAGACCATGTAGTTCAGCAGGGCGCTTCCCTTCTCGCGGATACGGACGGTCAGCTCGGCGGGGGCATCCTTCTCCAGCGCGATGTTGGAGGGCAGGTCGCCATACTCGACCGGGATCTTGATGTCCGTCTCATATTCCAGTTGCAAGCTCTGCAGCAACCAGAAGACGAAAGCGAGGAGAATAAATAAAGAAAAGATTAACATTTCCTTCCACTTTTGGCTGTGGAAGAATCTGTTAATCTCTTCTTTGGTGGATTGGACCCGATGCCGTACGCGCTCGTTCTGAGACATGGTCGTGTCCGCTTATTTCTGTTTTGCGTCCTCGATCGAGGCGTAGACAGAGGCTTTGTCTACCTTGATATTGACGCCGTTGGCGACTTCGATCATCATGTAGACATCCCCGATCTCGCGGATGCGTCCGTAGAGGCCTCCCGCGGTGATGACGTTATCGCCAACCTTCAAGGCCTCGCGGGCTTTCTGGATTTCCTTTTGCTTCTTTTGTTGCGGACGGATCATGAAGAAATAGAAAATGGCTACGATGACGATCATCATGACGATGCCCGACCATTGGCTACCTCCCGTCGCTTGGGCTTGGAGTAAAATGTTTAACGCGTTCATGTTTTAAACTTTAGTTTTTGTATTGATGATTGAGATAAATTCTAACGATACCGATCGCGAAAGTAGTGATAATAATTAATCTTTGAGCAAGCCCCCTTCTTTTTTTAGCTCGGTGATGATCGCGTTCAGGATACCGTTGATGAATGTGCCGCTCTTGGGCGTGCTGAAGTATTTGGCGGCATTGATGTATTCGTTGAGCGTGACATTGGTCGGGATCGTGGGGAAGCTGAAGATCTCGGCCATCGCGGTTTGCAGGATGACCATGTCCATTTGGGCTACCCGCTCCATTTCCCAGTTCTGGAGGTATTTTTCGACGCGTTCCCGCCACTCTGGTCCCTTCAGGATAGTCTGCCGGAAAAGGTTGATCGCGAACGTCTTGTCGTCTAGATCCTTGAACATGGGCATGAGGGGCTGCGCGCTCCCGTTTTTCTCGCTGAATTTCTTGATCGTCTTGAGGGCGAACGAGCTGACGATGTCGGTGTCGTTCCAATAGATGTTCTTGTCCTCCAGGTGCTCGTCGACTGTCTCGTCGTTGCAGATGAATTTCTTGAAGACTTGACGCCAGAACTCCTTGTCGGTCGCGTAAGAGTCGTTTTCCTTTTTCAGGTAATCCTGATAGATGTCTGAAGCGAGGATCTTGTCGAGCAGGGCCCGGATGAACTCCTCGTCGTCGGCCCATGAGAGTTTCCGTTCGTCGACTTGTTTGCGAAGCGTCTCGTTCTCGGCGAGTTGCGCGGCGAATCGGTTATTGATGAGACGGGTGTCGGGGTTCAGTTCTTCCTCGGAAGGCAGGAGCTTGTTCTTTCGGGCGTCGATAAGTCGCTTTTGCAGGTCCGTGATTTCCGTGATCAGCAAAAGGTAATAAAAATACAAGTCATACGATTTCTGGAGACTGAACAGGAGTTCTTTTTCCGCGACATTGAGGTCGCCCTTCCCGTTCTGATAGTAGGAATAGACTATCTGTAAAACTTTAAGGCGGATTAAAATTCTGTTGATCATTTCTTTTAAAGAGCTTCTTAGTATTTTGGCTGCAAAATTACGCTAATTTTTTGGAAGTCGTGGTCTCTTTCCCCGCTTTTGGCGATTTCGGGAAGCATTTATTGGGAAAATGGGGGCATAGATTGGGGTAATTAGTGAATAAAAAGGGGCATTTTTATTTTTTTATCAAAAAAACATCGATTAGTGGGCCGTAAGAATTGTTATTTTAAAAAAAATCCCACATATTTGAAGCAAATTTGGATGGAAGGTTTTAATGTAACTATTAAAGTAACTATCATGGAAGAATCAGCAAAGAAAATGCGTGTTGAGGGCGGGGATAAGGAGATCCTATATTCCAAGTCCATAAAAGCGGGAAAGAGAATCTATTACTTAGATGTCAAAAGGAATCTGAGAGACGAGTTGTTTATCGCGATCACGGAGAGCAAGAAAATCCAGCCGCGTGAAAGTGAGCAAGCCGTTTTCGAGAAGCATAAGATTTTCTTGTACCGGGAGGATTTTAATAAGTTTATGTCGGCGATGGATGATGTGATCGCTTATATTGACAAGCGTCAATCATCGGTATCGTTGGGTGAAGAGGACATGGAGGCCGCTTCCGGAAAAGTGAAGGAAGAGGAGGAAGAACCCGTCACCGATGAGATTAAATTGGATATTAATTTCTGAGAGAGAGAAATATTCGAAGAGTGGAGTGAAAAACAGGGCCGCCTCCCGTTGGGGAAGCGACCCGTTTTGTTTTCTATCCTTCCTTTAAGCGTTTGGATAGATCAGCGTCGTGGAAACTTATTTATCCAAGTGGATCGCTTCTGCCGGGCAGGCGTCCGCGCAAGTTCCACACTCCGTACACATTTCAGGGTTGATAGAGTATTTATCGCCTTCTGAAATCGCACCTACCGGACACTCGTCAATGCAAGTTCCGCACGCTACACAATCATCGCTAATTACGTAAGCCATATTCGTTTGTTTTTAATGATTTGGTAATTGTTAGTTGTCGCGAAATTATAGCTTTCTTCGTATTTGGGAAATTCTTCCGCCTCTTTTTTGCAAAAAATCTTCTTCCCGCAATATCTTTGGACGTTTCTCGTTTATATAGTTAATGTGAATAAATACCGTTATGCGTAGGATTTTGAAGCGAGTATTATTATTGGTATGTTTGGTCGGGTTGGCTTTGGGAAAGCTCTCGGCCCAAAAGGAGAAAGAGAAGAATTTGCCTTACGCGGACTTGAAATGGTTCCATTTGGGGTTCTACGTGGGGCTTCATTCTCAGGATCTGTTATTGACGAATACGGGGATCTCACAAAACGGGGAGATCTGGTTCGCCGAGATCCCTTCTTATTCACCGGGATTCAGTGTCGGGGTGATTGGAGATCTCTATCTGAACCAATATCTGAACTTGCGCCTTTCGCCGGGTATTCATTTTGGCGACAAGAGCTTTGTCTTCAAGGAGCAGGAGACAGGCGAGGAGTTCAAGACGAACGTGCGCTCCAATTATCTGAATATTCCGCTCAGCTTGAAATATACGGCGGTCCGCTTGAATAATTATCGTCCTTACTTGCTCGCGGGAATTTATGGCGCGTTCGATATCGGGCGGAAAAAAGGCAACCCGCTTCTTCTCAAAAGCAAGGATTTTGGCGTGGAGTTCGGTGTCGGGTGCGATATCTACTTGCCTTATTTCAAGCTATGTCCTGAGTTGAAGTTCAGCTTCGGCTTGGTGGATCTTTTGGAAAAAGACCGTCCTGATTTGTCGGATCTCGAACTGATGAAATACACCAACGCGCTTTCGAAGGCCACCTCGCGGATGGTAACGTTGACAATCAACTTTGAATAATGAACAACCGCAAGAACAGGTAGGCCGCGGGAATCGCGAGCAAGACGCTATCGAAGCGATCCAGCAGCCCCCCATGCCCTGGCAGGAGGTTTCCCGAGTCTTTTACACCCAATGTTCGTTTGATCAGTGATTCCACAAGGTCGCCCCACGTGCCGGCGATCACGACCGTCACGGCCAGTCCCAACCAAAGTGTCCATCCGATGTGCGGATGGAACCAAGCGAATACTTGCGAGGCCCCGGCGGCGAATAAAAGTCCTCCAAAGAAGCCTTCCCACGATTTATTGGGCGAGATTCGCTCAAACAGTTTCCTCCGTCCGAATAAACTGCCGATCAGGTATGCGCCTGTGTCATTTAGCCAGACAAAGATAAAAATGGATAGGGCGAAATAGGGGAAATAGACGATCTCACCGGGCGTGTTCGGTATCGCCATCAAGAAGTTGAGGATGGCGAATGGCGCGGCGCAATAGATTTGCGCGAGGAGGGTAAGCGCCCAGTTGTTGATTGGGTTATTATCCTTATGATAGAGTCCCGCTACGAAGACATAGATCAGGTATGCGATGTAGGGCAGGAAAACTTGATCGTCGGTTAGCGCGTTGGCGTAAGCGAAGGTCGCGATGAAGAGGTAGGCCCCACCTGCCGAACTGATGAACCGTTCGATATTCGCCTTCTCGTAATGTTTTGTCAATCCATAAAACTCCCATAGTGTCAGTCCCGTGATGAGACCGAAGACCACTAGGAAATAATAGGAATGAAAATAGATGGCGCTGACAAGGACCGCGACAAATATGATTCCTGTGATCGTCCGTATGATGAAATTCTTCAAGACGCGATGTGATTTAATGAGTTCTTAAAATCAATTTATCCCGCGAATATAGATGTTTTTGTCGACTTCCGGCTTTATTTTCGGCGCGACAAGGAAATAAGTTAAGGGAATGCGTGACTTTCCTTACATTATATATTAAGGAAAGGCGTGTTCTTTCGCGAGAATCCAGATCTGGAAGTAAAGGAATGGGTTCTGCGGAGTTTTGCATTTGGGAACGCGAAGTTCCGCGTTTGGGAACGCGAGATTTTGCATTCGGGAATGCGAAACCTTTACAATAGGCATTCTAATCGACTTATAACGCTTTTGAAAGGAGAAAAGTCCGCTTGAATGCTTCTGGAACGATAATTAACAAATGAAAAAGAGCGTAATCCCTTGCGAGATATGTGGTGAATCGCTATTTTCGCGGCGATTTTCCTTTGAAAGGGTAGAATGAAGCGGAGTTGGAGACAGCGCCCACCCTCGGGACATAACCTGTTAATTATATTTTAGAACAGATGTACGTAATTGTAGAAATTAACGGACAACAATTTAACGTATCGGAAGGCCGGAAGTTGTTCGTTCATCACATCCAGAACGCGGAGAGCGGCATGGTCGTGGAGTTTGACAAGGTGTTGTTGGTTGACAACAACGGTGAAGTAAAGGTTGGCGCACCGACGGTTGAGGGCGCTAAAGTCGTATGCGAGGTGCTCAGCCCGCTGGTAAAAGGCGATAAAGTGTTGGTATTCCACAAGAAGAGAAGAAAAGGCTATCGCAAGATGAGAGGTCATCGCCAACAGTTTACGCAGGTGAGTGTAAAAGAGATTGTTGCTTAAAATTAAGAGGAGATTTGAGACATGGCACATAAGAAAGGTGTAGGTAGTTCGAAGAACGGTCGTGAGTCACACAGCAAACGTCTTGGTGTGAAGATCTTTGGTGGTTCTTTCGCGAAAGCGGGCAACATTATCGTTCGCCAGAGAGGAACGGTTCATCATCCGGGCGTAAATGTCGGTATGGGCAAGGATCATACGTTGTACGCGTTGGTGGATGGCATCGTAACTTTCCGTCGGAAGAAAGAGAACAGATCGTATGTATCGGTCGAGGAGATCAAGGCTGAGGCCTAATCCCGGATTCTCAAGAAAAGCATAAGAAAAGCTTGGTTCCTGTCAGGAGCCAAGCTTTTTTTGAATAGGTCCACGATCTTGCGTCGCTTGTTTAGTTCGGACATTCCCCAATAAGGATCATTATCTTCTTAACGTGTAAACCTTATTTTTCCCTTTCCATACTTGGATGATGGGTTTGCGAGGATCGTGCGCGAACGCTTCCAGTTCCGCTTTGGCTTTCTGGCGAGGCAGGCCTGTCATTCTCGCGTATTTTTTCGCATTGAGGTATTTATTCTGTTTGAGGTAAGAGATCGCCATGTCCAGGCGTCCTTTTCGAGTGAGACGGTGCTGGACATGAACGGTGACGGCTGGTCGGATAACAATGGCCGCTGTTGGACGGGGCGGGATCGCGTGGGGCCGATGTTTGCGATGGGCTGACGCGGTCGCGCAACAAGCGATGGCTAATGCCATGACAAAAATACCTTTCTTCATAAAATTCATTGTCTTCATGATTCTCTATTTTTTAACGTGACACTTAAAACATCCCGAATCCGTGAGCTCACCGAAAGGGATGTTCCGTGTTAAAGACATTCCAATAGCGGAAAAGTAAAAAGGACGATGGATATTTTTCAGATTGTTTTTATTTTTGCGTGTTTTCCAGCAAAAAGAAGTAATGATTATGAAAAAGATATTTGGAAATCGGGATAGTCAGGCGAAGGTGGAGGCTGTGGCCACGCTTTTGTTTGTCGTGTTCGCGATGGGTTGGCTCTTGAGGTATGGCTACGTTTGGCGTTGGGTGGAAAGCTTGTCGCTATTCGTGCCGGGAGAGACTTATTTCCGGACTTTCTTGAACAATCCCGGGGGCGTGTTGGCCTATGTAGGCAGTTTCTTGACGCAGTTCCTTTACGTGCCGATCGTGGGTTGCGCGATTTTGGTGGCGCTTTTATGTTTGGTCCAGTGGGCGACGAAGTGTCTCTTCCGGCTCTCAGGCTACTGGGCGTTGTGCGTGTATTTGCCCGCTTTCTTGTTGTTGGCGGCGGTCTTGAACGTGGGTTATACATGGGCAACCTTGAAAGCGCCCGGGCATTTTTTCGTGCCGACGTTGGGGACGCTCGCGGCGTTGGGGGGCTTGGCGGCTTTCCGGCGAGTGCCTGATTTTTTAGGCCGTTTGGTGGTGATGCTCGCGTTGGTCGCGCTTTATCCGTTCTTGGGGTTTTACGCTTTGTTCGCGGCGGGACTTTGCCTGATCGAGGAGTGCGTGAGGCGACCGGGACGGCTTTGTGGTGTTTTGCTTGTAGTCGGCGTGGCTGCGATATATCTTTTCCCTAAGCTTTATTATTATGGTCTAGACGCGACGGAGCAGGAACTCTCGCGACTTTACGTGGCGGGTCTGCCGACGTTCTATATTCGTCGGGCAGAGTTGATGTTGTGGCTGCCGTTCTTGCTTTTGGTATTTGTTTTCTTGGCGATTTCCTTGTTGCCCGGAGAGCGGGTGAACGGTGGGCGCCCGTTGGCGATTGGCGCGTGGGGTACTTTTGGTATGGGGCTATTGTTTATGCTATGGCAAACATACGATGATCCGGATTTTGAGGCGAGTGTCCGTTCTTCGCTCGCGATCGAGGACGAAGATTGGCCTACGGCAGCCCAGGCGCTCGAAGGTCGGCGGGGAAAGGCAACGACCCGGATTGTCGCCATTAATGACCAACTAGCCGCGGCCTATTTGGATAAGCCTTTGCCCCAAACCGCGTTGCCCGCCATTCCGCCCTCTTATAAGGATTCTCGCCCAGGGCTTCTCACATTTATGCAACTGAGTGGGTTGGGTATGAACTATTACAGTGGGCAAATGAATTTGGCTTATCGTTGGGCGGTGGAGCTTTCAGTGGAATATGGTTTCCGGGTGTCCTATTTGAAGTGGTTGGTGAAATGTGCCCTCTTCAACGGCGAGTTAGCTTTGGCCCAGAAGTATAATGATCAGCTCAAACGGACGCTTTTCCATCGGGATTGGGCGGTTCGTTATCAACGTTATATCGATCGGCCGGAACTGATCGAGAAGGATGCCACTTTCACCCGTATCCCGCGGGATCCATTACCTAACCGATTTGTGGAGTGAGGAATTGATATGATAAACATGACATCGGTCGAAAAAGACCAACGAAGCCCGATGCTTATCGGCAAATTATTGGAAATCTGGGAAGCGTCTGTCCGTGCGAGCCATCATTTCCTGACGGAAGCGGATATTGTCCGGCTAGCTCCGCGGGCGGAGGGGGGATTGCGCTTTATCGAAACGCTTTGGGTGATGTGGGATGAAGAACGCCCCATCGGCTTCATGGGCGTGCGGGATCGTAAGATTGAGATGCTCTTTCTCCATCCAGACTATTTCCGCAAAGGATTGGGCAAGATGTTCGTGGAACGTGCCTTCCGCGACTTGGACGTGAAGTACGTGGATGTCAACGAACAGAATCCCGATGCCGAAAAGTTTTACGAACGGATGGGGTTCAAGACTTTCAAGCGCGACGAATTTGACAGCGAAGGCAATCCGTTCCCTATCTTGGAGATGAGAAGGTAGCGTGGTCTCAATGCGAAACCACGCTCCAAGCCGGTAATCCTGTCATCCGCGTGCCATTTTTCATATCGACACACCTCAATCGCTCGGGATGATCCAATTCATGCGCCTCCTTTTTCTTCGTATTCATAATGCTCGAGGAGCGCTTTTTTTGTTAAAGTCATCTTATGGCTCATACCCGGCCTGCCGGGCGGGTTCCTCGATCGCTTTCGTCCAGGCCGCACGGCTGACGCTCACGGGGCGGACCATGAACTCCGGGATGTTGAACGACTTGAAGAGCGCCCCGTAGCGCTGAGGGTCTTCTTGCGGCAGGATGAACGGCTTGCTTTCTTTCCCGTCTTTGAAATAGCTGAAGTAGGGGCGGGTATAGGAGCCGTCGTCGCGGCGCGAGCTGAAGACGATCCACGCGCCGTTCGAGGACCAGCTGTGGTAGCTGTCCGTCGCGCCCGCCTGGTTGGCCGTGGCGAGGGGGCGGGTCTCGCGGGTCGCGAGGTCCATCAGGTAGAGGTCGGCGCTCTCATGCCAAATGTGAAACGTCCCGTAGTCGCCGAGGGTGAACAGCAAGTATTTGCCATCGGGCGAGACGCGGGGGAAGGTCGCGCTCTTGCCCAGGGCCGAGGCTCGGAAGATCGTGTCGTTGGTGGCGGAAAAGGTCCGTGTCGCCGGGTCGAAAGTCTTTCGGTAGATGTCGTAATGGAATTCCCGGTAATGGTTGAAGAGCGAGTCTTTTTCCATCGGGACGCCCTCGGGGTAGCGGGCGGAGACGAAATAGAGCGATCGCCCGTCGGGGCTCCAGGCGGGGAAGGTCTCCAGCTCGTCGGCCTGGTCTTGGAGGGGGTGGACGATGTCGCGCTCCGTGTCGTAGAGGATCAGCCCCGAGGCCAAGTCCATCACCTCAACCTTTTGCCGGTCTTTCGAGTGGAAATGTTGCCGCGTCGAGTTGGTCGAGTAGGCGATGAGGGGGAGGGTCGGGTGCCAAGCGGGGTAGACGCCGTCCGAGGGATTCTCGCCCGCTTTCAAGTCGATTTTCCGGACTTGGCCATTGGTCGCGAGCATTGTCCCGCCCTTATAGCCCCGCACGTGGAACTGCATGTTCCCTTCTTGGTTATAATTTTGATAGTGATGGCAATTGACGCATCGCCCGCGTTCCTCTTCCACCGGCCGCGCGTTGTTGATCAGGACTCGTTCCTCGAAATTGGTCAGGTCGCGCTGGTTCAGGCTCATGTTTTCGTAGAACACGTACAGCGGCTCGATGAGGCGATAGGAGAGGTAGGGATCGATCGGCTCGGGGGCGATGTAGTCGCGAATGGTGGGGTAGCGAAGCCACTCGCCATCTGTTGATTGGACGTACAGGTCGATCGAGAGCGTGTCGCCTTTGTTCGCTTCCAGAAGCCGGTGCCATGCCCCCAAGTCCCATTGGACGACGGGCCCTTCCGCGACCAGCCGTTCGCCCTTCGGGGCCGAGGCGACCGCCACGAAGCGTTGGCCTTCCGCCTCGATTTGGAAATTCATCGGGGCGATGTTGTAGGGAAGGGCGATGTCCGTATAGTCGGGCGTGATCGTCGGCGCGTCGGGCAGCATCCTCGCCGTTTCGGGTGGCGTCGGGGCGCATTGGCAAAGCGACAAGAGGCCCATGAGGGTCGAGAAGAGTTGGATAAGGGTTTTTTTCATGTGATTAAACATTTGATAAATTATTTTTCTTGTTTTGAGGGATCAAAAAGCGTTTTCCCCCGTCGCCGAAATGGATTTTAAGTGGCCGGAACGCGTTTTCTCCACCGTGAAAATACTTTTTTAAGTGTCCGAAACGCATTTCCGCCGCCTCGAAAATACTTTTTAAAGGATCGAAACGCATATCGCCCGCCGTCGAAATGGATTTTAAGGGCTCAAAAAGGATTTCGCCCGCCGCCGAAATGGATTTTAAGGGCTCAAAAAGGATTTCGCCCGCTGCCGAAATGGATTTTAAGGGCTCAAAAAGGATTTCGCCCGCCGTCGAAATGGATTTTAAGGGCTTAAAAAGGATTTCGCCCGCCGCCGAAATGGATTTCGAGGGCTCGAAAAGCATTTTCCCGTCGCGGGAATGGAATTTCGAGCCCTCGAAAGGATTAAATCTCATCGATGGATCCCCGGACAATGCCTCGCTTGGAGGTTTTGATGAAATTCAGGATCAAATCCCGTTCCTCGCAAGGCTCGTATTCCGTCTCGATCGCCTTCAGCGCTTCCGAATTGTTCAATCCGCGCGTGTAGAGCGTTCGGTAAATATCTTGGATCAGGAAGACCTGCGCGTTGGTGAATCCCCGCCGCCGCAGCCCGACGATGTTGATGCCGCAATAGGTGATCGGGTCGCGGCCGACGAGCGTGTAGGGCGGGATGTCCTTGCCGATGCGCGAGCCGCCTTGGATCATGACGTGCTTCGAGATCCGTGTGAACTGGTGGATCAATGTCCCACCGCTCACGATGGCGTAGTCGTCGATCTCGACCTCGCCCGCGATTTGCGAGGCGTTCCCGATGATGACGAAATCTTTCACGACGCAATCGTGGGCGACGTGCGAGTAGGCCATGATCAGGCAATGGTTGCCGACGACGGTGCGCCCCTTCGAGGCGGTGCCCCGGTTGACCGTGGCGCACTCGCGGATCGTCGTATAGTCGCCGATTTCCGCCGTGGTCGTTTCGCCTTTAAACTTCAGGTCTTGCGGGATGCCGGCGATCACGGCCCCCGGGAAGATCTCGCAGTGCTTGCCGATTCGCGCGCCGTCGCGGATCACGGCGTGGGGATGGATGTGGCATCCATCGCCGATCACGACATCCCGCTCGATCACGACGAAAGGATCGACTGTCACGTCTTGGCCGAGCCGCGCCTCGGGATGGACTACCGCTAAAGGAGAAATGTTCATGGCTTATTTGTTTTTGATGATTTGGGCCATGAATTCCGCTTCCGTGACCAGCGTGTCGCCCACGAAGATGTAGCCCTTCATGGTGGAGATGCCGCGCCGGATGGGGGCCAGCAGTTCGAGGCGAAGGATCAGCGTGTCGCCCGGGACCACTTTGTGGCGGAACTTGACCCCGTCTATTTTCATGAAATAAGTGGAATACCGCTCCGGCTCCTCGACGGAGTTGAGCACCAGCAGGCCACCCGTCTGGGCCATCGCCTCGACTTGCAGGACGCCCGGCATGACCGGTTCTTGCGGGAAATGGCCTTGGAAGAAGGGCTCGTTGACGGAGATGTTTTTGATGCCGACGATGTAGTTGCCGCCGATCTCGATGATCTTGTCGACCAAGAGGAACGGATAGCGGTGGGGCAGCAGCTCGCGGATCCGGTTGATGTCCATGACGGGCTCGCGGTTCGGGTCGTAGACGGGCGCTTGGATCTCGTGCAGCTTGATGTCCTTGCGGATGATGCGGGCCAGTTGGGCGTTGATCTTGTGGCCCGGGTGAGTGGCGATGATCCGTCCCTTGATGGGGCGGCCGATCAGGGCCATGTCGCCGATCAGGTCGATCAGCTTATGCCGTGCCGGCTCGTTGTCGTAGACGAGCGGCGTGTCGTTGATGTAGCCCAGTTCCTCGATGCGCTTGTGGGGCTGGTTCATCATGTCCGCCAGCTTGTCGAGCGATTCTTGGGGCACTTTTTGGTCGTAGATGACGATGGCGTTGTCCAGGTCGCCGCCCTTGATCAAGTTGTTTCGCATCAACATCTCGATCTCGCGGACGAAGACGAACGTACGCGAGGCCGCGAACTTGTCGGGAAACTCGCTCAAGTCTTCCAATGAGGCGAATTGGTTCGGCAGGACGGGCGAGTTGAACTCGATCAGGACATTCGCGCAAAACTTGTCGTCCGGCAAGATCACCAGCGAAGCGCCAGTCTCCTCGTCTTTGACCTCCAACTTGTGCTTGACGATATAGTAATCTTTCGGCGCGTTTTGCTCGACGATCCCGACCTTCTGGATGCCTTCCGAGAAATAGCGGGCACTGCCGTCGAGGATCGGGAACTCGGGCGCGTCGACCTCGATCAGGCAATTGTCGATGCCGGCGGCATAGAGCGCGGCCATCGCGTGCTCGATGGTCCCCACTTGTACGTCACGCTTGGAGAGAACAGTCCCTCGAACGGTCGAGGCGACATTCTCGGCCAAGGCATCGATGACTGGTTGGCCTTCCAAGTCTACACGTTTGATTTTGTAACCATGATTCTCGGCGGCCGGGCTGAAGGTGATGTGGATATTCAATCCCGTATGTAACCCTTTGCCTTCAAGGGAAAAACTCGCCGCCAACGTCGTTTGTTTTTGCATACTATCTATTTTATTTTTTGATTTCTTGCTTTAGTTGTTCGATCTCTTTTTCCATCTGGCCGATCTTTTTGTAAATATCGGGGAGCCGGTTGAAGATGGCGCTCGACTTCATGAAATTGCGAGCGTTGATGGCCGGGGCTCCCAGCAGGGTCGCCGCTTCCTTGACGTCGCTGATGACGCCCGCTTGCGCGCCGAGATTGACATTGTCCGTGATGTGGATATGTCCCGCCAGACCCACTTGCCCGCCGAACATGCAATGCTTACCCACTTTGGTGGAGCCGGCGATGCCCACTTGGGCGGCCATGACGGTGTTTTCCCCGACTTCCACGTTGTGGGCGATTTGTACCAGATTGTCGATCTTTACGCCTTTACGGATGATGGTCGCGTCCATGACCGCGCGGTCGATGGTCGTGTTGGCGCCGATCTCCACGTCGTCTTCCAAAATGACTTTTCCCAATTGCGGGATCTTTTCGTACACGCCGTTCTTAGGCGCGAAGCCGAAGCCGTCCGCCCCGATCACCGCCCCCGCGTGGATAATACAATGGTTGCCGATGAGGCAGTCCGCGTAGATTGTCGCGTGGGGATACACGATGCTGTTCTCGCCCACGACGACGTGGTCGCCGATGTAGGCTTGGGGGTAAATCTGTGCGCCCTTTCCGATTTTCGCGCCCTCTCCGATATAGGCAAGGTGCCCGATGTAGCATCCTTCCCCAATGGAGGCGGAAGGGCTGATCCAAGCGGTCGAGTCGATGCCCTGCCGCTTGGTCTTGGCTTGCTCCACCAAGTTCAAGAGGTCGGCTAGCGCGGCGTAGGCGTTGGGGACGCGGATGATCGTCGCGCTTACGGGATGTTCCGGCTTGAAATCCTGGTTCACCAAGACTATGCTCGCTTGGGTTTGATAAATGTAATGCTCGTATTTCGGGTTGGCCAGGAAGGTGAGAGTCCCGGGCTTACCTTCTTCTATTTTCGAGAAATCGCGGACTTTCACGTTCGGGTCTCCTTCGATAGAGCCTTTTAAGAAAAGCGCGATTTGTTGAGCTGAAAACTCCATTTCGTATCGTTGATCTATGTGCTTATTCCGTAATGATTCCTTTTTTTCTCAAATAGCCGGCCATCTCTTCCTGGACGGCATGCGCGGCCTTTCCTGCCGCTTCGGCGAATGCCGTCGTCTTGTCCGCGTAGATGATCGCCCGTGAGGAATTGACCAAAAGGCCGCATTGGTCGTTCATCCCATATTCCGCGACTTCCGCGAGGCTGCCGCCTTGCGCGCCGACACCCGGCACCAAAAGGAAATGGTTGGGCGCGGACCGACGGATGTCCAGGAACATCTTGCCTTGGGTCGCGCCAACGACATACATCATTTGCTCGTCGGTCGCCCATTCTTGGGATTTCTTCAAGACTTTCTCGAAGAGTCGTTCCCCGTGCTCGTCGGTCGTGAGTTGGAAATCGTGCGAGCCCTTATTGGAGGTCAGCGCCAGAAGGATCACCCATGCTTCCGGATAAATCAAGAAGGGTTTGACGCTATCCTCACCCATATAAGGCGCGACGGTCACCGCGTCCACTTTAATATGGTCGAAGAAGGAACGGGCGTACATTTCGGACGTGTTGCCGATGTCTCCTCGCTTGGCGTCCGCGATGATGAATTGATCCGGGTAATGTGTCCTCAAGTACTGGACGGTTTTCTCGAACGCTTGGATGCCCTGGACGCCCAAGCTTTCATAAAACGCCATATTGGGTTTGTAGGCCACGCAATAAGGCGCGGTCGCGTCGATGATTCCTTTATTGAACGTGAAAATGGGATCTTCTTCCGAAAGGAGATGAGCCGGTATTTTCTTGATGTCGGAGTCGAGGCCTACGCAAAGGAAAGACCGTTTCCGTTTTATATTTTCAAATAATTGTTGTTTATTCATACTTGATTCCTCCTAAGATTAAGACAATTATAATTCTGATTCCTTAAGTCGTTCCGCGTTCTCGGCGATGGTCAACTGGTCGATGCAGCCTTGTATGTCGCCATCCATGAAAGCGGATAGATTGTATATCGTATAATTGATCCGGTGGTCCGTGATGCGGCCTTGCGGATAATTGTAAGTTCGGATTTTCGCGGAGCGATCGCCTGTTGACACCATCGTCTTGCGTTTGCTCGCGATATCGTCGAGGTATTTCTGGTGCTCCTTGTCGTAGATGAAAGAACGTAGGCGAGTCAAGGCCCTTTCCTTGTTCTTGGGTTGGTCTCGTGTTTCCGTACATTCGATCAAGATCTCTTCTGTCACGCCAGTGATGGGATTTTTCCAGTTGTAACGCAAGCGGACACCGGATTCCACTTTGTTTACGTTTTGGCCTCCCGCTCCTCCAGACCGGAAGGTATCCCATTTGATCTCGCCCTCATTGATCTCAACGTCGAACTCATCCGCTTCAGGCAAGACCGCGACCGTCGCCGCGGAAGTGTGGACCCGACCTTGCGTCTCCGTCGCGGGGACTCGTTGTACACGATGCACGCCCGACTCGTATTTGAGCGTTCCATACACCTTTTCGCCGGAAACGGTGAAGATGATTTCCTTGAAACCTCCCGCCGCGCCTTCACTGACGCTGGAGACACTGACCTTCCATCCTTTCATCTCGCAATATTTGACATACATGCGATACAAATCGCCCGCGAAAAGGGCTGCCTCGTCGCCTCCCGTTCCGCCACGGATTTCCACGATCGCGTTTTTATCGTCTTGGGGATCCGCCGGGACGAGCAGGAGTTTGATCTCTTCCTCAAGGTGGGGGACGCGGGCGTTATTGGTCTCCAGTTCCTCGCGGGCCATCTCCCGCATTTCCGGGTCTTGTTCCGTGTCGAGGATTTGTTTCGCTTCCCGAATGCTATTTAAGGTCGAGACATAATTTTGACGAGCGGTGACGATTTTCTCCAGGTCCTTATATTCCTTGTTTAACTTGACAAAACGCTTCATGTCCGCGATAACCGCGGGGTCAGTGATCAACGTACCGATCTCTTCGAAGCGGCTCACCAAGCCATCTAATTTGTTCAATAAACTATTTTCAGCCATCTCCCGTTCAAATTATTTAGTAAACGAAACGACCGTTTTCGCTCTCAATGATCAGCTCGTTGTGGTCCGCTTCCTCGACTCGGCCGACGATTTGGGCGTCGATATGGAAACTTTTTGAGATTTCGATCACCTCGTTCGCGTATTCGGGCGCAAGGTAGATTTCCAGGCGGTGTCCCATGTTGAAAACTTTATACATCTCGCTCCATTCCGTCCCGCTTTGTTCTTGGATGATCCGGAACAGAGGGGGGATGGGGAAAAGGTTATCCTTGATGACACGTTTGTTTTGAACGAAGTGCATCACTTTGGTTTGCGCGCCGCCGGAACAATGCACCATACCGTGGATCTGGGGACGTAGCTTGTCGAGCAAGACCTTGACGACGGGCGCGTAGGTTCGTGTGGGGGAGAGGACGAGCTTGCCCGCGTCGATGCCCAATTCGGCGATCGCGTCCGTCAGTCTGAGTTTGCCTGAATAAACCAAATCCTCGGGCATCGTGGCGTCGTAGCTCTCTGGGTATTTTTCCGCCAGGTATTTGGCGAACACGTCGTGGCGGGCCGAGGTTAGGCCATTGCTGCCCATGCCGCCATTGTAACTTTTCTCGTATGTCGCTTGCCCAAAAGAGGCTAAGCCGACAATGACATCACCTCCTTGAATATATTGGTTGTCGATCACGTCCGCCCGTTTCATGCGGCAAGTGACCGTGCTGTCGACGATAATGGTCCGCACCAAGTCGCCTACGTCTGCCGTCTCGCCCCCCGTCGCGTAGCATCCTACGCCCATTTCCCGGAGTTCCGCCAGCAGCTCGTCGGTCCCGTTGATGATCGCGGAGATGACTTCTCCGGGAACCAACAGCTTGTTGCGCCCAATGGTCGAGGAAACCAAAATGTTGTCGGTAGCGCCTACGCAAAGCAGGTCGTCAATGTTCATGATCAAAGCGTCTTGCGCGATGCCTTTCCAGACCGACAAGTCGCCGGTTTCTTTCCAATACATATAAGCGAGGGAAGATTTGGTGCCGGCGCCGTCCGCGTGCATGATGTTGCAATAAGCCGGATCGCCTCCCAAGATATCAGGGATGATCTTGCAGAAAGCGGTGGGGAAAATGCCCTTATCGATGTTCTTGATCGCATTATGAACATCTTCTTTTGACGCGGATACGCCGCGACGAATATAACGTTGATCTGTCATCGTATAAATTTATGTTTGAAACGCGAAGGTAATAATTTTATGTTGTTTATCTTAGTTTAAGTACATCTCCTTCTTCCGGAATGTAATCCTCGTCCTTCTTGTTGAGTTTATAAAGGCTTTTGATTTTGATGCCATAAAGCTGCGAGATGCTGTGCATGGATTCGCCGACCTCGACGGTATGGGTCGTATGCGGCTTGTCGGCCTTGTTCTTCTTTTCTTGGAGATAGACGATGTCGCCTTCCTGAAGGGGGAAGTCTTCCGGGACCTCGTTGTATTTCTTTAAATGTTTGGCTTTGAATCCTAAACTTTTGGCGATTTGCTCAAAGCTGTCGTTCGCTTTCGCGTAAACGTAGATCAGGCCATCCGTGCGATAGACGTCGTAGGGGAGTTTAGGCAGGGCTTTTTTCTCCTTTTTGTTGAGCTTCATCCGGTCGTAGTGGTAAAGCTCGTAGTCCTCGATCACCTTGATCAGTTTGTTGGCATAGGCTTTGTCGGTCGCGTAACCGCATTTCTGGAGACCTTTGGCCCAGCCTTTGTAGTCGGTGATCCGCAGGTCGAACAGGCGGGAATAGCGGGAGCGTAGGAGGAAGCGGGAATGGTCGACGTAAGAGTCGCGGACACTTTTGTACTTCCGGAAGCATTCGTTGCGTCGGTCGTCGTCGTAATAGACCCGTCCGCCTTTCCAGTCGGAATGGCATTTGATCCCGAAGTGGTTGTTCGATTTTCGGGCCAGGCTGCTCATTCCGGCGCCTGATTCCAGCAAGCCTTGCGCCAACGTGATGCTGGCGGGGATCTTGTATTGATTTTGTTGCTCGATCGCCAGGGTATGGTATTGGCGGATATATTTATGGTAAGAAGAGGTCGTCGCGCGGGGAGCGGCGGCCTTTTTGGGGCCTGAACAGCCAGCGCATAACGCGATAAGGAGAGTGAAAAAGATAATATGTCTCATTTGTGATCTGATTTTGCTGACAAATTTAGGGAAAAGAACACGAAGTCTTTTCTCAATCCATTATTTTTGTCTGACTTAATCCATTTAGTATATTTTTTTATGAGAAAAGAACAGATCGTGATCGAGGCGATGGCCTACGCGCCGGACGAATTGGATCCGGCCGACCGTCAATTGTATGACGCCGCTTTCGAGGCGGCGAGAGGGGCTTACGCGGCGTATTCGGGTTTCCAAGTGGGTGCCGCCGTGCGCTTGGCGAATGGGGCGATGGTTTTAGGGAATAACCAGGAGAATGTCGCGTATCCTTCGGGGCTTTGCGCCGAGCGGACGGCCTTGTTTTACGCGGGGGCCGCCTATCCGGAGGTGGGCGTGCGGGCCTTGGCGGTCGCGGCGGTCAAGGAGGGCGTGCGGCAAAAGGCGGTCTCTCCTTGTGGCGCTTGCCGGCAGGTGATGGTGGAAACGGAGAAACGGGCGGGCGGGCCCTTGCGGATTTTGCTTTGTGGCAGTGAGCGGGTGATCGTCCTCGAGGGGACGGCCTCGTTGTTGCCTTATGGCTTCGAGTCGTTCTGATGGTTGGTGGGGACGAAGGCGGTGTAGAGTTGCAAGATCGTGGCGACGACCAGACAGATGACCCATTCCTTTCGCCCATCGAACATCAGGCCCGACGCGCAGATCATCAGCAGTCCCGCGATCACGTTGAAGCGATGCAAGCGTTTTTCCCGTAAGCCGAGATCTTTCACGGGCAAGGTGAGGTAGCAGACCGTGATGCCCGCCGCGCCGACGGCGAACAGATAGGGCGCCATAGCCCAATGGGTCAGGTAGAGGACGGCCCCCGCCAAGACGAGGAAGGCGGCAAGCGTAAACAAGATCGATCGGACGCGGGTGTTCATTCGTCGTTTTTTATGATGAATAGATCCTCGTTTTCCCGCTTCATGAAATATTCCTCGCGGGCGAAGCGCTCCAAGCCTTCCTTGTCGGTGCGCAGGTCGCGCAGTTTCTCGCTGTTGACGCGGGTCTCCTCGCGATAGGCGTCGATCTCCCGTTCCAACTCGTTGATTTTGCGGTCGTATTGGTAGCGCTTGTAGAGGCTGCTGTCGCCCACGGTCAGGGTGACGAGCAGGAAGGCGATCGTCACCAGCCAATAGGCGTTGATCCAAGAGAGGTATTTGTCGTAGAATGCTTTGAGTCGATTCATGCGTGATTTTGTTTTTCGCGAAGATACGGGTTTATTTTATTGGGCCACCCCTCGTTCGCGGGATTTCTTTCTTACCAAGTGAAATGATGCGTATAGACCGCCTCGTTGCCACAGGCGTCGGTGACGGTGACCCTCAGCTCGTGCGGGCCGCGGGGCAGGCGTTCCTCGTCGAAGTCGTAATGGATGACCGAGCGGTTGTTCATCTCGAACAAGGCGTATTGCCCGTCGATCTCGCCCCGGTAGCGGGCCACGCCGCTCAGGTTGTCGGAGAGGCGAAGGGTGATCCGTTTTCGCCGGGTCCAGTTTTGGGGAGCGAGGGGGGTGATGGTCGGCGCCTCCGTGTCGGAACGGACGCTGTAGGAACCGAGCTCGCGGATGTCGGCGTCGACCCGCCCGTGGCGATAGACACCGCCGATCCAGCTCGCCCGCCCTCGCCGGAAGCGGACGACACCGTATTGCCGCTTGTTGGCGAGCGTGTCGTGGCGCAGGTAAATGGAGAGGACGGCCGCCCCGTGGAGCGGCACGGCCTGATCGTGCAACACGTGCGTGTCGGCCAGCGCCGTGGTGTCCGTTCTCACTTCGTATTTAAAATAAAGGTTGTCGTAGAGGTTGCCTTTCGGGATCCGTAGGCGGACGCCTTTCGCCCCGAAGCGGTTTTCGCTGCCCCAGTGGAAGAAGGTCGCGTGGGCGCTGTCGGGGGCGGGGATGGCTTGCTTTTTCCCTATAATCTTAAAATTCAAGGTCGAGGAGTTGCCGAAAGCGTCCGTCAGGCGGATGGCGACGGGGTATTCCCGCTCCTCGTCGATCCGCAGGTAGCCGCGGTCTCGGGTCTCGAGGAAGGGGAGGCGGTTGCCGGGCTCGACGAAACATTTCTGGAAGATCTGCCCGCCGTCGCGCCATTCCGCGTAGTCGCAGAGGCTGTTGATGTAGCGTGTCTCGGCGAACGAGAAACGGTCGAGATGGCTGTGGAAAATCGTCTGGCTGTCGACGCTGAGGACGACGTCTTTCACGCCGTAGATGTTCGTCGTCCCGTCCATGTAGTCGTTGCAACGGATGGCCAGGCCGATCTCGCCCCACGCTTCGAGGTGGGCGCTGACGCTGGGCTGGCCGTTGACGGTCGGCGTGCGGAGCTTGGTCTTCCGGCTTTTCCCGTTGACGACGCCTTTCCCCGGCCGGGGCATCAGGGCGAGGGCGTGGAAACGGGGCGGACGGCTGTCGTCGACGCGGTCGAGGTAGAAATCCATCGGGTCCATCGGTTCCTCGCTCGGCGTGTCGCGGATCTCGAAGTGGAGGTGGGGGCCGCCCGAGCTGCCCGTATTGCCACTCAGGGCGACCACCTCGTCGGCCGCGACGGGCAGCTCGTCGGGCTGGAGCGTCACGTCGATGTCGAAGCGTTCCAGCTCGTATTGTTTTTGTTTCACGTAATCTGCGATTCTCGGGCTGAAGCGAAGAAGATGCCCGTAGACCGTCGTGATCCCCTCAGGGTGGTTGATGTAAAGCGCGTTGCCATAACCCCAAGGACTGACGGAGACGCGCGCGACGTAGCCCTCGCGGACGGTGTGGACCTCCTTGCCCACGACGCCCCCCGTCTTGAAATCCAATCCGGAGTGGAAATGGTTGCTCCTGAGCTCGCCGAAATTCGCGCTCAGCGAGATGGGGTAGTCGAACGGGTTGCGCAACTCCTGCGCCCGGAGGAGGGGCAGGGCCAAAAGCGAGAGGAGGAGGAATAGATGGATTCTCATGTGTTTTTTAGCTTTAAAACTTCAAGACGCGGCATTCGCAGTTCTGGAACTTGGGGATCGAGGGGACCCGCTCGACGGGCAGCCCGTAGATCACGGCGTTGATCTGGCAATTGATTTTCCCATGCCCCACGACGAGCAGCGTCTGCCCCTCGTAGCGGCGGTGCACCTCGTCGAGGAAGCGCTCGGCCCGCCGGTAGAGTTGGAGCTCCGTCTCGGCGTCGGCGGGGCGTTGGAAAAAGCGGAGGTTGACGATGGGCTTGCCCGTCAGGCTGCCCCAATTGATTTCCCGGAGGAGCGGCGTGGTCTCGAAGGGGATGTCGCGGTCGCCGCGGAGGATCTCGGCCGTCCGCCGTGCCCGCTCGAGATCGCTGCTGATGATCCGGTCGAAGGCGGTCGTCTTCAGCTCTTCCGCGAGGCGCCGGGCTTGGGCGAGGCCCTCGTCTGTCAGCTCGCCGGGCAGGTGGCCTTGGAAAACGCGGGCGAGGTTCTCTTTCGTTTGCCCGTGGCGGACCAAATAGAGTGTTGTCTTGCTTCTTTTCATGATCGGGGCAAAATTAAAAGAAATAATCGGCTTGGCGAGGGGGGAGCGGGGCCTTTTTTCGTGAGTGGCGGGCTGTCGAACTTTTCGCCGGGTCGCCTGGAGCTCGGTTTGGGTCGTCGAACTTTTCGCCGGGCCGTCCGGAGCTCGATTTGGGCTGTCGAACTTTTCGCCGGGCCGTCCGGAGCCCGTTTTGGGCTGTCGAACTTTTCGCCAAGCTGCCCGGAGCTCGATTTGGGCTGTCGAACTTTTCGCCGGGCCGTCCGGAGCCCGATTTGGGCTGTCGAACTTTTCGCCAAGCTGTCCGGAGCCCGATTTGGACTGTCGAACTTTTCGCCAAGCTGTTTTATTCCCCCAAAAGAAAGTCCGCCAAGATGGGAAGGTGGTCGCTGAAGCCGCCCTCGTAGCGGTAGCCGTAGTACGCGCGGAAGGGGCGGAGGCCGAGCCAGGTCTTGTCTTCCGTCAGGAGGAAGTCGGCGTCGAACACCCGGAAACTCCCCGGGCGGAGGCGGATCGGGGCTTGGGGCGAGAGGAGGCGCTCGCTGACGATCATCTGGTCCAGCCGGCTCCATTGGCCCTGATATTTGTGGCTGCCCGGCATGTCGCGGCGGGGGATGCCCTCGTAAAGATTCCGCAGGCCGCCCGCCGCGAGGAGGAGGCGCGGGCTTTTGTCGTCGGGCTCGTCGTTGAGATCGCCCATGATCAAGAAAGACGGGTCCGCCCGCCGCGCCGCGATGGAGTCGAGGGCCGTCCGGAGGGTGCGGGCCGCGTCGGTTCGGTCGCGCTCGCTCTCTTTCTCGCCGCCGTAGCGGGAGGGGAAATGGGCGACGAGGACGTCGAGCGTATCGCCCGTCGCGACGAGCCCGGCGACGTGCAGGAGGTCGCGCGTCGCCTTGTGCCGCCGGCCCGTGAAGCGGACGGGGATCGACTCGTGGTGGAGGGGCTTGAAGCGATGGGGTTGGTAGAGGAGGGCCACGTGGGTGCCTCGCGGGTCACGCGTTTGCCCTATTATATAAAGGTAGCCTTGCCCCCGGAGCGCGGTGCGGCCGACGAGATCGGCCACGACGGAGTCGCCCTCCACTTCGCACAGGCCGACGAGCGCCGGCGTCTCCCATTGCCCGGCGGCGGTGATGGCTTTCGCGACGTGCTGGAGCTTCTGCCGGTAGCGCCGCCATGTCCAGCGGCGCGGGCCGTCGGGCGTAAACTCGTCGTCGTTCGTCGAGGGGTCGTTTTTGGGGGAAAAGAGATTTTCCACGTTGTAGAAGAGCACCCGGAAGGCGCGCTGCCCGTCGGCTTGGCTCGCGGCGGGCAGGAAGTTAAGGCTTAGGAGGAAAAGGAGGACGAGACGCATCGGCTTATTCCTCTCCTTCCTCTTCTTCGGGGACGTACTCATAAGCGCCGATGGTGGGGCCCGAGGGGCTGGTCAGGCGGTCGACGCCGTAGAAGTCGGTCGGATAGCGCTCGCTGATCGCCGGGTCGGCCGCCCCGATGCCGGGGATCGTGTCGCTCGCCGGGCGGAAGTCGTACTCGTAGCGGTTCTCCTCGCCGCCCAAGAGGCGGTAGTTCGCCAGGTTGTCGGGGCTGAAGATCGTCTCGACGCAATGCTTGTCGCTCGTTTCCGGCTGGGCCTTGATGAGGCAGTGGTCGAAGCGGTAGTTGAAATCCTCGTCGGCCTCGCCTTCCGTTCCGGAGGAGATGCCCGTCTCGCCGTTGTTCCACAAGTTGTCGGTCGCCGAGAAGCTGCCGTCGATGACGCAGTTCAGGAAATGGGCCTTGGTGATGGGGTAGGGGCCGCTTTGGTTGACGGTGGCGTTGTGGAGGAGGTAGAGCGTCTTGCTGGGGAGGGTCGTTTCCGATCCGCCGTCGCGTTGGGTGAGGCTCATGTAGTTGGCCAAGGTGCAATGCGTGAACTCGTAACTCCCGCCGATGAGGGTCATGACGCTGCCCGCGGCGTTCGAGAACTCGCTGTTGGCGGCCTGGATGTCGCAGTTGATGGCGCTCAGGAGGTTCTCGCTCATGTTCGTGATCCGGGTGTTGAGGAGGGTGAGCTTGCGGCGCTCGGGGCTGGAGAGCTCGCAGGTGACGCCGCTCGTCCCGCTGCGGATGACGACGTGCTCCCAGCGGTTGTCGTAGCTGTCGGCTTTCAGGAAGATGCCGCCCCATTGCCCGGGGGTGTTGTTATAAGATAAGGTGTTCTCCAAGATGTCGTCGAGCCGGTCGCCCCGGAAAAGGATTGGCGCCTCGAGCGTGCCCACCGCCTGGATGGAGCCATGGACGATCCAATCGGCCTGGTTGTGCATGTAGAAACGGGCGCCTGGCTCGATGGTCAACTGGGCGTCGGGGGCGACGACCAGGCTGTCGTAGATGAGGTAGGGTTTGTCGGCCGGGAGGACGGTGTCGCGGTCGAACGTCTTCCCGCCTTTATAGAGATGGACATCTTGCCCATACGCTTCCAGCAAGACGGACTGCCGGTTGCCGTTGACTTGGAACAGGATGGAGTCTTGGATCAGGAGCGGTTGGTTGCCGCCGTTCGGGTCGACCGTCACTTCCACGAAGATGTACATGCTGTCTCGCTCGAGGATGTTGACGCCGTTGAAGGCGCTGCCTTTCCGCCCGTCGACGTTGATGCGGAAGCCCGTCGACTCGCCGCTGGCCAGGAGGATGGTCTCGACGCGCAGGGGCTCGTCGTTGGGGTTGTAGACCATCAATTGTTTGGTCGTCGAGCCGATGGACGAGAAAATGGTGTCGAAGGCGAGCGTATCGGTCGAGAACGTCAGGCGATAGGCGGGATTCGTGGCGTAGTGGTCGTCCAGCCCGTCGCACGCCGGCAGCGCCAACGTGATCAAACCGAGAAGCCAAAGGAGTATGTGTGTGTATGTTTTCATCTTTATGCCTTTTATGTTTAAGAATAACGGGAATGTTTTGGACTTATTGTCTGTCGTTCGTGTCGCGAAGGTAGGGATTTATTTCAAGAAATTAAAATTATTTTAAGCAAAAGGAAAAGTTAAGGCCTGAAAGCGAACAGAAGTGAAAACGCCGGGAGTGGAAGCTCCCGGCGTTCACGTTCAATAGGATTAATCTTCGTCGGCGAACATCGGATCCCAAGCGGGCAGACGGACCGGCGTTTGTTTTAAGACTTCTTTTACTTTATCGGTGACATATTTTTGGTTAACGACCAGGCGGAACATGTATTCGTCGAACCATTTGTCGGTCATGATGAGGTGGCCGCCGTTGACGCCCTGTCCCCAGCTGTTCTCGACCATCCATTTCTTCGGCTTCCCGTTCTCGTCCAAGTCGACGGCCATCAAGGTCATGGCGTGCGACGAGCCGCTGGAGAAGGTCTGGATGCGCTCCTTCTTGTCCATGCCGAACTCGGTGCCGAACAGCGAGCCGTAGTCGTAATAATCCACGTCGAGGTAGCCCCGCTCGCGGTCGAAATACTTGCCGACGTCGCACGAGAAGTAGAGCATCGTGCTGTCCTTGATCGAGGCGATGGCCATTTGCTTGATGTCCTCGATGGGCAGGTTGACGTAGGTCCAGTTCTTCCCGTCGTAGACGTGGCGGTCGTAGTCGATCTCATAGAGCTTGTAGAACTCGCGGCTCGGGTCGTTCATCAGCATGACGTAGTTATTGCTCAGGTCGTCGCCCACGAACTCCTGGTAGAACGACTGCGGAGTGTATTCCTTCGTCTCGACGGGGTTGCCCTTGGCGTCGCGGCGGGTCCAGGTGAACTTCGTGGGGGGCTCACCCAGCGTCAGGGCCAGCATGCGGTAGACGGTCTTGAGCATCTCGGTCTTCCGGCTCTCCAGGTCGGCCGCGCTTTTCCCGTTCGCGGAAAGTTCGCGCAGCTCCAAGCCGAATTCTTTCAGCTTAAGGCTGATCAGGTTGGCCATGCGCGACGTGTTGTTGCTGCTGTAGGTCTCGACCATCACTTCCGCCGGGACGATGCCATACTTCATGAGCAAGTCGGAGACGCCGGTGAATTGCCCGCCGTCGCTGAGGGGGTGCTTGAAGAGCCACTCCACCATCTTGTCGTCCATCGGCTTCTCGCGCGTGTCGATGATGCCTTGCAGGAAGAGGTTCGCTTTCTCCAGCTGGTCCCAGAAGAAGGCGTAGTTTTGGGAGAACTTGAACTCACCCATGTCGTACTTCGCGATCGCCTTGGCCCGCAAGACGTTCAGCCCGGCGAAGAGCCAGCAGCGGCCCGACGACTGTTGGTCGGTGATGCCCTTGCTCTCGACCTTGTCGGAGAAGTAGGTGTCGTAATTGTTCAAGCTCTCGCTGTTGATGGCCAGCGTGTTGATGTTGTTGTTGCTGAGCGCGTGGCGGATCGCCCGGTCGGCGGGCGTCTCTTGGTACGATTGCTGGAGCTGTTGCAGCATCTGGGGCGAGATCCCGCCCTTCTGCCCGTAGGCGGCGAACGCGCAGCCTGCCGCTAGGGCCATTGTCAAGAAATAATTTCTGTTCATGGTTATCGTTTGTTTTTTAAGAATTGTTGTTCGCTGTTATTCATACCATGAGGAATACATGTGGTAGTTCCTCGCGATTTTCTGGTTGATCTCTTTCGATTGCTCGGGGTCGACTTTCTTGACGAACTTCGCGGGACAGCCGGCGTAGATGCTGCCCGGCTCCACGTGGGTGTGGCTCAAGACGACGGCCCCCGCCGCGACGATGGCTCCCTCGCCAATGACCGCGTGGTCGAGGACGACGGCCCCCATGCCGATCAAGGCCCCGTGCTCTATCTTCGCCCCGTGGATCGTCACGTTGTGCCCGATCGACACGTCGTCGCCGATCTCGATGGTCGATTTCTCATAAAGCGTATGCAGGACGGACCCATCTTGGATGTTCACCCCATTCCCGATGCGGATGGAGTTGACGTCGCCCCGCAGGACGGCGTTGAACCAGACGCTGCAGCCCTCCCCGATCTCCACGTCACCGACGATGGTGGCGTTGTCTGCTAAAAACGTGTCTTTGCCGATCTTCGGCGTGAAGCCACGTACGGATTTTATTAATGCCATATCTCTTGTTTGTTTAAAATTGTTTTTGATAAATGTCTAACGTCAGTTTCCGACCCCATTTCTCGGCCACGTCCCGGATGCGGGCGCAGCGCTCGTAGCCCAGGCGCTCGACGAGGTGGATGCTCGCCGTGTTGCCGGAGTCGATCAAGGCGACCGCGTTGGTGAAGCCTCCCTCGCGGATGTAGGGCTCCAGATGGCGAAGGGCCGCTTGACCGATCCCCCGCCCGACGGCGTCGGGGCGCAGGTAGACCGTCACCTCCACGCTGATCCGGTAGGCGGGGCGGGCCATGAAGGGGTGGAAATAGCAAAGGCCCATCGCCTCGCCTCGCTCGTCGCGGATGAGGAAGGAGGGGTAGACCGGATCGCCGATGGGGATGAACCTGCGCGCGTCGTCCAAGCCGATGGGCTCGGTGAAGTAGACCGCCTCGGAGTGGAGCGTATAATGATTGTAGAGCTCCACGACGAATGGCAGGTCCGCCTCGGTCAGTCTCGTGAAATGGATGTTCGGTTCTTTTACCATATTATATATAGGTATAGGATTTAAATCTCCACCGTCTTCTCTTTCAGCCAAGCCCGCTCGGCCTCGTCGAGGTGGGGCGAGAGCGCCTCGTAGACCCGCGCGTGGTACCGGTTCAGCCAAGCCCGCTCGCGGGCCGAGAGCATCGGGGCGATCACGAGCCGCGTGTCGATGTAGCAAAGCGTCAGGCTCTCGAAGCGGAGGAATTGCCCGAACTCCGTCTCGCTGTCCACGCGGGTCAGGAGCATGTTCTCGATCCGGATGCCGTACTCGTTGGCGCGGTAGAGGCCCGGCTCGTCGCTCGTCACCATGCCGGGCGCCAGGGCCGTCGGGTTCTCTTCCATGCGGATGCTTTGCGGGCCCTCGTGGACGTTGAGGCAGTGGCCGATGCCGTGGCCCGTCCCGTGCAGGTAGTTCAGCCCGGCGTCCCAAAGCGCCTTGCGGGCGAGGATGTCGAGCTGCGAGCCGCGCGTGCCGGCGGGGAATTTGCTTTTCGCCAGGCTGATCATGCCTTTCAGCACGCGGGTGAAATCACGTCTCATCGCTTCCGTCGGCTCGCCGAGGGCGACGGTGCGGGTGATGTCGGTCGTGCCGTCCAGGTATTGGGCGCCCGAGTCGATCAGCAGCAGGCCCTCGGGCCGGAGGGTCGCGTCGCTCTCGGGCGTGGCGGCGTAATGGACGATCGCCCCGTGCGCCCCGTAGCCGCAGATGGTCTCGAAGCTGTCCATCAGGTAGCGCGGTTGGGCGGCGCGGAGGGCGGAAAGGTGACGGGCGGCGCTCCGCTCGGTGACGGGCGTCGCGGGGTTGCCCACGCGTTCTTCCAGCCATTTGTGGAAACGGGTCAGGGCCACGCCGTCGCGGACGACCGCCTGGCGGAAGCCCTCGATCTCGGTCTCGTTCTTAATGGCCTTCAGCTGGCAGACGGGCGTCGTCCCCGTCGCCACGTGGCAATGCTTCGGGATGGCCTCGAAGAGGGCCGCGCTGGTCTTCCGCTTGTCGACGAGGATCGTTTTCCCTTCCGGCAGGCGCGAGAGGTAGGTGGCGATTTTCGAATAAGCCCCGACGCCGACGCCCGCTTGCCGCAGGTGGCCGGCGACCTCCTCGCTCACCTTCTCGGGCAGGGTGAAGAGGAAAGATTCTTCTTCGGAAATGAACGCGTAGCCGATCCCCACCGGGTTGTAGGCCACGTCGGTCCCCCGCAGGTTGAACGCCCAGGCGATCTCGTCTAGCGCCGTCAGCAAGAGGCCGTCGGCCCCCGCCTGGTGGATCATATTATTGATTTGGTTTAATTTCTCCTCGACGCTCATCCCGCTCAGCTCGTCGGGCAAGACGAAGAAGGGGCCGCGGGGGATCGCCGGGCGGTCGCGCCACAGGGGGGCGATGAGGTCGTCGGTCAGCCGCGTCGCGATGCCCTTCCGGCGGAGGGCCGCCTCGAGCCGCTCTGTCTCCTCGGCGCTGTAGGTCATGCCGTCGAGGCCGACCGTCGCCCCTTCCGCCAGCTCCTTGGCCAGGAAGTCGGTGAGCGAGGGCGTTTCCGCCAGCCCCATCTTATATAAATCAATTCCGCTCCCCGCCAGCTGCTCGGCGGCTTGGAGGAAATAGCGCGAGTCGGTCCACAAGCCCGCCTTCCGGGCGGTGACGACGACGGTCCCCGCCGATCCGGTGAAGCCCGAGATCCAGGTCCGCGTCCGCCAATGGTCGGCCGGGTATTCGCTCATGTGGGGGTCTGAACTGGGGATGATGTACGCGTCGATCCGCCGCGTGCGCAGGGCCTCTCGAAGGGCCTCCAGGCGCTGGGGTATGTTCGTGATGTCCATGGATATGTTCTTTTTCTTTTTTGAGGAAACAAACGTAGCGAAAATTCGCGATTTTTGGACCTCACCGCCCGAATTTCTCGTGAAACGCGCTCAAAATCCCGATCAAGTCCGCCGGCAAACGCTTCACGACCTCCTCGGCGATCGCTTCCGGCACCCCGCCATAATAGGCCTCGGCCACGCCGCCCGCGATGGCCGCCATCGTGTCCGTGTCGCCCCCCAGCGAGACAGCTAGACGGACCGCGCTCTCATAATCCTCGCTCTCCAGGAAGGCGATAAGCGACTCAGGCACGGACCCTTGGCAAGTCACGTCGAAGCGGTACGCCGGGCGGATCTCGTCGCACCGCCGCCCCAGGTCGTAGCCGAACGTCTTCTCCACGTAATCCTTGATCACCCCCTTCGACGCCCCCCCGCGGGCCAGGAAGACGCTGGCGGCCACGGCCTGCGCCCCCTTGATGCCCTCGGGGTGGTCGTGCGTGACGGCGGCGCTCCGCCGGGCCGCTTCCATCGTCTCCTCCAGCGTTTGGAACGCCCACCCGACGGGGCTGACGCGCATGGCCGACCCGTTGCCGAAGCTCCCGTAAGGCCGCGGGCGCTCGGCCGCCAGCCACTGGCGGAACATGCCCCCGTAGCCCGCCCGCGGGTAGCGGTTGCCATAGTACCGCATGCGCTCCATGAGGTCGCCCCCGTTCAGCAGCCAGTCGGCGTTGGCGACGGTCATCACGGTGTCGTCCGTGAACCGCGCCCAAGTGGGGAAGAGGGGGAAATCGACCTGCTTCGTCCGCCAATGCTCATAAAACGAGCCGATGACATCGCCCGCCACGGCCCCCAAAAGGAGTTTCCCGGCCGGCGGGTTCGTTTGTGTTTCTTTCTTCATGTCTTTTTTTTAAGAAAAGTTTGGGACAAAGATAAGTTTTTTTGGCGGACGATATGTCCTGGGCACTTTCGCCCCTTCGGAAATGAAAAGGCGAGGTGTGCCGGGGATTTCCGCCCCCTCGGAAATGAAAAGGCGAGGTATGCTGGGGACTTCCTCCCCCTCGGAAATGAAAAGACGAGGTGTGCCGGGGACTCCCTTCCCCTCGGAAACGCGAAGGCGATATCGTTTTTTCATTTTTCACAACAAGAAAACTATGAGACGATATCATCTTATCGCTTTCCTAGGGTAGAATATTAAAAAACGACCTCGTCTTCAGCCTTCCGACCCCTCGGAGGCGCTCGGACGAGGTCGTCTGGGCTTTTTCCCCTCTTCGCATTTAAATTTTTTAGATGGAGTTTGTGTTTTATCGAAATTGATTATCTTCGCGAGAGTAAAAAATAAAGTTTTTTCGCATGGAAAGTAGATTCGTAAAAATAAAGGAACCGGGCCTCGCGAAGCTCAACAACAAGGAATATTCCAATTTCATGACGGAATTCCACGCCTTGGCCTTTCCGGAGGCGAGCGACGACGGCGGGGAAGACCCCGACGACGGGGGCAGCCCCGGGACCGTAAGTCTCGTGGGGGGCAATCCCGACCTGGGCATCCTGGAAGAAGAGAAAGTGGCCTTCGAAGCCGATTTGGAGAAGATCCAAAACTTGGTGGAGCGCACGAAAAAGCGCGAGGAGACCGCCCGGATGAATGAGGTCGACGAGCAGCGGACCACCACGGCGGTGGCTTTCACCACGATGGTGAAGCAACTCAAGAACATCGCCCTCCCCGCCCAAGCCGAGGCCGTGGAGGAGGTCCACAAACTCTCGGAACCGTATGTCGGCCTGACGAAACTGCCTACCGACCAGAAGACGGCGCAGATCGACGGCTTGCTGAAAGACATGTCGGCCGAGGGCGTCGCCCAGAAAGTCGAGACGATGGGCTTGACCGCGATCCTCAACCAGTTGCGCGAGCAGAACGAGCTTTACCGCGAGCTCTCACGCGCCCGCCGCGAGGCCCGCACCGACGAGGTGACGGAAAGCAGCGACACGATCCGCGAGCGGATGAATTTCTACTACGACGAGATGACGACCGCCGCCTTCGTCCAAAGCGCCGCCAACCCGACGGAGACGAACAAGCGTTTCATAGCCCTCCTCAACACGCTGATCGACGAGACGAAGCAGAAGTACAACCTTCGCAAGGGCATCGCCGAGGCGAACGAGAAGAAGGAGGAGGAGAAAGCTTAAGGAATTAATGGATTATAGATTTTTCATAATTAGTTTTTCCAATTCAGGGAAGGTCTTCTTGCGAAAGAGGGCCTTTCCGCTTTTTTAAGGCACGAGTATAGACAGGCATATCCTATATATATAATAAGGTAAGGCATGAAACAAGAACAAGCGAATGGATTATTACGGCTGAAAACCGTCGCCTTCAACGAGGCGCGCGACGCGGTGGTCATCCTCGACCAGACCCAACTGCCGCGGCGGGAAAGCTACCTGACGCTGACGACGGCCGAGGACGTCTGGGAGGCCATCAAGCGGTTGAAAGTGAGGGGCGCCCCCGCCATAGGGATCGCCGCCGCCTATGGGATCGCGATGTGCATGCGCCGCTGGAAAGGCGAGGACCGGGCGGCCTTCCTGGCGGAGTTCGAGCGGGTAAAAACCTATCTGGGCGGGGCGCGGCCGACGGCGGTCAACCTCACGGCGGCCCTCGAGCGCATGGCGCGGGTCATGCGGCGGCATCCCGACGCCCCCGTCGACGAGTGGCGCCGCCTCCTGACGGACGAGGCCCTGGCGATCCGGGCCGACGACGCCCAGGCCTGCCGGCGGATCGGCGAGAACGCCCTCGCCTTCCTTCGCCCCGGCATGGGCCTGCTGACGCATTGCAACGCCGGCCACCTGGCGGTCTCGGAATACGGGACGGCCCTGTCGCCCATCTATTTGGGCCAAGAGCGAGGCTATGGCTTCAAGGTTTTCGCCGACGAGACCCGCCCCCTGCTGCAAGGCGCCCGGCTGACGGCTTACGAACTCCGCGAGGCGGGCGTCGACGTGACGCTGATCTGCGACAACATGGCCTCGCTCGTGATGCGGCAGGGCTGGGTGCGGGCCGTGCTGGTCGGCTGCGACCGGGTGGCGGCCAACGGCGACGTGGCGAACAAGATCGGGACGTCGGGCCTGGCCATCCTGGCCCACCACTACGGTATCCCCTTCTACGTCCTCGGCCCCACCTCGACGATCGATACGCGTTGCGCGACCGGCGCCGACATCGTCATCGAGGAACGTCAACCCGAGGAGGTTACGGAGATGTGGTATGCCCATCGGATGGCGCCCGAGGGCATTTCGGTCTACAACCCGGCCTTCGACGTGACGCCCCACGAGCTGATCCGCGCGATCATCACGGAGGAAGGGGTGTTTTATGAAAATATTTAGGGGAAAGTTTGGCTAATCCCGAAACATGCCGTAATTTTGCCGCTCAAATTTGAGAATAGAATTAACAAATAAAAATAACAACTAAATTATGATCGTAGTACCATTAAAAGAAGGCGAAAACATTGAGAAAGCGCTGAAGAAATTTAAGAGAAAATTCGAGAAAACGGGCATCGTAAAAGAGCTGAGAAACCGCCAGGCGTTCGAGAAACCCTCTGTGTCTAAGCGGAAACAGCTGATGCACGCGATCTACGTACAGCAATTGCGCCGGGAAGAGGAGTAAAAAACGCCCGGAAGATTTGCGGGATTGAATTCTTATTCCTATTTTCGTCGGCATGAATGCGGTTGACGAAAAAGGACTGGTTGAAGCGTTTCTGAGCTATCTGCGATACGAGCGGAATTACGCCGCGTACACGTTGACGGCTTACTCGAAAGATCTGGAGCAGTTCGTTCGCTACGTCGAGGAACGCCACGAGGGGCGTTTCGAAGTAGACTTGATCGACGCGGATCTGGTGCGAGCGTGGTTGGTGACATTGATGGACGAGGGATTTTCGCCCGTATCGGTCAATCGGAAACTAAGTTCTTTGAAGTCTTTTTTTAAGTTCTTGTTGAAGCGAAACGAGATTCAAACCAATCCGGCCCGGCTGGTGGTCGGCCCCAAACGGGGGAAACCATTGCCCTGCTTCGTGAAAGACGCGGACATGGAGGCGCTGCTGGACGGGGATGGCTTTGAGGACAGTTTCGAGGGAATCCGCGACCGCTTGATCGTGGAGACGCTTTACGACACGGGCATCCGTCGCTCAGAACTGATCGGAATCCGGAACCGGGATGTCGATCTCGAGGCGAAAGTGATCCGGGTAGTCGGCAAGCGGAACAAGGAGCGGTTGATCCCCTTCGCGAGCGGCTTGGAAGAATTGATACGAGCCTACATGACGGCGCGCGACCGGGAAATTGGCGCGGGAAGCGAATGGCTATTTGTGCGACGGGACGGCGAACAATTATCCGCCGGAATTGTTTATAAAGTAGTCAGGGCCCACTTGTCGTCAATACCGATGCTGCCGAAACGGAGTCCGCACGTATTGAGGCATTCGTTTGCGACGAGTATGCTGAACAATGGCGCGGAGTTGAACGCGGTCAAGGAACTCCTTGGCCACAGCAGTTTGGCTTCCACCAGCGTTTACACCCATACGACATTTGAAGAATTAAAAAAAGTGTATCATGCTCATCCTCGAGCGAAAAAAGACGGAGGTTATTATGGAAATTAGAATTCAAGCGATCCATTTCGACGCGACAGAGAGTTTGCAAGCGTTTATCCAGAAGAAGATCAGTAAATTGGATCAGTATTTCGATGGAATCATCAAGGCTGAGGTGACGTTGAAAGTCGTCAAGCCCGAGACTTCGATGAACAAAGAAGCGTCGGTCCGGTTGTTGGTCAGGAACGGGGAATGCTTTTCGGAGAAAATCTGTGACACTTTTGAGGAAGCGATCGATGTTTGCGCGAGCGCTTTGGAGAAACAGTTGATGAAATTCAAGGAAAAAGCACGTTCCAAATAAAAAAAGTAGCGGATATTTTGGTGCATAAAAAATAATGCCTACATTTGCACCCGTTTCAGCTAGGCGGCAGGGACGGGTGCTTTAAATGACGCCTCTTTAGCTCAGCTGGCCAGAGCACGTGATTTGTAATCTCGGGGTCGTTGGTTCGAATCCGACAAGAGGCTCTGAAAAGAAAGTTTGTTGACATATTTATTAATAATGAAGGGCAGTTACCAGAGTGGCCAAATGGGGCAGACTGTAAATCTGCTGGCTCTTGCCTTCGGTGGTTCGAATCCATCACTGCCCACGAGACGCGAAGCGGTCGCTCGACCGGTAGCCTTCGTGTTGGGAATGCCTAAATAGCTCAGCGGTAGAGCACTTCCTTGGTAAGGAAGAGGTCCCGAGTTCAAGTCTCGGTTTAGGCTCGGATTTGAGAGAGAATAAGATCATTAATCAAAAATAAAGAACAATTAAGTTATGGCAAAAGAGAAATTTGACAGATCGAAGCCACATGTAAACATTGGTACGATTGGTCACGTTGACCACGGTAAAACAACTTTGACGGCTGCTATTACGACCGTATTGGCGAAGAAAGGTCTTTCGGAGCAACGTTCATTCGACTCGATCGATAACGCTCCTGAGGAGAAGGAAAGAGGTATTACGATTAACACGGCTCACGTAGAGTATCAAACGGCGAACCGTCACTATGCGCACGTCGATTGCCCGGGTCACGCGGACTATGTCAAGAATATGGTCACTGGTGCCGCTCAGATGGATGGCGCGATCATCGTGGTTGCCGCTACGGATGGTCCGATGCCTCAAACTCGTGAGCATATCTTGTTGGCTCGTCAGGTGAACGTCCCGAAGTTGGTCGTTTTCTTGAACAAGTGCGATATGGTTGATGACGAAGAAATGTTGGAATTGGTAGAGATGGAAATGCGTGAGTTGCTTTCGTTCTACGGTTTCGACGGAGACAATACGCCGATCATCCGCGGTTCCGCTCTGGGTGCGTTGAACGGTGATCCGAAGTGGGAAGAGAAGATCATGGAGTTGATGGACGCGTGCGATACGTGGATTCCGCTTCCTCCGCGTGAAATTGATAAACCTTTCTTGATGCCGGTTGAGGACGTGTTCTCTATCACGGGTCGTGGTACGGTAGCTACGGGTCGTATTGAGACTGGTGTCGTTAAGGTTGGTGATGAGGTTCAGATCATTGGCTTGGGCGCAGAAGGTAAGAAGTCTGTCGTAACAGGTGTTGAGATGTTCCGTAAATTGTTGGATCAAGGTGAGGCAGGTGATAATGTCGGTCTGTTGCTCCGTGGTATCGACAAGAATGAGGTTAAGCGCGGTATGGTGATTTGCCATCCGGGTCAGATCAAGCCTCACTCTAAGTTCAAGGCAGAGGTTTATATCTTGAAGAAAGAGGAAGGTGGTCGTCACACGCCGTTCCACAATCACTATCGTCCGCAGTTCTATATCCGTACGTTGGATGTAACGGGTGAGATCACTTTGCCGGAGGGTACTGAGATGGTCATGCCGGGTGATAACGTAACGATCGAGGTTGAGTTGATTTATCCGGTAGCATGTAACGTAGGTCTGCGTTTCGCGATTCGTGAGGGTGGTCGTACGGTAGGTGCAGGTCAGATCACGGAATTGGAGAACTAATTCAAAAAGATGATAGGAGTAGCCAGCCTTAAGAAACAAGGCTGGCTATTTTACGGAAGTAGCTCAGTTGGTAGAGTACTGGTCTCCAAAACCAGCTGTCGGGAGTTCGAGCCTCTCCTTCCGTGCTAAAAATTGGATTCGATGAATAAAGTGATAACTTACATAAAGGAATCTTATAACGAACTTGTATATAAAGTTTCTTGGCCGACGAGGACGGAATTATCAAGTAGTGCGGTGGTGGTTATGTTTGCTTCCCTTATCATCGCTGCGATAGTTTTTGTCGTGGACGCGATCTTTGAGGCAGGTATGAGTTTTGTCTATTCAAGTATTTTTTAAGCGGTTTTGAATATGTCTGATGTACAAAAGAAATTCTATGTATTGCGTGCGATAAGCGGCAAGGAGAATAAAGTACGTGAATATTTGGAAGCCGAGATTAAAAATACGGATTTAGGTGAATTTGTATCTCAAGTCTTGATTCCAACCGAAAAAACTTTTACGATACGAAATGGTAAAAAGGTCGTTAAAGAACGTGCTTATTTGCCAGGTTATGTATTGGTGGAGGCGGCTTTGGTTGGAGAGGTAGCTCACCGTTTGAGGAATGTCCCGAACGTGATTGGTTTCTTAGGTGGTTCGGATAATCCGGTCCCTTTGCGGCCTGGTGAAGTTAAGCGTATTTTAGGTACGGTTGATGAGTTGCAGGAGCAGTCGGGGGATATGGATATCCAATATTTTGTTGGAGAGAATGTCAAGATCACCTTTGGGCCTTTTAATGGTTTTACGGGTGTGATCGAAGAGGTGAACGCCGAGAAGAAGAAATTGAAGGTGATGGTTAAGGTCTTTGGCCGTAAAACTCCCCTTGAATTGAATTATATGCAAGTGGAAAAAGAATAGGCTTTGGTTACGCAAAGTTTTTTCTTTTTCGGTTAGAAGTGTTATAATCGATAAATTTTAGAAAAATGGCTAAGGAAGTTGCTGGACAAATCAAATTGCAGATTAAAGGAGGAGCCGCAAACCCTTCTCCCCCAGTAGGACCGGCTTTGGGTTCTAAGGGTATTAATATTATGGAGTTTTGCAAGCAATTTAATGCCAAGACCCAAGACAAGGCTGGAAAAGTATTACCTGTCGTAATTACTTATTATTCAGACAAGTCTTTCGACTTTGTTGTCAAGACCCCTCCTGTCGCTGTCCAATTGCTGGAAGTTACGAAATTGAAAAGTGGGTCAGCGGAGCCTAACCGGAAGAAGGTCGCGGAGATTACGTGGGACCAAGTGAAGGCTATCGCGGAAGACAAGATTGTCGACTTAAACTGTTTCACTGTCGAAGCGGCTATGAAAATGGTCGCGGGTACTGCGCGTAGTATGGGTATCACTGTTAAAGGGACGTTCCCAAGTAATAATTAATAAACTTCAATTGAAATGGGTAAACTTACAAAAAATCAGAAGTTGGCTTTAAGTAAGATTGAAGCAGGGAAAGTGTACACGTTAAAGGAAGCTTCAGCATTAGTTAAGGAAATAACGTTGACTAAGTTCGATGCTTCTGTAGATGTGGATGTCCGTTTGGGCGTGGATCCCCGTAAGGCGAATCAAATGGTGAGAGGCGTTGTTTCTTTGCCACATGGAACGGGAAAAGAGGTACGGGTTCTTGCGTTATGTACGCCGGATAAGGAAGCGGAAGCGAAAGCTGCTGGTGCTGACTATGTAGGATTGGATGAATATATCAACAAGATCAAAGGTGGATGGACGGATGTCGATGTAATTATTACGATGCCTTCAGTCATGGGTAAGATTGGCGCGTTGGGCCGTGTACTTGGTCCTCGTGGTTTGATGCCTAACCCCAAGAGTGGTACCGTAACGAATGAGATTGGCAACGCTATCAAGGAAATCAAGCAAGGTAAGATTGATTTTAAGGTTGACAAAACAGGTATTGTTCATACGTCAATCGGTAAGGTCTCTTTTGCGCCCGAAAAGATTTTCGATAATGCGAAGGAGTTTATCTCTACGTTGATTAAGTTGAGACCTTCTGCGGCAAAAGGCACTTATGTTAAGAGTATTTATCTTTCAAGTACGATGAGTCCGGGTATTAAAGTGGACCCAAAGTCAGTTGATGAAAACTAAAAAAGCAATTGAATCATGAGAAAGGAAGATAAAGGCGTTATTATCGAGCAATTGACTGAACTTGTTAAAAGTTATCCTAATTTTTACTTGACTGATATCGAAGCGTTGAATGCGGAGAAAACTTCTCAGTTAAGAAAGGAATGCTTTAAAAATGAGATTAAGTTAGTTGTTGTCAAGAATACTTTGCTTAAGAAGGCGTTGGCGAATACGGAGATGGATTATTCTCCGCTCAATGACGTATTGAAAGGAAATACGGCTGTGATGTTTTCGCAAGTCGCGAATGCTCCGGCACGGTTAATCAAGGAATTTACGAAGAACGCTAAGAAGGATGAAAATCCGAAACCCGCATTGAAAGGAGCTTATGTACAAGAAAGTTTCTATATTGGTGCGGAAAACTTAGAGGTCTTGGTAAATATCAAGAGCAAGAAAGAACTTATCGCGGATGTCATCGCCTTGTTGGAGTCTCCGGCGAAAAATGTTATTTCGGCTTTACAGTCTTCAGGACAGACTATCCATGGTTTGTTGAAGACGTTGGAAGAAAAATAAATTTTTTACATCAACATTCAATTAGACAAAACATTTAAATTATACAAAAATGGCAGATTTGAAAGCTTTAGCAGAACAATTAGTAAACTTGACCGTTAAAGAGGTTAGTGAATTAGCTACTATTCTTAAAGAAGAGTATGGTATCGAACCCGCTGCTGCCGCTGTTGCTGTAGCCGGTCCGGCCGCTGCCGGTGCTGCCGCTGCCGCCGAGGAGAAAACCGCTTTTGACGTGGTTTTGAAAGCCGCAGGCGCAAACAAGTTGGCTGTCGTTAAATTAGTGAAGGAGTTGACAGGTCTTGGTTTGAAAGACGCTAAGGATTTGGTAGACCATGCTCCGAGTAACATTAAGGAGGGCATCGCGAAAGCGGATGCTGAGGCCTTGAAAAAACAATTGGAAGAGGCTGGCGCTGAAGTTGAGCTTAAATAGTATTAATACCTGGCTATCAGGTGAATGGTTGAGAGTCTTCGTAAGAGAAGACTCTTGACCTTTTTGTGTCTATAATTTCATTTAAGTTCAATAAAATCCTTATTAGATGTCTTCTGCAGCTGAAATCCAGAGAATTAATTTTGCTTCGATAAAGAATCCATTTCCATATCCAGACTTTCTCGAAGTTCAATTGAAGTCATTTCGCGACTTTCTTCAACTTGATACACCCCCAGAAAAGAGAAAAAAGGAGGGGTTGTATAAGGTATTCGCTGAAAATTTCCCGATTGCGGATACGCGCAATAATTTTGTATTGGAGTTTTTGGATTATTATATAGATCCTCCACGGTATACGATTGATGAGTGTATCTCTCGCGGCTTGACTTATAGTGTGCCTTTGAAGGCTAAATTGAAATTGTATTGTACGGATCCTGATCATGAGGATTTTGATACGGTTATTCAAGATGTCTATTTAGGGCCAATCCCTTATATGACGGAGAGAGGTACTTTTGTGATCAATGGCGCTGAGCGGGTGGTAGTTTCTCAATTGCACCGTTCGCCAGGTGTTTTCTTTGGGCAAAGTATCCATGCGAATGGTACAAAATTGTATTCCGCACGAATTATTCCATTTAAAGGGTCTTGGATCGAGTTCGCTACCGACATAAATAATGTGATGTATGCGTACATCGATCGAAAGAAAAAATTGCCGGTTACGACACTTTTACGTGCGATTGGCTTTGAGAGTGACAAGGACATTTTGGAGATCTTTAATTTGGCCGAAGAAGTAAAAGTTTCGAAAGCGAATTTAAAGAAACTGATTGGAAGGAAATTGGCGGCTCGTGTCCTGAAAACTTGGGTAGAGGATTTTGTGGATGAAGACACGGGTGAGGTTGTTTCTATTGAACGTAATGATGTGATCATTGATCGTGAGTCCGTTTTGGATGCGGACAATATCAATGCGATTGTAGAGTCGGGTGCGCAAAATATTTTGTTGCATCGTGAGGATCAAAGCCTCGCTGATTATACGATTATTTATAATACATTGCAGAAAGATCCGAGTAACTCGGAGAAAGAGGCTGTTTTATATATTTATCGCCAATTACGTAATGCGGAGCCAGCAGATGAGGCGAGCGCACGAGAGGTAATCACTAATTTGTTTTTCTCAGAGAAACGCTATGATCTTGGAGAGGTAGGGCGCTATCGGATAAACAAAAAGTTGGGCTTGACAATAGATGAGAATATCAAAGTCCTGACGAAAGAGGATATTATTGAGATTATCAAGTATTTGATCGAGCTGATAAACTCAAAGGCAATAGTGGATGATATTGACCATTTGAGCAATCGTCGTGTTCGTACGGTTGGTGAACAATTATATAATCAATTTGGTATAGGTTTGGCCCGGATGTCTCGCACTGTTCGTGAACGAATGAACGTACGAGATAATGAGGTGTTTACGCCTATTGACTTGATTAATGCCAAGACTATTTCTTCAGTGGTTAATTCGTTCTTTGGTACGAATGCGTTGTCGCAATTCATGGATCAGACGAACCCATTGGCGGAAATTACACATAAGCGTCGTTTATCGGCTTTAGGTCCTGGTGGCCTTTCAAGAGATCGGGCCGGTTTTGAAGTGCGTGATGTCCATTATACGCATTATGGCCGTTTGTGTCCGATTGAAACACCTGAAGGTCCGAATATTGGTTTGATTTCTTCTTTATGTGTTTATGCGAAGATTAATGACTTAGGTTTTATTTCGACACCGTATCGTCGGGTCATTAAGGGGCAAGTTGATTTTTCGGAAGAAGGTTTGCGTTATTACACAGCGGAAGAAGAAGAGCAAAAAACTATTGCGCAGGGAAATGCGCCTTTGAATGATGAGGGACGTTTCGTAAGGGATCGAGTAAAGGCTCGTTATGAAGCTGATTTCCCTGTTGTTTCTCCGGAAGAGGTTGATTTAATGGATGTCGCTCCTCAACAGATAGCTTCTATAGCGGCTTCTTTGATCCCATTTTTGGAGCACGATGACGCGAACCGTGCTTTGATGGGTTCGAACATGATGCGCCAAGCGGTACCTTTGTTGCGGACGGATGCGCCGATTGTGGGTACTGGTATTGAGGCACAAGTCGCTCGGGATTCCAGAACTCAAATTATGGCGGAAAGGGCAGGTGAGGTTGTATTTGTTGACGCGACATGTATTAAGATTAAATATGATCGTACGCCAGATGAAGAGTTCGTAAGTTTCGAGGACGCGGTTAAGACTTATAATATTCCAAAGTGGCGGAAGACGAATCAATCTACAACTGTAGACTTGCGACCCATTTGTCATCGAGGTCAACGTGTTAAGGCGGGTGATATTTTGACGGAAGGTTATTCGACTCAAAATGGGGAGCTTGCGCTTGGCCGTAATATCAAGGTCGCTTATATGCCTTGGAAAGGCTATAATTATGAGGATGCGATTGTCTTGAATGAACGGATGGTGAGTGAGGATTTTTTCACCTCAGTTCATGTGGATGAATACATTCTTGAAGTTCGTGAAACGAAGCGAGGCATGGAGGAACTGACTTCGGATATTCCGAATGTCAGTGAGGATGCGACGAAAGATTTGGATGAGCGGGGTATCGTCCGTGTGGGTGCCCGGATCGCTCCGGGTGATATCCTGATAGGCAAGATTACGCCAAAAGGAGAATCAGATCCTTCTCCTGAGGAAAAATTGTTACGGGCAATTTTTGGAGATAAGGCGGGTGACGTGAAAGACGCATCTTTGAAGGCTACTCCTTCTTTACGTGGAGTCGTAATTGAGACGGCATTATTCTCAAAGGCGATCAAGAAGCGTAAATCTAAGATGGCGGACAAAGCGATTTTGCCTAAATTGGATGAGGAGTATGAGCGGAAGATGATTGAGTTGAAAAATTTGCTGGTAGACAAATTGCTGACATTAACTGAAGGAAAAGTCTCTCAAGGTGTGAAGGATTATATGAACACGGAGATTATCCCGAAAGGCGTTAAGTTTACACGCAAAGCTTTGGAAGATTTGGATTATAATGCCATCCAAGTCAGCAAATGGACATCGGATTCCGCTAAAAACGAGTTGATTAAACAAGTTGTCTTAAATTACTTGAAGAAATATAAGGAACTTGACGCGGAATTGAGACGTAAGAAGTTTGACTTGACGATTGGTGACGAACTTCCGACGGGTATCGTGCAAATGGCAAAGGTCTATATTGCCAAGAAGCGGAAGATCCAGGTTGGCGATAAGATGGCGGGTCGTCATGGTAACAAAGGTATCGTGTCGAAGATCGTGCGTCAGGAGGATATGCCTTTCTTGGAGGATGGAACGCCTGTGGATATCTGTTTGAACCCATTGGGCGTGCCTTCTCGTATGAACTTGGGGCAAATATTTGAGGCTGTCTTGGGTTGGGCAGGTCGAACTCTTGATGTGAAATTCGCGACTCCGATTTTTGATGGCGCTTCTTTGGACGATTTGAATGAATGGACGGATAAGGCCGGACTTCCTCGTTATGGTAAGACTTATTTGTACGATGGGGGAACGGGAGAGCGTTTTGACCAGCCGGCGACCGTAGGCGTGACTTATTTCTTGAAGTTGGGACACATGGTTGACGACAAGATGCATGCTCGTTCAATTGGTCCGTATTCTTTAATCACTCAGCAGCCTCTGGGCGGTAAGGCGCAATTTGGTGGCCAACGTTTCGGAGAGATGGAGGTCTGGGCTTTGGAGGCGTTTGGCGCGGCTCATGTTTTGCAAGAGATTCTGACAATTAAATCGGATGATGTGGTTGGGCGTTCGAAGGCTTATGAGGCGATCGTGAAAGGTGATCCCATGCCTCAGCCAGGTATTCCGGAGTCCTTGAACGTCTTGTTGCATGAGTTGAGAGGTTTGGGCTTGAGCTTAACACTTGATTAATTCAAAAATAAATAAAGGAGCGTAGCCTTCGGGCTATGCGACTTTATCTTTAGATAACTCTTTATAAATAAATAATATGGCTTTTAGAAAAGAAAACAAGATAAAGAGTAACTTTTCAAAGATAACAATTGGTTTGGCTTCCCCCGAAGAGATTCTGGAGAATTCGAGTGGTGAAGTCCTGAAGCCAGAGACAATTAACTATCGGACCTATAAGCCGGAGCGTGATGGCTTGTTCTGTGAACGTATTTTTGGTCCAGTAAAGGATTATGAATGCCATTGCGGTAAGTATAAGCGCATTCGTTATAAAGGTATCGTGTGCGACCGTTGTGGTGTGGAAGTGACGGAAAAGAAAGTTCGGCGTGAGCGAATGGGGCATATTCATTTGGTGGTGCCTGTCGCGCATATTTGGTATTTCCGTTCATTGCCCAATAAAATCGGTTATTTGTTAGGATTACCGACAAAGAAGCTGGATTCGATTATTTATTACGAGCGTTATGTCGTTATTCAGCCGGGGTGTGTCGATACTGTCGCTGAGTTGGACTTATTGTCGGAGGAAGAATATTTGGATATCTTGGACAATCTGCCAAAAGAAAACCAAATGCTTGAGGATACAGACCCCAATAAGTTCATCGCGAAGATCGGCGCGGAAGCTGTTTATGATCTTTTGGCTCGATTGGATTTGGATTCGTTGTCATACGAGTTGCGTCACCGGGCGAGCACGGATACTTCACAGCAACGTAAGAATGAAGCGTTGAAACGGCTTCAGGTTGTGGAGTCATTCCGGGCCTCGAAGGGACGTAATAAACCGGAATGGATGATCATGAAGGTCATTCCGGTTATCCCGCCTGAGTTGCGTCCATTGGTGCCGTTGGATGGTGGTCGGTTCGCGACATCTGACTTGAACGATTTGTATCGTCGGGTGATCATTCGAAATAATCGCTTGAAACGATTGATTGATATTAAGGCTCCGGAAGTAATCCTGCGGAATGAGAAACGTATGCTTCAGGAGGCGGTTGATTCGTTGTTCGATAATTCAAGAAAGTCGAGCGCGGTCAAGACAGACGCGAACCGTCCTTTGAAATCTTTGTCGGATAGCTTGAAAGGTAAGCAAGGTCGTTTCCGTCAGAACCTGTTGGGTAAGCGTGTGGATTATTCCGCGCGTTCGGTCATCGTGGTTGGTCCGGAGCTGAAGATGCATGAGTGTGGTTTGCCGAAAGATATGGCGGCTGAATTATACAAGCCGTTTATCATTCGTAAATTGATCGAAAGAGGTATTGTCAAGACCGTCAAGTCGGCAAAGAAGATTGTCGACCGTAAGGAACCGGTGGTATGGGACATTTTGGAATATGTCATGAAAGGACATCCTGTCTTGCTGAACCGTGCCCCGACGTTGCACCGTTTGGGTATCCAAGCATTCCAACCGAAGTTGATTGAGGGTAAGGCAATCCAGTTGCACCCGTTGGCTTGTACGGCGTTTAACGCGGACTTTGATGGCGACCAGATGGCGGTTCACTTGCCGTTAGGTAATGAGGCGGTGCTGGAGGCGCAGATGTTGATGCTGGCTTCTCACAATATTTTGAATCCGGCGAATGGCGCCCCGATTACGGTGCCTTCACAGGATATGGTGTTGGGCTTGTATTACATTACGAAAGAGCGTAAAGGCACGTTAGGTGAAAATCTGACGTTCTATGGTCCAGAGGAGGCGACTATCGCTTACAATGAGAAGAAGGTCGACATTCATGCCCCGATCAATGTTTATGTGGAGGACTTGGATGAGAATGGCAATTATGTGAAGAAAATGACCAAGACGACTGTCGGTCGTTTGATGGTTAATGAATATGTCCCGAAAGAAGTAGGGTATATCAATGCGGTTTTGGGCAAGAAAACGTTGCGTGACATCATCGGTAAGGTGATTAAGGTTTGTGGCGTCGCGCGGACGGCTCAATTCTTGGATGATATCAAGAACTTGGGATATTATATGGCATTCAAGGGCGGCTTGTCGTTCAATTTGGCCGACGTGTTGATTCCACAGGAAAAGGATGAGTTGATCAAGCAAGGTTATGACGACGTGGCGCAGATCATGGCGAACTATAACATGGGTTTCATTACCAATAACGAGCGTTATAATCAGATTATTGATACCTGGACTCATGTCAATAGCCGTTTGTCAAAGATTTTGATAGACCAATTGAGCGCGGACCAAGATGGTTTCAACTCTATCTTCATGATGATGGATTCCGGTGCCCGTGGTTCGAAGGAGCAAATCCGACAGTTGTCCGGTATGCGTGGTTTGATGGCTAAGCCGCAAAAGAGTGGCGCGGAGGGTGGTCAGATCATTGAGAACCCGATCCTTTCGAACTTCAAGGAAGGTTTGTCGGTGTTGGAGTATTTCATCTCGACACACGGTGCTCGTAAAGGTTTGGCGGATACGGCCTTGAAGACGGCGGACGCGGGTTATTTGACGCGTCGTCTGGTCGACGTTTCGCACGATGTGATCGTGAATGAGGAAGATTGCGGAACCTTGCGTGGCTTGGTATGTACCGAATTGAAAAACAATGAGGAAGTGATCGCTTCGCTTTATGAGCGTATTTTGGGTCGCGTTTCTGTCCACGACATTATCCATCCGATTACGGGTGAGGTGATTGTCAAGGCGGGCGATGAGATTCGCGAGGAAGAGGCCAAGAAAATTCAGGAGTCTCCGATCGAAAGCGTGGAGATTCGTTCCGTATTGACTTGTGAGTCGAAGAAAGGCGTTTGCGCGAAGTGCTATGGTCGCAACTTGGCGACGAACCGGATGGTCCAAAAGGGTGAAGTGGTCGGCGTGATCGCGGCACAGTCTATTGGTGAGCCGGGTACGCAGTTGACGTTGCGGACTTTCCACGTCGGTGGTATCGCTTCGAACGTCGCGACGGAAAATAATATCACGTGTAAATATGATCAAGCGCTTCTCGAGATTGAGGAGTTGCGTGCGGTTGACGCGGAAGAGAACGGCAAAAAGATCCAAGTTGTCGTAAGCCGTTTGGCGGAATTGCGCTTGGTCGAGCCGAATACGAAAATCGTCTTGATGACCCATAATATTCCCTATGGCTCGAAGTTGTTCTTCAACAATGGCGATACCGTGAAGAAGGGTGACATGATCATTGAGTGGGATCCGTTCAACGCCGTCATTGTCTCTGAGGTCGCTGGTAAGATTGAGTTTGAGAGCTTGATCGAGAACGTGACTTATAAGGTGGAGAGCGATGAGACCACGGGCTTGAAGGAGAAGATCATCATCGAGTCGAAAGACAAGACGAAGGCCCCGGCGGCCCATATCCTTGATGGGGCGGGTAATAACCTGAAGAATTACTCGTTGCCGTTGGGCGCGCACGTGGTGAAGGATAATGGTGATATGATCAAGGCGGGCGAGGTGCTTGTCAAGATTCCGCGCGCGGTAGGTAAAGCGGGCGATATCACCGGTGGTCTGCCTCGTGTCACGGAATTGTTTGAGGCTCGTAACCCGTCCAACCCCGCGGTCGTTTCCGAGATCGATGGTGAGGTAGGCTTCGGTAAGATCAAGCGTGGTAATCGCGAGATCACGGTCACCTCTAAGCTGGGCGAGGTAAAGAAGTATATGGTGCCTCTTTCGAAACAGTTGTTGGTTCAGGAGAACGACTATATCCGGGCGGGCATGCCGTTGTCGGATGGCGCGATCACGCCTTCTGATATCTTGGCCATCAAGGGCCCGACGGCTGTTCAAGAGTATATTGTCAACGAGGTTCAAGACGTCTATCGTTTGCAGGGCGTGAAGATCAATGACAAGCACTTCGAGGTCATCGTCCGCCAGATGATGCGTAAGGTCGAGGTGGTGGATCCGGGAGATACGCGTTTCTTGGAGCAACAGGTGGTCGACAAGTTGGAGGTCATGGATGAAAATGACCGCATCTGGGGCAAGAAAGTGGTCACTGATCCGGGTGATTCCCAGACGTTGCAAGCCGGGCAGATCGTTACGGCACGCAAGTTGAGGGATGAGAATAGTATGTTGAAACGTCGTGACTTGAAGCTCGTTCAAGTGCGTGATGCCGTGCCGGCGACGGCCAGCCAAGTGCTGCAAGGTATTACGAGAGCGGCTTTGCAGACGAGCAGCTTCATGTCGGCCGCGTCGTTCCAGGAGACGACGAAGGTCTTGAACGAAGCCGCGATCAATGGCAGGGTCGATCGCTTGGAGGGCTTGAAGGAGAACGTGATCTGTGGTCACTTGATCCCGGCGGGTACCGGACAGCGCGAGTTTGACAAGCTGATTGTCGGCGCGAAAGAGGATTTTGAGAAAATCTTCGCGAACCGGAAGTCGGTCATGGACTTTAACGCGATGGATGAGAAATAAGCGGCGATTTAAATAAAGGGCGAGGCGGCATGGACTCCGTAAAAAGAGTTCGTGTCGCCTTTCTTGTTTTATTGAAATGGAAAAAGAAAGGAGCGTTCGTTTGGAAAAGAAAAAGAAAGTCGCCCTGGTGCTTTCGATGGGCGGCGCGCGGGGAATCGCGCATATTGGAGTCATTGAGGAACTTACGAAGCGGGGCTTTGAGATCGTCTCCATCGCGGGAAGCTCGATGGGCGCTTTGGTGGGGGCGATGTACGCCGCGGGGAGGCTTGAGGCTTTCAAGACGTGGTTGTTCTCTTGGAATTTGTTGGAAATGTGGCGGCTGACAGACTTTTCGTATGGTCGGGGCGGTTTGGTGAAGGGCGATCGTTTTATCGAGGCGTTGAGCAAGATCGTTCCGGATACGCGGATTGAGGATTTGCCATTGCCTTTCGTCGCGTTGGCGACCGACATCACGCGTGGGCGGGAGGTTGTCTTTTCGAAAGGCAGCCTGTTCGAGGCCATTCGGGCTTCCATTTCCATCCCGGGGTTGTTCAGGCCGGTGCTCCGTGGGGATACGGTGCTTGTGGATGGTGGGATCTTGAACCCGCTTCCGGTCGGTTTCGTCGCGCGGTCGGCGGATGATCTTTTGGTCGCGGTCGATGTCAACGCTTCCGATGGGAAATACCGTGGGCAACCGACGCATCCCTATCGCCTCTTGGTGAAGGCTTCCCGGTTGATGATGGGGCAGATCTCGCGTTACCAGATGGCGGGTGTCCGTCCGGATCTGTTGATCGAGCTGCCGGGCGATGATTACGAGATGTTGGAGTTCAACCATGCCGAGAAAATAGCCCGATGGGGCGCCGAGGCGGCCCGGAAAGCCTTGGATCGCTACGAGAGCGGAAGGAATGGCGATCTGTCAAAATGACAGGCTCCCGTAGTATGGCGCTATTTTGAAACCGTCTTTATTATCAGGCAGATAGGTGTATCCCAAAGTGTCCCGCGGACACATACGTAAGTGTCCGGTCGACACATTCGAATGTGTCCAGGGGAGAGATACGTATGTGTCCGAGGGACACATACGTAAGTGTCTCCCGGACACTTTAGAATGTCTTTTTGTCAGACTTTCGTATCTCTTAAAAGCCCACTTTCAGGCCCGCGAAATACATCCTTGGGCTGCCCGGTCCGTAGATGTAGCCTGAGTCGCGATCCGGTCCTTGATCGAAGTCGCTTTGGTAGGCGTTGAAGAGGTTTTGCACGCCCGCGTTGACCGTGAGTGTCACCTCGTTGTAGATCGGGATGTCGTAGGAGAACTTGATGTTCATGTCGAAGAAATCGGGCGTGCGCACCGCCTCGTCTTTCTCGATGTAGCCAGCCAAGTGTTGGACGAGCATCTCGCCCGTGTACGTGCCCGAGAGCGCGATGGTCAGCCGCTTGATTGGCGTCAGGGTCGACGTGAAGTAACCGTAGGTATCAGGCGTGCGGAACATTTTCTTCGTGGGCTCGACGGTCGGGTCTTCGCTCCATTTCTCCGCTTCCTTGTAACGGCTGCGTTGCCACGTGAATCCGGCTTGGATGGAGAGCCACGACGTCAGGACGGATTTCCCTTCCAAGGTCAGTCCCATTACCCGGGCGCCCGACCCGTTTCTTCTTTCCTTGATCAAGTTGCCTTGCTCATCTCGACCAATATCTTCTAAGACAAAGACATCGCTCAAGTTGGTGTAGAAGCCCTCGACCAGGAAGTTCACTTGCACGCCACGGGCGAAGCGGTGGTAGAGGTCGACCGAGGCGCTCAGGCTTCGCGATTTCTCCTCGCTCAAGTTGTCCGCCAGTTGGATCAGCGCGGCTTCCCCACCGACGGCCGCGATGTGCAGGTCCTCGTCGAAAGCTTGTGGGGCCCGGAATCCGCTCGAATAGCTTGCCCGGATATTCACGTTCTCGTTGGGGTTGTAGCGGATGTTCGCGCGGGGGCTGAACACGACGTGGTCGATCTGGTTGTGCTTGTCGAGGCGCCCGCCGATCAGGAAGCTCCATCGCTCGTTCTTCCATTCGTTTTGGAAAAACGCGCTTTCGATGTGGATCGTCTGGTCGACAATCCGGTTATACCCCAGGCTTTCGTCGCGCAGGTTGTCGTAACTGTACTCCAAGCCCAGCGTGAGTTCCGAGGGCATGAAGAGGAGTTTCGCGAAGCTGTAGTTGTATTGCGCGCCGGCGATGGCGGTCAGGTCGGTCGTTTGCCCGTAGGCGTTCGGGTCCTGATGGGTGCCGTAATAGCTTTCCCGGTCGATGTGTTGGGCGGAGGCGTAGACGTTGAGCTTATGCTTGTAGTCTTTGGAGAAAAGGTCGAATTTCAAGCCGCCCCCATCGACATTGTGCTCCGTTTGCTCGGCGATAAACACCTCGTGGGGAGGCCTGTCCAGCTGGTCGCCACCCCGGCGGAACTCGTGCATGTGATGGTATTCGAAGGTGAGTTTGCTGTAGTCTGTCGTTTTCACGTAGGCTCGGAAGCCGACGGTCTGGTTGTCCAGTTTGGGCAGTTCGGTGAAACCATCGCCATCGTAGTCCAAGGCTTGGCGATGGCGGTTTTGCCCAAAGAGGTATACGCCCGCCTTCCGGTTCGAGGTCACGAGCGAGGCGTTGAGGGCGGTGCTGTTGTCGAACGTCCCTTCCTCGCTCACGGTCATGTTGTGCGAGACGTCGGCCGAGTTGCGCAAAGGTTCTTTGGTGATGATGTTGATCGTCCCGGCGATGGCCGAGGCGCCATAGAGCGCGGAGCCGCCTCCCCGCATCACCTCGACTCGCTCGACCATATTCGCGGGGATTTGCTCAAGCCCATAAACACCAGACAACGCGCTGAAAATGGGTCTGGAATCTAACAAGATTTGCGTATAAGGCCCATCAAGCCCGTTGATTCGCACTTGTTGGAAACCGCAGTTCTGGCAGTTGTTCTCCACCCTTACGCCGGGTTGGAAATTGAGTCCTTGAGCCAAATTGACCGCGTTCGTGGTCGTGAACATTTTGGAGTCGAGGACGTTGACCAATGTCGGCGCTAAGCGTCGGGTGGTCTCGTTGCGATTGGCCGAGACGACCACCCCGTCGAGGGCGATTTGGTCTTCTTCCAGTTCCACGTTCAACTCGATCGTCTTGCCCGCCTTGAAAGTCACCTCGCGCTTGACGGTTTTATAGCCCAATGTCTTGAATTCAACCTCAAAATCACCTTCGGGCAGGTTGGTGAGGAGATAGTGCCCCGTGTCATCCGTCGAGGTGCCTATCATGGTTCCTACCACAAATACATTAATATAAGAAAGATGTTCTCCCGTCGCCTTGTCGAGCACATGGCCCATCAGGTTGGCGTCGGAGCCGTCCTGAAGCTGCGCGTTCGTCGTCCATACGTTGCCGAAAGCGCACAATAACCCCATCAGGACAAATAATAATTTTGTGTTCATTTTTTGTCGTGCTAAAAGTCCTGTAATAAGATAAACTTGATTATTTGTTCACGAATAGTCCGTTTTTTCTATTTGTCTTAAAGACAGGGAGGCGCACGTAGCGAATAAGCGTCGTGGTAAGGACGCTGATGGCCCGGGCGGATCGCCGGACCGCAGATAAGACCTAAAAAGATGAGAAAAAGTTCGTGCAGGTGTGTGGCGGGATTGAAATCAATGCCTACGATCGAGCCCAGCGTGTGGAGCAACTCGAATTGGGCCAAGGTATGCGTATGGCCAGCCTCGTTGTCGGTATGGGCATGAACGATCGTCACCCCATCCATGATATGGATATGGGTGGTCAAGATCACGTTTGCCGCGTAGAAACAGAAGAGCAGCGGGAAAAAGATCTTGAAAAAAGTCCGAAACTTATCTTTCACACCGTTCACGCCGCGAAGATAAATCGAAGAATAATCGTGCGCAATGAAGAAACGCTGAAATTCGTAAATTCGCGTCTCGTTAAAGAACTGTGAGGTCATGATTGATCAAGCGACTATCGATCGAATACTTTCGGCCGCCAACATCGTGGAGGTGGTATCCGACTTCGTGACACTGCGTAAGCGTGGTGTCAACTATGTCGGGCTTTGTCCATTCCATGCCGATAAGTCGCCTTCCTTCTTCGTTTCGCCCGCCAAGAATATCTGCAAATGTTTCGCGTGTGGCGAGGGAGGGACTGCCGTCCATTTCATCATGAAACACGAGCAGATCGGTTATTATGATGCTTTGCGTTACTTGGCCAAGAAATATGGGATTGAGATTCAAGAACGCGAGTTGACCGACCAGGAGAAGCGGGCACGTGATTTGCGGGAAAGTCTTTTCATTGTCAATACGTGGGCCCAGCAGTATTTTTCCCGGATTTTGTTGGAAGATATCAATGGACGAGCCATAGGTTTACGTTATTTCGTGGAGCGGGGAGTGCGCGAGGAAACGGTGCGGAAGTTCCAATTGGGCTACGCGCTCGACCAGCGTGACGCGCTTTATCGGACGGCGACCCAGGCGGGTTATCGACAGGAGTTTCTGGAAAAGACTGGTTTGGTGGTTCGGCATGAGAGCGAGGAGGGTGGCGTGCGGAGCGAGCGCGTTTACGATCGTTTCCGCGGGCGGGTTATTTTCCCGGTCCATTCGTTGAGTGGTAAGATCGTCGCTTTCGGAGGGCGCATTTTGAAGAAAGCGGAAAAGACCGCCAAATATGTCAACTCGCCGGAGAGTGAGATTTATCATAAGAGCAACGAGCTTTACGGGCTCTTTTTCGCCAAGCAGGCGATCGTGCGGAAGGATCGTTGTTTCTTGGTCGAGGGTTATATGGACGTGATCGGGATGCACCAAGCGGGGATCGAGAACGTGGTCGCCTCGTCGGGTACCGCCTTGACGCAAGGACAAATTCGCTTGATCCGCCGCTTTACCAACAACATTACGATCCTTTATGACGGGGATGCCGCGGGTATCAAGGCCGCTCTCCGCGGAATCGACATGTTTTTGGAGGAAGGCATGAACGTGAAGGTCGTGCTCCTTCCCGACGGCGAGGATCCCGACTCGTATGCCCGTACGCATGGCGCCAGTGAGTTTTCCGATTATATTACAGCCCACGAGACCGATTTCATTCGTTTCAAGACCCAGCTCTTGATGCGTGAGGCGGGTGATGACCCCGTACGGCGCACGGGGTTGATCACGGATATCGTGCGTTCTATCGCGATTATTCCCAACAATATCGCTCGGGCGGTCTATATCCGGGAATGCGCCGCCCACATGGAGATCGACGAGCAGGTGTTGCTCAACGAGGTGAACAAGCTTCGGCAGGGGCGGGTGACGGTGCTCCAGTCGAACGCCGCGTCTCCGACGGCTCCAACTCCTGTCGTGCGGGAAACACCAGCCACTCCGGAGGTAGGGGAGAAGGCTCCTCTTGCTTCCGAGGAATCGGCGGAGGCGGAGCGTCCTGCCCAGCGTCCGTCCGCCGAACAGGTTTCGCCTTATCGCCCGTTCGAGATCGTTTTGTTGCGTTATGTCGTGCGCTATGGGGAGCGGATTTTGTTCGATTATTTTGACGAGGAACGTCAGGCGCAAGTTCGGATGCGGGTCGCTTCTTATATCCGTTTCGACTTGGCGCGTGATGAGTTGACCTTCTATACGCCCTTGTTTAAACGTATGCTCGACGAGGCGGCCGATCGTTGTGAGGAGCCGGGCTTCGAGGCCCAACGCTATTTCCTGGCTCATCCGGATCCTCAGGTCAGCCAGGTCGCGGCCAGCTTGATTTCCGAAAAGTATCAGCTCAGCAAGTACCATACCCGTTACCGGGAGTTGGAGATGGAGAGCGACAAGCTTGACATTTTGGTTCCTCGGGATATTTACGCTTTTAAAGAAGCTTATATCCTTCACCAGATCAGATTGCTGCAACAGGAACTAAAGGATGCCCAGGTCGCTACCGACGTGGAGCGCATGAAAGACCTGATGGGACGGATCGTCAAGCTGAATGAAGTCAAGAGTTTGCTTTGTAAGGAATTGGGCGAGCGAATCGTGTTGCGGATGTAGGCGTTTTGAAATTTTTTCGTTCGTTTTGTTTCACTTTCCATAAATATCTTCTATTTTAGTCGCCCAAATTCCATTGTTGCTTTTTTAAGAGAAGAATAGCCCATGTTTACCACGACAATGAGTATACCAGAGCTGATTGAGGAGGCTCGTAAGGATTATAAGGAAATGTATTGCGACGTGCGGATCGCCTATGAGCGTTTCTCGCAAAATTATAGAACCTATCGGAATGAATCCCGGCGTCTTATCCATACGATGGCGGAAGAGAAAACCTATCGGACAAGGCAAAACAACACGTGGACGATTCATTTTCGCTATATCTTGGAGAAATCGGGCAAGGCGCAAGTGATCGGTTTGATGTATATGCCTTTCCGGCGAGAATCAGGGATCGATTATTTTTATATGAGCATCAACCGGCAGGCTTTCCAATTGAACATCATGTCGGCGCATTTTATCCAGCGCTATAAGGAACGTTATCTCGATTACAATGGGATCACCGTAAAGGGACCGAATCTCATCACCTATTATATTATTCATAATATCGATCGTCAAGTGACGCGATACATGCCGAAAGGTTGGACGGAAGAGGATATGCAGGAGAAACGTTTTCTCATCTCCTCGCAAGGCTTGGCGTTAGTCAAATGGGGCAAGGAGTATGTGCTCCACATCACTTTCCTAGACCAGGAGAACCTGAGTCGTTACAAGGCGATTGTCTATGAGCAAGAACAACTTTGGAAACTGATCGGGGACTTGCATAAGCTTTGGAACTCGAAAGAACCCTCAGAGATGTTGTTGTTTAAGGAGAAAGCCATCTATCATAAGATATTCTCGAATCCCAATTCCAAGAAACTGTTCATGGATTACGTGCGTCGCCGGAAAATGGGCGAGCCGAAAGAGGTCCTTGACGAATTTCTTGAGCGTGCCAAAGGCGCGTGGGGTGAGTTGGAGCGCAATAATGCCCGTCTGGGAGACGCGCTTGATTCCGCCGAGCGGACTTTACGGCCGAAGACCTTGTTCGATAACGACCTGTTTAAGATCTTGCGGCCACGAATCGATTTGTTTAATAAATTCAAATAATACGGAATAAGGAAATGAAACGGATTATAGAGATTTGCGCCAACTCGGCCCAGAGCTGCGTGGAGGCGGAGGCGGGAGGCGCCAAGCGTGTGGAACTCTGCGCGGGCATCCCAGAGGGAGGGACGACTCCCAGTTATGGCGAGATCGTGATGGCTCAAAAGTTGACTTCGAAGATTGATATCAATGTGATTATCCGTCCTCGGGGAGGGGACTTTCTCTATACGGAGGCGGAGATTGAGTCAATGTTGTTGGATATTGAGCTTTGTAAGCGTTTGGGCGTGCATGGTGTCGTATTCGGATGCTTGACTAAAGAGGGCGACATCGACGTGCCTTTGATGCGGAAATTGATCGAACGGGCCAAGCCGCTTTCGGTCACGTGCCATCGGGCTTTCGACGTCTGCCGGGATCCATTCGTGGCTTTGGAGCAGTTGATTGAGTTGGGATGCGATCGGATCCTGACCTCGGGGCAACAATCGGACGCGATTAAAGGTATCCCGTTGATTGCCGAGCTGGTGCGTCGGGCTGAAGGAAGGATCATTATCATGCCGGGTTGTGGCGTGCGAGAGAATAATATCGCTCAGTTGGAGCGGGAGACGGGCGCGAAAGAGTTTCACACTTCCGCCCGGAGCGTGGTTTATAGCCGGATGGAATACCGGAACGAACATGTGCCGATGGGCAGTAGCGCGGTCACGTCGGAGTTCGAGACGGTGGAGACCGATCGTAAAAAAGTGGCGGCATGCGTTGGTTCGGACGATTGATCGTATGGAGCGTCCTTGTGTGGGGACTGGGTCTCGGCAATGCGTGGGGGCAACAAGAAGAGGCTTTACCTTTCGAGTTGCCTTCGATCCCTTCGGTCTATCGGGAACCCGCGGATCGGGCGAAATATCTGCTTGAACATTTCTGGGATAATTTTGATTTGGCAGGAGCGACGACCAGCCAGATGACGGATGATTTTGAGCGGGCTTTTGCGACCTATGTGGATTTGACCCGCCATGTCGAGCCGGCGGTCGCGGCGAAGGCTGTCCAAGACCTGATGCGGGCGGTGGAAAACAATCGACCTTTTTTCAATTACCTAGACGGTCTGTTCGAGAAATATTTATATGACGCTTATTCGCCGATGCGCGACGAGGCGTTGTATGAGGCGGTTTTGGCTTATCTGGTGGAAAGTCCCGTTCTGGGAGAGGTCGATAAGATCCGTCCGAGCCAATTGCTGGCTTTGGTCCGCCGGAATCAAGTCGGGCAGCAGGCGGAACGTTTTGACTTCATCGATACGACGGGCACGAGGCAAACCTTGTCGGACGTGAAGGCGGATCGGTTGTTGCTCTTTTTTTATGATCCGGATTGTGAGGATTGCCAACGGGCGCGTGAAGACGTGAAGGTTTCTCCCATCATCGGGCGGCAAATGGAGGAGGGGCGTTTGCGGGTGCTGGCGATCTATCCTTTCGGAGACCGTTCGCTTTGGGAGTCTTACGCGAAGAATCTTCCAGCCGACTGGGTAAATGGCTTGGATGAGGCGCAACGAGTGCTTGGGGAGGAGCTTTACGACTTGAAGCGGATGCCGACCCTCTATTTGTTGGACGCGGAGAAACGGGTTTTGTTGAAAGACGCGTCGGTGCACGAGATCGAGGCGTTTCTTTTGAAAGAGAACTAAAGAGGGGGAACGGAGATTATCGCCTGAAAGGATGCGCGGCAGCAAACGCGTCCAAGAGTTGGAAAGCAAGTTGCGTCCTTGTTCGCGCGTTGGGTGATCCGCCAAGTGGGCTTCCGGCCGATGGCTCAAGGGGTTTCCTTTGGGATTTTTATCGCTTTCGTCAGCTTGGGCGTGATCATGATAGGAGGATAGTTGATTTTTATTACCTTTGCCCCGCGGTCGGCGAGGGGTGAAGGTTTCGCCGTCCTTTGTTTTTCTAATTTCATACTGAGGAATGGCATCGAAGGTAACAAAAGGAATTATCATTTCGTTTTGGGTGATTTATGTGGCGGTCTTGGTGGCTGTCGTGAGCGCTTTCGTGGCGATCGCGAACGGATCGATTGGCTATATGCCACCGGTGGAGCAACTGGAGAACCCGATAGACAAGTACGCGTCACAAATCATTTCGGCGGATGGCCGGACATTGGGTAGCTACGCCCATAGCCAAGATAATCGTATTTATGTCACGTATGATGAGCTTTCGCCCGACTTGGTGAAAGCGTTGATCGCGACGGAAGACGTGCGTTTCGCCGACCATAGCGGTATTGATTTCCAAGGCTTGGTCCGGGCGGTGGTGAAACGTGGCATCTTGATGCAGAAGAGTGGAGGCGGCGGAAGCACCATCACCCAGCAGCTGGCGAAGCTGCTCTTCTCGCCCAACGCGGAGAACTTGACGGAACGCCTCTTCCAGAAACCGATCGAGTGGGTGATCGCCGTGCGCCTGGAGCGCTATTACACGAAAGAGGAGATCATCAACATGTACTTGAACAAGTTCGATTTCCTCTATAACGCGGTGGGGATCCAATCGGCGGCCCGGGTCTATTTCGGCAAGACGCCCCGAACCTTGAAGATCGAGGAGGCGGCCACGCTGGTGGGCATGTGCAAGAACCCTTCTTATTTTAACCCCGTACGGCGCAACGAGCGGACAAAGGGGCGGCGCGACGTCGTGCTCGACCAGATGCAGAAGGCCGGCTACATCACCGCGGCCGAATGTGACTCCTTGAAGGCCTTGCCCTTGGTGCTCCACTTCAACCGGGTGGACCACAAGGACGGCTTGGCGCCTTACTTCCGCGAGTACTTGCGCATGACGCTGACGGCAAAGAAGCCGGAGCGCGAGAACTACGCCTCATGGCAAGGGCAACTGTTCAAGGAAGACTCCATCTCGTGGGAGACGAACCCCCTCTACGGTTGGTGCAACAAGAACAAGAAGCCTGATGGCGACTTCTACAATGTGTATACGGATGGCTTGAAGATTTATACGACGATCGACTCCCGGATGCAGCGCTACGCCGAGGACGCCGTGCGCGAGCACCTGAGCCAGACCCTCCAGCCCACCTTCGCCAAGGAGAAGGCGGGACGCGCCTACGCCCCCTTCTCGAAAGACCTCTCGCTAGGGCAGGTCGATACGATCCTGATGCGTTCCATGCACCAGACCGATCGCTATCGGGCGTTGAAGAAGGCGGGGATGAAGGAAGAGGAGATCCGCGAGGAATTCCAGAAACCGATCGACATGCGCGTCTTCAGCTGGGACGGGCCGATCGACACCCTGATGTCGCCATGGGACTCGATCCGCTACCACAAGAGCTTCCTCCGGGCGGCCTTCATGTCGATGGACCCGCGCACGGGGCAGGTGAAAGCCTACGTCGGCGGCATCGACTACAACGATTTCCAGTACGACATGATCAACGGCGGGCGCAGGCAGGTCGGGTCGACCATGAAGCCTTTCCTTTACTCCTTGGCGATGATCGAGGGCATCAGCCCGTGCGACGAGATGTTGCACGTCCAGCAGCAGCTCCGCGACGAGAACGGGCGGCTCTGGGTTCCCCGTAACTCAAGCGCGAAGAGGATTGGCGAGATGGTCACCATACAATGGGGCTTGCAGAACTCCGACAACTGGGTGACGGCTTACCTGATGAGCAAGCTCTCGCCCTATACGTTCGTACGCTTGCTGCACTCCTTCGGCCTGAAGAACGAGATAGACCCGGTGATCTCCGTCTGCCTCGGCACCCCCGACGTCTCCGTCGGCGAAATGGTGGGGGCATACACGGTCTTCGCCAACAAGGGCATCCGCGTGGAGCCCCTCTACGTGACCCGCATCGAGGATTCGTACGGCAACACGATAGCCAATTTCACCCCCCAAATGAGCGAGGTCCTCACCGAGGACGCCTCCTATAAGATGCTCCACATGCTGCGGAGCGTCATCGACGGCGGGACGGGCTCGCGCATACGATTCCGATACGGGCTGGAAGCCCCGATGGGGGGGAAGACCGGGACGACCCAGAACAACTCCGACGGATGGTTCATGGGCTTCACGCCAAGCCTCGTCTCGGGATGCTGGGTCGGAGGCGAGGACCGATCGGTGCATTTCGACCGCCTCACCGAGGGGCAGGGCGCCAACATGGCCCTCCCGATCTACGGACTCTATATGCAGAAGGTCTACGCCGACAAGACGTTAGGCTACTCGCAGGAAGAGGACTTCGACATCCCCGAGCGCTACCTGAACCCGTGCGACTCCATCCCCGAGGCCGAGCAAGAGCGCCTCGTCGAGCCCGATACGGGAGGCATCGACCGCATGTTCGAATAGCCTCGACCACTCGCTTTCTAATACCATTATCACATCACGCATGAACAATCGGAACAAGTATTTGCTGGCGATCGACCAAGGGACCACCAGCTCCAGGGCTATCCTCTTCGACCACCAAGGCCGAGCCGTGACGATAGCCCAGCGTGCTTTCCAACAGCACTTCCCCCAACCAGGATGGGTCGAGCACGACCCGAACGAGATTTGGTACTCGCAGTCGATCGTCGTAAGAGAGGCGATGGAAAAGGCCGACGTGACCGAGCGACACGTCGCGTGCCTCGGCCTCGCCAACCAGCGAGAGACCACCATCGTCTGGGACCGCGAGACCGGTTTCCCCATCTACAACGCCATCGTCTGGCAAGACCGACGCACGGCCTACTTTTGCGAGCGACTGAAGGCCGACGGCCACGCCGACCTCATCCGTCGCAAGACCGGACTCATCCCCGACGCCTATTTCTCGGCGACCAAGATCCGATGGATACTCGACCACGTGAAGGGCGCACGCCAGCGGGCCGAACGAGGCGAGTTGTGCTTCGGGACGGTCGACACGTGGCTCATCTGGAAACTCACCCGGGGCGAACGCTTCCTCACCGACGTGACGAACGCCTCGCGTACCTTATTATATAACATCCACACCGGACAGTGGGACGACGAGCTGCTCGACCTCTTCGGCGTCCCACGCTCGATGATGCCCGAGGTGCGCGGATGCAGCGAGGTCTACGGCGAGACGTCATCGCCGGCGCTGGGCCGCGGTATCCCCATCGCGGGCATGGCCGGCGACCAGCAAGCCGCCCTCTTCGGACAGCTCTGCGTGGAGTGCGGCATGCTCAAGACGACTTATGGGACAGGATGCTTCATGATCCTCAACACGGGCGAAACGCCCATCACCTCCGCCAACAACCTCCTCACGACCATCGCCTGGAAGCTCGGCGACCGCGTGACCTACGCCCTCGAGGGAAGCGTCTTCGTCGGCGGCGCCGCCATCCAATGGCTACGCGACGGCCTCGGACTCATCCCCAACGCGCCCGCCTCCGAGCGACTGGCCCTCTCGGTCGACGACAACGGCGGCGTCTATTTCGTCCCCGCCCTCACCGGCCTCGGCGCGCCCCATTGGGACCAGTACGCCCGCGGAACCATCGTCGGGCTCACCCGAGGCACGACGGCCGCCCACCTCGCCCGGGCCGCCCTCGAAGGCATCGCCTATCAAGTGCGCGACGTCCTCGCGGCCATGGAGAACGACCTCAACGTCAGGCCACGCGAGCTCCGGGCCGACGGCGGCGCCGTGGCCAACAACTTCCTCATGCAATTCCAAGCCGACATCTGCCGACTCCCCGTCGTGCGCCCCCGCGTGCTCGAGACGACGGCACTGGGCGCCGCCTACCTCGCCGGCCTCGCCGTGGGCTACTGGAAAGACCTCGACGACCTGCGTGAGCAATGGCAAGTCGATCAGGTCTTTAAGCCCAAAATGAACGACGCGGAGGCCGCCCGACTCCTCGCCGGGTGGGAAAAAGCCGTAAGCCGTGCCCTGGATTGGGCGGAGTGAGCGAAAAATATGTTGTAAAACAGGCGAAGTTTTTGACGATCAACTTGCTGCGATCGCCAAAATATCCGTACCTTTGAAGCGCCTGAAGGAACACGAGTGAGCCGGATGGAACAATTATTCATTAATCATTAAAACAATCAACTATGAGTGACAACACATCTTACGTTTGGAAATTCGATCTCGAAGAGTACGCGATGACGAAAGACAACGGCGAGGACTACACCGCCAAAGTGAGCACAATCCAATCCATGAGTATTGACGCGATCGCGAGGGCAATCGCCGCCGAGCGGACGGAGTACCGCGAGCGGACGATCGTCAACATCGCGCACCTGATCGACGAGAAAATCAGGCACTTCGTCTGCCAAGGCAACACCGTCGTCACGGGCACCGCCCTCTACTCACCTTCCATCGAAGGCGTCTTTATCGGAAAATCAGGCGAGGTCGACCCCGATCGAAACCGCTGCATGATCAACATCTCACCCTCCCAAGCCATGCGCGATGAGCTGAAGAAGGTCAAACCCGTCTTCTCAGGCTTCGTGAAAGACATGGGAGGCGCCCGGATCGCGCTGGTCACCGACACGTCGACCGGCCTCACCGACGGCACCATCACCCCGGGAGACATCCTCATCGTCACCGGAAAGAAGATCAAGTGCCTCAACGCCGACGGTTCGGGCATCGGGAAAGTCAGCTTCGTCAACACCGAGACGCAAGCCGAGACGACCGTCGCCAGCCTCGCCGTCAACGATCCCAGCAAACTGATGTTCATCGCCCCCGCGTCTCTCACCGACGGGACCTATCTCCTGCGCATAGAAACGTATTTCAGCACGAACGCCACGCTTCTGAAGAAAGTCCGCGTGCTGGAATACAGTACGCCACTGGTGGTTGGCGACGTAGAAGAAGACGAGGACGACGGAGGCTCTCCGGGCACGGTTTAAGACACGATTTTGTTCGACCCGATCGAACCGCTCGGTTCGACTCGATCGAACGCTTCGGTTCGATCGGATCGAACGCTTCGGTTCGATCGGGTCGAACGCTTCGGTTCGATCAGGTCGAACGCTTCGGTTCGATCGGGTCGAACGCTTCGGTTCGATCGGATCGAACAAAATAAGGACTCTTTTTCGAGGCGATTGGTTCGCTACCAGTCGCCCGTTTTTTTTAATTCAAATAAATAATATCATGATTACGGAACAACTCATCAACCCAAGGAGCATCGTCGTGGTCGGCGGCTCCAACAACATCCACAAGCCAGGCGGAAGGCTCACGCGCAACCTTTTGGACGGGAAATACGCAGGCGAGCTGCGCGTCGTCAACAGGCACGAGACCGACGTCCAGGGCGTCCGCTCGTACCCCTCGGTGAGCGACATCCCGCCGACGGAGCTCGCCATCATCGCCATCCCCAGCAAGGCGTGCCCCGAGGCCGTCGAGATCCTTGCGCGCGACAAGGGCGTCCGCGCCTTCATCGTCATCTCGGCCGGTTTTGGCGAGGAAACACCCGAAGGCGGCGCCCTCGAGCGGCAAATGCTGGACACCTGCGCGCGCTACGGCGCCTCGCTCGTCGGCCCGAACTGCATCGGCGTGATGAACACACGCTACCACGGCGTCTTTACCCAACCCGTTCCCGAGTTCCACGCCGAGGGGGTCGATTTCATCTCCAGCTCCGGCGGGACGGCGCTGTTCATCATTGAGTCGGCCTTGACGAAGGGCCTGCGTTTCGCGTCGGTATGGTCCGTGGGCAACTCCAAGCAGATAGGCGTCGAGGAGGTGCTCGAGTATATGGATCAACACTTCGACCCCGTGTTGGACTCGCTGATCAAGATGCTTTATATCGAGCAGATTAGAGACCCGGACAAGTTGCTCTACCACGCCTCGTCGCTCATCCGCAAGGGCTGCCGCGTCGCCGCCATCAAGGCCGGGAGCACCGAGTCGGGGCAGCGGGCGGCCTCGTCGCACACGGGGGCCATCGCCAGCTCCGATTCCGCCGTCGAGGCGCTCTTCCGCAAGGCGGGGATCGTCCGCTGCTTCAGCCGCGAGGAGCTGACGACGGTCGCTTGTATTTTTACGTTGAAAGCCGTGACGGGTCGCGGCTGCGCCATCGTCACCCACGCCGGCGGGCCCGCCGTCATGCTGGCCGACGCCCTCTCGAAGGGCCGGCTCAACGTCCCGAAGCTCGAGGGCCCCGTGGCCGACGAGCTGAAGTCGAAGCTCTACCCCGGCGCGGCCGTCGGCAACCCCATCGACATCATCGGCACCGGCACGCCCGAGCACCTGGCCACGGCGATCGACTATTGCGAGCGCCGCTTCGACGAGATCGACCTCATGATGGTGATCTTCGGCAGCCCCGGGCTGGTCAAGTTGTACGACGCTTACGAGGTGTTGCACAAGAAGATGGAGGAATGCCGCAAGCCGATCTTCCCGATCCTCCCGTCGATCGTCACCGCGGGCCCCGAGGTGCGCAGCTTCATCCGGAAAGGCCACGTGAACTTCTCCGACGAGGTGACGCTTGGCACGGCCCTCTCACGCGTCCTCAACACGCCCCGCCCGGCCAGCGCCGACATCCAGCTCTACGGCGTGGACGTCCCCGAGGTGCGCCGCCTCATCGACAGCCTCCCCTCGAGCGGCTACCTTAGCCCCGACGACACGCGAGCCCTCCTTCGCGCGGCCAACATCCCGCTGGTCGCCGAGCTGGCCTCCAACGATACCGACGCCCTCCTGGCCTTCGCCCGCGAGGTGCGCTACCCCGTGGTGGCCAAGGTCGTCGGGCCTGTGCATAAGAGCGATATCGGTGGGGTAGCGCTCAACATCCAATGCGAGGAGCACCTCCTGTTCGAGATCGAGCGGATGCGCCGCCTGCCAGGGGTGACGGGGATCATGGTGCAGCCCATGCTGAAAGGGACCGAGCTGTTTTTGGGGGCGAAATACGAGGACCGCTTTGGGCACGTGGTGCTCTGCGGCCTTGGCGGGATCTTCGTGGAGGTGTTGAAAGACGTCTCCTACGGCTTGGCCCCCCTCTCCTACGAGGAGACCTATTCGATGATCCGCTCCCTCCGCGGCTACCCCATCCTCAAAGGGGCTCGCGGGCAGCGGGGTGTCGACGAGCGTCAGTACGCCGACATCATCGTCCGCCTCTCCACCCTCCTCCGCTTCGCCAAGGAGATCAAGGAGATGGACATCAACCCCCTCGTCGCGACCGAACGCGGCCTCTTCGCCGTCGACGCGCGGATCCGGGTGGAGAAGTGAGACGGATAGTAAAATGAAGAATGGCACGCCGATGACGCCGATCGAGCGGATTCATGCGGATTTGTTTAATATATCCGTGTGAATCCGCCTTATCAGCGTTATCAGCGTGCCATTCTACGTCCCTTCCCTTACATCATTGGCTTTACGATGTCGAATTTAAGACCGAGCGCGTTGAGAATGCGCAGGAAAAGGCCGACGCCCGGCTCGATAAGCCCGTTTTCGATTTTCGAGATATAAGACTTGTTCGTGCCGACCCTTCTCGCGAGCTCGCTTTGGGTGATTTTCGCTTCTTTCCTCGCGCTCGCGATGACTTGGCCGGTATAGAAAGCGTAAGCCTCGTCTTCCGCTTTCGTACGTTCGGGAGTTCCTGCTTTCCCGAACTTTGCGTCCAATACCGCGTCATAATCCACGATTTTGTGATTGTTTGTCTCCATAATAAGCCTCCCTAATTTTAAACGCTTTTTCTATTTCCGAGGATGGAGCCTTTTGGGTTTTCTTTTGAAATCCGTTAAATAGTACCACTATAGCCCCGTCGTCAAAGATAAAGAACACCCGATAAATATTACCGTTGTATTCCGTCCTTAGCTCATACAATCCGTCCCTGATCAGCCGTACGAACTTTTGGGGCACTCTATCTTGAGTTTTCAGAAGGAGCAGGCCATATTGTACTTTTTCCTGCTCTTTCTCTGTCAAGGTAGCCATGAACGCTTCAAAGTATCCACCGTATGTTCTTATCTTTCGTGTCATGTCGCGAAGGTATGAATTGTTTCTTTATATGGCAACCTTTATCGCTCGTTGTTGATCAATGGCTGATACGTCTTCTCGATCAAGGGCGCGACCTCCTCATAGAGCTCGGCTATCCGCTCCGTGTCTAACCCCGTCGCTTCCCATTCGGCTATCGATTGGGCGAAGCGTTGGTAGACCTCCTCGCGGACGGGGCTGATCCGCTGCAAGTAGCCCGTCCCGTCGGCGTTCCAGAGCGTGGTCCAGTGGATGTATTTCTGCCCATTTCCCCGATGGATGGGGTAAGCCTGCTCGCGAAGGGTCGTGGCGTAATAGCAAAGCGGGGCGGTCTTCCGTCGCTCATCGTAGGTGACCAACGCCGGCTGCCGATCGCCCATTTTCACCCAGAGCGGCAACGGGATGGAGGTCGGAGGGTAGCCCAGTTCCGTCCACATGGTGGTCAGCTCAGGATCCATACCCGGTTTGACCCCTTGGACGACCACCGAGGCGGTGCTCTCCGCCCTGGGGATGAAGTCTTGCTCGACGCGCCATTCCGTCTGCTCCGCCCGCTTCAGGTCAAGGCCCATCAGGCTGTGGTAGTAGGAGGCGGAGACGTCCTCGAAGATGCGGAGTGGCGTGATGCCGATGGGATACATTTCCTTGAAGAGCGTTTGGGCGGACTCGTAGCGGATGTATCCCATGCCCTTGTCCTTTTCCCCCTCGAAAGAGAAGTTGGTGTAGATGAGGTAGCCGTTGGGCGCCAGGCTAGGATCGTTCACGTCTTTCTTGTGGTAGCGCGAGTTGTTGGTCTCGTAGTAGGCGGCGCCACCCATCGCGTCAATCACGCCGAAGTTGGCCTCCACCCGCATCGGCCTTGAAAGCGTATCCAGGTAATGCTCGAAGTCCGCCGCGCTTCGGCAAACCGCCAGCGCTTGCCGCATGAGTCTCCCCTCAAGCCCCATCTGCTCGTCGGGGATGGTGTCGTCTTTCAGGTTGTAAGAGGCCGTGTTCATGATGGAGAAACCGGCGTCGTTGGTGCCGATCCAGATGTCACCGTCCAACTTGTCGCTGTTCGTCAGTCCGATATAGCTGAAACGATCGCCTTGTTCATAGACGATGTGGTTGTAGCGGGCACCCGTGTCGCGGTGCTTCCAGAGGAGAGGTCGCCCGTCGGGAGTCGCTTTTCCCGAGACGATGATCGAGGTGCAAGCCACGCTCTCCTGGCTCAGCGTGAGTCCGCAAAGGACCACCCCGATCGCTAGTAATGAATTTTTCATGCTCATTCTTTATCTTGATTTAAGTTGTTCTTCTTAAAAAAAGCGGGTAAAGGTAAGGATTTATCGCCACATTCGCGCCGGGTTGCCATGAATTAGGAAAAGATGTTTTTTTACCATTGGCCTTTCGATTGAAAAGCTTACCTTTGCGGCCTCTTTAGAAATCATCAAACGTTTTACGGAAATGTGGATCACCATCGCTATCTTGGTTGTCGCGGCAATCTTCTTCATGAGCGGGAAGGTTCGTTCGGATTTAGTCGCTATTTGCTCGTTGTTAATGTTGCTTATTTGCCATATCTTGACGCCGGAGGAAGGGCTTTCCGGGTTTTCCAATTCGGTGGTGATCATGATGATTGGCTTGTTCGTCGTGGGTGGCGCGATCTTCCAGACGGGCTTGGCGAAGATGATCAGTGGCCGTTTGTTGCGCTTGTCGGGGAATAGCGAGCTGAGGTTGTTTCTTCTCGTCATGCTTGCCACGGCCTCGATTGGGGCTTTCGTGAGCAATACGGGGACGGTGGCGCTGATGCTACCCATTGTCGTGAGTATGGCCGCGGCCACGAAGACGAACGCTCGGCGGTTGCTCATGCCATTGGCCTTCGCCAGCAGCATGGGTGGAATGATGACGTTGATCGGTACGCCCCCCAACTTGATTATCCAAGAGGCCTTGACGGAGGCGGGTTATGAGCCGTTATCGTTTTTTTCGTTCTTGCCTGTCGGATTGGTTTGTCTGGCGGTGGGAATAGTGGTCTTGCTGCCATTGACAAAATGGTTTCTGGGAGAAAAGGCCGTAGAGGACCAGTCCGGGCATTCCGTGGGCAAGTCTTTGAAACAATTGGCCCGTGAATATGATTTATCAGAGAATTTATTTCGCTTGCGGGTGGAATCCGGTTCCTCCGCGGTGGGACAAAGCATCGCTCAATTGGACGCGCGCCGAGCCTATGGGGTGAATATTCTGGAAATACGTCGGGAGAAAGGTTCACAAACCCGTTTTTTGTCTACCGTGACGCAACTTTATACGCCGGATACGAGGATAGAGGAAGGCGACGTACTCTATGTTTCAGGAGAGAGGGCCCAGGTAGATAAGATGGCCGCTGATTTCCATTTGTCCTTGTTGGATCGCGCTAAAGCTTCGGCGGGAAAAGAAGAACTTGCGTTTTATGATTTGGGAATCGCTGAAATCGTGCTTATGCCGTCTTCGCGTATGATCAATCGGACGGTGAAGGAAGTGGATTTCCGACGTACGTTTCATGTGAACGTGCTCGCGATCCGTCGTAAAAGAGAATATATCCGTCAGCATTTGGGCAGCGAAAAGATGCACAATGGTGATGTCCTTTTGGTGCAAGGCAGTTGGGACGATATCGCTCGCCTGTCGAAAGGGGAAGACAATTGGGTCGTGTTGGGGCAACCCCTCGCGGAGGCCGCTAAAGTGACACTGGATTATAAGGCGCCCATGGCTGCCGCGATCATGCTCTTGATGATCGCGATGATGGTTTTCGATTTCATCCCGGTGGCACCTGTTACGGCGGTCATGATCTCGGCGGTCTTGATGGTGTTGACGGGCTGCTTGCGCAGTGTGGAAGCGGCGTATAAGACTATAAACTGGGAAACGATCGTGTTGTTTGGCGCGATGTTGCCCATGTCTCTCGCCTTGGAAAAGACAGGGGTTTCACGGTACTTATCGGACGCGTTGGTGAGTGGGATAGGTGGCTATGGTCCGATTATCTTATTGGCCGGTATTTATTTTACGACTTCAGTCATGACGATGTTTATCAGCAATACGGTAACCGCGGTCTTGATGGCGCCAATCGCCTTGCAGAGCGCCGTTCATGCGGGAGTGAATCCCGTTCCTTTTCTTTTCGCGGTGACGGTGGGGGCGAGCATGTGCTTCGCGTCTCCTTTTTCGACGCCGCCCAACGCGTTGGTCATGCCTGCCGGTCAGTATTCTTTTGCCGATTATATAAAAGTCGGGCTTCCTTTGCAAATCATTATGGGAGTAGTGATGGTCTTGGTGCTTCCTTTGCTCTTCCCTTTTTGATGGGGTGAACGCATACGTGTCTTGATCCTGTTTTTCATTCTTCAATTCTCTTTTGTTCATCGAATAAAATCGTTTGTTCGATAAATAAACGGAGAAATAGAACGCATGGTTGAGCGCCCGTCAGAACACGTTCATGCTGGGCGAACAAAAGAAACACGGAAGCTCAAAAGGATGAACTTCCGTGTCATTTGTCTTATTAGTCGTGAAAAATCTTATTCTTGGATATACAATCCCTCACGAGAGAGTTGCTTGTCGAGGTTCGCGACACCCAAGGCGACGATCGCCGTGACGGTCGCTGCTTGCTCTTGGTATTCAGGAATGTTTTTCGTATAAAGATCGCGCTCCGTATGCCAGATTTCGCTATAACGGAAATCGTAGCCCTTGAAGTCCTCAGTCGTGAAGCCAATAGTCGGAACACCCTCTACGGCGAAGACGGTCGCGTCGGTGCCGCCCGGAGTCTTGGGCTGCCGGCGAGGTTCGCTGACCGTGACCTCAAACGGGTAGTCAGGACGGATGTTCTTGATTGGTTCGCAGATCTTGACAAAATCGTCATACATCGCTTGCGGGACAGAGATTCCGACAGGAGGTTCCGGCCCACCATCGCGGTTGAACATGTTCGAGATCTTAGCTAACTTTTCGGGATGCGCTTTCACCCACGCTTTCGCGCCCAGCAAACCGAACTCCTCACCCGCGAAAGCGATGAAAAGGATGGTCCGTTTGGGCTTAGCGCCTGATTGGGCGATCATGCGGGCCGCCTCCATCATTGGACCGATACCCGTTCCGCAGTCAATACCGCCCGTCGCGACGTCGTAAGCGTCCAAGTGGCCACTGACGATGACATATTCATCCGGGTATTTCGTGCCCTTGATAGACGCGATGACCGACTTATATTTGACTGGTCCCAGCTTGAAGTGATTACGGATATCGAACTCGAGTTGGAAATCTCGACGTTCTTCTACCATCTGTTTGATGATGGCGAATTGGTGCTTGTCGAGTTTGATGTCGGGTTGCTCCGGAAGGTTATCGAAGGTCATTTGGTCGAGCATTTTCCGGTCATAAAGCGCCCGGATAGGTATTTCTGAAGACTGGATGAAGCCCAACGCGCCCGCTTCGCACATCTCTTTATAATAGAGGCCAGGGAATTCTTTGTATTCCAAGAGCGGTGTGTCTGTCCCGTTCGCCCGGTTGTTCATTTGGATCTCCCGATTCTTTTTGGTGATTTCCGCGTTCTCTTTCTTGATCTCAGCGCGGGTAGAGTCCGCCGCGGGTGAGCGATCGATCGGCCAGCCCGTATTGGTGCCAGAAATCAGGACCCAAGCGCCATTCAAACGCCCTTTGATGCGCTTGAATTCCTCTTCGGTACGTGGCTCGATCACGACGTGGCCTCGTTGCAAGCCCTTCGTTCCTGAGGTGTACGACGGGGTCGCGAAGTGGAGCGTCATTCCGTTATCGCTCAACAAACGGCCAAACCAAGGTCCGCGATTGAAGCCCACCGGAACACTTCCCGCCTCTTCCGTTACGACGTCTAATCCCCATTTCTTAAATTCCCGGACCATCCATTCCGCCGCGTTCTCGTAAGCGTCGGAACCAATAAGCCGGCCCCCAAACCGATTTGTCAAGATATCCAAATGATGCATAACTTGATTGTCGGTCTGGCCAATCTCGATAATTTTCTTCACGGCGGCATCTTGCGCGCTTACCGGATTAAAATTCAAGCAAGCGATAGCCGCACATAATAGCCAAACTTTTTTCATGTGTATTATAAATTAAATATCTTCGCAAAATAAAAACATAGATTTTACAAAGGCAAACTTTTGAGCCTTTTTTATGGAAGGATGTAAGAATTAATATGGTCTATTATTTTTCCGGAACAGGTAACGCCGCTTGGGTAGCTGGGCGGCTGGCGGCTCTTTTAGAGGAACCTACGCAAGATATTTTGTCGTTGATGTCGGATCCCGCGGTCACGCCGATCGTGGATTTGGAAGGAGCGAAACGGTTGGTCCTCGTTTTCCCTGTCCACGCGTGGGGGCCGGCGGAGTATATGCGCCGTTTCTTGAGGCGGGCGTTGTTCGAGGGATACGAGGGGCAGCAGGTGGCCGCGGTTTGCGTCTGTGGAGATGACTGCGGGCGGACCGACGTGTTGGTACGGCGGTTGCTGGCGCGAAAAGGGGTGACTTTAAGCGCTTGCTATTCGGTTCAGATGCCGAATAACTACATCTTGTTGCCCGGCTTCGATGTGGATGGAAAGGTGTTGGAAAAAGAGAAACTGGCGCGGTCAGAAGAAGCGGTGCGTCACGTGGCGGAAGCCTTGGCAGGACATGGTTCCTCGACTTATACGGCGGGCTCGTTCCCTGGTTTGAAAAGCGCGATGGTTTATCCGCTTTTCCGGCTTAGCCTGCGGGGGCATAATTGTTTTCGGGTGACGGACCGTTGCGTCTCTTGTGGCCTTTGCGCGAGGGTTTGCCCGACAAATATTATCGAGATCGGGGAGGACCGACGACCGCATTGGGATGAACACGGCTGCGTGCAATGTTTGGCGTGTATCCATCGCTGTCCGGTTCGGGCGATTGAGTATGGGACGATTTCCATCAAGAAGGGGCGTTATCATCATCCTTCCCTCTGATTGTTGACGGGGTAAAAAAGAAGGGGACGCGCGATTCTCGTTTTGCGCGTCCCCTTGATCGTTTTATTTGTTTTCTTCGCTTTTCCCTTCAGGCAGGGCGGCTGATTCCGGAGGATTCTCGCCTTCTACTTCTTTAGGCTTTTCTTGTTCTTCTTTCTCTTGCGCTTTCAAGATCTCTTGCGAGCGGGATAACCAAGGACGTTTGCCAAAGATGCGTTCGACGTCTTCCGAATAGATCACTTCTTTTTCCAACAGGGTCCGCGCCAACTGATGATGGCCTTCCGCTTCCGCGGAGAGAATTTGTTTGGCCCGGGCGTATTGCTCGTTGATGATCCGTTGGACCTCGTCGTCGATGAGTTTAGCCGTTTCTTCGCTATAGGGTTTGGTGAAGCCCCATTCCTGACCTGTCGAGTCGTAGTAGTTCAAGTTGGGGAGTTTTTCGCTCATGCCGAAATAGACCACCATCGCGTAGGCTTGTTTAGTGACTCGCTCCAAGTCGTTGGAGGCGCCGGTTGAGATTTCGCCCAAGAAGAGCTCCTCGGCCGCACGGCCGCCCAGCGTGGCGCACATCTCGTCGAGCAGTTGCTCCTTGGTCGTGATCTGGCGCTCTTCCGGAAGATACCAAGCGGCGCCCAAAGCTTTGCCTCGGGGGACGATCGTGACCTTGACCAGCGGATTGGCGTGTTCCAATTTCCAGCTGAGCGTCGCGTGACCCGCCTCATGCGTGGCGATGCTGTGGCGTTCCTCGTCGGTCATGATCTTGGTGCGTTTTTCCAAGCCACCGACGATCCGATCGACCGCGTTCATGAAATCTTCTTTCTGGACAAACTTCTTGCCGTTGCGAGCCGCGATTAAGGCGGCTTCATTGCAGACATTGGCGATATCCGCTCCCGAGAAACCGGGGGTCTGCCGTGCCAGGAAATCGGTATCGACACTCTCGTCAATCTTGATGGGGCGCAGATGGACGCCAAAAATTTCCTTCCGCTCATTGAGATCCGGCAGTTCGACATGGATCTGGCGGTCAAAGCGTCCGGCGCGGAGGAGGGCTTTATCCAAGATATCCGCCCGGTTCGTGGCGGCCAAGATGATGACGCCACTGTTGGAACCGAAGCCATCCATTTCGGTCAGCAATTGGTTCAACGTATTCTCGCGCTCGTCGTTGCTGTTCATGCTGGTGTTTCGTCCGCGGGCACGACCTACCGCGTCGATCTCGTCGATAAAGACGATACACGGGGATTTCTCTTTCGCTTGGCGGAACAGGTCGCGGACTCTCGAGGCGCCTACGCCCACGAACATCTCCACGAAATCGGAACCCGAGAGGGAGAAGAACGGCACGTTCGCCTCGCCCGCGACGGCTTTCGCCAACAGGGTTTTACCGGTCCCCGGAGGGCCGACCAGCAACGCGCCTTTCGGGATTTTTCCGCCTAGTTCCGTATATTTTTCCGGATTCTTCAAGAAAGAGACGATCTCTTCCACCTCTTGCTTGGCGCCCGCCAATCCGGCGACGTCCTTGAACGTGATCCGGTGCTCATTGTCTTTGTCAAAAAGTTGCGCTTTGGCCTTACCGACGGTGAAGACGTTCCCGCCGCCGGGCCCCGCGCCTCCCGACATGCGGCGCATGAGGTAGAACCAAATCAAGATGATCAACAAGAACGGACCGATCGAGACGAGAAAGCTCCATAGCAAATCCTCGCCCTCTTCAAAGCGGAGCTGGGTGTCGATTTGATTCTCGGCGACGGCCTTGTCGTAAAAGTCAGAGAATTTGTCGGCCGATGGGATTTTCGTGTAAATCTTGGGCGCGACGCCTGTATTGGCTATCTCCGCCTCTTTGAACACCGTGCCGATCCGGTCTGGTTTGACGGTCGCTTCGGCCAGTCTTTTTTGGTTGTAGATCGTGATGCTTTGGAACGTATTTTCCTTGACGTAGCGTTGGAATTGGGTCCAGTCTACCTCTTTCGAGTTCGAGCTGTCGTTCGTCATGTAGAGCGCGATGAGCATCAGGAAAATCAATCCATACATCCAGTAAAGATTGAACCGGAAAGGGTTGGGCTTGCCGTTTTTCCCTTTCGGCATGTCGAATAAGTTTTTCTTGTTGTTATTGTTATTATTGTTTTCCATAAGATGAACGGATAGGGAGCTTTTCTCGATCAATCGATTTCCGGGACGACCGATACGGGCGCGTCGGCCCACAGGTGCTCCAAGTTATAGAATGCGCGCAACTCCGGCATGAAGATGTGGACCAATACCGTACCATAATCCATCCCGATCCATCGTGCGCCGTGTTGCCCGTCGATCGACAACGGTTTCTCGTTCGCTTTCTTGCGGACCACGTCCCAGACGGAGTCGGAAAGGGCGGCGACTTGTGTCGGCGTGTTGCCTTCGCAGATCACCATGTATTGGCAGATGGCGCCGGAGGTTTGATTGAGATCGACTGTTACGATATGTTTGCCTTTTTTCTCTTGCAGGCCTTCGATGATTGAATGTACTAATGCTTCTGTTTGATTCATTTATTTTATAGTCTATAGGATAAATATCGGACGCGAATATACAATATAAAACCGAATAGGAAGCGTGGCTCGAGCGGATCGGCCTAAAAAAAGGAAAAATGCGACCGGAAATTTGGCGAGATAAGAAAAAGCGTGTACCTTTGTCGCCACAAAAACGGGGAGTTCCGCGGTCTATTGTTCAATGGTGTAATGGTAGCACAACAGATTCTGGTCCTGTTTGTCCAGGTTCGAATCCTGGTTGAACAACATGAGGAGGACTTCCGCGAGCGTTTTTGAGTTTAAGCACTGTTCAATGGTGTAATGGTAGCACAACAGATTCTGGTCCTGTTTGTCCAGGTTCGAATCCTGGTTGAACAACGAGCCGCCCGGAGAGAGGGGAACCTTTCCGGGCGGCTTTTTTTATCGCGAGCTTGGCGAGGGGGCGTTTCCGCTTGGGATTTCTTCTCGACGTCGTCGAGATGTTTTCGCGGGCTTACGATTTCTTCTCGACGTCGTCGAGACGTTTTCGCGGGCTTACGATTTCATCTCGACGCCATCGAGGCATTTTCCAGACAAAAAATTTTATCTCGACGCCGTCGAGGCATTTTCGCGAGCTTACAATTTCATCTCGACGCCATCGAGGCATTTTCGCGACAAAAAATTTTATCTCGACGTCGTCGAGGCATTTTCGCGAGCTTACAATTTCATCTCGACGCCATCGAGGCATTTTCGCGACAAGAAATTTTATCTCGATGCCGTCGAGGCATTTTCCCGGCTGAAAATTTTATCTCGACGGCGAAAAGACATTTTTTTACTTGAAAAGTCTTGGCGCTAGGTTGTAAAGGTCGTGTCGCCAGACGTACCAGGAATGGCCGCCGGGCATTTCGCTGTACTCGTAGCGAATTCCCGCCGCGTCGAACAGTTTCAGCATGGCCTTGCAATTGTTGTAGGCGATATCCTCGGGGCCTCCTTGCGTGAACGCCAGAACCTTGACCGACTTGTTGAACTCTTCGGCGATTTGTTTCAGGTAAGCGCCGCGTTCCTCGTAGACGGCCTTGTTGTCGGCGAACCAGCCGGAGCTGAGCACCCAGAGGTAGCCGAATGAGCGGAAATTGTTCAATCCAGCCTCGAGCGTTTCCAGTCCGCCCATCGAGAGGCCCGCCAGCGCCCGGTGGTCCTTGTCGGCGATCACGCGATAATTGCTTTCGATAAAGGGGATGATGTCATTCATCAGGTCTTTCGCGAACAGCGGCACTTCGCCTTCAAGGGAAGACGTATGGATCGTCCCGTTGGGCATGACGACGATCATGGGTTCGATTTTTCCTTCAGCCAAGAGGTTGTCGAGGATGAAACCGGCCGCCCCGATCGTTGGCCAGGCGTTATCGGTGTCGCCCCCGCCGTGGATCAGGTAGAGCACGGGGAGCGATTCGGCGCTTTTCTCGTATCCTGGTGGGGTCCAGATGTGCATCCGGCGTGTCTCGTTCAGCGATTTGGAGAAATAATACCGTTGGGCGATGGCGCCGTGGGGCACGTTCTTGATGGCGAAGAATTCGTCGCCCGTCGATTCGAGCCGCATGATCGCGGAGGTTTCCGAGGCCGTTTCCCCAATGGGGTCGTAGACTTTTACGCCATCCACCACGAAATGATAGCGATAGAGCCCGTCCTTGACGTTCGGGACGACGGCCGTCCAGACGCCCGATTCGGAGCGAACGGCCTCTTGGCGCGGAAAGATATCGCCACCGATGGTTACTTTTTTCGCCTCGGGCGCGTAAATGCTGAGGGCGACGCCCTGGTTGGCCGTTCGCCGGACGGATTGGAGCGTGTCGTTGGGTGTGGGTACGCGTTGCCATTGAGCCGAGAGGGGCGCGCCGCCGGTCATGAGACCCAGCACGCAGAGGGTAAGAATCTTTTTGATTTTCATGTGATTTAGAATTTAAAGGTTTGAAAAAAAAGAAGGTGCGCCATGCGAACATGGCACACCTTATCTGTTTGATAATAAATTACAGTTGAATCCAGCGGACGTACGCGAAATCCATCCGGTGCGGGAGCTCCTTGTGTTTCGGGAACACGCGGAAGCCCATTTTCTGGTTGCCAGCCTCGGTCGGGGTCGCGTTCAACTTGAAGTAGAGCTTCGAACCTTCTTGCTTCACCATTTGGAACTCTTCCGTGCTGATCAGGCGGAGTTCGTGCTTTTCCGGATCTTCTTTCGTGACGACCATATCGACGCCCAGCATTCCCTGCAATTCGTGACGGTCGATCACCAAGTCGAAATTGTATTCTTTTCCGACGATCGGCCCGTTGGTGAGTAAGTCTTGATCGCATTTGAACGATTCGACTTGGAAACTATCCCAATGCGAAGCGACTTCTTCCTTCCAAGCGGCGATTTCCTTGGCGATCTCGTAGTTGTTGGCCCGGATATGCGCCGAGCGAGTCGCCAGCTTGTTGTAGAAGCGATCGAAATAATCGTCGAGCATGCGCTTCATCGTATAGTCCGGAGCGATCTTGGCGATTGAATTTTTGATGTATTGAATCCAATCTGGAGAATAGCCCTTGCTGTTTTTCGCGTAATAGGTCGGGATGATCTCGGTCTCCAGCATGTGGTAGATCGTCGCCGCGTCGAGTTGATCTTGGTATTGTTGATTCTCGTAAGTCCGCTTGTCGGTCAAGGCCCAACCTGCGCCCTCCACGTAACCCTCATACCACCAACCGTCGCGTACGGAGAAGTTGAGGACACCGTTCATCTCGGCTTTCTCGCCCGATGTTCCGGACGCTTCCAACGGCCGTGTTGGCGTGTTTAACCAAACGTCGACACCCGAGATCAAGCGGCGAGCCAAGCGCATGTCATAATTCTCCAAGAAAATGATTTTGCCTAAGAATTCCGGACGGCGAGAGATCTCGACGATGTGCTTGATCAAGCCCTGTCCGCCGCCATCGGCCGGGTGCGCCTTTCCGGTGAAGACGAATTGGATCGGGAATTTCTCGTTGTTGACGATCTTCGCCAAGCGATCCAAGTCGGTGAAGAGCAAGTGTGCCCGCTTGTAAGTCGCGAAACGGCGACCGAAGCCCACCAGCAAGGCGTCAGGATTGATTTTCTCCAGGATCGAAACCACTTTCGAGGGATCACCCTGATTTTTCAACCAATTGTCCTTGTATTGGATGCGGATATAGTTGATCAATTTGTTCTTTAATGTTTTGCGAAGCTCCCAGATCTCCTCGTCGGGGATGTTCTGGATTTTCTCCCAATAGCTCTTGTCTTTCTGATGGGTGAAGAAATCCTTACCAAACTTCTCGGCGTAGAATTTCTTGGCTTCGGTAGCGGCCCAAGTCGGCATGTGTACGCCATTGGTGACGTAGCCTACGTGCAATTCCTCGGGGAAATAGCCTTTCCACACCGGAGCGAACATCCTTTGGGAAACTTTCCCGTGCAACCAGCTGACGCCATTCGACTCTTGGCACGTGTTCAACGCGAAGACACTCATGGAGAATTTCTCGTTCGATCCCGGATTCTCACGTCCCATGTCGATAAACTCTTGCCAGCTGATACCCAATTTGCCCGGGAACTCGCCCATGTAGCGGCCAAACAATCCTTCGTCGAAGTAGTCGTGACCCGCGGGGACCGGCGTATGCACCGTATAGATCGCGGAAGAACGGACAACCTCAAGCGCTTGGTTGAATGTCAAGCCTTCTTTCTGGATGTAATCCACTAAGCGTTGCGCGTTCAGCAAAGCGGCATGCCCTTCATTGCAGTGGTAGATTTGTTTCTTGATACCCAGCTTGTTCAGCATCATGATACCACCGATACCCAGCATATACTCTTGTTTCATGCGGTTTTCCCAATCACCGCCATAGAGTTGGTGCGTGATGGAACGATCCCATTCGCTATTTAGAGGAATATCCGTATCCATCAAGAACAAAGGCACACGGCCTACGCTGACTTTCCAGACATGCGCGTAGACGGTACGGCCCGGATAAGGAACTTCGAGCACGAATGGATCGCCATTCTCCAAAAGGACTTGGGTTAAAGGCAGCGCGTTGAAGTTCTGCGCCTCGTAGTTGGCGATTTGTTGGCCATCCATGGATAAGGATTGGGAGAAATAGCCGTAACGATACAAGAAGCCGACCGCGCACATGTCGATATTGTTGTCGCTCGCCTCCTTGAGGTAATCGCCCGCCAAGATACCCAAACCACCCGAGTAGATCTTTAAGACGTTTGTCAAACCATACTCCATGCTGAAGTATGCCACGGAAGGTTTCTTGGAATCTGGTTTTACATTAATATATGCCTTGAACTTCGTATAGACGTCGTTGATTTCTTTCATCAAATCGGCGTCGGCCAGAATTTCCTCTATCCGGTTGTGTGATAAGCTTTGCAACAACAAGACCGGATTGCCTTCAGTGGATTTCCAAAGCTGTTTGTCGATCTTTCCGAACAATTTAGCACCTTCATGATTCCAAACCCACCATAAGTTGGTTGCGAGCTCTTGAAGAGGTTGCAATTGTTTTGGCAGTTTAGAATGAGAGTAAACGTCTCTCCAAATGGGATTGTTTGCGTTATTCGCTTTAATTTTCATTCTTATGAAGTTTTAAATAGATTCCTTGCTTAAAAAAAATCGTCGTAATCATTTTTGACGGCGCGAATTTAGGACTAAAATATGAATTAGCCTAAAAGCCAACATTTAAAGTATATTTTTACGCTTGATTTCTTTTCCTCGCGTTTTGTAACGCGATCTTAAAAGCTTGATTATAATAAGAAATGAATTTACTCCATTCCGCTTTTTCCGCGAGCTTGAAACAGTTTTGCCGGATCTTCAGCCGGTCGTCTTGTTCCATGTTCGCCAAGGCCAAGATGGTTTCCATGATGCCATCAGCCACTTCAAAATAGTTGAAGTCGGTCCGTTCGATCACCTTGACTCCTTCCGCGATCTCGTTTCCGGAGACGAAGTGTTTCGCCCACAAACCGAAGCCGGCTAAGTCGGTCGTGATGGTCGGGATCCCGAACGCCACGCTTTCGAGAGGCGTATAGCCCCAAGGCTCGTAATAAGAGGGATAGATGGTCGCGTCCATACCGATCAGCATGTCGTAATAACTTTTGTTGAAAATGCCGTCTTTTCCATCTAGATAGCAGGGTACAAAGATGATTTTCAGTTTATTGAGCGTGCTGTTCGTGAATCCGGCATAATTGATGTAATTCAAGACGCGATCTTCCATCATGTTATGGAGCCAATGCGTGATGAAGGGCAATTGCATGGGCGAGTCGGTCGTGATGTCTTGCCGGATCGCTTCCTGTAAATCCGCTCTCGGCGCACGGACCCATGCGGGTACCATCAAAAAGGCGATGATTTCCCGTTGGAGTTTGCCACAAGTACGGATACGGTTCATGGCTTCGATAAAGACGTCGATGCCTTTGTTCCGGTATTCGTAACGTCCACTGGTCGAGATAAGCAACGCGTTGGGATCCACTTCGCACCCCAATAACTTTTCCGCGACGTTGATCAAGCATCGACGAGCCTCTTCCCGTTTCTTGGCGTAAGTCGCTTTCTCAGGGACGAAATTGGGCTCGAATCCGTTGGGCGTCACGATGTCGGGCGCCTTGTCGAGCAATTGTTTGCATTCCGTCGCGGTAATGTCGCTGACGGTCGTGAAGCAATCCACATGGTGGGCCGCTTGCTTCTCGACGGAATGTTTGGCTTCCATATTCAACTCACGAGCCATCTGGTCGCCGTTATAGCCTTCCATATACGCGTATAACGCTTTGTTATTGCCGGCGATAGAGCGTCCGATAGAGGTCGCGTGTGTCGTAAAGAGGGTCGCGATTTGAGGGACTTGTATTTGAAGGTAAAGCGCGCCCATCGCCAACATCCATTCGTTGAACAAGGCAACGACGTTTTTCCCTTCCAAATGATAATAATGATAGTAGCTTTCGATTACTTTACCGACCGCATGGGCGAACACGCAAGATTCATCGTAGTCGCCATAAGCGTGTATGGAGTCGACTTGGAACTTTTCCCACATCGTGTAGAAAAAGGTGTTTTTATCATTGAAAAAGGGTTTGTAATCGACTAAAATGACGATAGGTTGGCCGGGAACATCCCAGCGGCCTGTTTTGAAATTCAGTTGTTCATTTGATTTGGCGTATGCTTTCCATTCGTGGAATAGACTGGGATCTTCCTTGAAATCAGGGGAGGAAGTGCCGAAATCAGGGCCAATAAAAATCAGGTTATCCTTGAATTGCTTTTTTAGTGTTTGCGCTTTCGTGGATAAAACCGTGTAAATGCCCCCAACTTTATTGCATACTTCCCAGCTGCTTTCGAACAGAAACTCTGGAGCGTCAATCTTTTCTTTCATAACGAGCTGTATATGTTCTAAAATTTCCGCGAAGATAACCATTTCTGTTTTTTCTTCCTTTGTTGTGATGATATTTAATAACATTGTTTTTATATTTGTATTTGTGATAATTTAAATAATGACAATTATGGCAAGTAGAAGAATTTTGAAGAAAGAGATCGCTTCCGTGATGGGGAGCTTGTTTATGGAGGCAATGATTTGTAAATGGTATACGCCGGACGTGGATCAGGCTAAGCTGGATGAACTTATTTCTAGAATCTTACTGAAGTCGGATGAGTTTGTCGCTCGGGTGAGTCACGCGACCAATGGGGAGAATAAGGCCGGAGCGAAGGCTTATTTCCGGGCACTCAAAGACGATGTGAATAAGGAGGTCGAAGCGATTGTCGCCGAGATGGGCAATCTATCGAACGCGAAGGAAGCATGAAGCGGGCATTGAGCAGAGCCCTCCTACGTCTGATGGGTTGGACGATTGGTTCGACGGAAGGGGTGGACTTGCCGAAGTGCGTGATTTGCGCGGCGCCCCATACCAGCAATTGGGATTTCGTGATCGGGAAGTTGTTTTACAATTCAATTGGGTGTAATGCCCAGTTCTTGATCAAGAAGGAATGGTTTTTCTTCCCTTTTAACCTGTTTTTCGGTTGGTTGGGAGGAGTTCCGGTCGATCGGAGCAAGCGGACTTCAGTGACGGACCAGATGGTGGAGCGCTATCAATCGAACGCGCGTTTCCAACTGGCCGTGACGCCGGAAGGAACTCGCAAGCGGACCGAGGAGTGGAAAAAAGGCTTTTACTTCATCGCGTTGAAGGCGAACGTGCCGATCTTGATCGGCTGTTTCGATTACGCGAAGAAGGTGGTTGGCATGAAGGGTATATTCTATCCGACAGGCGATGTCGAGGGCGATATCGCGAAGATCCGGGCGATGTACCGGGGTGTGACGGCTTGTCATCCGGAGAATTTCGTCCAAGTGTAATAGGGGTGAGAGCTTCCGCCTCTCTGGGAGGAATAGCCTCTTGTGGGGAGGAAGCTCTTACATTAATATAATATATAGGTGTAACCTTATTTGTAATCATTATTATGGCAGGAGACTTACGTGTCAGTATGGTGCAGTCCCACATCATTTGGGGCGACCGGGAAGAAAATTTGGCTTATTATGAGGAGTTGGTCCGGCGCTTGGAAGGCCGTTCGGACTTGGCGGTATTGCCGGAGACGTTCACGACGGGATTCGCGATTGAGGACGCCGAGCGCTTGGCTGAGCCGATGGATGGACCGACCTTGAAAGCCCTGAAACGCTGGGCCGAACAGTATGGTTTCGCGATCACGGGCAGTTTTATCGCTCAAGAGGGGGCACGATGTTATAACCGGGCCTTTTTCGTGACGCCCGAGGGAGAGGCTTATTTTTATGATAAACGCCATTTATTCCGAATGGCGGGCGAGGATAAGCGTTTTTCCGCAGGTGAGAAACGCTTGATCGTTTTGTATAAAGGCTGGAAGGTCTGTCTGATGGTTTGCTATGACCTGCGTTTTCCTGTCTGGAGCCGGAACCGGGGAGGCGAGGAGTATGACCTCTTGATTTATGTGGCTAACTGGCCAGACGCTCGGCGTAAGGCTTGGAAATCGCTCTTGCAAGCCCGAGCGATCGAAAATATGGCCTATGTCTGTGGTGTCAACCGGGTTGGAATGGATGGCAACGGTGTTTACTTCCATGGAGATTCGCTGCTTTATGACCCCAAGGGAAAAAAGATTGCCGACGTGGGGAAACGAGAGGAGATCACTCGCACTTGTCTGCTGAGTCGAACGGACTTGGTCGCTTTCCGAGAAAAATTCCCTGCCTGGAAGGATGCCGATGAGTTCGAGATTCGTGTTTAACCTATTGAGTCGAATGAATGATGGAAAAACAACAACCTTGGCGCTGGATACCTACGCTCTATTTCGCGGAGGGGTTGCCTTATGTCGTCGTGATGACGCTCTCGGTCATCCTTTATAAACGGATGGAGGTCTCGAACGCGGAGATCGCATTATATACGAGCTGGCTTTATTTCCCTTGGGTCATTAAGCCCATTTGGAGTCCTTTCGTGGATTTGATCAAAACGAAGCGCTGGTGGGTCGTTGCCATGCAGCTCTTGATTGGCGCGGGAATGGCCGGAGTCGCTTTCACTTTGCCGGGTGACGCTTTCTTGCGGGCTACGCTGGCTTTCTTTTGGTTGATGGCATTTAGCTCAGCGACACATGATATTGCCGCGGATGGTTTCTATATGTTGGGCTTAACGGAAGACCAACAGGCCTTCTTTATAGGTATTCGTAATACGTTTTACCGGGTGGCGATGTTGACAGGACAAGGTTTGCTGGTCATGCTCGCGGGCTTCCTGGAGGAAAAGACGGGGCGGGTACCTTTCGCTTGGAGCTTGGTTTTCTTCGTTTTGGCGGGAACATTCATTGGATTGGCGTTGTGGCACAAGCATGCGATGCCGCTCCCGTCGGCCGATCGTAGGCGGGCCGATGTCCGTCCATGGACGATTTTGAAAGGCTTTGGCGACACGTTTGTCTCTTTCTTCCGGAAACCGGGGATCGGTATGGCCTTGCTCTTTATGCTGACTTATCGCTTGGGGGAATCGCAACTGGTGAAATTGGCCTCACCCTTTTTGCTCGACAGCCCGGAAGCCGGTGGTTTAGGTCTCTCGACGGGTCAGGTGGGGTTCGCCTATGGCACGGTGGGGGTGATCGCCTTGTTGCTGGGCGGGATCCTGGGCGGTATGGCGCTTTCGAAAGGAGGCTTGCGGCGGTGGCTTTGGCCCATGGCGCTCGCCATCTCTCTGCCCAACTTGGTTTATCTTTATCTCGCTTATGTCCAACCTGAAAGCGTGTTCTTGATTAACGCGTGCGTGGCGATCGAGCAATTTGGCTATGGCTTTGGTTTCACGGCTTATACAATGTATCTGATCCTTTTCTCCGAGGGCGAATACAAGACCGCCCATTACGCCATCTGTACGGGCTTCATGGCTCTGGGTATGATGCTTCCCGGCATGATCTCCGGATGGATTCAAGAGATGATAGGTTATCAGTATTTCTTTATTTGGGTGATGGTCTGCTGTGTGCCTCTTTTCGTGATCTTGCCTTTCCTTAAAGTGAAAGAACGGTCATAGGAATCGCCGGTGTCAGTAACGATGGTAGGGCTCCGACATCACATGGAGGGTTTTAGGGATCCAAACCCGATAGCGCCCTTCTGGGGCCCAATCGTTGCCGGCCGAGGCGAAGTCGCAAAAATTGACCATCTTTATCGCTTTATTTTCCTCATTCTCTAAGTCTGTTCCCAAGATCATGGGGACTTGGAGCGTGATCCAGGCGAACGGGGCACTGGCGTTTTCGGGAGTAGCCTCAATAAAGCCTTGCGGGTCGCGTTGGATGATCGCGCATTCGTCGATGTCGCCATCCTGGAAACGGCTGTCGCGGGCGAAGACCAACGGACCGTAGGTGACCGCTTGCGTGTGGTTAAGTTCAACGACCCGTGCCTTGGGCTTGAAGTCAATCGCGACTTGGTCGCCTTTCTTCCAGAGGCGTGTGAGGATGAGGTAACCTCCTCGGTAGAGTGATTCCGTGCGTTCGCCGTTGATAGTGACTTCATAATCCTCGTCAGCCCATGAGGGGATACGGAGCGCGAGGGCGAAAGTCGAATTCTTTTGGGGATCGAGTGTCAGGTCTATTTTCCCATCAAGCGGGTAGCGTGTTCGTGATGTCAAGGAGACCTTGTTTCGGTTGCCCAGCGTGATTGTCGCCGCCGAGGGCAGATAAAGGTTCACGAAAAGATGTGTGTCATCCGATTGGTAAGCCACGGATGGAATCAGGGCGAATCCCCTGGGACCATTGGCGTTGCAGCAGTTGACGCGCATGCCGCATTGCTTCTCGCCCGGTTGGCGTCGTCCTTCGAGCGGGCTGTATTTGGAGATTTGCGAGCCGTCGTCTTTCATGGAGGCCATGAGAGCGTTGTACATGGTCTGTTCGAACGCCTCGGCATAGAGGGGATTGGCGGTTTCCCTCAGCAGGCGGGCGCAGAATTGCATCCACGTGAAGGTGACGCAGGTCTCCATCGTATGGTAGGCGGGGTAGGTCTGAAGCGCCTTACCTCCATACCAGCACTCGAACGCGGCCCCCGAACCCGCGATGTTGATTTCTTCTTTCAGGATATGGTCCGCCGTTTTCCGGGCGGCTTCCAAGAGTAGGGGATCGTCTAGTTCTTTTCCTAATTCGATCAAGCCTTCGTAACACGACATCATTTCGTAGGCTTTTTGACCGTTCTCAAAAGACCACCATTGTTGGGGATAAGGTGAGCGTTGGGCGACGGGAACATCCCGTAGAGCTTGGCTGATCAGTCTTGAACTACCTGCCTGCTCCATGTTTTTGACGATCTCCCGGGCAAAATCCAGATAGTGGTCGTTCCGTGTCGCACGATAGAGGTAAACGACCGGCTCAAGGATGGAACAGCTGGCCATGCCCAAATAGTTACCGGTGGTGGCGATGTCGACGTTGCGTTCCTTCAGCTCGTCCATCAAGCAATCGATCGAGCGTTGGGCGGCCTCGAGGGCGTTTTTGTCATTCGTCAGCCGGTAATAGTCCAAAAGGGCGAGGGCGGAATATTTTCGTCCCCAAATGTCCCAGTTGGTCAGCCGGTCTTCCGGTTTGTAATTGCCGATGTACCCGTCTGGACGCTGGGTTTGGAGGAATTTTTCCATACTGTTTTGAATGAGCTGGAACAGTTCCGGGTCGGCGCTGTAACGGTAGGAGGCGATAGCGCCCAACATCCACTTGCCGAAAAACTCCGATTGCCATAGGTTCCCTTCGGTCAGGTAGCGGAAAGGTTCGATCAATTCGTTCACGTCCTGTCCCTTGACCCGTTTATCGATGCAGGTTTGGATCCGTTCGCCGATGAATCCATCAATGTGGATGGACTCGAGATGGGGATTCACGACTTGCGCCGAGGAGCCCGCCGTGATGGCAAGCAAGCTCAATACTAACCAACAGCCCTTGATTTTCATGGATATCTATTTTTGCTTTTCTTTTATGTGTGGATACGTACGCAAAAATAGGAATTAAAGTTCGAATTCTTTTATGCGTGCCGAACATTTCTTTCGCGCCTCGGAAGCTACTTTCTAATCATTGTATATCCGTTACTACCGCGACTTCGGTGCTGGCGTCTACACTGTCCGTGTAGCGTCAGCGTGACGAAGGCGCGGGTTGCTTAGAATTTATAAGAAACGCCGATGGCCGGCATCAGGGCATAGGCCGAGTAATGGCCGCTGAAGACGCGGGTCTTGTATTCGTCGGCCACGTTCGGGATCGCTTTCATCAACATATACTCGTCGGTGTAAGAGCCGTCGCGGGAGATGCCCTGCACGTAGCCGAACGAGAAATCTACCGAGAAATTCTTGAGGGGATAGAAGCTGCATCCGGCCGTGATGCCTACCTTATCCATGCTGGGCGTCTCGGGGTTCAAGTAGTCGCGCTCGACGGGTGACTCATCGAAATAGGCGCCCATACGGACATCGAGCCGGTCGGTCGCCGCGAACTCCGCGCCGAGGCGGTAGATGCGTGAGTTCTTGTATTTCTTGGGGGCATAAATGTTGTAAGCGCTCAGCGACGAGGGCGAAAAATGCACGTCAAGCGCCTCATAAGCGCCCCAGCCTACGAATTGGACCTCGCCCGAGAGCGTCCACCGTGCGGTGGGATGGTAGGCGATACCCACGTTGAGGTTGCTGGGCAAGGGCAGCTCGGCCGAGAAGTTGCCCGTGTTGAGCGGGGGAATGCCGATGCCACTGGGCAGGCCGTTCCCTTCAGGCAGGAGCTGTCCGGCGGTCTGGAGCAGGGTATTGATTTTGCCGACCAGTTGGTTGAAATGTTCCTCGTTGGCGTAGTTCAGGGCGATGTCGCCTTCTTTCACCTTGGCGGTCACTTTCGAACGGTAGGAGATGCCGACGGTCAGCTTGTCGTTGATGTCGAACATGGCGCCGACATTGAATCCCAATCGTACTCCCGCGTTGCCCTTCAGGGAGACGGAAGCCGCCGACGCGTCGTCATAAATCGCCATTTCCTGTATGATCGGCTCCATGACCGGTTGCAACATGGGGAGCATTTGGGGATATTGGGTGGCGATGGCTTGCGTCATGTAATTGGCCATGTAAGTCATCTCGCCCGGCCCGATCAAGGCGCGACTCATGGAGATATTGCCAAACATCATCATCAGCCCGGCGCCGATGCTCAGCCGGTCGGTGATGCGCCAAGAGAGGGTGGGCTGGATGTTAAAGGCCTTCAAGGAAATGTCTTGCACGAGGTGCGAGCCGGCCCAATCGTCGCTCCATTTGATGCCGCTCCCATAGGGCGTGTTGATCGAGAGGCCGGCGGCCAGGAAATCGTAGATCTTGAAGCCGGCGTAGGCGTAGAGGGGCGTGCTTGGCGTGTTGTCGGTGCTCTGCTTGAAACCATTGCCTTCAACCGTCGCGTAGGCGAAGACACCCGAGAGACCCGCGGAGAGGTCGACCGTCTTATCCATAAACGCCAGTCCCGCGGGGTTGAAGTGCATGCTTTCCGCGCCGAGTTTCAGGGCGACGCCCACGTGGCCCATGCCGGCTTGTTTCGCGCTTTGCGCGTTGACTTGAAATCCCTCGGCAGCCGCGTAGGAGAGAGGGAGCGTGGCCAAGCAGGCCAGCGCGAGTACTTTTTTCATCATATTATGCTCTATTTGTTTGTAATGAGTTAATTAGATAATTGTTCCCTTCAGAAACGGCCGCGAAGATAAGGACTTATTTGGAACAAACGCGCAAAAGGTTGGAAAATGCGCGAAAAATCATTCTTCTTTTTGCGAGGGGTATGAGGCGTTTTTAGGGCAATTGTCCATAGCCTTATCATAGGATTGACGAGATAAGTATTTAATATTCAATTGGAATTAGCCCTATTCCTGACGAAATGGAATTGTCCAAGGGAAAATTTGCGAGGCCTATTTCTTTAAAATACCTTTGCGCTATCAAAAATTAAAAACAAAAAGTATCATGACGAAACACGAGATGAAAAGAAAGAGCCATCCATGGCTTGGGGTAATGTGCCTACGGGCATGTAGTTTTATGTGGGCGCCAAATCTAATGGCGAGCCAAGTGAAAAATGGAAATCAATATTTCAATAAAATAAGTTAAGTTTATTGTTAAACCTATATTCAACCCGTCTTCATGGATACCACAAAACCCTCTTGATAAAGAGGCATTTGACTTAATAGTCACACGAGGCCCTCGTAATAGTCACACGAGCTCCTCTTAATAGTCAGATGAGGCCCTCGTAATAGTCACAAGCGGATGCCGTCGGAGTCAGGTCCTGTTTTCGGGTGTCTGAAATGGGAATTGGATAGTTAAATTTTTTAATATCATGATGTTTTTAGAGAAGAATTCAAGAAGATATTCTTTTGTCTTATGGCTTTTGTCCGCGGTTTT
>CASFXH010000005.1 GCA_949298575.1 uncultured Parabacteroides sp.
AATGCGCGGGTGCCAAGGTTCTGGGCTATGGGTGCTTCGATGGAGCAGGTGTTCCGTTCTCCGTTTATATACCTCTCACGATTCATGAAATGATGGCGATTGGAATTCAACGCTCCATTCTCACCATTGTACTGAGATCTTTTATGTCCTAAGAGGCAAGGGAGAATTCAGGGTCGAAAACGAAACATTCAAGGTCAAGGAAGATGACCTCATCGTCGTCAATCCTTTGATGTCACATACTGAGATCGGCATTAATAACGAGTTTATGGAATATGTCGTGATCGGTGTAGAAAACTTTGAATTAGCCGATTCGGGCGAGCGCTTTGGCTACACCTTATCTAATTATCGCGACTATAAGCACGAGATCCTCTTTTATTTAAAGAAGAACGAACCGAAAAAAACGGTCATGTAGTTATTATGATACGCATCACGGTGGACGGTGGCTAAATGCAATTCAGCAGCAAGCTGGATGTTCATCCCGACAACTGGGACAAAAAGCTCGGAAGAGCGGTTCTGATAAGTAAGGACAAGAAAGAAAATCTTTTCGTCTCCGCTCTGAATAAGATATTTATCAGATGATATGTGGCGGGTGTGTGTTTTCTCTTCTTTTTTATGCTTCCGTATACGATTTGGGAATAATTTGCGTTTAAGGATAAATGCTAAAAGAAATTTCTTATGATTGATTATATAAAAGGAGATTTTGTTGAACTAACTCCCGCACGGATGGTCGTCGAATGTGGAGGGATCGGGTACGAGGTTAATATCTCCTTAAATACTTATAGTGCTTTCAACGGACAATCTCGGGGAAAAATTTATGTCTACGAGGTGATTCGTGAAGATGTGCGCTTGCTGTATGGCTTCGCCGAGATAGCCGAGCGTGAGCTATTCCTATTGCTTATCTCTGTTTCGGGCGTAGGAGTAAATACGGCCCGTATGATCCTTTCTTCGTTTTCTCCAGCGGATTTGGTAACGGTCATCTCGGAAGATAACGAGAAGGCATTGACTGCCGTGAAAGGAATCGGGCTAAAAACCGCTCAACGAATCTTGGTTGATTTGCGCAACAAGGTGAAATCTTTGGGTGGTGTATTGGGTGAGGCTGCGAAAACACGGCCTGCTGCGGCGATCAGTGACCAACAAGTGGCTGATGAGGCCATTGCTGCGCTTGTCATGTTAGGTTTCATAAAAGCGGCTTCGCAGAAAGTCGTGATGAAAATATTGAAAGATTCGCCTGGTGCCGCGGTTGAGCAAGTGATTAAAAAGGCGTTGAGGATGCTTTAGATATCATGCGGGATTGTTATCGTGTAAGATGGAGAAACGCCTAATAAAATATGGTTTATGGATCGTCATCTTTTTGTGTGGCGCAGGATTCTATTCGCTGAACGCGGATTTTTCGGCCTTCACGGCTACACTGCCTGAAATGGAGTTACTTCCTGAAGCCGAGCAAGATACGTTACCATCACGTTATCCAGTTGCCAAGACCTCCCCAGAGGAATATAAGGATATTGTCGCGAAACCGCCTATGGATCTCCGGAATCCCGAGAATGTTTCGACTACAATCGATTATGATTTAGAGACAGGCACCTATGTCGTGCGGACAAAGCTGGGAGATATGGAAATCGGTTCTCCAATGACACTTACTCCTGAAGAATACCAAGACTATGCTTTTCAGCAATCTTTGCGTTCTTATTTTCGCCAAAAGAATGAAGAGGAATTCCAGAACTCGATGAACAAGCAGTTCAATTTGACCGATATGCAGTTTGATATTGGGGCAGCGGATCGGTTATTTGGCCCTGGGGGCATTCGTGTGCGCACTCAAGGATCTGCGGAAATCACAATGGGATTGAAGAGTAATAAGAACAACGATCCTTCGCTTCCAGAACGTTCTCGTAAAAGGACTTATTTTAATTTCGATGAGAGTGTCCAGTTGAACGTCCAAGCCTCGGTAGGAACGAAGGTCAATTTTAACATGAACTATAACACCGAAACCTCTTTTGATTTCGATTCGAAACAATTGAAACTTGCCTATACGGGAGAAGAAGATGAGATTATCAAATCTTTGGAGGCCGGTAATGTCAGCATGACGACAAGCAATTCCTTAATAAATGGTGGAGCGGCCTTGTTCGGTATGAAGGCTGATTTGCAATTCGGCAAATTGCGGGTCAATGCTCTTTTCGCCCAGCAGGAATCCGAGTCGAAAACGGTCAAATCGGATGGTGGTGTCCAGACCACTCCTTTCGAGATCAAGATCGACGAATATGATGAGAACCGTCATTTCTTCTTGGCGCATTATTTCTATGACAACTATGATCAATTCATGTCTTCCCTGCCAACCATTACTTCGGGGATAGAGATCTCGAAGATTGAGGTTTGGGTGACAAATAAGAGCAGTAACTACGATCAGTCCCGCAATATCGTTGCCTTCACCGATTTGGCGGAGAACGATCGAAACAATATTAACAATACGACACTCATCTCGCCCCAAGGCTCTGATCGCCGACCAACGAATGAAGCGAATAATCTTTACAGTTTGCTGAATAGCCAATTCACGGGAGCGCGACAGATTGGGACGGTAGCGCAAACATTGGATGGCTCTTTTGAAGGAGGGCGAGATTATGAGAAGATTGAGAGCGCACGTCTTCTTGATCCATCAGAATATACCTTGAATACGAAGTTAGGGTATATCTCACTCCGGACGCAGTTGCAGGCGGATGAGGTGCTTGGCGTGGCTTTTAGTTTCATCTATGGCGGAAAAACTTACCAAGTTGGAGAGTTCTCTACAGACAGTAAGAGCAACACGACTGATTGCCTTTATGTAAAACTGTTGAAGGGAACGACGGTCTCTCCGGACATGATGTATTGGGATCTGATGATGAAGAACGTTTACTCATTGGGAGCCTATTCTGTCCAGAAAGAGAAATTCAAATTAAACGTGACTTACCAAAGCGATTCCACAGGAACGTACGTGAATTATTTACCGGATAGTGATTGCGCGAACGAGCTTCTGATTCGTGTTTTGGGCTTGGATAAACTGGACTCTTTCGATAATCCGAATCCGGATGGTATTTTTGACTATTTGGAAGGCTACACGATCCAGTCGGAGACCGGTAAGATCATTTTCCCTTGTGTTGAACCATTCGGATCTAGGCTGAGAGAGCGGGTAGGTGCGGCTTATGCGGATAAATACGTCTTCCAAGAGCTATATGACTCAACATTGACCGTAGCCCGACAGATCGCTGAGAAAAACAAGTTCATGCTTTCGGGTGAGTATAAGGCATCCGCCGGAGCGGAGATCGACTTGGGAGCGACGAACGTGGCGCGTGGATCAGTGCGTGTTACGGCAGGTGGCGCGGTCTTGACCGAGAACGTAGATTATACGGTGGATTATACCTCGGGTATTGTCACGATCTTGAATGAAAGCATTATTTCCAGCAATACGCCGGTCAGTGTCTCATTGGAAAACCAATCCACTTATAACATGCAGCGGAAGACGATGGTCGGTTTGGACTTGAACTATCAGCTCTCGAAGGATTTCATGATTGGAGGTACAATCATGCACATGTCCGAGATGCCGCTTACGACCAAGACGACCCTCGGCGACGAGTCTGTCAAGAATACTATTTGGGGATTAAATACATCTTATAAGGGAGAGAGTCAATGGCTCACGAACATGTTGGACAAGCTTCCTCTCTTGAACTTGACCAAACCCAGTCAGATCTCTTTCAACGCGGAGTTCGCTCAACTTATCGCCGGGCATTATGAGAACGAATATACCGGACGCTATTCCTATCTGGATGACTTTGAGTCCACGCAAAGCGGCATGGACTTGCTGAACGCTTATTCGTGGACCTTGGCAAGCACCCCGTATGAGGATAACGAAAGCCCGAAATTCCCCGAGGCGAATCGGGTAAATGACGTAACCTATGGTATGAACCGTGCCCTCTTTGCTTGGTATACGATTGATGGTATCTTTACGCGGCGGAGTTCTTCTTCGCGTCCACGCCACTTGACGGCCGATGACCTGTCGAACCATTTTGTCCGGGGCGTTAACTATAAAGAGATATTCCCCAGCAGGCAGTTAGGCACCAATGATAACACGACCTTGCCCGTCCTGAACTTCGCGTTTTATCCGAACGAGCGTGGGCCTTACAACCTCGATGCCGATAACGTAAACGCGGACGGAACCCTCGCGAATCCAGAGAAGCGATGGGGTGGCGTGATGCGTAAGATCGAGCCGACCGACCTGGAAGCCGCCAACTACGAATACATTGAGTTTTGGCTCATGGATCCTTTCGTATACGACGAGGCCGCGGAGGGTGGTGACCTTTATTTCAACCTTGGTGAGATCTCGGAGGATATCCTGAAGGATGAGAAAAAGTTCTTCGAGAATGGTCTCCCAGTAGATGGCGACTTGTCGAAGGTCGATACGACCGTCTGGGGTAAGGTGCCTCGCACACAGAGTACGGGATACGCTTTCGACAGTCAGAACCGCGAGCTTCAAGATGTGGGTTTGAATGGTCTCTCGACAGAGGAGGAGAAGTCATTCCCGACTTACACGGAATATTTGGAACGTCTCCGCCAACGTCTCTCGGGCGAGACCATCAACCAGATGATGGATGACCCCTTCTCTCCTTTTAATGACCCGGCGGGTGATGATTATCATTACTTCCGCGGATCGGATTACGATGCCCAAGAGTTGGATGTCCTCTTGCGTTACAAGCGTTATAATGGTACGGAGGGGAACTCAGAGGAGTCTACCGAACGCTATGCCAGCGCGGGTAAGAGTACACCCGACGTGGAGGATATCAACGAGGACAATACGCTCAACAGCACTGAGAAATATTTTGAATACAAAGTCTCCCTACGTCCGGCGGATCTCGTGGTCGGCAAGAATTATATTGTGGATGAGCGTGAACCGGAGGTTACCTTGATGAACGGCACGAAAGAGACCGTGAAATGGTATCTCTTCAAGATCCCGATCAAGGAATACACCAATAAGATAGGAGCGATCAGCGACTTCAAGACTATTCGCTTCATGCGTATGTATATGACCAACTTCAAGCAAGCGACTTATCTGCGTTTCGGTACTTTCGAGTTGGTCCGCGGCGATTGGCGTACTTATACGCAAGACTTGTCAGATCCCCTCGTTCCCCCGATCTCGAACGGTTCGCTCGTTGTCTCGACGGTCAATATCGAGGAGAATGGGCAGCGGCAACCGGTCAACTATGTCCTCCCTCCGGGTGTCAGCCGGATGTTCGATTCCAGCCAGCCCCAGCTTCTTCAACAGAACGAGGCGGCGCTCTCATTGGCCATTACCGACTTGGCTCCGCGTGACGCCCGGGCGGTCTACAAATCCACGTCCTACGACCTGCGTCGCTACAAGCGGCTCCAGATGTTCGCCCATGCCGAGGCATCCATTGACGAGACCAAGCCCTTGTCCAATGGTGATCTCTCTGTCTTTATTCGCTTGGGTTCGGACTATAAGAATAACTATTATGAGTACGAGATTCCCATGAACTTGACCGCTCACAGCACCGTGCCTTACAACACGAACAACAGCGCTGACCAGGAGAAGGTCTGGCCCGTGGAGAATATGTTCGACTTTGAGCTGGAGACGCTCACGAACCTTAAGCTCGAGCGCGACCGGCTGCGTCGACAAGGGCAGAATGGGGTCAGCTTCAATAAGGTGTATTCCAAGACGGATGAGAATAATACCCGTAATACGGTCAGCATTGTCGGTAATCCGAGTTTGGCCGAGGTCAAGGTGATCATGATCGGCGTACGCAATAACGCCAACGAGATTAAGACAGGCGAGGTCTGGGTCAATGAGCTTCGTATGACCGACTTCGATGACGATGGCGGTTGGGCGGCCAACGCCAATGTCAGTGTCGCCCTCTCGGACTTGGGTACGGTCAATGCCAGCGGGCGTATTGAGACCGCGGGCTTTGGCGCGCTCGACCAGTCGCTTATGGAACGGCGTATGGACGACTATACGCAATTCAGCGTCTCCACGAACTTGGAGCTTGGCAAGTTCTTCCCTGAGAAATGGAAAGTAAGCATCCCCTTCTACTACGCTTATTCAAAGGAGACGACTACGCCCAAGTATGATCCGCTTAACCAGGATATCGAGATGTCCGAGACGCTGGATAACCTCGAGACCGACGCCCAGCGCGACTCCGTGAAGGATTACTCTATTGATCAAACGACCGTCAAGAGCCTTGCCTTCAACAATGTCCGTGTCGATGTCAAGAGCGAGAACCCCATGCCTTATGACCCGGCCAACTTCTCCATCAGTTATGCCCAAAGCGAGAATACGATGCACAACCCCGAGACCGAATACGAAACGACGAAGACGCACCAGGGAAGCTTCACCTACAGCTACACGCCCTACGCGAAGCCCTTCCGCCCCTTCGAGAAGTTGCCCAAGGACAATGGCTATACCAAATATCTGAAGCAATTCTCGTTCAACTATCTCCCTTCGAGCATCAACTTCCAGACGGCGATGCTCCGCAATTATTATGAGATCAAGATGCGAGACCTGACAGGGACTACGGGCGGGGGCAGCCAACTGCTGACGTTCAGCCATGATTTCCAATGGGACCGCGCCTTCAGCCTCCGATGGGACTTCACCAACAACCTCAGCATGACCTTCACCTCCGGGACGAACGCCCGCATAGAGGAGCCTAACGTGCAAGTCAACAAGAAACTGAACCCCGACGATTACCTGCTCTGGAAAGACTCCGTCAAGCAGAGCATCCGTGATCTCGGAACGCCTCTCAAATACGACCAGACGTTCACGGCCACATGGAACATGCCCCTTAATCTCATTCCCGTCTTGGATTGGGCGACCAGCTCCTTGACCTACAACGCCACCTATAACTGGGACCGTGGCCCGACCGTGGCCAGCGAGGAACTGGAAGTAGGGAACACGATCAAGAACCAGCGCGACCTCGCTTGGCAAGGGAGCTTCAACTTCCAGTCCTTGTATAATAAGAACCCTTACTTGCGCCGTGTTAACCAGAAGTTCAACCCCTCCTCGCGCGCCAACCAGCGTCGGCAGCAGCAAGAGAAGAAGGACCCCAAGGTCGAGATGGACGTGAAGCTGAGCAAGGATACGGCCGTTATCGTACAACACGGGCTCCTCTCGCGCAAGGTCCATATCCGTGCGGTCGGGGCCGATGGCAAGCGCTACGCCATCAAGTTCAAGCCAATCAACTTGAACCAGGTGGAGATCTCGAACCTCGACACGGCGACCCTCAAGCTCACGATCACGCCCGGCAGCTCGCCGGCGCAGACGATGTTCACCAACGCCGTCGAGTTCGCCACGCGCTTCCTGATGATGGTCCGCCGGGTCAACGTGCAGTTCGCGTCCACGGACGGAATGATGATCACGGGCTACGCGCCGGAGGTGGGCGACATCTTCGGCCAGTCGCGCATGGGGACGCTGGCGCCGGGCCTGGGCTTCGCCTTTGGCGCGGTGCGTCGCGACTTCATCGACGAGGCCGACGAGCGGGGATGGCTGGTCAAGAACCTCAACAATACCACGCCCGCCATGATCAACCACACGAAGAACCTGACGATAAGGGCGAACCTGGAGCCTATCCCAGGCCTCAAGATCGACCTGAACGCCAACCGCGTCGACACCCGCAGCACGGATATCTACTTCATGCAGGAAGGCATGCCCGAGCAGATGGGCGGCAGCTTCACGCAGTCGACCGTCGCCATCCGCACGGCCTTCAGCAGCCCAGGCAATGGAGACAACGGTTACGCCTCGAAGGTGTTCGACCGCTTCCTGCAATACCGCAACACGATCGCCTCGCGGGTCGAAGCCGCTTATTTGCGGACCCGTTATCCCAACAGTGGCTTCTTGACCAACACCGCCCACGCCGGGCAAGCCTACACCGGTGGCGACGTCAGCCTCAACTCGACCGACGTGCTCGTCCCCGCCTTCCTGGCCGCTTATACGGGCCGGAGCGCGGGCAAGGTCGAGCTCTCGCCCTTCCCCTCGTTGCGGAGCATGCTGCCCAACTGGCGGGTGACCTACGATGGGCTGATTCGCTTGCCTTTCTTCAAGAAACACTTCAAGTCGTTTACCCTCAGCCATCAATACCGCTGCAACTATACGGTCGGCGCCTTCTCGTCGTTCCTCGATTGGGTCGACGCGGGGCAGGATGATTTGGGCTATATCCGCGACGTGCTGACGGGCAACCCCACGCCCTCGTCGCCCTACGACATCTCGGCCGTCTCCCTCACGGAGAGCTTCAGCCCCTTGTTCGGCGTGAACGCCACGATGCTGAACAACATGACCGCCAACATGGAGTTCCGCAAGACGCGCAACGTGAGCCTCAACATCTCCTCGTACCAGATCGTCGAGTCGCTCAACGATGAGTTCGTCATTGGCCTTGGCTATAAACTGACCGAGTTCAACAAGGTGCTCCGCATGAAGAAGACGCAGGATTTCAGCAACGACCTCACGATCAACCTCGACTTCTCGTTCCGCAAGATGAACTCCATCATCCGCAAGATCGAGACCCAGCTGTCGCAAGCGACCAGCGGCAACATCGCCAAGACCCTCCAGTTCTCCGCCGAATATGGCCTCAGCCGCGCCCTGACGATCCGCGCCTTCTACGACTTGCAGATCAACGAGCCAATCGTCTCCACCGCCTCCTACCCGACGACCGACTCGAACTATGGCATTTCCCTCCGCTTCTCCTTGGCGCAATGACCCTTCGTGAGCCCGTCTCGCCATCCATGAAGGATGCCTTGCCGCACCCACGGCGAGACATCGTCGTTACCCACGGCAGGGAATCTCCTTTCCCTACGGCAGGGAATCTCCTTTCCCTACGGTTGGGAACAACATTTCCCTACGGTAGGGAACAATATTTCCCTACAGCAGGGAAAGAATATTCCCAGTCGTAGGGAAAGGAGATTCCCAACCGTGGGGAACGATTACCCCTCGCCTAGGCATCCTGTCGCCCCCCTTGGGGAACCGTGGAGGCATGCCTAGGCGCATGGCGGGCACGCCGATATAAGAAGCCCGACCTCCCTGGGGAAGCCGGGCTTCAGTTCAATTTAAAATAGTGAAAATGGGTCGGTTTTACCCGACTGGTATTTTTAGGATCTGCCCTGGTTGGATGCGGGTGCCTCGGAGGTTGTTCACGCGCTGGAGCGTCTTGGCCGTCACGCCCGGATAGCGGCGGGAGATGGAATAGAGCGAATCGCCCGATTGCACCTCATAGCTTACGAAGCCATTCTCAACCTTTGGCGTTTCCACCTCCTTCACCTTCTCGCTTTTCGCTTGGGCTAAATAGAGGCCGCCGTTGTCCACGTGCAGCTTCAAGCGGCGCCCGCGGGCTACGCGGTTGGACGAGAGCCCGTTCCAGCGGCGGATGTCGCGTGCCGTGACGCCGTAGCGGTTGGCGATGGTGTAGAGGTTCTCGCCCCGGAGGACGACGTGCGTGATGGTCTGGCGGGTCGCCACGCGGGGGAGGCCTTGGCCCGAGTCGACGGGCACGCAGTTGGCCAGCAACTCGTCGGCCCGGTGGGTGAAGATCGTGTCGCCTTGGTCCACGAAAGCGTAAGTCCTCTCAGCCGGCAAGCGGAGGACGGAGGGGCGGACGTTGCCGGGGACGATGTCGCGCTGGTAGGCGGGGTTGAGGGCCCGGAGCGTCTCCAAGTCCACCTTCAGGATGTCGGCCACTTGCTCGAAGTGGAGCGCTTGGTTGATCATGACGGTGTCCGTGGCGAGCGGCAGGTCGGCGCGCATGGCGCAGAGGTTGTGGTCGCAATGGTAAGTCATGATGTAGGTGGCGGCGATGAAGAGGGGGACGTAGGAGCGTGTCTCGCGGGGCAGGTAGGGGAAGATGGCCCAGAAGTCGGTCTTCCCGCCTGAGCGGCGTATGGCCTTGTTGACGTTGCCGGGCCCGCAGTTATAGGCGGCCAGGGCCAAGTCCCAGTTCTTGTAGATGCCATAGAGGTCCTGGAAGTAGAGGCAGGCGGCCTCGGTGGCTTTCTCCGGGTCGCGCCGCTCGTCGATCAAGCTGTTGATCTCCAAGCCGTAGCTCTTGGCGGTCGGGAGCATGAACTGCCAGATGCCCGAGGCGCCGACCCGCGAGAGGGCGTCGGGGTTGAGGGCGCTCTCGACAACGGCCAGGTACTTGAGCTCCAACGGGAGGCCATAGCGATCAAGCGTCTGCTCGATAATGGGGAAATAATAATCCGCCATGCCCAGCATATAGCGCACGAGTCCGCGGCGGCGTTCGGCATAGAGGTCGATGCAATCGCGGACGACGTTGTTGTAGCGCATGGGGATCACGCTGGGCAGGCGCTCAAGCCGGTCGATGTAGACGGAGTCGGGGAAATAGACGTTCTCCTCGTCGTCATGACAGAAGTCATCGCCCGTCGAGACATACCGGACATGCCAAGAGTGGAGCAGGCTGTCGACATCGGCGTCGATCGCCTCGGGGATCAATCCGACCTCCCGCTCGAGCGAGTCGCGCGAGGGGAGCAGGTGCCCGTCCCGTGCCTCCGCGGGGAAATCGACCTGCGCGAAGCTCGTGGCTGAATAGAGGCAAAGGACGCTAAGTAGTATCTTTTTCATGGGCATGTATATTAGAATTTAAAACTGCAATTCAGGCCATAAAGACTCGGCGAGACGCTGGTCTTCGGGGCGACCACGGGTTCGACACGCATCGAGAGATCGGGCGAGATGTCGAAGTCGAAGAGCTGGGCGTCGACATACGAGTCGATGATGCTCAGGGCGTAGACGCCTACGGTGATGATGATACTCAGGTCGCGGTAGCGGCGGTAGTAGTCCTTCCGGCGCTTGATCTGATCCTGGTAGTTGGTGTCGCTGATGGCCTCGGCGGGGTCTATGTTGCTGAGGTTTTGCCAGCTGTCATGCCAAGCTTCGGGGTTGTCGCGGTTATGCTCCGCGTCGTACATGATATCCTGATACGCTTCTGAGTAATCTTGGTAGTTCTTGTTGTTCCACGTGACCGCGTACATGCACCCCATCAGTCCGCCATAGACGATCGGGAGTTTCCAGTATTTACGGTTGTAGATTTGCCCCATTCCGGGGATGAGGGCGAGCCAGACGGCGCGCTTGGGGTTGGGCTTGAAAGCCTCTTGGGTGAGGGCGATGGTGTCGCTGGCGGCGATGGTGACGGTGTCGCTGGCGGCGATGGTGACGGTGTCGGCCGAGGCCAGGACATGGGCGATGGTCGAGTCGGTCGCCGCGATCTCGTGGCCCGGTGGGGTATGGTCGTCCTGCGCGTGGCAAAGATTGCCCCACCCGACGCATCCACAAAGAAGCCACAAGAGCACGCGGTGTTTCATTTCAGTTTATCCAGCAGACCAATCAATTTCTCTAACTCCTCCTCGGTGGCGAAGGGGATGGTGATCTTCCCCTTGCCCTTATTGTCGCACGTGAGTTGCACCTTCGTCTGGAAGAACCGGGAGAGGTGCTCACGGAGCATTTTGTATTCTTCGGGCAACGCGGGCTTGCGAGAGGCCGGTTTCTTTTCCTCGCCCATCGTCGTCTCCCCGTTGGCGAGCCCCCGCACGAGCTCCTCGACGTTGCGGACCGACAAGCCTTCCTTCAAGATTTGCTCGTAAAGGGCCAGCTGCACTTCCGGATCCTCGACGGGGATCAGGGCCCGTGCGTGGCCCATGTCGATCTTCCGGTCCTTCAGCCCCATCTGGATCTCGGCCGGGAGCTTGAGGAGGCGAAGGTAGTTGGCGATGGTCGCGCGTTTCTTGCCCACCCGTTCGCTGAGGGCCTCTTGAGTCAGGTTGTAGTTCTCTAACAGTTTCTGGTAGGCGAGCGCGATCTCGATCGCGTTCAGGTCTTCCCGCTGGATGTTCTCGATGAGGGCCATCTCGACCACGTTGTCGTCTTCGGCGGTGCGGATATAGGCGGGGATCCGCTCCAGGCCCGCTAGGAGGGAGGCCCTGTAGCGTCGTTCGCCGGAGATGATCATGTAGCGCTCGTCGCCAATTTCTTTCAACGTGATGGGCTGGATGATGCCGATGGCCCGGATGGAGGCGGCCAGCTCTTCGAGGGTCTCTTGCTCAAAGACCGAACGGGGTTGCTCCGGGTTGGGTTGGATTTTGCTCAGTTCGATCTCGCTGATGGACGACGAGCCCCCGGTCCGGAGGTCGTCCATCGTGATCAAGGCGTCCAAGCCCCTGCCCAAAGCCGATTTCTTTATTGCTGCCATAACTGTTTGTTCTTATCTATTATCTCTTTCGCCAGCTGCATGTGGTTCTGTGAACCTTTCGAGTCCGGGTCGTACAGCAAGACGGGCTTACCGTAGCTCGAGGCCTCGCTCAGCTTGACATTCCGCTGGATCACGGTCGTGAAGACCAAATCGCGGAAAGGCCGTTTCACTTCCTCATAGATCTGGTTCGCGAGGCGGAGGCGCGAGTCGTACATCGTCAGGAGGAATCCTTCGATCTCGAGCGCCGTGTTGAGCTTCGACTTGATGATCTTGATCGTGTTCAGCAATTTGCTGATTCCCTCCAAGGCGAAATACTCGCATTGTACGGGGATGATCACCGAGTCGGCCGCGGTCAAGGCGTTCACCGTAATCAACCCCAAGGAGGGCGAGCAGTCGATCAGGATGAAATCGTAGTTTTCCTTCAGGGGGCGTAACAGATTTCTCAGGATCCGTTCCCGGTTCTCCAGATTCAGCATCTCGATCTCGGCGCCTACCAAGTCGATGTGCGAGGGGATGATGTCCAAGCCCTCCACGTCGGTCGAGACGATCGCGCCGTTGGGGTCCTCACTATTCACCAGACATTCATAGATCGAAAGCCGCACGTCGCGGACGTCTATCCCCAAACCGGAAGACGCGTTCGCTTGAGGGTCGGCGTCGACAACGAGAACTTTCTTCTCAAGCGCGGCCAATGAGGCCGCCAGATTGATGGTCGTGGTCGTTTTGCCCACGCCACCTTTCTGATTCGCTAAGGCGATAATCTTTCCCATTTCATTCACATTGTTTTCTCGCCGGCAAAGCTAAGCATTTCACGCCGATTGCCGTTCGATTGGGGGAAAACATTGCCTGTTTTGTTGATAAATCGCCTTTCTTGTTGATAACTCGCGAAAGTACACATTTCTTGGATAACTTTTCGCGCCGCCATCCCAGAAATTCCGCTTATTCCGTATCTTCGCGCATCTTAAAAATGTAGAAAATGGATCGCATGACAAATGAAAGGCCTTTAATTTTGATCACGAACGACGACGGCTTCCGGGCGAAAGGCATCCACGCGCTGGCGAGCGCCCTTCGCGGGCTGGGCGACCTGGTCGTTTTCGCGCCCGACGGGCCGCGGTCGGGGATGAGCAGCGCGATCACCTCGTCGCTGCCCCTGAGATACGCTTTAACCTATGAGAAAGAGGGATTGACGGTTTATTCCTGCACGGGGACGCCCACGGATTGCGTGAAGCTGGCCATCAACGAGGTGTTGGCGCGCAAGCCCGACTTGTTGGTCTCCGGGATCAACCACGGGGGGAACATGGCGATTTGCGTCAACTACTCCGGGACGATGGGGGCGGTCATCGAGGGGTGTATTTTCGATGTCCCCTCGCTGGGCGTCTCTTTGCTGGACCACCGGGCCGACGCGGATTTCGCGGAGTCTTGCCGCCTGGGCGAGCTGGTGGCGAGGAAAGTCCTGGCGGAAGGGCTGCCGCACGGCACTTACCTGAACCTCAACGTCCCCGTCGCCGAGCGGGTCAAGGGGATCCGTGTCTGCCGCCAGACGGACGGCCGCTGGGTGCGCGAGTTCAAGCGCTCCGAGGACGGCTCGGGCAAGCCGGTCTTCTGGCTGACGGGCGATTTCGAGTGCCATGAGCCCATACGGCCCGACAACGACGTCCTGGCGCTCGACGAGGGCTACGCGAGCCTCGTCCCCTGCAAGATCGACGTCACGGACTATCCCTTCATGGAGACCTTGAGCCATTGGAACCTCTAATTTTAAGGAAATGAAATACTACTTGATCGCGGGAGAGGCCTCGGGCGACTTGCACGGCTCGAACCTCATGCGCGCCCTGAAGCGCGAGGACCCGGAGGCGGAATTCCGCTGCATGGGCGGCGACTTGATGCGCGAGGCCGGAGGCGACCTGACGCGCCATTACCGGGAAATGGCCTACATGGGCTTCATCCCGGTCTTGACGCACCTCGGGACGATCCTGCGCAACCTCCGCGCCTGCAAGAACGACATCCGCGCCTATCGCCCCGACGTGGTGATCCTGATCGATTACCCCGGTTTCAACCTGAAAGTGGCCCGCTTCGTGCACGAGAAGCTGCGTATTCCCGTACATTATTATATATCGCCCAAGATCTGGGCCTGGAAGCGCTACCGGATCAAGGCCTTCCGCCGCTACGTCGACCGCATGTTCTGCATCCTGCCCTTCGAGGTGCCGTTTTTCGAGCGCCTGAATTACCCGGTGGACTACGTGGGCAACCCGACGCTCGACGCCGTCAGCCGTTTCCGCAAAGCGCGCCCGAGGGACTATTGGTATTTCCGCTCGCGAAACAAGCTGAAGGCGGAAAGACCCATCATCGCCATCCTGCCGGGCAGCCGCAAGCAAGAGATCCGCGACAATCTCCCCACCATGCTCCGCGCGTCGGACGATTTCCCGGAGCACATCCGGATCGTCGCCGGGGCGCCGGGCATCGAGCCTGAGTTTTACGAGAAATTCATCCCCCAGGGGGCGGTCAGGCTCATCTTCGGCCAGACCTACGACCTGCTGCGCGAGAGCGACGCGGCGCTCGTCACCTCCGGCACGGCCACGCTGGAGGCCTGCCTCTTCCGCGTCCCCCAAATCGTTTGCTACCGCACCCCCGGAGGCCGGCTGGCCAACTTCATCTTCAAGCGTTTCTTCCACGTCCCCTACATCTCGCTCGTCAACCTGATCGCGGGGCACGAGGTGATCATCGAGCTCTTTGGCGGCGACTTCACGGTGGATAAGATCAAGATGGGATTGTTGCGCCTGTGCTACAACGAGCCCACTCGCGAGGAGATCGCGCGGGGCTACGACGAGGTGATCCGCGCCCTGGGCGAGCCCGGCGCTTCCGAACGCGCGGCGCGGCTCATCGTCGAGGCCCTGCGTTAACATCTTTTACGCCGAAGGGGCTGCAACGTTTCCCCCCGACGCTTCATCTTCCCTCATGTGCGAATGAAAAAAGTATTCATTTTTAATGTTGAAGATATGAAGCGTTTGAAAAATTTCCTCTTCGGGCTCGCGGCGATGGCGATGGCCGTCGTCGCGCTGCCCTCGTGCCTGGACTCCGACAATGACCCGGCGAGCGCCGACGGCTCCTATTCCCTCGACAACGTCTGGCTGGCCATCGCCACCGTCGTCCCCCAAGGCGGCGACGTCTTTTACCTCCGCCTCGACGACGGGACGACCCTCTGGCCCGCGGCCACGAACTACCCCGACTATCGCCCCCAGGCCGACCAGCGGGCGTTCGTCAGCTTCACCATCCTGAGCGATTCCCTGCAAGGCTTTTCCCACTACATCAAGCTCAACGGCATCCACGACATCCTCACCAAGCCCATCGCCCCCGACCTCGGCGCCCGGAATGACTCCATCTACGGCACCGACCCCGTGGCCGTGGGCGACCTCTGGGTGGGCGACGGCTACCTGAACCTCTATTTCGCCGTCAAGCAAGGCGGGCAACAGACGCATTTCATCAACCTCATCCAGCCCGACGCCGCCGGCGACCCCTACACGCTCGAGTTTCGCCACCACGCCATGGGCGACCCCGCCCTCGCGACCGGCTGGGGACGCGCGGCCTTCAACCTCAGCTCGCTGCCCGACACCGGGGGCGAGACGGTCGACCTCCGCGTCCTCGTCCGCACCTTCGACGGCAACTACGCTTACACCCTGAAATACAACACCGACAAGACGGCCCTCTACGCCACGGGCGACGGCGCCGACTCAGGCCTGGCCTCGAACGCGAACGATTTCGGGACCTCCAACTCATTCGAATGACCACAGCAAATAACCTTCCACATAACTTGTATATGTTTATCATTTATTCCGGAAAAGGGGCGTCGCGAGGACGGCCCTTTTTTGTTAGAAAAAGATCTTTTTGGGGCTGGCCAAGTGGTTTGTCGGGTAGAAAAAGATCTTTTTGGAGCTGGCCAAGTGGTTTGTCGGGTAGAAAAAGATCTTTTTGGAGCTGGCCAAGTGGTTTGTCAGGTAGAAAAAGATCTTTTTGGAGCTGGCCAAGTGGTTTGTCGGGTAGAAAAAGATCTTTTTGGAGCTGGCCAACTGGTTTGTCGGCTAGAAAAAGATCTTTTTGGAGCTGGCCAACTGGTTTGTCGGCTAGAAAAAGATCTTTTTTAGGCTGTCTATTTGTATTTTAAAAAAGAAAATCTAACTTAGCGGGCGTGAAAAAGGAAACCAAGTTTTCCTCGTTTCACAGAGAGAGTATAAAAACAAATGTTTCATTAAAAAAAAGGCTTTTTATGGCACTACAGGTCAAGACATTTAGTCTAAGTCAGCTGACGCTCGCCTCCGCCACTAACTTCCACGACCGCGTGAACAAGGCGATCGTAGAGGCCACGGCGGCGGCGCTGCACTTGGAGACGCTGGCCGCGAGCTATGATGAAGTGGTGAAAAAGCTCCTTTCGGTGGTCAACCGGCAGGCGGCTTACATCACGACCGAACAGCTCGTCAGCCTCGACAAGGAGCGCGACAACGGTGTGGGGACGCTCCACAACGTGGTGACCGCGAACAAAAACAGTTTGGTGAAGGCGAAACGGGACGCGGCGGCGGCGCTTATTCCCCAGTTGACAAGTTACAAGAATATTCGCTACAGCGAGTATTCGAAGCAGACCATCGAGGTCAGGGGTATGTTAGCGCAACTTCGCTTGGCGAAAAACGCGACGGCGGTCGCGGCGCTGGGCATAGAAGATGAAATGGACGCGGTCGAGGCGGCCAACGAGGCTTTCGACCAGGCGTTTGAGCAACGGACTCAGGAGGCGAAAGAACGCGCCGACCAGAGCGAGGTGAAATCGAAGGAAGTCTTGGACGAGGCTTACGAGATTTACAAGCAGATCTGTCAAATCGTGAACGCGTACGCGATCGTCCAACCGACGGACGAGATCAACACGTTCATCGAGAAGGTAAATGGCTACGTGCAATCGTTCTCCGAGATCATCGACGGCAACACGTCGGGCAGCTCGACGGAAGAACAACCGGAACCCCCCTCCGAGGAAACGCCGGAGAACCCCGACGGCGAGGGTGGCGAGCAAACCACCCCGACCGAACCGGGCGACGACACGGAAGAGCCCGTGCCCGGCGAGGACGCGGATGGCGACGGGTCGCCGGAGGTGGTCTAGCGAAAGAAGGGAACCCCCTCAGTCGGCCCCGCCGACTGAGGGGGTTAAAGCGTGAAAAAAAATGTCAGATTTCAATATCCATATATTAGGTTGCGGCTCCGCGTTGCCCACGAAGCGGCGGGCGCCGAGCGCGCAGGTCGTCGATTCGCGGGGCAAGCTCTACATGATCGATTGCGGGGAGAACACGCAGGCGCGGTTGCGCGAGGCACGGCTCGGGTTCTCGCGGCTGACGCACGTGTTCATCTCGCATTTGCATGGCGATCACTGTTTTGGGCTGCCGGGACTGCTCTCGACGCTCGGCCTGCTGGGCCGCGTGGGCGACCTCGTCGTCCATGGGCCGCGAGGGATCGAGGAATTCCTGGAGCCGTTCTTCCGGTTGTTTTTCAAGGGGATGACCTACGAGGTGCGGATCGAGACGGTCGACCCCCGCGAGCGGGCGTTGGTGATGGAAGACCACTCGACGCGCGTCTGGTCGTTGCCGCTCAAGCACCGCGTCCCCTGTTGCGGCTATTTGTTCGAGGAAAAGCCCGGGGAGGCGCACATCATCCGCGAGATGATCGATTTCTACCACGTCCCCGTGAAGCGGATCGCGGAGATCAAGCGGGGGGCCGACTTCGTCACGCCGGAGGGGGTCGTCGTCCCGAACGCCCGCCTGACGCGCCCGGCGGATCCGCCCCGGCGCTACGCTTATTGCTCGGACACGGCCTACGCGCCCGCCATCATCCCCTGGATCGAGGGCGTGGACTTGCTTTACCACGAGGCGACGTTCGCGGAGGAAGACGCGGCGCGTGCCCGGGAGACATTCCACTCGACGGCCCGCGAGGCGGCCATGATCGCCCGCGACGCGGGGGTGAAGCGTTTGCTCATCGGCCATTATTCCGCTCGCTATGAGGACGTGACGCGCCTGCTCGACGAGGCCCGCACCATTTTCCCCGAGACCTACCTGAGCGACGAGGGAATGGTCGAGAAGCTGTGAGAGACGGCGGCGAGGGAGATAAAAAAAGTTGTCGGGCGGAGAGGAAACGATTTTCTTCTTATTTTTGTGGGCAAATCGGCTCGCGATGCGAAAATTCTGTCAAATAATGCTCTGGCTGGCGCTGCTCGGCCTCGCGGACGGCGAGGTGGCGGCGCAGGCGCCCGTTTCCCCCCAAACGGCGGCCGCGACGGTCCGCGAGGAGGTGGGCAAGACGGCATTGGAGGCCTACGACAACCGGGTGAAAGTCTCGAACGCCCCGGAGGGCAGCCAGATAGAGGTCTTTAGCGTGGTCGGGATCAAGGTGAGGGCGATCCGCGTCACGCGGCCCGACGGCGAGTATGTGTTGGATTTGCCGAAAGGTTACTACATCGTGCGCTTGGGCGACGTGGTCCGTAAGATCGTCATCCGTTAGCGGTCGGCCGATCCTCGCTTTTGTTTTTCCCACTCCTCCGCGCAAGTCTCCAGCGCCTCGTACCACTCTTTCCCGAACCGGCGGATAAGCGGCTCTTTCAGGAAGCGATAGACCGGGACCCGCTCTTTCTCGCCCAATATCTCCGCCGCCTTGCAGACTTTCCACCGATGGTAGTTGACGGCCTGGAACCCGTCGTAGCGGGTGACGCGGATGGGGTAGAGATGGCAAGAGATGGGTTTCATGAAATCGACGCGCCCCTCGCGGAACGCTTTCTCGATGGCGCATTGGCAGACGCCGTGCTCGTCGTAGCGCGTGAAGACGCAATCCTTGTCGCCGACGATGGAGGTCACGATGTCGCCGTCGTCGTCGATGTAGCCGACGCCCTGTTTCTGGATGACGGCCCGCGCCTCGGGCGAGAGGTCGTCCCACACCACGGGAAGGATTTCGCGCAATTTATGGAACTCCGCTTCTTCCAGCGGCGCGCCGGAATCGCCTTCCACGCAGCATTCGCCCTTGCATCGGGGCAGGTCGCAGAGGAAATACCGCTCGATCACGTCCAGGCTGACGAGCGTGTCGTCTATTTGAATCATGTTGGGATAGGTTTGTTTAAGGTAAAAAATAGAACGACGGACGATGAACGCGCGTGAACGGCATTCAGGGATCCGTCGTTCCGTACATATGGAATCGATTTTTTATTTGATCAAGTCTTTCCCTGTCATTTCAGCCGGTTGCGGCATCCCCATGATGTGCAGGATCGAGGGGGCGACATCCGCGAGGACGCCATTCTCGACCTTGGCCTCCTTGTTCGTCGTGACGTAGACGAAGGGGACGGGGTTGAGGGAGTGGGCCGTGTTGGGCGTGCCGTCCTCGTTGAGGGCGTGGTCGGCGTTCCCGTGGTCGGCGATGATGATCACCTCGTAGTCGTTCGCCTTGGCGGCCTCCACCGTATCTTTCAAGCAATTGTCGATCGTCGTCACCGCTTTCTCGATCGCCTCGTACACGCCGGTATGCCCGACCATGTCGCCATTGGCGTAGTTGACGACGATGAAGTCATACTTTTGGGTGTTGATCGCTTCCACCAATTTGTCTTTCACCTCGTAGGCGCTCATTTCCGGCTTCAGGTCGTAGGTCGCCACTTTCGGGGAGGGGACCAGGATGCGGTCCTCGTTCTCGTAGGGCGTCTCTTGTCCGCCGTTGAAGAAGAAGGTGACGTGCGCGTATTTCTCGGTCTCGGCGATGTGCAATTGCGTCTTGCCGTTCTTCGAGAGGTATTCGCCCAGCGTGTTGTGCACGTTCTCCTTGTCGAACAGGATGTGAACGCCTTTGAAGGACGCGTCGTAGGGCGTCATGCAGTAATATTGCAGGTTGGGGATCGTATGCATGCCCTGCTCCGGCATGTCTTGTTGGGTGAGGACGATGGTCAATTCTTTCGCGCGGTCGTTGCGGTAGTTGAAGAAAATGACGACGTCGCCTTCCTTGATGGTCCCGTCGACGTTGGCGTTGTTGATCGGTTTGATGAACTCATCGGTGACGCCTTCGTCGTACGACTCTTGCATCGCTTGGACCATGTCGGTCGCCTGTTTGCCTTTCCCTTCGATCAGCAAATCGTAAGCGTCCTTGATCCGTTCCCAGCGTTTGTCGCGGTCCATCGCGTAGAAGCGTCCCACGATCGAGGCGATGGTGCCTTCGGACTTCGCGCAGTGGGCGGTCAGTTCCTCAATAAATCCCTTTCCGCTTTTCGGGTCGGTGTCGCGACCGTCCATGAAGCAGTGGATGAACGTATTCTTGATGTCATACTCTTTCGCGATGTCGCAGAGTTTGAACAAGTGATCCAGCGAGCTGTGCACGCCGCCGTTGGAAGTCAATCCCATGAAGTGAACGCTCTTCCCCGTCTCTTTCGCGTAAGAGAAAGCGGCAACGATTTCCTTGTTCTTCAGGATGCTGTTGTCCGCGCAAGCCCGGTTGATTTTCACCAAGTCTTGATAAACGATGCGGCCCGCGCCAATATTCAGGTGGCCTACTTCCGAGTTGCCCATTTGGCCGTCGGGCAAACCGACGTTCTCGCCACTCGCTTGCAATTGTGAATGCGGATACGTCGCTAACAAAGAATCCCAATACGGGGTTGGTGTGCAAAAGATGACATCGTCTTTCCCTTTGTCGCCAATGCCCCAACCGTCACAAATGATTAAAAGCGCTTTCTTGCTCATGATTTTGATGTTTTTATAAGTTATTTTCTTCCGGTCGCGAAGATAAGGATTTCCGTGCGATTTGGTCTTGATTTATTCATTACTTTCGCGTGTCTTATGGAAAAACGAATAGTCATCGATGGCGTGGGTGAAGTCACCTTGCGGCGGAGTTTGAGGGCCAAGCGGTATAGTTTGAAAATCCGTGGGAAAGAGGTGCTCGCGGTGATGCCGTATCAGGGGAGCGAGGCGCTGATGCGTCGCTTCCTGGAAGAAAACGCCGAGCGGATTCGCGCGGCCTTGAGCAAGTCGCCGGAACCGGTGGTTTGGGATGAGCGGACCCGTTTCCAGACGCTGAGTTTCACCTTGAGGATTGTCCGTGAGGCGGGGGAGAACTTCCGGGCACGGCTTTCGGATGGGGTGTTGTGGATCGCTTGCCCGATGGAGACGCGCTTTGAGGAGGAAGCGGTCCAGCGTGCGCTTCACGATCTTGTTGAAAAAGTGATGCGGGTGGAGGCTAAGCGATTGCTCCCCGTTTGGGTGGCCGAATTGGCGGAAAGGCATGGGTTCCGGTTCGCCCAAGTCAAGATTTCGGGAAGCCGCACCAGTTGGGGCAGTTGCTCGACGCGGCAATCGATCAATCTCTCCTTGTCGCTATTGCTGTTGCCCCGTCATCTGATAGAATATGTCATTTTGCATGAGCTGTGCCATACGGTCGAGATGAACCACAGTCCCCGGTTCTGGGCGCTTATGGATCGTGTGACGGACGGGAAGGCACGTGCGCTGCGCCAAGAGCTTAAGTCTTATAAACCGTTTTGATCGATTAGAGCGTTAATCCCAATCGAATGATGAATGTCCGTGGCGTGCCGATGTCCATTGGCCGTGCGGAGTATTGTTTATTCCATACATTGTTAATTTGCGCCTGCACTTCGATTTGGTCCGTTATCCGGTAGCCCGCCCGAACGTCCATGATGAAATAATCCTGATTGTTATTGGCCCAGTAGTCTTTCAAATTCCCAAACAAAAGATAACGGACGTAGTCCATCGCGTTGGGAGCGGCCTTTTCCCGCTCGTCGACCATGAAATAATCCACGGCGAGCGTTTTGCTCTTCCAAGACAGGTTCGTTCCAATGTTGAAGCGTTTCCAATTCAAGTCGAGTGTAGCCTTAAAACTGTGCTTTTGTCTGTATTTTAAATATTTGCTATCATTCGACTTGGAGCGCATGGCTAAAAGATCTTGGTTGGCTTCTTCTTCGGCGTTCCGCTCTTCCACATCCAGGTCGATAGGATTGGTGAAAACATAACCGAGCATGTAATCAAGCGAAAGGTCGGGGGAGAACGTGTAACGTCCGCTCGTTGAGATATCGATGCCAGAGATTTCCGCACGTCCTACATTCGTGAACTGCGCTCCGATCCCGATCCCTTCACCACTCGTAAGCGCGCCAATGAGTGGTTGGAGCCCGTCAATGTATTCGAAAGTCGTGTTGTTGAAAAGTCCGAAGCGGAATTCAATCATGTCTTTGTAGCGAGTGTAAAATCCCGCGATGTCGATGAACCCTTGTAATCCACCAAAACCGTAACCTTGTTTGATGCCAATCTCCGCGTTGTAACCACGTTCCGCTTTCAATTGTTGGTTGGGATACGCACCGACACCTCCAATATCTTTCAAGATGAATTTTTCCGTGACCGATGGGTAACGATACCCTTGTCCGAAGGAAGCCCTCAGGAAACTATAGGGACCGAGCGCATAGTTTAGTCCTCCGCGAAAGACGGGTTTGATAGGCACGTTTACCCCTAATATATCCGTCTCCGCCTCACGCAGATGGTCGTCGACACGATAATATTCCAACCGTAAGCCGAGCGAGAGTTTCAGCTTCTCGGCGATCGTTTGGTCGTATTGCGCGAAGAGCGCCGCGTTATCGCTCCAGTGCTTGCCGGTTACCGCGGAGTTGGCGAAAATGCGTTCGTAAGTCGCGCCCAACGTCAAGCGTGCTTGCTCGAAGGCTTTACTGAATTGATAATCCAGATTGTAATCGTAAGTATGGTCTGTTCCCGTATTTGCCCGGTTGCTAGCCGGTTTTTGAGCGTTTTCTTGTAGCCAGTTCTCTATTTCGTTAAGAGGGGGAAAGGGCGTATGTCCCATGATCCAAGAGACGAGATCCATATAATCCGCCGTGGTAGCCGTGGGAAAATATTGTTGTGCCAGTCCGCCTATTTCTCCCATGAGGCCATTGATATCACCATTCATGACTTCCGTCACGTGGGGAAGAACGATTGGTAAAAGTTCTGTTTTCCAATTTTGGATAAGACCTGAAAACTCGGACCATTGACTTTCATCGAAGCCCATATTTGAGGCGATTTCGTTGAGCGTCTTTCCGGTCGTATGCGTGACGATGCGATTGCCTCGGTGGTAGAAACGAGCTTTTAGGCGATGGGTCGTTCGTTTTTCATCGTTCGTGAAATTAAGGAATGGGTCGATATAGAACGCGTGTTCACGCCGCCCCATGTTGGCGAGGGGAGATTGGGTATAGGGTTCATCCGGAGAGCGCCAGAGGAAGAATCCCGTATAATCATTATAAAGGTAGTTGATGTTCGCGCCGAAATTGAGTCCTTGAATTGTCGGTGGGCGGAAAGTGAGATTACCACCAAGTCGTACCCTGCGGTTATAGTTATCGTGACGATAGCCATTGTCGAGGAACCCATTTCCACCAATCGTAAGATCCAAATTCCTGATTTGCCTTGAGTGCGAGAGGTCGATGCCGCCATACAACGGTGTGCTGACGGGAGATGGTGATCCATATGCTCCTCCTTGGAGTTGAATGTTTGTTCGTGGTTCTAGTGATGGTCGTTTGGTCCTGACGTGGATTAACCCGTTGAGCGCCGAGGATCCATAAAGAACGGATGAGGCACCTTTCAATACTTCGACTTGCTCGATATTCTCCATTGGAATCATGTTCCAATTGATCTCGCCGGAGGCTGGTGTTAAGACTGATTGCCCATCAACTAAAATCAGGCATCGGCTTCCGACGCCATAAGTCCAACCAGTTCCTCCACGTACGGATGGTTGTCGGTCCGTGACATCAACCCCAGGGATCGTTCTCAAGACATCTGTGAGATCTCTTGGGGCTTGTTTCCCGATTTCATCCGCTTTCAAAAGATCCATTGATACGGTTATGTCACTTAGCTTTTGCTCATACCGGCCGACGCTAATGACGACTTCATCCATCTTTGTCACGGAAGGTGTGAGATTGATATCGTGTGAAAGGGTTTCTCCTTTTTGAACGCGGATCCTTAAAGTCTTTTTTTCATAGCCTAGGTAAGAGAACGCGATTTCTACGTCTCCTTCATTTACATTCAACTCATATTTCCCTTCGATATCCGTGATTGTGCCTCTTGTCTCTCCGTGCTCTTGGTAGTAGACATTGACCCCAATTAGCGGTTCTCCGGTCCGAGCGTCTGTTACGCGCCCCTTGAGGTCTTGTGCCATCGCGGCCCAAGGAAAAGTTACAAGACAGAAGAGTCCTATGATTATTTTTATGAATGTATCTTTTTGCTCCATTTCAGGGAACTTAGAATAATGATAAAAGAAGGACTTCAACCTATCTCCTTCTAAGGTTTAGGTTGAAGTCCTTTATATTAAGTAATTAGTCTACTTTCTGATGTCGTTAATCTAAATTCTGATCTATGGTCTCAATCTTTTTGACGATTAAAGCCATGTCTTCTTTCAATTGCTCGATTTTGCGTTCCAGTTCTTTTAACAAGCCGTTGCCTCCTTTTGAGGATATGTTGAGGAAGCCAATGTTGTTCTCATACGTTTGAAGTTCATTCTTCATTTTCTCGTAAGTTCTCATGAGCTTGTCGCGTTCGCTGAAGAGCCGGCCTTTGCTGTATCCTCCACTTGTCATTTCGTTAATGTTCTCGCGGAACGATTGCAAGCGTCGATCGTTTCGGCTTACATTCAATCGATCAAATTGTTTATTGACCGCTTCATGATAAGCTTTGTAGATTTTGTCCTTGTCCTTAAATGGGACGAATCCGATCTTGTTCCATTCCGCGATGTATTCGTGGAGTGTTTCTAAAGCCTCGTCATATTCCAAATTCGGATCAAGATTCTTGATTTTATTGATCAACTCTTTTTTGTCGGCGAGGTTGCTAAGCTCGACGCTTTTTTGCGAGGAGTTCATTTTGTTCTTTTGATCGAAGAAGTAATCGCAAGCCGTAATGAATCGTTTCCAAATGCTGTCAGAATATTTACGGGTAACAGCTCCAATTGTTTTCCATTCTTTTTGCAGAGCGATCATTTTCTCAGTCGTCTCTTTCCAGTCCGTACTGTCTTTTAATGCCTCGGCTTTTTCGCAAAGTGCTTTTTTCTTTTCGAGATTGGCTTCCATCTCGCTTTTTAGGACCTTATAATAGGTCCCTTTCTTCTCGAAGAAAAGATCGCAATCGGTACGGAAACGCTCAAATATCTTAATATTGTATTTTTTTGGAGCGAAGCCGATCGTTTTCCATTTCTCTTGAAGAGCGATGACTTCCTTGCTTTTCTTATCCCAATCTTTAAAGGATTTAAGCGCATCGTAATCAATGGCTTCAATTTGTTCACAGATCGCGGTTTTAGCCGCCAAGTTCTCTTCTTCTTTTTGTTTGAGTTGCTCGAAGTGTTCTTGATGGCGCTTGTTGATGATCGTGGAGGCCGTTTTGAAACGGTTCCATAAATCTTCGCGCAATTCTTTCGCGACGGGACCTATCTCACGCCATTGTTGGTGCAATTTCTGTAGTTGATGGAAAGCGGAGACAGGGTCTGGTTCTGTTTCCAACTTTTCTACGGTTTCGCACAAGGCGGTTTTTAATTCCAAGTTCTTTTTAAAGTCATAGTCTCTGAATTGGTTGTTTATTTTAATGATATCATAGAATTGTTCGCTATACATTTGGTATGTTTTCCACAACGTATTTACGTGTTCTTGTGGAATGTTGCGAGTCTCTTTCCATTTCTGCTGGATTTCCTTGAAAGCGTTGTAGCGTTTATTGAAATCGTCTTGACTTTCAGTGAGCGCTTTCAGTTGGTCGATAAGTTGGAGCTTGATCGCGTAATTGGTCGCTTTCTCCTTTTCGTCTTCAGCTACAGCGATCGCTTTCTTCTCTTTGTAGGAGGAGAGTAATTGTTTCAACCGCTCTTCTGTTTCGTCGATGGGAATAATGAAATCTTTTTCTTCACCTCCATTGGCAAGGAACTCTTTCTTCATTTCTTCGATCTCAGCCCGGCGGATTTTATAGTAATTTTGCTTTAACGCTTCCACGTCGGTACGCGAAGTCGTTTCGATCGGCGCTTCGACGAGCTGTTCAAGCTGTTCGATAATGCCTTCCTTTGTTTGTTTAACTGGGGCTTCCGACGTTTCTACGGAGTCCGCCTGTTCAGCTTCCACCTCGTTTCCTGTTGTTTCCTTGATGGGCTGTTGAATCTTAGATTCTTCCAAATTGCCAGTTTCTTCTGGCAGGTTCGTTTCCAGAGTGTCCTTCATATACAATTGATTTTTATAAGAAAGGATAAATCATTTCTCTCTTATGATTACACGTTACAAATTAAGCTAAATATTTTTGAATAGCCTTCATTCATTAAAAAGATTTTTCGCTAAAAACAGAAACTGCCGATCGCTGAGTGAAAAACTCGAACGATCGGCAGTGTTTTTTGTGTATTTTCTATGGGTTTGTTTCCCGTTATCCCAAAAATGAGATCAACACGCCGGCCGCGACCGCGGAACCTATGACTCCCGAGATGTTGCTCGCCATGCAATATTGCAGGACATGATTCTTTTGGTCGTATTTTAAGGCGATCTCATTGGCTACGCGAGAAGCCATCGGGACCGCGCTTAAACCTGTCGCTCCGATAAGCGGATTGATTTTCTTTTTGGAGAAAAGATTTACTATTTTCACGAAAAGAATACCTCCAGCGATAGACAGGGCGAACGCTAAGAAACCTCCGATAACGATACCAATGGTCGTCCAATTTAGGAACGCTTCAGCCGTCATGGTCGCTCCGACGGAAAGACCCAAGAATATGGTCGCCGCGTTCATGATACTGTTTGAGGCCGCGTCGAACAAACGCGAGGTATTGCTACCAATTTCCTTTACCAAGTTACCGAACATCAGCATACCGATCAATGGAACAGCCGTAGGGACGAATAAAGCTACTACTGTTGTCACGACAATCGGGAAAACGATTTTCAATACTCGCAGATTTTTGATCTCTGTTGTTGAAGGGTATTTCTTTTCTTGTTCCTTCATGTTGATCGACAATTCCTTTTTGGTGCAAAGAATATTGACCACCAAAGGGATGATTACGGGAACCAACGCCATATAAGAGTATGCGGCGATCGCGATCGGGCCAAGCAAATGAGGCGCTAACTTGATCGTCGTGAAAATGGCTGTTGGACCATCAGCTCCACCAATAATGCCTAAGGATGCCGCTTCTTTTGGCGTGAATCCCATCAAGATGGCAACCAGAAGTACCGTAAAGATACCCAACTGCGCGGCGGCGCCAAAAATGGAGAGCCGCAGGTTGCGTAGCATGGGACCGAAGTCTGTCAACGCGCCGACACCCATGAAAATGATCGGAGGCAAGAACCCGGTTTTGATGAGCAAATAATAAATGAAGTTCATCAGACCCAATTCATGCGCGATGTCGTGAAGCGGCATTTCCCAAATGTTCTTCATGACGCCATGGACGTTGATCATTCCGTTTTCATCGGCTTGGATGACGCCCATGTCTCCCCCTGGAAAGTTCGCCAGCAATACGCCGAACGCGATAGGGACCAGTAGCAATGGCTCGTATTCTTTTTTGATACCCAAATAGAGTAATACGAACGCGATCGCGTACATGATCAGGAACTGCGGTTCGGCAATGATATTGCTGAACGCCGTCATCTCATATAGATTGTTGAAGATCTCGTTCATTATTGTATCGTCATTAATACGTCATCTTCTGAGATCGCGTCGCCAGGGGAGAAACAAATGGCCGTGATCGTTCCGTCATAATCAGAACGAACCGCGTTGTATGTTTTCATCGCCTCTACGTAGCAGAGGAGGTCTCCCTTCTTTACCGTATCGCCAACTTTTAAAGGTGTATCCGCTGAGCCTTTTGTCAGGAAGAATTTCCCTTCGAGTGGTGAGAGCACTTTGTTCCCTCCTCCCGCTGGGGCGGGAGCGGCTGGAGCGGCAGGGCTCGATGGCGCTGGAGCGGGAGCTGCTGGCGCGTTCTTGTCGTTGCCGAACGAGACGGTTACCCGGTAGGGTTGGCCATTGACGTCGACAGTCATGACTTGCGGTTCTGTAGGCATCGTGAATTTGACCGGGCCGACTTCCAACTTGTTGGCATTGGCTTTTTCCGCCTTGCGTTTCGCTACGTCGGCTTTGAACTCAACTTTAGCTTTGCCTGAGCGATAAGCCTCGTATTGCGCGGGATGCATCGCGTACTCAAAGAGTTCTTCCTCGTCTTCGCCAATTTCCCAATGTCTCTCGTTCATCAAGCGACGATACTTGTCAAGCGCGTCGGGGTAGTTTTCCTGAGGATCGCCTTCGAAGAATTGACGTCCTTCGGCTTTCGCCTTTTCAATGATCTCAGGCGCGAGCGGGCCAGGAAGGCGACCTGCTTTGCCAAGAATCATATCCCAGATATCATCGGCGATCATGCTCCAGCGTTCTTTGCCTTTTTCCATTTGCATGACGTTCATCAGGGCCAGGTTCTTCACATATTGGCTGAACGGAGTGACCAATGGAGGATAACCAACACGTGGCCAAACATAAGCGACTTCCTCAAAGAGCTTGATCAACAGTTGGTCTTGCGTCATCAACGGTTTGTTGTTCTTCATATTGCTCTTGTTGATGCTCTCCAGGTTCTTTTCAAGATCCGCCATTAAGCTACCCATCATACCACCGGGCAGGCCGGGACCGATCAGGAGGGAATTCATCAAGCGGTTGCGGGGACTGATGTAAAGGCCGAGAAAATCATCCATGAATTCTTGGATCATGCCACGTACTTTCATGTAAGCCGACATGTTGATTTCCGGTACTTGGAAGCCCGCGTCTTTCAACATGGCTTGGACCGTTAACAAGTCGGCGTGTCCCGTGCCCCATGAAAGTGGTTCCATACCGACGTCGATGTAGTCGCAACCGGCCTCGCATACTTGCAGGATAGAGGCCACATTGAAACCGGGTCCCGCATGGCTATGGTATTGGATGGGAATATCGGGATATTTTTTCTTGATATTGGCGACAATCAGGCCGAGTGAATGAGGGCGTCCGATGCCCGCCATATCCTTGATACAAATCTCGTCGGCGCCTAACTCAATCAGTTCATAAGCCATTTTGGTGTAATATTCAACGGTGTGAACGGGTGAATGAGTGATGCATAGTGAGCATTGCGAGATCATTCCCGCGTCCTTGGCATATTTGATGGATGGCGCGATGTTGCGAATGTCATTCAGGCCGCAAAAAGTGCGGGCGATGTCAGTCCCTTGTGCTTTTTTGACCTTATAGAAAAGCTGGCGTACATCGGCAGGCACTGGGCTCATTCGGAGTCCATTGAGCGCACGGTCCAGCATGTGAGTCTGGATACCGGCTTCATGGAACGGCTTTGTCCAAGCGCGCACGGCTTTGTTGGGATTCTCTCCGAAGAGAAGGTTGACTTGCTCGAAGCCGCCACCGTTTGTTTCAACTCGGGCAAAGCATCCCATCTCGATAATGGCTGGTGCCACACGTGTCAATTGATCGACTGTTGGTACATATTTCCCCGCGGACTGCCACATGTCGCGGAAGACTAGGCTGAATTTGATTTCTTTTTTCATGATATGTTGAATTTATATTTTTTCGATTCGTGTTACTTTACCTTTCCCATGGGTGACAATAGAGACTGCCGCCACAATGGCCGCGGTCTCGGAACCGCCAACTGAAGGGGCTTGTGATGGAATCGCCGATGCCGAGGTGGGTCGCTTCGGAGCGGTGGGACGCTCTTCGGGGGCATACTTGTTGACCGCCTCAATGAGTCCTTTTCCTATATAAATAATAATAAGTAGGATGAGAAATACGGTAGCCATCCCCACTACCATCAGCAGAAGTCCTAATTTTATATTCTCCATGTGCTTGCTGGTTAACTTTTATTTTTAATTGAAAACTATTCTCCAAAAAACTACGCAAAAATATAAAATCGCCTTAGATTTTGCGAGGAGTATTTATTTAAAAAAATGAAAAGGATGAACTTTTGTGCCTCTTTAACTCCTGAATCATTAAAATGAGTGGTGAGTTTGCTTTCGATTTGTCAGTATAGACGCGTTGTGGGCATGGATGAGAAGCGATCCTTTTTTCTTGGCGAAACGACTATCTGGCCGAGATATCCCCATTGCGGATGAATATCTCGTAAACATCTTATATTCAACAATGATTATAATGCCTATTATGACCTCCTTATAATGCCTATTCTTGGTTCCTTATATTGGGCATTATTAACTCCTCATAATCCTAGTATGAGAAAACAACAATCGGGAGGGGGGATTTCGGATACGTCCGCACGTGTAAAGCGACACCTGCGGACGTGTTTTCCTTCTTCTTTTTTCTTAACGTATGGACGGCTCAGCGGACCGACAAGAAGTTCTTTAGAGGATTGGAGTACATCTCTAGGATCTTCTGGCGCAAGAATGCCTCGTCTTTGTTGGGAAGATCGACGCGAGCCACTTGTCGCTCGACGTATGCTTCGAAAGCGTGGCGTTCCTTGTCGCTGTAATGCGATCGGAAGCGATCCGTGCCCATGCGGAGGTCGTAGGCGATGTAATTACCGGGATAAAAACGGTAACTCAGATAGATCTCGCGATCAATGATGGCCGCGACGCGAGTCAGGAGCTCATTCTTGTCCGCATGTGGATTAAGTTGAGCCAATTGTTCATTGATGGGCGACGCGATGGTGAAATGTACGCGGCCTTTGTTATTCAAGATGCCCGTCTCCATACTGAGAAGATCGTCACGCTGCGACTTGACGAAGTTCGGGTCATCACGTTTTTGTTGAAATTCTTTCGCTTTCAAGAAATCGCACGGATCATACTCGTAGGATATCGCGATGGGCACGATATTGAGGTCCATTAGATTCTGGAGAAGACTCTCGTGTCGCCCTCCCATATTGAACATTTTGAGAATGCTGATCTGGGTGCGGTCGTCCGAGTCTTTCGCCCGGCCTTCCCGTTGGGCGATCCAGATGGCTTCCTTAAGGTCCTCGATGGCGTGGTGGATATAGGTGGAGAGTGTCCGGCTCACTTCAAGCATCTGTCGGATGGAAACGCTGCGCTTGACGATGAAGCTGTTATTGAGTCGCACGAGCGTCTTGATCCACGGGTGGATGAGGAGATTGTCGCCAATGGCGATTTGCGCCAGCCCGTATCCGATGTCGAAAAGGATGAGGTTGAGAAAACTGGCGTCGAGAACAATATCGCGATGATTGGAGATGAAGGTGCAGGGCGCTTTGTCTTTAGGCAAACGACTCTTGCCAGAAACAGTGAGGGAGAATGTCGTTTTTTTGGCCACGGTCATCACGGCGTCGTATCCGAACGTGCTCTTGAACTCCTTCTTGGTCTGGCAAGTGCGCATTTGTTTGATAAACTGGTCCCAACATAAGTCGGGTTTGATGTAACGGAGGGCTCGTGCGAAATCCTCATTCGCAATCAGTTCCTCAATCGCCTCTTTGACTTCGTTGTCATTTAATGGGCGAATCTCGTCAAAATTGCAAGCAGCGGTTCCTGACTCCATATCGTTATTTCGTTTAATCTTTTAAGCGTTCAATTCATTTTCAATAATCTCTGTCATCACCTCGTGGATGTCGAGGCCCGCCGCTCGTACCTGTTGAGGAATGAAGCTGGTGGCCGTCATGCCTGGGGTGGTGTTGATCTCAAGAAGGACAGGCTCGCCGTCGGCTGGAATGATATAGTCGACGCGGATCAGGCCTTTGGCGCCTAGTAGATCATAGATCTTGCTCGTTTCCGCCTGTACCCGCTCGGTCCATTCTTGGGAAAGGCGGGCTGGAGTGATCTCACGTACCTGTCCGTTGTATTTCGCGTTGTAATCGAAGAACTCATTTTCCGTTACGACTTCAGTCACGGGAAGGATTCGTTCGCCTTTCCGGGTCTTGTAAATGCCACAGGTTACTTCCGTTCCCTCAATGAAGCTTTCGATGACCACCTCTTTTCCCTCTCGGAAGGCTTTCTCGATGGCGGGTTGGATCTCGTCTTCATTCAGCACTTTCGTGACGCCGAAGCTGCTTCCTCCATCACTAGGCTTGACGAACAAAGGTAAGCCCAGTTGTTGGACGACCTCACTCGCGACCACGTGTTCGCCTCGGAACAAGTGGATCGATCTCGCGATTTTCACGCCAAAGTTATGCAAATATTGGTTGCAAACAAATTTATTGAAGGTAACGGCGCTCGCCAACATGCCGCACGAGGAGTAGGGAAGGCCAATGAGGTCGAAATAAGCTTGCAGCCGGCCGTCTTCGCCTGGTGTCCCGTGGATGGTGATGTAGGCGAAGTCGAAGCGTCGTTTTTCTCCGCTCTCGAGGAAGCTGAAGTCATTTTTGTCGATGGGCACTTTTCCTTCGGGCAAATGAACGACCCATTCGCCCTGTTTGATCGTGACAAGATATCTGTCGTATTGTTCCTTGTCTATGAACGAGTCAAGTCCCGCCGCGCTTTTCAAGGAGACTTCATATTCTGAGGAGTCTCCTCCAGCGATAATCGCTATATTCCTTTTCATCATGTCGTTTTCAATCTTTTGAGTTTGCGTATATCCGCCATTTATCGATTAGCTGTCGCATGTCGTCCGGTAGTTCGGAGTTGAAGAACATCTCCCTCCGAGTGGTGGGATGAACGAAGCCAAGTGTTTTCGCGTGCAAGGCTTGTCGCGGACAGATCTCGAAGCAGTTTTGTATGAATTGTCTGTATTTGGTGAAGGTGGTCCCTTTCAGGATCTCATGGCCGCCATAGCGCTCATCGTTGAAGAGCGTGTGGCCGATGTGTTTCATGTGAACACGGATTTGGTGCGTGCGTCCCGTTTCCAGTCGGCATTCCACGAGCGTGACGTAGCCTAGGCGTTCCAGGACCCGATAGTGCGTGACTGCCGGTTTTCCTTGATAGCCATCCGGGAAAACAGTCATGCGCATCCGATCACGAGGGTCCCGTCCGATATTCCCTTCAACGCGGCCTTCATCTTCTTTGACGATGCCCCAGACGAGCGCCTGGTAATGGCGTTGGGTTGTCTTATGGAAGAATTGCATGCCCAAGTCGCTCTTGGCTCCCGCACGTTTCGCGACGACCAAGAGTCCGGAAGTGTCCTTGTCGATGCGATGCACTAAGCCTAGGCGTGGATCCGAGGGGTCGTAGTAGGGATCGTCTTTTAAATAATAGGCCAAAGCGTTCAGTAGGGTACCGGTATAGTTCCCATGCCCCGGATGCACAACCAGCCCGGCGGGCTTGTTGACAACCAACAGATCGTCGTCTTCGTAAACGATGTTTAAGGGAATCTCTTCCGGTATGATTTCGATTTCCCGGCGTGGGCGATCCAAGAGAACCGAGATCACGTCTAATGGCTTGACCCGGTAATTGCTCTTAACGGGTTTGTTATTGACGAGGACATACCCGGCATCCGCGGCGAGTTGGACTCGGCTGCGTGTCGTGTTCATCAGGCGATCGACGAGGTATTTGTCGACCCGGATCAAGGATTGCCCTTTGTCGGCCACGAAGCGGAAATGCTCGTACAGGCCATTGGGTAGCTCCGTTGTCTCAGGTTGATTCAAGCTGTCTTGCTCCAGCTCTTCCTGCTCGTCATCGATATCATCTAAATAATCTATCATCTTATTCTAAAACCAGTTTTCCACATCGCTATTGATCGGTTCAACGGGGATGCTGTCTAAAGAAAGGGAATCGGGTTGGAAGTAGGGGTCTCCACTGCTGATCTTCAGGGTGAGTGGCGCGTTTAGTGGGACAAACTCGCCTCTCTCTAAAGGTTGTTTGTCGCGCTCGACCGCTACGGCCAGGTCTTTGTATTCGCCAGCGACATATTCGATATCGACGGTGGTGAAGCCCAAAGAGCGCAGGAGGGCGTAGGCTTGGCGAAACGATAAATCCTGAATGTCTGGGATCCGCGCCATTTGTGAGGTCTGCGCGTTGATGGTCACGAATACGATGCGGTCTTCCTTTACTTTTGAGCCCGCGGCCGGCACGAGTTCCACGATGGCTCCCGGCGCGACCTCTTTCGAGGAAACGGAGTCGATGACATCGTAACGGAGTTTGTTATTTTTAAAGAACTCATCCGCCTCGTCGACCGTCAGCCCTTTCACGTCGGGGACGACGACCGCCTCGTTGTGCAGCGTGTAGAAGTCAAGCCAGCGCAAGGTGCCAAACACGATGACGCCTGTCAAGACGATCGCCACCAATAAGTTGACGACAATCGGATGCTTTATTAGCCTTAACAAAAAATCTTTCATGGAGAAATGCTCATTTCTAAACGGTCCAAAATTAGGGAAAAAAAGAGATATAACCTATTCTTCCGCGGAGATCTGGCCTAAAAACAAAGAAAGTAAAGGCTTTTCACAAACCTTTACTTCCCTTATGTGCCTTCTTTTCCTGACAGGATTATCCAACGTACTCGTCAGATACGGTCAGTTTAGCTCTTCCTTTCGCGCGGCGTGCGGCCAATACTCTACGGCCATTCGGCGTGGCCATTCTTGAACGAAAGCCATGTTTGTTCTTTCTTTTCCTGTTAGAGGGTTGGAACGTTCTTTTCATCTTGTCTTATTCTAATTTGTTTATATTTCAGTTACTCAATACAGGCCGCGAAGATAAACCCTTTTTTGTGATAAACAAAGGGCTTGGGCGCTTTTTTTAGGGAAACAAGAAGCGGGCGGCGCGCGGCGTCAGAAGATACCTCCTTTATACAGGTTGTCGAAATTGGTGTGTTGCCCGTTCATCTTTTGGGCGATATCGCCGGCGGGATCCAATTCGAGGGCCTTTTTCAGGTCCGCGAGGGCTCCGGCTTTATCGCCCTTTTGGTTCTTGATTTGGCCACGCAGCTCGTAGGCTTTCGTGAAGGTGGGATTCTCGTCGATGGCCTCGTCGAGTTGGGCGATCGCCTCGTCATAGGAGGCTTGGTCGACGAGGAGCTGGATGGCGAGAAGGCGGGCTTCTTCGTTGAAAGGGTTGAGCTCCAGGGTGTGGTGGAAGTCGGAGGAGGCCAGGTCCGCGTGGCCTTGGAGGCGGTGGATTTGGCCCCGGAGCAGGTAGCCGCGCTCCTCGTCGGGTTGGAGCTGGATGGCTTTCTCGGCGTCGGCGGCGGCGTCGGGAAGCTGGCGCATGGAGAGGAGCAGCTCGGCCCGGAGGAGGTAGGCGTTGGTGAAATCTTCCTTGAGGGCGAGGGCCCGGGTGAGGTCGGCCAAGGCGCCCAAGAGGTCGTGGGTGGCGCGTTTGGCTTTCGCCATCTGGTAGAGGGCAAGATGGTTGTCCGGCTCTCGCTCGAGGACGCGCTGGCAGTCGGCGATGGCTTCCTGGTCGCGGTCGAGGAGGAAGAGCAGTTGCACTCGCGTGAGGCGGGCCGGGGCGCTGTCGGGGTCGAGGTCGACTAGCCGGTTGGCCGCGTCAAGGGCTTCCTCCATTTGGTTCGTGAGGGAGTAAGACGTGATCAGGGCGGCCAGCACCTCGGCGTCGTCCTTGAGGAGGGAGGCTTCGGTGAGGCACTTGATGGCATAATCGTGCTTGCCGATCTTCTGGGCGCGGAGGCCGTCGTATTTGAGAATGTCGAAGTTTTTCTCGTCCGTTCTCGCTTGCGGATCCTCTTCTTTCTTGCCTGAAGAGAAGAGGGAGGTGAAAAAGTTTGCCATGTGTATTCAGTTGTTTGTTGTTTCCCGCGAATGTATAAAAATAATGTTGTCCGCCGGGCATCATCGGGCTTCCCTTTTGGCAGGTGACAAAAACACAACTGTGTAGCGCGACTTACACAACTGTGTAGCGCGGACCGCACAACTGTGTAGCGCGGACTACACGACTGCGCGCGCGGGAAGCGCTCAGAACGGGTAGCCGATGGCGAGGTGATAGCCCATGCCGTCCTTGAAGCGGGGAATGTTGTAATAGCCTGATTTGCCGGTATCGTAAGGCAGGTGAAGGCCGATGCCGACGTCGAACCGCACGACGAGGAAGGGCAGTACGTAGCGGAGCCCCACGCCGGTCCCGAGCGCCAGGTCGTTGAGGAAGTGCCCCCACTTGAGTTGTCCCCCGGGGCGCTCAGGATCGTCGCGGAGGAGCCAGATGTTGCCGCAGTCCAAGAACGTGGCCCCGTGCAGGTCGCCCAGGATGGGGAAGCGGTACTCGAGGTTGGCCTCGAACTTCAGGTCGCCCGTGCGGTCGATGTACGCGTACTGGTTGCGCGCGTTGTCGGTGTAGTAGCGGCCGGGGCCGATACTCCTTATCGTGAAGGCTCGCACGCTGTTCGCCCCTCCGATGTAGAATTGCTCGTTGTAGGGCGAGGTCCGCGCGTTCCCGTAGCTGTAGATCGCTCCCGCCATGACCCGGCCGACGAGGTGGTGTCCCTCGCGCAGCAGGCGGTTGTAGCGAAACTCCAGTGTCCCTTTGATGAACTGGGCGAAGGGGTTTCCCAATAAAGCTTTCCCCTCTTCATTGAAGGGCTTGCCCGCTAGGGCGTATACGCTGTTCATCAACAAGCCGGCTTGGGTCACGGAGGCTTGCCACCAGAGGTGGTGGCGCTTCTCGGTCAGCGGCGAGTCGTCGTAGGTGTAGGTATAGCTCATGGCGGGGATGAACTGGTCTTGCAGACTCTCCCGCAGCGCCCGGTTGACGCCGGTGATGCTGTCGAACTCCGCGGTCGTGCTTTGGAGGAGGTTGTACGTGAGCTTGAAGGGCGTGATGGAATGGCGCGAGGTGGGCGAGGCCTGGAACTCGAACATGGATTCCCCCCCGAACGCCAGCAGCTTGAAGAAGCGGGCGCGATTCATCTGGTCGGCGTAGACGCGAAACGTCGTGCTCGAAGGGTAATCGTTGGCGACATCGAAGGGGAGGGGGAACAGGAGGCGGGGGAACTTGAGCGTCGCGCTAAGCCCCAACTCGTAGCTGTTGATCTTGGACCCGCCGTTGTCCAGCTTGTTGCCGGTCTGCCACTCATACGAGCCTTTCACTTGGACGCCAAAGGTCTCTCCGCCGCCGAACACGTTCCTGCGGGTTACGCTGAATACCGCTCCTGGCCCTACTTGGTCGTTGCTTTTGGACGTGACGTTCACCTCCAATTCGCCGTCGATCGGCAGGTCGTATGTCGCGTTGATGCTCAAGTCCAGGACGCTGCGCAGGTTCCCTGTGTCGCGGGGCGTGTACTGCATGTCCGTGAAGCGGAAGATGCCCAAGTGGGAGAGGGCCGTCTGCGTCCGCTCTTGCTTGTCTTGCGAGTATAACTCACCGCTTTTGAACGCTAACTTGTCGTAGATCACCTTCGGGCGTACCCGGAGTTTGCCTTCGTAGTAAATGGTGAGGTCTTTGTAGCGGATGGAATCCGTGGGGGGCTCGCCCTGATAGCCTGAGACGCGGAAGGAGATGTCGCCCAGGCGCCAGGGCCGAAGGGCGCGGACGGGGAGCCCTTCCTTCGGGTGTACGCGGAGGGCGACACGCCCTGGTTGGAGAAGCGTATCGGCTTCATAGGCGATGAAGTCGGGGCGATAATAGTAGTATCCGTTGTCTCTCAATAAGGCGGCGACCCGTTCCCGTTCTTCCTGGAGGCGGACCACGTTGAAGTTATCTCCCACTCTTAAGCGGGAGAGGCTGGCGGTGGATTGGATGATCGAGTCCGTCCGCCGGCGTATCCCGACGAAGCGGATGTCGCTCAAGGTCGAGGCCGGGCCCATGCTAAGCTGGTAGCTCAGCTTCGCTTTCCGGGGATTCTTGGCGTTGGGAATCGTGTCGAAGGAGGCGCTCCCTTGGAAGTAGCCGTACTCGCGCAATAGGTTTTGCGCCACCTTGACGCGGACCTCGGGATTGACCGTGCTCAGCAAGACCGGTTTCGCCGCGAACGTGTTGAAGATCCATTTCCCTACCTTGCCTTCCTTGTTCACGAAGGCGTTGTAGACCCATAGCCCTAACGGGAACGGCACGCGGATAGACGAGCTGCCCAGGAGGGCATTGTTGGGGGGATAAGCCAATGCCGCGTTCAGCTCTTTCACGGTGTTGACACCGTCTTCGCTCTCGTCGCGATCGGTAATGGTGATCGACTTGATCCCTTCGTATAGGATCTCGCCTTCCGGGAGATTCTTGGTGGTAGAACAGCTCGCGGCGAGGTACGCCATTCCCATGAGCGCGCATATATATATAATGTATAGGGAGACGTTCTTCTTTCTCATTCTTCACCCTCCTCTTCTGGGTTGTTGATGGGTTCCACTTTCCGTTTCTTAAAGTTGAAGAGCTCCTTGAGACGGATCATCTTTCTCCGGAGCACGATGCCGGCGCCTGTCTCCGTGATCTCTCCTTCCAACAGGCTCTCGTAGTTCTTGTTGTGGAAGAGCTTCACGTAGCGGGATCCGCTGTTGTCGAGGCGGTACTCCAGGGAGACGTTGTCTATGAACGGTTGGGCTTGCCCGTTGTTGATGTTCTCGCCCGTGGAGATGCGTCCGCCCAAGATGACTTGTATCCGGTCGTTGTAGAAGCGCTTCGCGAATCGGAAGGAGTAGTCGGTCCGGCTGCCCGCTACGCCGTTGACACTCTCGTCGTAGGTGTCCATGCCAAAGCTCAGGTCCACTCCTTTCAAGGCGCTTCCGGCGATGTTGTTGATCTCGCTCTGGAGGAAGCTGTTCAACGCGTCGCCCATGTCCAGGTTGCCCGAGCCTCCTCCACTGCCCAATCCTCCCAGGTACATGCCTGTCACCAGCATCGAGACGGCTAGTTTGGCTCTTTCTTCCGTGCCTTTGGCGGTTAGCTCTTCTTGCATGGACAGGTCTTCCGGGGCGGAAAGGGTGAAGTTGAGAAGTAGGTTCTCTAATCTTTGTTGGACGGAAATACCTACGTCGAAGTTGACCATGCGGGTCGATTGCCCGTCCTGGCTGACGCTGGCGCGGACACGCTCGGTGGCTGTCAGGTTCAACTCAGGATCCATTGGATTCCCGTTCCAGCGGACGTAGCTCCCGTTTTGAATGGAGAACTCCTTGAGGGGAATGACGGGTAGCGCGTACTTGACTGTCCCTCCGCTGAGGGCGTATTCCCCGTTAAGGATCATTTCCCCTTGAGGCGTGTATTGAAACGAGAGATCGCCACCGCCGATCAAGTTAACATGGCTTGATTGGTCCTCACTGAGGTCGACATTGGCTTGGACGACCGGATCGATGCGGATGGTCATTAGTAAATCCATTCCTCCGAGCGGTAAGGGTGGGCGTGGCACCGTGTCTTGACGGGTCGTGTCCGAGAAGGAGGTGAACGTCACCATGTCCGAGAGGCGGTCTTGCACCGTCAGCGGGGAGTCGGTCAGCACATACGTGATGTTCGTCCCGCCCAACAGCTGCAAGTCGCCCCGCATACGGAGCATCCTGAGCGGGCCAGACAAGGTGGAGTTCAACCCGACGATCAGCTTGCCATAGACCATGCTCCCCCGGCGCCTGCGGGTGTCCAATAGCGTGAGGTTATTGGCGGTGAGGCGGAGATCGGCGGTGGGATTGTCGAGCTGGTTGAAGTCGACAGATCCATCGATCAGGAAGGGATTGGTGCCGGTGGCATAGATCCCGTACTTATCGAAGAGGAGGCGATTATCCTTGATGGAGACGTTCTTGTTGTCGAACCGGAATGTTGATCCGACGGCGGCCACGTAAACACTCACCGAGTCGAGAGCCAAGAAGCCATTCAGCGTAGGTTTCCCATGTCTCCCGCTCACGGCGAGCGTACCGTCCAGGTCGCCCGTGAGGCGCAGCATGTCGTCCGGGATAAACGGGTCGCTGATCGAAAGGGGAAGATGGTGCAGTGTCAAAGCGCCATCGATGCCTCTCTCCGTGCCGGCGGCGTAGTGTACGGTAGCCGTAGCCGCCTCTCTTTGGTCGTGAAAGAGGTGCAAGTCGAGCTGGTGTTCCTCGTTGGGCAAGGGGAGATAGACGGCGTTGGCCATGAGTTCTCCGACCCGTCCTCCGTCGTAGAAAAGCTCATCCACAAACACGTTCGCCGCCGCCATGAACCCGGAATCCGCGGGCATGTATTGCAGGTCGGCGTTGAGCGTTCCTCCCAGTGGCGGCAGGTTTAAGGCTTTCCCGAGTAGCGGCAAATTGAGTTGGCTAAGCTCCACATGCAGGTCGGAGAGGCCACCGCTTTGGGGGGTGGAATAGAGCGAGAGGCTGGTCCCATGGGGGTCGGTCAGCCGCAGGTTCGCCTGGATGTCTTTCAGCCCATAGAGGTTTACGTAATTGTCGCGGTTGATGGTGAAGGGGCGCAACGCCAGGATGGGCTTTTCCGGAAACAGGTGGAAGCGGAAGCCCTCGCGGAGTTTAAGCGCTTGCAGGCCTACGTGGAAAGCCGTGTCGCCTGCCTCATTCCGGAACTCGAGAAGGGCGTCGGCATACTCCAACCGCAGCCTTCCGCTGAGGCTCGCGAAAAACGCTTTCTGCTTCTCGCTCTTCTTCTTGTCGACCGCGAGTAGGTAGTTGAGGGCGATACTGTCTTGATTGACGAGGGCACGGATCGTATCCAGCGTGAGCGTATCCCGGGTGAGCCCGGTGAGTAAGCCGTTCAGGTGGAGGCCGCTATCAGTCCTCGCTCCCATGTGCAAGGCCAAGCGGTCGAAGGTGATGTCCATCACCTTTAGGTAGTTGCTGATGGGGTTGTCTTCTCCCACTTCCATGTCGAGGCCCACGTTGGGAAGCAAGGGCCGTAGGGAGGTAATGTCGACAGTCGAGTCTTCTTTCAACTGCGTGTCGACGCTGGTGGTGAGGCGGTTTACGTCTTCCATCAAGCCCTCGAAACCTTTCCCCGCCCGCATCGTGAGGGCCAAGTCTCCGGCATGGAACGACACGAGGCTGGTATCCGTGGCCGACCGTGCCCGCAACGTCAGGGTCTTCGGGCGGAAAGCGCCTTTCTCCATATTGAGACTCCAGTTGCCGAGTGTCAAGTCTAGCGCGTGCCGTTCGCGGAGGTCGGTCTCTGCCTGCCCAAAGAGCTGGAACGAGGTGGATAAGGGATTGGGCACGAGCCGTAACCGGTGTAAGTCCACTTCGTCCGCGTCGATGATGAGCATGGCGCTTATTTGTTCTTTGGTCAGCGTCCCACTCAGGCTGAGGTCCATTTGGGCCAGGGGATAATCGCTGTCGAGTCCGATATCGTAGTGGTTTTTCTCCAACTTGCCGTCTATTTCTATGTTGGAGATGGTTGACGATCCGTAACGGATGTCATGGATGGCCCCTTCGAACGTGGCGCGGGTTTGGGGCGCGAGGAAATCCGTCCCTTGCCCTTCCGCTTTTAAGGTGGCCGCCACGAAGGTGAGCGAGTCGTCGGGCAGGAAACGTGTGGGGATGAGGCTGTCTATCTTTAAATCGACTTGATAGCGGGAGAGGCGTGTGTCGTATTGGACGTGCGCCGCGAGGATGGCCGAGCTATCTCGCAAGGTTAGGTCGGCGAGGTATTCTCCACCATTCACCCGTGCTGTCCCTTCCAGGCTCATTCCGCGGGGGATTACGACCCGAGCCCGCTGCCCTTCGGGAATCAGGGCTTTCAAGAAATCGAGGTTCCCGAAGTGGAGATCCATTCGTGCTTCGATTCGCCGGTTCAAGCTGTCCAAGGGGGATTCGGCTCGTCCGCCCAATCGCAGGTCTATTGCTCCCGGCATCCGTATGCGTGCGCCATTTAATATTAAAGTGGCTAGATTGCCGTTGACGCCCATGTCCACTTCCAGGTCGCCAGGCCACGAGGCGCGGAGCGCGGGGGGCAGGCCTTCGCCGGCCAGCGCGAAGAGGTCTTCTCCTCCAAGGGTGGCTCGCAGCCGGGAGTCCATTTCTCCGATCGCCCGGCGCGTCTCGATGGCTTGCCATGGGGAGGAGACATGCAGGTCGATGGTGGAGTGATCGGTCAATAACTGGAGCGTCGCGTCGTGGATGTCCACGTCGTCCGTTTCTATCCGTCCCGTGAGGCTGCGTGCCGCCAGTCCGCTTCGTTCGCGGAAGCTGCCGTGGGCGATGCTCGCTCGTATTTCCTTCCCTTTATAATATAGCGAGTCGATTTGTAGATTTAAGCTGTCCAAGGCGATGTGATTCGGGTCGAGGCCCATGGTGGGCGCCGCGTAACCGAGGTCGTAACCGACGCTTGTCCGGTCGATCGAGAATCGCTCGGCCGAGTAGCTCATTTCTCCCAAGTTGACTAGTCCGTTGTCCAGCCCGGCGTCGGTGATGTACGTCGTGAGCCGCAGGCTGTCTGCCGGCATTTGCAGCGCGAAGGCCACGTCGCGGAGGCGAACGCGCTCCAGCAGCAGGCGCCAGTCGATCGGCGTGCTTTCAGTCTCCGGCTCTTCGTCCGGTGAGGGGAGGAGCGTCAGCGTCACGGTCGCGTCGTCCAAGGTCGCTTCGTTGACGACGGCCAGTCCTTCCGGCAAGTAGGCCCTGTCCACCTTGAGGAAAAGCCGGCCGAGCGAGCCGTTGATGGCCAGTCCCTCAAGCATGTCGCCCGTGTTCGCTCGCACGCTTCGCAGCTCGATGGCGTCAATAAGGATTTGTTGGTGGAAGAGGGGCTTGGCCATTATGCGTACCCGAAGTTCCTCGACGGCCACGACGGTATCGCCATTCTCTCGTGTGGCCAATACGTCTGTCACGGAAAGATCCAGCGGGAAACCCAGCCTCACTTGTCCGACGTCGATCGCCATCCCCGTGGCTTCACTTGCCATCCGGGAAGCTTCTCGCGTGGCGAAGTCCTGCACCGCGGGCACGTAAAGCAGGGCGCTCACGATCAGCACCAACAGGAGGGGCGAGAGGACGACCACAAGTGCCGCGCGCCACCAATGCCTCCGTCGTCGTGGCGCGGGGGCCTCGTTCTGCTGGTTGTTATCTTTGGGAGGCATACGCTTTCTCTTTTTGTTATGGGGCAAATATAAGGATTAATACGGAAAGTCGGAGGGGATTTTCCGTTGTTGGTGCGCGGCAAATCACTCCTTGGAAGCGCTTGCGCAAGCGTTGGCCTACGCTTGCGGTAACATTGGCCTACGCTTGCGGTAGCATTGGCTTACGCTTGCGCAAGCGTAAGGAGGGGCGGTTGCGAGTGTATTTTTCAGATAGATGGCGAATGATGAAAATCTTTTAGTTATCAATATTATATTGAATTAAGAAAGCAGAAGGGACGCATATCTGTAACGGGGACTGCTTGACTTTTTTGAAATCTCTTTCATTCAATGTTAGAAATAGATCACAATTCGATGATAAAGCTGCTTGATATTGATAGCTGTCTTCCAGATCTACGAAGCGAAGATCCTCTATTCCTGCAATCCAATCTAGATCATCCGTAATTGTGAATTCTAAGATTAAGCCTGTCAATATCCGTCTTAATTCCAATATGCGTGTATCTTTTTCCAGTCCGTTTTTTTTCAAGTGGTTTTCTATTAGGTAGGTCAGCGTATAAAAGGAGCCTGACGACAGAACTTTCTCAATTCCTTTTCTCTTCAGATATAGAAATTCGCTTTTACAGACTTCGCTTCTTGACGTTTCAAGAGATATTCCAGTACAATGTTCGTGTCGCGGAATACTTTCATAATTGATATTTGTTTTTAAAGTATTCTTCTCGCATTTCATCATAAGATAAGTCATTGCTATCTTTTAAGATGCCGAATAGCTCATCTATTGAGTAGGGGCGCGCTTCTTCTTTTAAGGAATCTCGTTTCATTAGCGACATGTCAATATCTTGACCCAATAATTGTTGGATTTTAATCTTCACGTCCAGATTCTGAGTACGGATCAGGTTGAAAAGTAAATTCGCTGTCTTATCGTTCGATTCAAATGTCAAAGGCGTTTCCATAAGCACTATGCATTCTGTTTTGTCGCACAAATATAAAACTTTATTTCCAGTTTCATGCAAAAGTAAAAGTTCACTGATGTAAGGATGGGGAATCTACGCGTAAAAAGCCATACTGGAATGATGCTTTCATTATAATGCCTATTATGAGCTCTTAATACTGGGCATTATAAGGTGATTATACTGGGCATTATAATGACCTTACAATAGGCATTATAATCGCTTCTGAATATGAGGTGATTACAAATAAAAAGCGGATGGTCGTGAGACCATCCGCCCGAAATTTAAAATGAAACTGTGAAGAATACTGTTTTACGTTAATCCCAGTTCTCGTTCTGTACCAATACACCTTCCATCGTGATGATCTGGTCGTTCGGGATCGGCATCGTTACCCAATCATTCGGATAAACCTTATCCGCGAACTTGCCCAGATATTGGCTCTCGTAAGCGACATAGTTATTCAGAACTTCACCTACGATACCCCAACGAGCCAAGTCATACCACCGTTGACCTTCCATACCGAACTCCAAGCGACGCTCGAAGCGCAATGCTTGCGTAGCGCTTTCCGCGGACGCGAATTGAGATTCGGGATAAAGACCGATACGATAGTTAGAAGCGGCGTTCGTACCCGTCGTACCATTCACTAAGTCTTCCATGACATATTCGGATGTACCCGGTGTCATGTCGGCTGCGTTGGCCGCTGCAACATAGCTCTTTGCGGCACGTGCGCGCACTTGGTTGATGTATTTACCAGCTTCTGAGTATTGACCCTCATGAATCAGGACTTCCGCATACCACAAGAGGACATCCGCGTAACGAATCAAGTGCGGGTTCTTTACCGTAGAACTGGTTTGATTCTGGAGACTCATGCTACCCTTATCCGCTTTCTTCGGCTGACGTTTCTTGTTCAAGTACGGACCACCATTGGCGATATCACGTACCCAACCATCCAATACGGAAGGAATGGCCCAATCCCAATACGGGGTGTTGAAACGACCTACGCTGATATCCAAACGAGGATCTACATAGACGGTCAAATCCGTATGCGGGACGTTGTTTTCATCGATCGTGGTTAATGTCGGCATTTGCTGATAAGAACCATCCAAATAAGGCAGACCGTTCTCGTCCACGATGTGCGCGTTCACGAACTCATAAGAAGGTTGGTAGAAGCCCCAACCGCTGGTACCCATACCTCCCGGAGGTGCCGTGTGAGGCGCGCCTTCTACACAGTTCGTATTGGTTTGCGAACCGGAAATGGTCGTTTGAATATCAAAGACAGATTCGCCCGTCCAGTCCGATACACCTGCCGTAAACAGCATTTCGTAAGTGTCCGCCAAACGATATTGGTTGCCTTGGCTGTCCTTACCGTTGGCCATGATGGTCTCCAACAAAGTCTTTACCTCAGCCCAATGGTCAGACGTACCATTCGTGCCGTTGTAAGGAGAAGATTGATACAGTCTCAGTTTCGCCAGATAAGCGGCTGCCGCCCACTTGTTCACACGTCCGTAATCGGTCGTCCAAGTTTCGGGCAGGTTGTCATAAGCGTATTGCAAGTCTTCCGCGATTCGGTCCCAAATGTAGATAAAGTTACCGGAATCGTCTGCGTTCGGTACAGCAGGGTTCACGCCACTCGCGAACTCCTCGCTACCGACGTAAGGAATAGCGGCGCCAAACAATTTCACGCCCTCAAAGTGCCAGAAGCCACGGAAGAAACGCGCTTGCGCTACCGCTTCCGTATAATAATCTTTTACTTCACCTTGAGTAGCCGAAAGTTCTTCTTTCGTTTCCTCAATTAAGCTTAACGCGTTATTCGCACGGAAAACACCTTCGTAAACGACTTTCCACTTCGTGTTCAAATAACCGTTATCCGTCGTGATACCGTAGGTCTCCAAGTTCGTGAAGTCGGACTGGTCCGTAAACGTGGATCCCTTGTTCGCGTCACCACCCAACACGTCGCCATAAGCGTAGTTGGTCAGAGGCGCTTCGAAATAACTTGTCGGATACATGGATGAATACAAACCGGTCATCACGTAGCCGATACCTTCCAAGTTGGTCAACTCCGCATCGCTCACGTTACCCGATACGGGGACATCCAAGAAGTCGGAGCAAGAGGTCGTCAGGCCAATCGAAGCCGCCACCATCGCTGCATATATAAATATTTTTTTCATATGTATTCTGTTATAATTCAATTAATACTTCATCATCATTTTTCAACATTCGCTGTTAGAACGAAACGTTCACACCAAGGATAAACTGACGTGGCATACCATACGAACCGTAGTCGATACCCTTCATCATATCGTTACTGCTGTCGCCGTTGTTGCTACGGACCTCAGGATCGAGACCCGAATAACCGGTGATCGTAAACGCGTTGGATACCTGAGCATAGATACGGATCTTCTCGAATTTGATCTTGTCGAGGATCTTCTTCGGCAGGGTGTAACCCAGCGTCAAGGTCTGCATCCGCAAGTAAGAACCATCTTCAATGTAGGTCGAGTTGGACTCGTTGGCCGCCTCGGTACCTTCGTTAGACGTACCGCACCACAACGGATAGATACCGTTCGGATTCTCGGTCGGGTGCCATGAGTTGTTCACACGGTCCCAAGAGAAGTTCGACTGCAAAGCGCCGAAGTGCGTGTAGTATTGATAGTGCTTGTAGAGGTCGTTGCCGACGGAGAAGTACAAGAACGTACTCAAGTCGAAGCCCTTCCAGCCCAAGGAGATGTTGATACCACCCGTGAAGTCGGGGTGCGGGTTACCGATGATCGTACGGTCCTCAGCGCCGATCTTACCGTCACCGTTCACGTCACGAATCTTGTAGCGACCTACCCAAGCGTCCGCGTTCAAGCTGTTCAGGTCTGTCACCGCGTACGGAAGGATCGTCTCGCCGCTCTCAGTCTTGTAGTTCATCACGTCTTCCGCGCTCTGGTAGATGCCATCCACCTGATAACCGTAGAACATGGCCACCGGTTGACCGACGGTCGTAATGTTGACTTTGCTCAAACGAGTATTGGTGAAGAGATCGGACGAACCCAGTTTCGTGACTTCGTTCTTATACCTTGAAATGTTCGCGTTGATCGAGTAAGAGAAGTCGCCCACCTTGTCGCGCCAGCCAATGCTGAAGTCGACACCATGGTTCTCCATATCACCAATATTGATCTTCGGCTTGCTTGCGTTACCGGCCAAAGCGGACCAGTTCGCGTCGACCAACAAGTCGGAAGTCTTCTTGATGTAGTAGTCGAAGCCGGCCGTCAAGCGGTTGTTTAATGCCGTCGCGTCGAAACCGACGTTGAACATCTTCGTGGTCTCCCACTTCGCGTTCTCATCACCTAAGTTAGAGATCGCGTAACCGGGGCTTGAACCAGAATCTGCGCCCGTAATGCTATACAGATAAGAGTTACCTGTCGCGTATTGGAACGCGTAGTTGTAAGCACCGATATTGGAGTTACCTGTCGTACCGTAACCGGCGCGGATCTTCAAGTCGTCCAACCAAGAGCCTTTCAGCTGCTCCATGAACGCCTCGTCGGAAATACGCCAACCTAGAGAAACAGAGGGGAAGGTACCCCAACGGTTCTTCTCACCGAACCGGGAAGAAGCGTCTCGACGGACCGTGAAGGTCGCCAAATATTTGCCCTTATACGAATAGTCACCGCGGAAGAAGAGACCGAACATCGTGCTTCGATCAGAGATAGAACCACCGTTGCCTAAGTTATCCGCCGAACCATTATCAAGCTCCCATGTATTCGGGTTACGCTCGAAGATATAGTCGTAACGTCTCGCGTTCATGCTGCGTCCAATACCAAACTTCATTGCCTCGGTACCGATCATCAAGGTCATGTCATGATCCTCGTTGAAGGTGTGCTTGTAAGTCGCCGTATTGGTCCATTGATAGTCCAGACGCCAGTTCGCGTTCTCATACAAGTTGTTCTGGGAATCACCTTCCTTGTTGGTCGCGATGGTCTTCTCGTTCATCGTAACGCCCCAACCGCCCATCAAGCGGACACTGAATTGCGTACGGATGCTCAAGCCTTCAATCGGCTTCAACTCCGCGAAAGCCGCGCTTTGCAAACGCATGAAGCGGTTCCAGTCGCCTTCACTGTTGATTACACCTTGGTAAGCGGTATTCGCACGACCACCTTCCGATGCTTGAGAACCAGCGAAGTCACCACCGACGTTGTAAACCGGCACCCACGGCTGGATGGTATATGTACGGGCGAACATGCTATCGTCACCCTGACGACCACGCTCACCTCCCATTTCCATCACGGCCACGTTGGTATTTTGGCCGATCGAGAAGTATTTATTGGGAATGTAAGTGGAGTTTGTACGCAAAGAATAACGTTTGAAGAAAGAGTTGATGACCGTACCCTCACGGTTGGTGTAACCGATCGAAGCGGAGTAAGTACCCTTTTCGTTACCACCCAACAGGGAGATCTGGTGGTCTTGGATCATACCCTTCTGCGTGATCATATCGTACCAGTTGGTACCCTCGCGAGCTTCCGCTTCCGAATAGCCATCTGCCAACATTTGATAGTAAGCGGAACGAGACCAAGAGTTCGTACCATCGGGCAAATAAGAATCAATCCACGCATCTACGCTACCATATTGTGAAACGATTTGCGCTTCTGAATAACCGGCCGGTTTGATCGCGTAAGGCATCGTCAACTGGTCTTGCGCGTTCAAGGAACCGAACTGCGGGTGAGCCGCCGGCGTACCATTACGCAAGTCGCGGTAGTTCACCATACCTTTCGCTTGCCATTCCATCGCTTCCCAACCATTCAACAAATCGTAGCCCTTATTGGCCATTTGAGAGAAACCGACATAACCATCATACGATACACGCACCCGGCCGCTCTTCGTACCTTGGCGCGTCGTAATGATGATGACACCGTTCGCGCCCTGCGCACCGTAGATCGCGGTCGCGGAGGCATCCTTCAAGACTTGGAGAGACTCGATATCATTCGGGTTGACCGCGTCGATATCCACGTTCGACACACCATCGACGACAACCAACGGGTCGGAACCATTCAATGAGCCGACACCACGGATACGGATCGTTGTCTCACCGCTCGGACCACCGGAGTTCGAGATATAGACACCCGACGCCTTACCTTGCAAAGCCTCGGCGAAGGTAGCCACCGGCGTCTCTTTCAGCTCTTCCGTCGAGACCACAGCCACGGAACCCGTGATATCCTTCTTGGCCTGCGTACCATAACCGACGACGACGACCTCATCGATCGCTTGCGTGTCTTCTACCAAACGTACTCGCAATGTGGATTGATTGTCCTGCAAAGGAACTTCTTGGGTGATATACCCAATGTAGGAAATAGAAAGAATGGCGCCATCAGGAACTCCCGTGATGACTGCCTTACCGTCCATATCGGTAATGTTACCGATTGTTGTGCCTTTCACTAAGACGTTCGCGCCAATGATGGGTCCCGCCTTATCGGTCACGGTAACTGTCACCTGGCGGCCATCCTGCTGCACACTCGCGTTCATTCCGGCAGCGACCGGGCCTATCTCCGGGGCACCCATCAACGGGGCGGCTCCGCAAAATAGTAATGACGCTCCGAAAACCATCTGTCTCCAATAAACGATATTACTCATACATCATTAGAATTTAAGGTATATTAAACTTAAATAAACTACTAACTTCCAATCATATAAATGGTGTTTTTCAGGCTCGTTTCATTAAATAATGTATATCTCCCGTAAGCTTTTTTAGCCTCACTTGAGATAAATCAAGCGCTCTTTCACCAAACGATGACACAAAATAAGGAGTATTATTTGAGATGCGCAAACTTTTTTATCACTATTTTCCCATAAAAATTCAACTATCTTTATTCCAGCGCCCTTCATTAGCTTTATTTAACAGATGAACCCTTTGAGCGCATTAGCTAATCATCCTCATTTTTAAGTTAAAATAATCCGTCTCTTTTCACATCCTTTTCCCATCGGACCAGCTTAAAGAAAAGGAGCGTGCGGACGCGGGATTAAGGAATATTAGGAATGGGAAACTTGTTATGGTATACGAATGCGAATTAGGGGAAATAATAAGTTCCCTATTTCATGCGTGTGGCATGAATCGCTATCACAAACAAGGTTTTTCTGGAATAACGATAGATAACCCGGTAATGTGGATGAGACAAAAAAGAATAATATTTTCTTCCTTTCTTGGAACGCCGTTCATCCAATGTCCCAATTTGTGGGAAGTATGACAGCAAACGAACCGTTTCCTCAATGCCATCTAAAAAGCTCAACGTCGCTTTCCGCCCCATTTGCGCATAATGCCAATGAGCGATCTCATCATTTTGTCGCAAAGCTAGTTTTGATCATTTCACTTTCAGCTTCTCCATCGCGCGAACATTTCATCGACGGCTTCCTGAGAAGCGAAGCCTTCCCTTTCCGCCGCTTCTAGCAAGCGATCTAATTCCTCTTCGGTGTACCGACAGGGAATATCTTCACTATGCAGCAAATCCCAACATTGCTCCAGTTTATTCACATCAGTGCTAGCGCCTATGGAGGCGATTAGACGGTTATGCGATTACTTGATAAGTCACCTGAAGTCTACTCGATAAACAGTCCGAACATTGCTCGATAAGTAAGGCGAAAACTACTTACTAAGCAGTACCCCCAACTACTTACTAAGCAGTCGCGTGTCAGCTTACTAAGTAGTTACCCCCTCTACTTAGTAAGTAGTTTTCGGGTGATGCTATAGGCTTTCCTATACATTATTATATATAGGGATTGATTTTGGGGAATGGAGTTATGATAAAATAACGATGAATCAGATAGGAGATCAAGGGCTTTTCGCTAAATTCGCGAAAATCAAATTGTAATAGCGACGTAAAGACCATGTTGAAAACTCAAACCTTTTTAAATTATACCTAATATGGAAGAAGCAATCAATAAGTTCGTCATTGAGAATTTCGGGTTATCCGTATTTATGATGTGCGTGATAATCATAGGAATCGTGTTCATCTCTGTTTGGAGTTATAAGATCTATGCGAAAGTCAAGCATATCGATGATTTGCCCTGCAACCTTCATCAGGAAAAGATGAATGAATTGGATAAGTCCGTGATACGCATAGAGACTTCCATCCGTTTCTTGACAAAGGAGCTCGAAGCGACGATGAAGTTATTTCAGCGGCAGCATTTAATAAAGGATGACGGGTTTACGCAATCTAAGAGTCCTTTGTCAATCACACCTAAAGGTTGGGAAATGGTCAAAGAACTGGGTGTCGACAAGATGTTTGATCATAATTGGATCCGTATAGAATCCTTGATCACAGATAATGTGAAAGACAAAAACGCGTATGATATTGATAATTTCTGCATTGAACAGGCGGTTGTTTATCCGGAAAAATTCCTGGGTGATTCTGATATCGCGACTTTGAAAGCGGATGCGTATGAGAAGGGGGATTCCCTCTCTTCCTATATGAAAGTAGTCGCCATATTGTCAAGGGATCGGTATCTCAAAGAATATGGGATTAGTCAAGTGAAACATTAAGATTACGAAACCGCGAGCGAATAAAATAAGGCGACGCCCCCAATATTCAGGGAGCGCCGCCTCATTTTAACGGTTCCTATACCTTATTATATATAGGGATTACAACAAGGAGTCCGGGTTAAGATGGTTCTTCTCGATATCCTTGAAATAATTGTAAGTACCGACCTTCATCTCGGCGCACGCCGCCTCATCGCAAACGATGATTCCTTTCGGATGCAATTGCAAAGCCGTGATGGTCCACATCTGGTTGACGGCACCCTCTACGGCTTGTTGCAGCGCACGAGCCTTATTGTGTCCATTCACCATGATCAAGACTTCCTTGGCGTCGAGGACCGTACCCACGCCTACGGTGACCGCGGTCTTAGGTACCTTGTTCACGTCGTTCTCGAAGAAGCGCGAGTTGGCGATGATCGTGTCAGTAGTCAATGTCTTTACTCGTGTCCGTGAAGCCAATGAGGAACCCGGTTCGTTGAACGCGATGTGTCCATCCGGGCCAATGCCGCCCAAGAAGAGGTCTACGCCACCGGCCGCTTTCATGCGAGCCTCGTAGGAGGCGCACTCCGCTTCCAAGTCTTCCGCGTTGCCATTCAAGATATTCACGTGCTCCGGCTTGATGTCGATGTGGCTGAAGAAGTTGTTCCACATGAATGAGTGATAGCTCTCGGGGTGTTCTTTCGGCAAGCCTACGTACTCGTCCATGTTGAACGTGATGACGTTCTGGAAAGAGACCACGCCTTGTTGGTTCAACTCGATCAGGTGTTTATACATACCCAGCGGGGAAGATCCCGTCGGCAGACCCAAAACGAAAGGTTTTTCGGGTGTCGGATTCGCTTTGCGAATCTTGGCTGCCACGTAATTGGCGGCCCATTTCGATAGCTGCTCGTAATTCGGCTCAATAATTAATCTCATGATACCTAATATTTAAATTCTTGATGTTTCATTCCTCATTCTTGATTCTCAAAGCCATCGCTTCACCCAAAGCCCGGCAAGCCTCGTATTGGTCGGCGATTCGCCCTTGCTTTTGCTCGACCGGCGTACCGACCGTTTCCCATTTCATTCGTTCCGCGAAAGCCGCCAAGCGTTTCACGGCCGCCCCTGCCCAGCAGAAGGAACCAAAGTAGCCGAAGTAGCGGTTCTTTACCTCGCGGAGCTCGATCTTGCTCAGTAACGCGTCTACCTCCGGATAGAGTTGGTTACTGTAAGTCGGTGACCCAATAATCAAGCCTTTATATTTGAATATGTCTTTCAGGATATAGGAAGCGTGACTTTTGCTGACATTGTGCATGACGATGTTTTTCACCCCATGATCGGCCAACGAGGTGGCGATCGCCTCGGCCATTTGTTCCGTATTCCCATACATGCTGCCATAGACCACCACGACACCCGGCTCGCCCTCGTAGCGGCTCAAGCGGTCGTAGATACCAATGACTTTCCCGATTTGCGCCTTCCAGACAGGCCCATGTGTAGAACAGATTGTCCGGATGGTCAAACCCGACAATTTCCGCAACGCGTTTTGGACCGGCGTGCCGTATTTGCCCACGATGTTCGCGTAGTAGCGTGTCATCTCGTCCCAGAAATGATCCAAGTTCATCTCCGTGTCGATTACGCCTCCATCCAATGTTCCATAGGTGCCGAACGCGTCGGCCGAGAAGAGCAGTTGGTGTTTCTCGTCGTAAGTGACCATCACCTCCGGCCAATGCACCATTGGGGCCATGTAGAAAGTCAATGAGCGGCTACCGATGTTCAGGCTATCGCCCTCTTTCACTTCATGCAAGCCGTCCTTAATTCCATGGAACCCTTCAAGCATGCCGAAAGTCTTGGCATTTCCCACGATTTGGACATTCGGATAACGTTGGCGCAAAAGCCGGATGCTGCCCGCGTGATCTGGTTCCATGTGGTCGACGATCAGGTAATCCAACTCACGGCCATTCAAAGCGTCCTCGATTTTCTTCAAGAAAATGTCCGAATAGCAGACGTCAACCGTATCCACCAGGACGGTCTTCTCGTCGACAATCAAGTACGCGTTATAGGAGACCCCATAAGGCAGGGGCCACATATTCTCGAAAAGGACTTTTTGGCGGTCGTTCACGCCTACATAATAAATCCCTTCCTCGATCTCTTTCAATTTATACATATATTATATATACCTCCTCGTAATTATTTACTTCGTGTTTGTTCACTTTTCCTTGTCAAGGCCCTCCAGACAAAATAGATACCGGCCATAACGAATGGGACACTCAACCATTGGCCCATGTTCAGCGTCATATTCGCCTCGAACGCCTCTTGGTCGTTTTTTACGAACTCGATAAAAAAGCGAGAGCCAAATACGCCAATCATGAATATGCCAAAGATCAATCCCTCTCGTTTCCAAGCGTCTTTTTTGAAATAAAGCCACATGCAGAGGGCGAAGATCAACAAGTAGCACATCGCTTCGTAGAGCTGTGTCGGATGGCTAGGGGGCGAGAAGATAGGTTCCGCGCCCCTTTTCCAAGCGGATAAGTTCTCGATGAAGCGGAATCCCCATGGGTATTCTGTCGGATGTCCGTAGATCTCATGGTTCATCAAGTTGCCTAAACGAATCATCGCCGCGACCAGTCCGGTTGGCACCACCAGCTTGTCAAACGTCCAAAGCATACTCCGATGGCTGACCCGTCTGGAGTAGATGTAGATGGCGATGATGATCCCCAATGTCCCGCCATGACTGGCCAAGCCGCCCTCCCAGATCTTCAAGATCTCGATGGGATTGGCCAAGTAATAGTCGGGTGCGTAAAATAAACAATGCCCCAAACGAGCGCCGATCACCGTTCCGAGCATCGTGTAGATCAGTAGGGAGTCGATCCAGGCTTGCGGGAGCCGTTCTCGCTTCCACATTCGGTCGACAATCATGTATCCGATGGCGAACCCGACGGCGAACGCCAGGCCATACCATCGAATCTCACGCGAACCGATCGTGAAAATAGCCGGATCGGCTGTCCATGTGATGAAATCAAGCATTCAAACTTCCTTCAACAGGTTTCGTGTTCTCCCCTGATTAGACCAATCGACGGATCAAGCTCTCACGATCGCCAAAAAGCATATCGATCACCGGCAACTCGATCATCGTATAGGCACCGGGTTGTTGCTTGAAGCTAGCGCGGGCCACGGCGACCAATACTTGGGCCGTCAAGGCCGGGTTATTGATCTTCATGTCGAACTCGAATAATTGGTTTTGCGTTTTGCCCGACACGCCCTTACGAACGAGATTCACGCCATGCCCCATATCCTTCAAAGCATCTACAGACTCCACTTGGATAACGTGCGTCTCGTCGTGCGCGAAATAATCGTCCGCCTTGATGGCCGCCGCCACTTGGTTGAAGTCATATCCTTCTTCCACTTCGATATAGACCATCCGCCGATGGACTCCCGTTCCCAATGGAATCGTCATGCTTAAAGCCGCTTTCACGCCTTCGATCGCTTTGACCGCGACCGTATGCCCCATGCTCATGCCTGGGCCGAAATTGGTATAAGTGATTCCTTTCGGGGCGATCGCTTCGAGCATGGCCCGCACGATCGAGTCGCTACCTGGATCCCAACCGGCCGAGATTACGGCAACTGTTCCATGGGTTTTCGCGACTTCGTCGAGCGAACGACGCAAGTCCACGATCTGCCCGTGAATATCGAAACTATCGACCGTGTGGATACCCATCGCCAAGATCTCTTTCGCGTAAGATTCCACCTTACGGGTAGGGGTGGCTAAAATCGCCACGTCGACATTTTCCAGATTCTGGATTCGGTCGGTCACTTGATAAGCTTTCAACTCCTCAGGGATATCGTTCGGATTCCTGCGGACTACGCCCGCGATCTCGAAATCAGGTGCCGCTTCCAGCGCCTCTACGACATGCTTTCCAATGTTGCCATACCCAATGATGGCAGCTCTAAACTTTTTCATCTTTCTTTTTCTGTTTTTGAATAAGAATCAGCCGCAAAATTAATCATTTATTGGACTTCATAGCCAAGAAGCCTCCTTCCATCATCCTAAAAAGTGTCAAGCTTGATTACTTCTCGCTTCCAAAGCAAGCGTCGAAGGCTTGGGTGGACGGTTGGAAATCGACTCGCTTCACCAATTCGCATGATTCCCGGGCGCCGTGTTCCCGATCCATCGCGCTATCTTCCCATTCCACAGAGAGAGGACCTTGATAGCCAATCGCGTTCAATGCCCGAATGATTTCCTCAAAACGGATCCGTCCTCGACCGAGACTTCGGAAATTCCAATACCGTCGGGGATCGCCAAAAGTCACGTGGCCTCCGAAGACACCAACTTGTTTGGGTTGATCGCTCCAATAAACGTCTTTCATGTGTACGTGAAAGATCCGTTCCGGGAACTGATAGATGAAATCCACGTAATCCACGCCTTGATAACCCAAATGGCTGGGATCGTAATTGAACCCAAAGGCCGGATGGTAATCGACTGCTTCTAATGCTCGACGGGCGGAAAGGGTGTCGAAAGCGATTTCCGTTGGGTGTACCTCGAGCGCGAAACGGATACCCAAATTCTGGTATTCATCTAAAATTGGCTTGAAACATTTGGCGAATTCCTCATAACCGGCTTTGATCATTCGTTCGGTTACGGGCGGGAATGAATAGAGATAAGCCCAGATCGGACTACCCGTAAAGCCCACCACGGTGTTAATACCTAAAGCCTTTGCCGCATGAGCTGCCCGGACGAGATGCTCGGCGGCCCGGATATGTATCGCTTCCGGATCGCCATCTTCCCAAATGTAGTCCGGCAAGATCATCTTGTGCCGCTCATCGATCTTGTCGCAAACGGCCTGCCCGATCAAGTGGGAAGAAATGGTGAACAAGCTCAACCCATATCGGTTGAGCAAAGCGCGGATGCCTTCATAATATTCGGGATCTTCGCGACGCACGTCCAAGTGGTCGGGAAGCCCTAATTCCAAACCATCATAACCAAACGCTTTTGCTTTTTGGCAAACGGTTTCCAAGGATAAATCACCCCATTGCAGAGTGTATAAAGTAACAGGACGAGCCATAATGATTGATGTATTAAAAAAGTTTGAGTTTAAAGCGATTGTTTTATACGTGAGATTAATCCCCTATTGGGATCCACTTCTGTTCCGTTTCATTGGTTGATACGATGGCTTCGATGAAACGCATTCCCCGGACGCCTTCTTCGATCGAAGGGAAATCCAGATCTTCCGCGGCTGGTGTCTCGCCAACCGCCAACGCCTGTAACGCTTGGGCGAAATGCCGATAAAGATTGGCGAACGCTTCCAGATAACCTTCGGGATGACCAGCGGGTATCCGTGTGTTGTGTTTCGCGGCGAGCGAAAGGTAGCCATTGGAGGTCCTTAGGATTTGAGCCGGCGCGTCGGGCCAAAGCATAAGCAACGTGTTTGGCTCTTCTTGCGACCATTCCAAGCCCGCTTTTTCGCCATAGATCCGTACGCGAAGGCTATTCTCATGCCCAATCGCGATTTGGCTCGCGGTCAAGACTCCCCGTGCGCCTCCTTCGTAGCGAATCAGAGCCGCTCCATCATCTTCCAGCAAACGGCCGGGAACGAATGAGATGAGTTCTCCACAAAGTTCGGTCGCCTTCAATCCCGTGATAAATTCAACAATGTTAAACGCATGTGTTCCAAGATCGCCCATGCATCCCGCTTTGCCTGAACGGGCGGGATCAACTCGCCATGCGGCTTGTTTGTTCGTGGCCGAACAGTCCTCGTAAAGCCAGCCTTGTGGATATTCCACGTAGATCCGGCGGATCTTTCCCAGCTCACCTCGGCGGACTCGCTCACGCGCTTCCCGTACCATCGGATAGGCGGTATATGTATGCGTTAACATGAACAATAGGCCCCTCGAATTTACTTTCTCGCGCAGTTGAAGCGCTTCATCAAGCGTAAAAGTCATTGGCTTATCGAGCGCGACATGAAAACCATGCTCCAACGCCATCATCGCGGGCGCGAAATGAAGATGGTTCGGAGTCACGATCGAGACGAAATCCATCCGCTCACCTTCCGGAAGCGAGGCTTCCCGTTCGATCATCTCTTGGAAAGAACCGTAAATGCGATTATCCGGAAGGAACAGCGCACGTCCCGTCCGATAAGATACTTCTGGACGAGAGCTGAAGCATCCACATACCAACTCAATCTGTCCGTCCAAATTCGCGGCGATTCGATGAACGCCTCCGATAAAGGATCCTTCACCTCCGCCAATCATACCCATTCGAATTTTTCGTTTCATGGTCTAGATTATTTGCTTTAGGGTTAATACTTTGTCTAATCGTCACAAATATAGCAATAATCTTCAGGACGTGTCGATAAGATTCAAGAAAAACCTTTTGAGGCAAGACAAAAAACGATCTTAGCCTTAAAAGAACTTAAAATATTGGCTTGAGGTATTGGATTAAATGCGCTTTGCGTTACCTTTGGCAAAAGTTTAATCACAATTCATTATTAGCTATGAAGATGTTTATTTTAGGAGGCTTGATTGGCCTTTATGCGCTCACGAGTTGCGCGAAGTTAGAGAATGAGAGTTTTTCATCGAGTGAGAAGCGGTACCCGCTTCGGTTTTCCATCGACATGAACAAGGAGGTTTTACCCTTTGCGATGACGAAGGCCGCTCCACCTTTGGATATGGAGGAGCCTATCGCGACACGCCAAGGAGATGAGGATTTGTATGACCGGATTGATTATCTGGTTTTCCAAGCGGACGAGGGGAATATGCTCGTGAAACATAAGACCTATCTGAAAACGGATTTGGATTTCGGAATGGTTTATGACACTTTATCTGCGGGGAACTATAATTTTTGTTTTCTCGCTCATTCCTCAGAAGAAATGACTGTTGAAGGGCAAAACGCTCATTTCGAGGATATGTCCGATACGTTTCATACTACCATGAATTTGACTATTGTTCCAGGTGAACAGACTGCGGAAGATGTCGTGTTGGAAAGAGTCGTGAGCCGGATCGAATTCCAGGCTACCGACCCTGTGCCTGAAGAAGGGAAGAATTTCCAAATGACGATTACTTCGCCCGCTTCCACCTTAGATCTTTTGACCGGCGAAGGGACAACGGATCAGGAGTCTTTGGTTTATGAACACTCTTTCACGGATGAGGAGCGTGGCGTAAGCGGGACGACTCATGGTTTCTTTACGTTCGTGCCCAATCCGCCCTTTGCTTTATCCGCAAAGCTTGTTTCGAATGATCAATCGGATGAGGTCCTTCGCGAGCGACAAGTGGAGGGTATCACTCCAGTCGCAAATCAAATCATTCGTTACAAAGGCGCTCTTTATTCGCCACAGAGCGCAAATCATTCATTCACGATCCAGATTTGGAATGACGGCGCTTGGGGAGAACCACATGAGATTGACCTCGAGGATGATTTAAACTAAAGCATAGAATTAGGCGCAAGAAAACAAGATTTTAAGAACCGGAGAAAGTCCTTTCATGTTTTCTTGCGCCTAGCGTAAATACCTTCTACAGACTTATTCAATCTTAAAGATGGCGCTGAATCCTGTAATGTTGAATATCTCTTGAATCTCTGGCTTCAAGCCGGTTAAACGCAAAGAGCCTTTTTTTGCGGTGACCATCTTTTGGGCCATCAAGAACAACCGCAAGCCGGAACTGCTGATATAATCCAGGTTGGAGCAATTGATTTGAAAAGCTTTCTCGTCGCTATTTAAGGCCGGACTGATCTCTTTTTCGAATTCCGGGCTGGAGCTGGTGTCCAATCGTCCACTAACGGTGATGACCACTTCTTCATTTACCTTATTTATTCTTACCTCCATATTTGTATGAATGATTATTGTTTATGACTCTGTGATTTTCTTGGACATCGTGAAGATATTCTTGTCACCTTCCCTGGTATAGGAGACTTTATCCATAATCTTTTTGATCAAGAAGATACCTAATCCTCCAATGGGGCGTTCCTCTGCCGAGAGGGAGATATCCGGGTCGGCTTTGGCGGTAGGATCGAAAGGCTTCCCATGGTCTTCTAGGTGAATCCATAGCCTGTCGTCTTCACGGCATATCTTGATGTCGACCGCATCATCTATTCGTTGGGCTTGGTCGTACGCGTAAAAAATGATATTTGAGACCGCTTCCTCCATCACGAGATTGAGGCTCATGAGAAAGGCCGTGGGCAAAGCCATCGCTTCCCCACATTCCTTCAGGAAACGATTCATTTTTTCTAGCTCACGAATGTCATTCTTTAAGCGCAACCTTTTTTCCATGCCGATGAATTTGGGGCTAAAGTTAATGCTTTTTTCTTTAAGTACTCGTATATGGGAAAAATGAATGGAGAAAAATTGATAATCACTTATGGGAAGGTGAGTTATATGGTACCTCGGAGGGGAATCGAACCCCTATCTAATGTTTAGGAAACACTTGTTCTATCCGTTGAACTACCAAGGCAAGAGAAATCACGTGTTGTTTTTCTGAACGTTCGGCTGAACGAATCGCTCGCGAAAGTACAACTTTTCCCCCAATAGACAAAATGGCAATAGGGTTTAAGGTGGGTTAATCGAAAAAAGCTTGAAGGACTTCCAATGATTTGATTTCCGAAAAATTAGGGAGATGTAGACGGTAATAGCTCATAATGTGTTGAAGGATCCGCACCCGTTCTTTCCTGGAAAACGCATAAAGAACCATATTCTCATAACTGATCCGAAGAAGCTTGTGGAAGAATGCGCTTTCTTGACGATTCAAATAGAATGGGTGTGAAGGCTCTATACTTGTGAAGACACCTTCCCGTAAGTCAAAATAGGAATCTTCCTGATAGGATTCTAAATTAGGGAAGATGCCCAAATAGTGAGGCAAGCCCAGCAAGAAAACCAGATGGAAGTTGGGGATCCCCTCATCGCTCGTCTCCAAGAGATGGATGGAGTGGAGGAGATAATCGAATAGGCGTTGATCCGGCTCCGTATCTTGGACACCCCGAAACAACACTTCCGCCAAGAATTGCGCCAGAGCGCTCCGTACCGGATCTGTGGCGATCCGATTGGTGGGAAAATCGATTCGGCATTCTTTTATTTGGTGCAACTCTCGTTTGGGCCAATGGATCACTTCGAGATCCAAGACGGAGAAGGGCATGAACAAGGCTTTTGAGAACAGCCCACCCTTTCGCTGGCTCCAGCGCACCAAATAAGAGCGCCGACCGAAGTTTTCCGTATACATATATATAATAGAACTCTTATCGTTGTAGGGCATCGTACGTAACACGATACCTCTTGTTTTACTCAACATGTTTCTTGAAATTTGACGAATCCGAAGTGCAAAAGAAGTGTTTTAGACGTTATCCAAGTCCTAAATAGAAGTTAAATAGTTGAGGGGTTCAAATTTTCACAAGAAATATTTTGCTGACTTAAAAAATACATCTACCTTTGCGGTCGCAATCGAGAAAACGGTTCGAGGATGGCTAAAGCCGTATCTAGAAGGCCCATTCGTCTATCGGCTAGGACGCAAGATTTTCATTCTTGAAAGAGGGGTTCGATTCCCCTATGGGCTACAATAAACAGGATTAAAAAAACAATAAAGGATCATCTAGAAAAAATGGCAAATCATAAGTCTGCACTTAAAAGGATTAGACAAACGGAGACAAGACGCTTGCGTAATCGTTACTATGCGAAGACTGCGAGAAATGCGGTGAAGGCTTTGCGTGGCCTCAAGGATAAGGAAGAAGCAAAAGCGTTGTATCCGAAAGTAAGTTCTATGTTGGATAAGCTGGCGAAGAAGAATGTTATCCACAAGAACAAAGCGGGAAACCTGAAGTCTAAGTTGGCGAAATACGTGAACAGCTTAGCGTAAGCGGGAAAGGTTATCAGACCTCAAGAAATATGGAAAGCCGGGCTTCTAGAGAAGTTCGGCTTTTTCGGTATATGCCACTCTGCCAGAGTCTTCCGTGATTTTGACTATTTTCACGTCTGTAGATTCACTATCTCACCAAAAAGCATTACTTTTGTTAGATTTTTAGAAGCGTTGAAAATTTGTGATATAAAAAGAATAGGATAAGCTCATGAATGAAGAAATGAAGAATAAGGCTACGGAATATTCCGCAGACAGTATTCAGGTGCTGGAAGGATTGGAAGCCGTGAGGAAAAGACCCTCCATGTACATTGGTGACACCGGAGAGAAAGGTTTGCATCACTTGGTCTATGAGGTTGTTGATAATTCTATAGATGAGGCGTTAGCGGGATTCTGTACGCGTGTCGATGTGATCATCAATGAAGATAACTCGATCGTGGTTACAGATGATGGACGAGGTATTCCGGTTGATATTCATGAGAAAGAAGGCAAATCAGCCTTGGAGGTCGTCTTGACCGTGCTCCATGCGGGCGGTAAGTTCGATAAGGGAACTTACAAAGTATCTGGAGGTCTGCATGGCGTAGGTGTTTCGTGTGTCAATGCGTTGTCTACTTATTTGCGTGCCGAGGTTCGTCGGGCGGGTAAGATCTATATGCAAGAGTTCTCGTGCGGAAGACCTTTACATGACGTGGAGGTGATAGGGAAATCTGATACGACAGGAACAACTATCTCCTTCAAGCCAGACGCGTCAATTTTCTCCATCACGGAATATAAATACGACATTTTGGCGACCCGCTTGAGGGAGTTGGCATTCTTGAATGCGGGAATCACGTTGAGCTTGACGGATAAGCGCATGATAAAAGAGGATGGCTCCTATAAATCGGAAATATTCCATTCCAAGGATGGTTTGATGGAGTTCGTGCGTTATATTGATCGTTCGAAAGAAAAATTGATTCCCGACGTGATTCACATCGTGACAGAGAAGCAAGGCATTCCTGTGGAAGTGGCGATGACCTATAACACTTCCTATAATGAAAGCGTATTCTCGTACGTGAATGATATCAATACGATCGAGGGTGGTACCCACTTGGCGGGATTCCGTCGTGGTCTAACTCGCACATTAAAGAAATACGCGGAAGATTCCAAGCTCTTGGAGAAAGCGAAAGTGGAGATCCAAGGTGACGATTTCCGGGAAGGTCTGACTGCCGTGATCTCAATCAAGGTGGCGGAACCTCAGTTTGAAGGTCAAACGAAGACAAAGCTGGGTAATAATGAAGTGACCGGCGCGGTGGATATGGCTGTTGGTGAGGCATTGGGATATTATTTGGAAGAGCACCCAAAAGAAGCGAAGATGATCGTGGACAAGGTGATACTTGCCGCCCAAGCCCGGCATGCGGCCCGGAAAGCTCGGGAGTTGGTTCAGCGCAAATCGCCCATGACTGGTGGAGGTTTGCCTGGTAAACTAGCCGATTGCTCCTCGAAAGATCCTTCCATATGCGAGTTGTTTCTTGTTGAGGGAGATTCGGCAGGTGGCACGGCTAAGCAAGGAAGGGACCGGAATTTCCAGGCAATCCTTCCGCTTCGTGGTAAGATCTTGAATGTGGAGAAGGCGATGGAACATAAGATCTTCGAGAGTGAGGAAATCCAGAATATTTATCGTGCGATGGGCGTAACCATTGGAACGGAAGACGATCCAAAGGCGTTGAATTTGGATAAGGTTCGTTATCATAAGGTGATTATCATGACCGATGCCGATGTGGATGGAAGCCATATCGCGACGTTAATCCTGACTTTCTTCTTCCGTCGGATGCGGGCATTGATTGAGAATGGCTATGTCTATCTGGCGACCCCACCGCTCTATCTTTGCAAGAAAGGAAAAGTGGAGGAATATTGCTGGACCGACCAGCAGCGCCAGATGTTTATCAATAAGTATGGAGGAGGTAATGAAAACCAGATTCATACGCAACGCTACAAAGGTTTGGGCGAGATGAATGATCATCAATTGTGGGATACGACCATGAATCCCGCGAACCGGACTTTGAAGCAAATCACGATCGACAATGCCGCGGAGGCGGATCAGATCTTCTCCATGTTGATGGGTGAGGATGTCGGGCCACGTCGGGAGTTTATCGAGGAGAATGCGACTTACGCGAATATCGACGCTTAAAAATACCGCATAACGTCATGAACCCAAGCGTGCGCTATCCAAACGTGGAAGGCCTTTTCTCGGAAGTGGATCATTTTATTCCGGCGAGTTCAAAGGAGCGGCCTCCACGGATTGGAATCTCGGCGAATCGGAAAGAAGGCCTTTCATGCATCGCGGAAACCTATATTCAAGCGGTCGTTCATGCGGGAGGCGCTCCCATGCTTATTCCGGTGATCACGGATATCGCGCTCCTGACGGAGATTGTCGAAAGTATCGATGGCTTGATCATGAGTGGAGGGGCGGATATCAATCCGCTCTTCGTGAATGAGGATCCGATACCCCAATTGCAGGACGTGGATACTTATCGGGATGAATTTGACTTGATCTTGATTCGTTTAGCTGCCAATCGACAGGTACCGATGATGGGCATTTGCCGGGGACATCAGGTGATGAACATCGCTTTTGGGGGATCAATCTATCAAGATATTTACAGCCAAGCGGATGGCCCACTGATTAAGCATAGCCAGAAACAAGCGCGGGAATACCCTTCTCATCAAGTGACTCTCTCTTCAGGAAAAAATCGCTTAAAAGAGATACTAGACGGTACGAATGAATTGTTGGTTAATTCGTTCCACCATCAAGCCGTGCGTGCGGTCGCGCCAGGTTTTGAATCTTGGGCCGAGGCGGCGGATGGCATTAACGAAGCGATGGGACATCCGGAGAATGCGCTATTCAGTGTGCAATGGCATCCGGAAGCGATGGAGGAGACCGATCCCAAGATGCGGGCTTTATTCCGCTATCATGTGGAAAATGCCCGGCTTTTCGCTCGGGCGAAGGCGCTCCATCGTTCTTGTGTGATTCTGGATTCCCATACGGATACACCGATGCTCTTCCCAGGTGAATTTAATATTGGCCGGAAGGAGGGAGGAAAGGTCAATCTCCCTTTGATGGAAGAAGGACTGACGGATGTGGCGTTTATGGTGGCTTATATTCCCCAAGGCGCGAGAGACCCCAGATCACTTCAATCGGCGACTGATTATGCGGTGGAAAGGCTCCAGCAAGTGATCATTCAGGAGACGAAAAATTTTCAGCGCATGAGAATCGCCCGTTCCGTGGAGGATATTCGTGCGTTGAAAGCGAGAGGCTTGAAAGCGATTGGCTTAGGCGTAGAGAACGGTTATGCGATAGGTAAGGATTTGGCGAACCTCTCGTTGTTCCGGAAGATGGGTGTTTCATACATAACGCTTTGTCATAATGGCGATAACGATATTTGTGATTCCGCGAAAGGGAAACGCGAGTGGCATGGTTTGAGCCCGTTTGGCCGAGAAGTCGTGCGTGAGATGAACCGGGTAGGCTTATTGGTGGATGTCTCGCACGCGTCAGAGGAAACTTTTTACCAGGTTTTGGAAACGAGTGCCGTGCCTATCGTCGCTACTCATTCTTCCGCGAAAGCTTTATGTGATCATCCACGCAACCTGACCGATGACCAGCTGAAAGCGCTTGCCGCGCGAGGGGGCGTCGCCCAGGTGTGTCTTTATAAGGGATTCATTAATAAGCAAGCGGATAAGGCTTCATTGACCGATGCGGTCCGGCATATCGATCACATGGTGGAAGTCATGGGGATCGATCATGTCGGCATTGGTTCCGATTTCGATGGTGATGGTGAATTGATAGGTTGCGCGGCCACGAATGAGTTGATTAACCTGACTACACGTCTTTTGGCTCTAGGCTATTCCGACCATGATATACGTAAGATCTGGGGAGAAAACTTCTTGACCGTCCTTTCTTTAGCTCAGGACTATGGGCAAAAACAAACAAGTATTTAAACAACAAAAGCATAGCATGAAAAAGCTGTTTCTATTTCTTGTAACGGTTTTATTGGCTTGGCAGGGCCAGGCGCAGACCAATGGGTCAGCCATTTTGGATTGGAAGATGACCCAGAAATTGATTGATTCCTGTGACGTTTCTTTGAGGGCGCCTTATTCGCCTTTGATTGGTTTATCCGTGAGTTCGCGTAGCGAGGACGCTTCGGGTATTGGCGATACGTACGTGCAGTCGGTCCTGAAAGCGGGTGGTACGCCCGTGATCATTCCCGCCACGACTGATGGGCGAATCCTCCGGAATTTCGTTTCACATATTGACGCGTTGATTATCACCGGAGGAGCCGATATCAACCCGCTTTGGTATGGTGAGCAACCGCATGAACGCTTGCAAGCGGTCGACCCTGTTCGAGACGAATATGAACTGAAGCTGATTAAACTCGCGGCTGATCAAAACGTGCCGCTTCTTGGGATATGTCGGGGCGAGCAATTAATCAACGTCGCTTTTGGCGGGACGCTTTATCAAGATCTTCCCTCACAGCGAAAGGGCGCGATTAAACATGTGCAAGATATTCATCGTCAGTTTGGTTCCCATACCATAACCATTAATCCCCAAAGCGCTTTGGCGGAGATTCTGGGCAAGACGGAAGTTGCCGTAAACTCATTTCATCATCAAGCCGTGAAAGATTTGGCACCGATTTTCAAGGCGACGGCTTATGCGCCCGATAGCGTGATCGAGGCCTACGAGGCATTGCCTAACAAAGCGATCTTGGCCGTACAATGGCATCCAGAGGGAATGACGAAAGCGGGCGATACGACGATGGTCAAGCTATTCCGTTATTGGGTGGAGAAAGCGAAAGTCTTCCACCAAGCGAAAGAAATGCACAAGCGTTTCGTTTCGGTCGATACCCATACGGATACGCCTTTCTGGTTCCGCCGGGCCGGTTTCGATATCGCGGAACGGGAAAGAAACCGGGTTAATCTTCCGAAGATGGAAGAAGGAAAGCTTGACGCGGTCTTCTTGGCCGCTTTCATTGGGCAGGGAGAGCGAGACGACGCTTCGCTTCAGGCCGCGGTAAAAAAGGTCGAGGGGTTGATCGAGGGAATCCATCAGCAGGCTGAGCGTAACAAGGATTTGTGTGGCATCGCGACCAACGCGGAGGAAATTTACCAGTTGAAGAAAGAAGGCAAGCGTGCTTTCCTGATCGGGATAGAGAACGGTTATGGCATAGGAAAGGACTTGAGCAATATCGCGAAATTCAAGGCGATGGGGGTTAACTACATCACGTTATGCCATTCTTACGATAACGATATTTGTGATTCTTCCTCGAAAACGAAGAACGAGTGGAATGGGCTCAGTCCTTTTGGCCGTGAGGTAGTGGCCGAGATGAACAGGCAAGGTGTCATGATCGACCTCTCGCACGCTTCCGAGAAGACATTTTGGGACGTGATCGAATTGTCGAAGACTCCGATCATTTGTTCACACTCTTCGGCGATGGCCATTTGCAAGCATGACCGTAACTTGACCGATGAACAGTTGAAGGCTTTGGCTAAAAACGGAGGGGTCGTGCAACTCTGCCTTTTGGATAGTTACATCAACGAGGATTACAAGAACGCGTGCTTGATGGACGCGATTGAGCATATTGACCATATCGTGAAAGTGGCCGGAATTGATCATGTGGGGATTGGTTCCGATTTCGACGGAGGTGGCGGAATCATTGGATGCGAAGCCGATAATGATTTAATCCAAATCACCGTTAAGTTGATTGAACGGGGCTATTCTGAGGAAGACATCGCTAAGATCTGGGGCGGAAATTTCCTCCGGGTCATGACCGAAGTGCAGAATGCAGCGACCGTTAAGTGAAATCCATTCATTAAGCATAAATCAATGGTATGACTTCTAAATATTTTATAGTTCTCATGAGCGTCCTCTTGCTCGCTTGCGGTTCGAAGAACGCGAATAACACGGGGACGAATGCGGTCCCTGTGGCGCCAGCATCTTCCCCTTCCATAAGTGAAGTGCCTGCATTCGATGCCGATAGTGCCTATGCTTACGTTGCCAATCAAGTGGCTTTTGGACCGCGTGTGCCCAATACGGAAGCTCATAAGGCTTGCGCCAATTATTTGGCGAATGAGCTGAAACGGCATGGCGCGAAAACTTTCGTTCAAGAAGCCGCGTTGACGGCCTACGATGGGACACGTCTCCAATGCTACAACATTATCGGTTCATTCTTGCCTGATCATGAACGTCGTGTATTGCTTTTCGCTCATTGGGACAGCCGGCCTTATTCCGATCATGATCCAGATCCAGCCAACCACCGGAAACCACTCGACGGAGCCGATGACGGAGCTAGTGGCGTGGGCGCTCTTCTTGAGATCGCTCGGCAGATCGGACAGAAAAGTCCGGGCTATGGAGTCGATATCATTTTCTTTGATGCCGAAGATTATGGCACGCCGGAGTTCGTGACGGATTTCAAGCCCAATACCTGGTGTTTGGGCACGCAATTTTGGACGCGCAATACACATGTGCCGAACTACCAAGCCGAGTATGGCATCTTGCTCGACATGGTAGGGGGACGTGGCGCTACTTTCTTCAAGGAATACCAATCCGTGCGTGCTGCCGCGCCAATCGTGGAGATGGTCTGGAGTGCCGCCCGTGATTTGGGCTATGGACGTTATTTCATTAATGCTGATGGTGGGGCGATTACCGACGATCATCAGTATGTGATCAGTGGTTTGCGTATCCCATGTATTGACATCATCAATTACGATCCGGAGACCGAAAAAGGTTTCCCCGCCTATTGGCATACGCAAGACGATACGATGGAAAACATCGATCGGGAAACCCTGAAGGCAGTGGGACAGACCGTCTTAAAAGTGATCTATGAGAATTGATAATTAAAGGAATAAAGGAGAAATAGAAATGAGCATAAACGAAGCGCAAGACGAGATTATTGAGGAGTTTTCGGTCTTTGACGATTGGATGGATAAGTACGCCCTTCTCATTGACATGGGCAATGCCCTTCCTCCACTTGACGAGCGTTACAAGATCGAACGCAACTTAATCGAAGGTTGTCAAAGCCGGGTATGGCTCCAAGCGGACAACGTGGATGGACGCGTTCTCTTCCAAGGAGAGAGCGACGCCGTGATCGTAAAAGGTATTGTCTCTCTCCTGATTCGGGTCCTCTCCGGGCATACGCCTCAGGAGATTCTCGACGCCGATCTCTATTTCATTGAACGGGTTGGCTTAAAGGAACACCTTTCACCCACGCGCTCGAACGGCCTGGTAGCGATGGTCAAACAAATGCGGCTTTACGCCATGGCCTTTGGAATGCAAGAGAAAGAGAAGGCCTAGCGCAATGCTATCTCGCTGGTATCCAGCGTGAATTATACTGCCCATTGTAAGGTCGTTATAACCCAATAGTGACGAGCTAACAATGGGCATTATAATACTCTTATGATAGGCATTATAAGAAAACGACAAGCCTCATGCTGATGTGGGAGAGGGTGGTGATAGGAACAGGCCAACCGAGCACAATAAAAAAGGCCATCAGGGTTGCCCCTGATAGCCAAAAAACGAACATTATGAACAATTTTTAATCTACGTTCAAAGTCACACGCTTGAACTCGACAACAGTCAGTTCCTTATTTGCGGTATGCAAATATTGCTCGATTGACATTTTCGAGTCTTTGATGAACTCCTGTTGCAACAAAGTATTCTCTTTATAATACTTTTGCAAAGCGCCTTGCGCGATCCGATCCAAAAGGTTCTCCGGTTTGCTAGCTTGGCGCGCCTTGTCTTTCGCGATCTCCAGCTCTTGATCGATGATATGCTGCGGAACTTCATTCGGACGAACAGAAACAGGATTCATGGCGGCTACTTGCATCGCCACGTCGCGCGCCATCTGACGCTCCACACCCGCTTGGTTGAACGCCACGATCGTCGCCAATTTATTACCCGGATGGATATAAGAAATAGTCGTCGCGCCTTTTACGAACTCATAGGCGCCCAATTCCATCTTTTCGCCTGTTACGCCAATCCGATCCGTGATATGCTCTTGAACCGTCCGGCCATCCGCCAACGCGCTAACCAAAAGATCTTCTTTTGTCGCGGGTTGATTAGCCAATGCCACATTTAAGATGTTTTGTGTCAATGCGACGAAGTCCTTATTCTTAGCGACAAAGTCTGTCTCACATTTCAAAGCGACAATAGCCGCGAACTCACCGTTCTCTTGAGCCAATACACAGCCTTCAGAAGCTTCGCGATCAGAACGCTTAGCGGCAACCGCCTGTCCTTTCTTACGGATGATCTCCATTGCCTTCTCGAAATCACCCTCAGCCTCTTGCAAAGCCTTTTTGCAATCCATCATTCCCGCACCACTCATTTTGCGCAAGTGGGAAATATCAGCCATTGTAACTGCCATAATTTCTAAATCTCCTTTTATTTGTAGTTTATAAAATTCTTGCCTTAGGCTTGCTCTTCGTTTTTCGCGTTTTCGGTTTCCGCTTTCGGCGCGGTCTCCTCGTTCACTTCTTCCTTCTTCACGAACTCTTTCTTCACGGGAGCCTTGGCTCTACGCTCTCTTTTCGGCGCTTCACCTTCACCAGCGGCTTCAGTGTCTACACGCTCAGCTTTCCGCTCTTGCAGGCCTTCGTTCATCGCCTCGCAAACCGCGTTCATGATTAACTCGACCGACTTCGTCGCGTCGTCGTTAGCTGGGATCACGTAGTCTACGTTCGTCGGATCCGAATTGGTGTCTACCATTCCGAAGACTGGAATACCCAAACGATTCGCTTCGCGTACGGCAATATGTTCTTTCATCACGTCTACCACGAACAAAGCGGAGGGGAGACGAGTCAAGTCGGCGATAGAGCCTAATGTCTTCTCCAACTTAGCGCGTTGGCGAGTGATTTGAAGTTTCTCTCTTTTCGACAAATTATCAAACGTTCCGTCTTTGGTCATCTTATCGATCGTCGTCATCTTCTTCACCGCTTTACGGATAGTCGGGAAGTTCGTTAACATACCACCCGGCCAACGCTCGATGACATACGGCATACCGATGGCGGCAGCTTTCTCGGCGACCACTTGTTTAGCCTGTTTTTTGGTGGCGACAAAAAGGATTTTCTTGCCTTGTTTAGCCAAGTTCTTCATCACTTCCGCCGCTTCGTCTACCTTAGCAACTGTTTTATAAAGGTCAATGATATGAATACCATTGCGCTCCATGAAAATATAAGGAGCCATAGCGGGATTCCACTTTCTTTTTAAGTGTCCGAAGTGTACACCAGCCTCTAATAATTGATCAAAATTAACTCTTGACATTGTTTTCTTTCTTAAATCGTTTACTTTCTGTTTTTAACTAACAACCATCAGGTAGACATTCTATACGCCACGTACAAAAGGAATCCCGATAGTTTAGATACTAAACGCTTTTCTTCAGTTCATGCAAACCAATAAAACTCAAGATTAACGTTTACTGAACTGGAATCTCTTACGAGCTTTCGGACGTCCCGGTTTCTTACGCTCAACCACACGCGGATCACGAGTGACAAAGCCTGCCGCCTTTAATGCTGGCTTATCCTCCGGATTAATCTTGATCAACGCTCGAGCGATACCCAAACGGATCGCCTCCGCTTGTCCTTTGAAACCGCCACCCTTCACGTTGATCTTAATATCGTATTGCTCTCCTACTTCCAACTTGTTTAGCGGTTGCTTAACGACGAACTGCAGCATAGAGGAGGGGAAATAGTTATCCAACTCTTTCTTGTTGATCAAAATCTTGCCCGTACCTTCCTTCACGAATACACGAGCCACAGCCGCTTTACGTCTTCCTAATGCATTTATAATCTCCATAGCTCTTATTTATATAAGTTGATATCAATAGACTTAGGCTGTTGCGCTTCATGATTATGCTCCGGACCGCCGTAGACATACAGATTGCCAAGCAATTTCGCGCCTAAACGATTCTTAGGCAACATACCTTTCACTACTTTACGGAAGAGACGATCTGGCCCCTTCTTCATCAAGTCTGCCGGCGTGTACGCGATTTGACCACCAGGATAACCGGTATATCTCAAGTATACGCGGTCTGTCCATTTGTTACCCGTCAACACGACTTTATCCGCATTGATGATAATCACATTATCACCACAATCCACATGCGGGGTAAAGTTTGGTTTATACTTCCCTCGCAAGAGTTTCGCTACCTTAGCGCAAAGACGACCCAAAATCTGCCCGGATGCGTCGACTACGACCCATTCCTTATTTACAGTTGCCTTGTTCGCAGAAATGGTCTTAAAACTTAAAGTATCCACTGCTTAAAAATTAAATTAATTAATAACTCAAAAAACGCCTCAATCAATCGGCACGACGGACACATGACATGCCAATCGACTAAGAGCTAAACTTTTACACAATTTGATAATAATCGGCTTGCAAAGGTACGGCTTTTATCTGAATAACCAAAAGTTCCGGGTTTATTTTTCTTGTAAATCAAATGAATAATCAGAAGCCTCTATTTGTCCTTCGTGCGGAAGAAGTAGCCGAAAGATAGAGTGACGTTGTTTTGATAAACGGAAGTCTCGCCTTCCCGCTTCACGGCCCGACGGTCGATCACGCCGCAAATGCTATTGAATGACAAGAAGAAATTGCTGTATTCGACGGATAGCCCTAAACTAATTCCCATATCGCAAGGTTTCAAATCTTTTTCTTCCGAAACGCCAAAATGAAGATCGGGGTGATCTTTCCGGCTATCCATTTTCCCCGCGAACGACCAATCGAAAACGGGACCCGCGAAGATGCTCAAGCGCACGTCGGTCAACATGAAGTTGTACGCGACATTTACGGGGACTTGCAAAGAATAATACCAACAGGTGTTATGAAGAGACATCCCATCCAATGACTGAGCCGAGTAATAAGCGCCTCCCTGATTCACCAACGCGATCTCCGGGCGAAGAGACCAACGGTTCTTCAATGGAATATCCGCCAAGCCCGCCACACTGAAGCCAAAGCGACTTCCCGCCTCATACTTCTGGTCAATCTTCTGGACCAACGAAGAATAGGCTCCGCCAACACGTACGCCAAACTCAACCTGCGCCACTATTGGCGCAATGGAAAGCAAGAGCACGGAACAAATCAGGATTAGTTTTCTCATCTCGATTGGATTTCTTATCTATTCGGCGCAAAGATAAAGATTTTCTGTTGATTGCTTATGCGTCTCCTGTTTTTCTCCTGATTTTAACTTTTAGATTGGCAAGAAAGGCGTATCTTTACCGATATTTATCGCAATCCCTATACCTATATTATATATGGAACCATTTATACATTTGCATGTGCACACCCAATATTCTTTGTTGGATGGACAAGCCTCTATTGACGCCTTGATCGACAAGGCGCAGAAAGACGGCATGCGGGCGCTTGCCATCACCGATCATGGTGTCATGTTCGGTATCAAGGAATTTTTTAATAAAGTCAACAAGAAGAATGGTAAGCATCGCGACGCGATCCAGAAAGCGCGAAAAGAACTGGACAAGCTCCTGGAACAAACGGCACCCCTTTCCGAAGCAGATGCCCAACGAAAGGTGGATTTGGAAAAGTTGATCCAAGACGAGGAAGCCGCGCTTTTCAAACCCATTATTGGGTGCGAATGTTATTGCGCTCGCCATGGACGTCATAGCAAGCTCGCGTCGCAAGACGACCGGAGTGGTTGGCACCTTATCTTGCTGGCTAAGAATATGCAAGGCTACAAGAACTTGATCAAGATGGTTTCTCTCTCCTGGACGGAGGGCTTTTACTCACGCCCTCGGATCGATAAGGAACTGCTGGAGAAATACCATGAAGGGCTCATCGTTTGCTCGGCCTGCCTCGGTGGTGAGATTCCTCAGCTGATCCTCAAGGGGCAGCTCGACGAGGCGGAGAAATCCGTTCTTTGGTTCAAGAATCTTTTTGGCGACGATTATTACTTGGAGATGCAACGACATGAGACTCATGACTCGAATGCGGACCAGACCATTTATCCTCATCAGCAAACGGTTAACAAAGCGCTCGTGGAGTTCGCGCGTAAGCATCATGTTAAATTGATCGCGACCAATGATGTCCACTTCGTGAACGAGGAAGATGCGGAAGCGCATGACCGATTAATCTGCCTCAGCACCGGCAAAGACCTTGACGACCCGAGCCGGATGCGTTATTCTAAACAGGAATGGCTGAAAACCACGAAAGAGATGAACCATATTTTCGCCGATATCCCGGAAGCGTTAAGCAATACGCTCGAGATTGCCGACAAGGTGGAATATTACTCTATCGATCACGCTCCCATCATGCCGACTTTCGCCATTCCTGAATCATTCGGGACGGAAGAGAGTTATCGTGCCAAGTATACGGAAGAGGATCTTTTCAACGAATTCACTCGTGACGAGAATGGGCAAGTGGTCTTAAGTGAAGCCGACGCTAAGAATAAGATCAAGAAGTTGGGCGGCTACGACAAGCTTTACCGTATCAAGCTGGAAGCGGACTACTTGGCCAAGCTTACCTATGAGGGCGCCAAGATACTATATGGCGATTCGCTTTCCGATGAAGTAAAAGAACGATTGAACTTCGAGCTGCATATCATGAAAACGATGGGTTTCCCTGGCTATTTTCTTATCGTGCAGGATTTCATTCGGGCGGCTCGAGAGGAATTGGGTGTCTCGGTCGGACCGGGACGTGGTTCCGCTGCTGGTTCGGCGGTCGCTTACTGTTTAGGCATCACGAAAATCGACCCGATCAAATACGACTTGCTGTTCGAGCGTTTCCTGAATCCCGACCGAATCTCATTGCCGGATATCGATACCGATTTTGACGATGACGGGCGAGGGAAAGTATTGAATTGGGTTACGGATAAATATGGCGCCGAACGAGTGGCGCATATCATCACTTATGGCACGATGGCCATGAAATCGGCCATTCGGGATGTTGGTCGTGTACAAAAGCTTCCGCTTGCCGAGACCAACCGTTTGGCCAAGCTGGTACCTGACAAGATTCCCGACATGAAGAAGTTCAAGTTGGCCGATGCCATCAACTACGTTCCGGAATTGCGGGAGGCGGCAACAGGAAACGATCCATTGGCGAGGGATACCTTAAAATACGCGCAATCGTTGGAAGGAAATGTTCGCAATACGGGTGTGCATGCTTGTGGTGTCATTATCGGACGATATGACATCTCCGATGTGGTACCAGTTTGTACCGCGAAGGATAAGGAGACTGGAGAGGAAATGCTGGTCACTCAATATGAGGGTTCTGTCATTGAGGAAACGGGATTGATCAAGATGGACTTCCTCGGGTTGAAAACGCTTTCCATCATCAAGGAAGCGGTCGAGAACATTCAACTAACTACAGGACAAACGATCGATATTGACCACATCCCGCTCGACGACCCGAAAACGTACCAACTTTATTGTGAAGGCCGCACGACAGGAACGTTCCAGTTCGAGTCGGCAGGTATGCAGAAATACCTGAAGGAGCTTCAACCCTCAAAGTTTGAGGACTTGATCGCGATGAACGCGCTTTACAGGCCAGGACCTATGGATTATATCCCTTCCTTTATCGCCCGGAAACAAGGCAAGGAAGAGATTAAGTACGACATTCCGGTCATGGAGCGTTACCTGAAAGATACATACGGCATTACCGTTTATCAAGAGCAGGTCATGCTTCTTTCCCGCCTGCTTGCCAATTTTACTCGCGGCGAGAGCGACGCCTTGCGGAAAGCGATGGGAAAGAAGTTGATCGACAAGATGAACGCCCTTAAGGAAAAATTCATGAATGGCGGTCAGGCTAATGGCTATGGTCTAGAGGTGCTCGGCAAAATCTGGGCCGACTGGGAAAAGTTCGCCTCTTACGCGTTCAACAAGAGCCATGCGACATGCTATTCGTGGGTCGCCTATCAAACCGCTTTCCTCAAGGCTAACTATCCATCGGAATACATGGCGGCTGTCTTGAGTCGAAGTTTATCGAACATTACCGATATCACCAAGTTCATGGACGAATGTCGGGCGATGGGTATCCAAGTGCTTGGACCGGATGTGAACGAATCATTCCTGAAATTCGGCGTGGATAAGAAAGGGGACATCCGCTTCGGACTCGGCGCGATCAAGGGGGTAGGCGAATCGGCCGTGCAGAACATCATTGAGGAACGTCGGAAAAACGGCCCGTTCAAGAATATTTTCGATTTCGTGGAACGGGTCAACTTGACGGCTTGTAACAAAAAGAACATCGAGGTCCTCGCTTTGGCCGGCGCCTTCGATAACTTCAATATCCAGCGAGAGCAATTCTTCGTGGACAATGGACGGGGTGAGACTTTTCTTGACACGTTGGTGCGCTACGGGAACAAGTTCCAATCCGACAAGTTCTCGGCCAGCCAATCGCTCTTCGGCGGCAGGGATTTCATCACCATCTCCAAGCCCGAGATTCCTAAAGCGAACCTCTGGACCGATCTCGAACGCCTCAACAAGGAGAAAGAATTGGTTGGAATTTACCTTTCTGCCCATCCGCTTGATCCTTATCGGGTGATTCTCGACTATGTATGCAACACGCACATGGCTGACCTGGCTGACCGTGACTCGTTGAAAAAGGGACAGGAATTGCTGATGGGTGGCATCGTCACCAACTATCGGGAAGGACTGACCAAAAACGGGAAGCCATACGGAATCTTGAAGGTCGAAGATTTCTCCGGTAGTGGCGAGATTCCGCTTTTCGGTCCTGACTATTTCAATTTTAGCAAATACGCGAAGTCTGGCGTCAGTCTCTTGATTCGGGCCATCCTGGAGCAAAACGAGAAATGGAATACGGGGCGGGCCAATTTCCGCATCCTTGGTGTCGACATGTTGCAAGACAAGAAAGACCAGTTGGTGGAGCGGATCAGCGTTACCGTACCGATCCATAGCCTCGATGAGGCGACGATCAATGAACTTTCCTCTATCGTCAAGCGCCATCCGGGCAACACGTTGCTTTATTTCCGCGTGGTCGACGGGGAGCACAACGTCTCGCTCAACCTTTTCGCGTCCAAGATCCGGCTCAGCGTTACCCGTGAGTTGCTTGATTTCTTACAAGAAAACGAGAATATCGATTTTAAAATAAACGGTTAAACACGCCCGCGAACGAAAGTTTTCGTATTTTTGAGGCGCTTTTTGAAGACGAGAATAATTTTAATTTAAAGACGAATAAAGATGGCATTACAAATCACAGACGCGAACTTCCAAGAGTACGCGAATTCCGGGAAGCCCATGGTCCTTGACTTTTGGGCAGAGTGGTGCGGCCCGTGCCGCATGGTTTCACCGATCATTGATGAGCTTTACAATGAGTACGGCGATCGGGTCGTGATCGGGAAAATGGACGTGGATAACAACGACGAGGTGGTTGCCCAATTCGGCGTGCGCAACATCCCGACCATCGTTTTCCTCAAGGACGGCAAGATGGTCGACAAGATCGTGGGCGCGACGCCTAAAGCGAAATTTGTCGAGAAGATCGAGGCGATGCTGAAATGATTAAGCGCGTTCGCGAGGTTTTAACAAAAGAAGGTGTGTCAAAAAGCGCACCTTCTTTTGTTATGCCCAAAGCCCCAACTTTCACAAGCCGAGGCTTTGCTATTACCTAAAGATTTTGTATCTTTAAGCATTATAATAATGCTTATGACAAAGATACATTTACCCAACCAAACAGTGCTGTTTCCTCAAAGAATCGATGAGAATATCGCGAAGAACGGTCCTGTGCGCATGGTTGACGCCCTGGTTGAAAGCCTGAATCTTGAAGGTTTCAGGAAGTTATATAAGGAATGCGGACGCATCATCCCAAGATGATGCTCAAGGTTATCCTGTACGCCTATATGAACAACATCTACTCCTGCCACAAGATAGAAAAACTCCTCCACCGCGACATCCATTACATATGGCTGGCCGGGCACGAGAAGCCGGACTTCATTACCATCAACCGTTTCCGCAACCGTGTGAAGGAGGAAATCAACAAAGTGTTCACCCAAACCGTTCTCCTGCTTTCCGACAAAGGGTTCATCAGCCTGAACGTGGAATACATTGACGGGACGAAGATTGAATCCAAGGCCAACAAGTACACTTTCGTGTGGAGAAAGGCCGTCGAGGGGAACCGTGAACGCCTGATGAAGAAAATCCATGTCCTGCTGGGACAGATAGACGATGCCGTCGCCCAGGAGAAATCATCGGAAAACAATG
>CASFXH010000006.1 GCA_949298575.1 uncultured Parabacteroides sp.
ACAGATAGACGATGCCGTCGCCCAGGAGAAATCATCGGAAAACAATGGGGAAGTCGAGTTTACACCGGCCATGCTGACCGAAATGGCGGGCGAACTGCGTAACGCGCTTGAACAGGTTCCCGAACCTTCCACGAAAGGGGAGAAGGCCGCACAAAGGAAGAAACGCGGGCAGCTGAAGTTTCCGCCATTTTGGGAAGGACAAGGCCCTTATGGACTTCTCCTTCCTAGCCATTGCCTTCAATATAAAAAGATGTGTGCAATAATGACAAAAGCAGACATGGACTGGCTGATTAAACAGTTTTGTGAGCTTACAGCCGCTTTCTTCAGATGCGGGGAACGCATAAATCAAAGAAATCTTCAACATATCGCTGCCTGAAGATATCGAACTTTTCTTTTGTAATTGACGAAAAAAGAAGGTGCATCGCTTATTACGACACACCTTCTTGTTTTGACCAAATCAATTCCTCTTCTTAGTCATGCCGCCCCTTTTCTTTCAAATATTCCAACAATTCTACCGGGCGGTCTGTTTGTATCAATGAGGCGCCCTGCTCTAGGATCCAACCCCATACTTCATCTTTCTCCCCTAAATCTACAGCCCGGTCGTCGTCATGTCCGGCATTGAGCGAGGCCCAGAGGGAGTTTATCCAAATTTTCGATCCACTGTCAGCGATCTTTTTCAATAAACGAGGAACCTCAGGCGTGACTTGAGAGAAGCAACATTCGAAAGCGACAGGTTTGATGTGCGTGAGGTAGTCGTCAATAATCTTTTCCGCACCTTCCTGATCCAGGCTGACGATCGGCATATAGATAACCTTATTCAAGACTTCCCCGTTCTCGTCTTTTACCTTTTGATAAGGATAACCGGATTTGATAACCACCTGATCGACGGTCCCCGTCTTGACCAGCATGTCGTACACGTCCTGGAAATAATCGTATCCCTTGTCTATATTAATCAGGATCTTACCCTTGCAGAGCAGGAGCGCTTCCTCGAGCGTGGGAATTGGATGGAAAGTCGTCCGGCCCATGCCGTTCTTCAGGTGAAACTTCCGGATCTCCTCCAACGTATAGTCCGAAGGTTTGCCTTTACCATCCGTAGTCCGATCAATCGTCTCGTCGTGCATGAGGATGAGATGATTGTCTTTCGTCTTTTTCAAGTCGATCTCGATCATGTCGGCTCCCATCTCTATACAGTTTTTAAACGCTTGGAGCGAATTTTCTGGAGCGTTCCGCCAATCGCCCCGGTGAGCGACTACAAATACATTTTGGGAATCCAAATCGCGCAAGTCCTTGACCAACGCGTCCGCACGCTCTTGAGCCGTAAGGGTAAAAGCTAGCAGCGTAAACAAAAAAGAATAAATAAATCTAAGCATACAATACAATGTTTTCTCTCAAAACAACAAACCCGGCGTAAATGTTTTTTCAATTTCATGAAATTTTAATGACATTCTTTGGGGGTAGAGCTACCCAACTCAATCCCCATCTCCTCTCCTATGAATAATTGTGCTTCTCCTCGAGAGAAAAAGTGCGCCATGCCCGAATATAAAGATCGTTACATAAGGATCTATTCTTTAATTTTCATCGCTGATTTTATAATCACCGGCGGTGATTATATAAACGCCGACGGTGATTATATAATCAGCGGCGGTGATTAGAGAATTGCATTCGACGCGTGAAAGAATTACTCGGTACGCGAGCAAGAATTACTGCCTATGCGGACAAAGATTGGATAGGAAAGCATACAAGGAATGCCTGCGGGAGTTGTCTTTTGAGTCGTTTCGCTAATATCCCTCGTCGGGAAGGGGGCCTACGAAGAATTTGCTCCGGGTGGAGTCCTGGTGGGCCGCTTGGGCCTTTCGAAGGGCCAGTTGGCGTTGGAAGCGCAGGCTTCTTTGGTCGGGGAGGCGGTCGTAGTTCTCCCGCGTCTCGTTGCGGCGGGCGTTACGGCGATGGATATATTCCTCGCGGCTGGTCATTCTCGCCATGTCGAACGTCACGTTGCCTGGAGACGCGCCGGGGCGGGCACGCAACTCTTGGCGTACCGACTCTTCGATCGGGAGTAAAGCGTTGAGCGGTAAGGTATGCCACCAAAAGACGGAAGGCGGCAACTCGCGGAGGGGGACTTTCCGGCTGGGGTTATCGTTGCCTTGGATATATTCCGAGAAATCCTTCTCGATCGGGATTTCTGGTGAGGCGGAGCGTGGGGCGCCCATTGGCTCAGGTTCATCCAAAAGTTCTCCGCTTCGGATCCGCTTCATCAGTTCCGGATCCAATCGCAAGGAGTCTTTTCCCTCCAGCACGCCACGCAGCCAAAGGGAATCCTGCCGTGTCCACTGTTGCGCCCATCCTTCGCCCATCCCGGCGAAAAGGAAGAACGGCAAGAGGAAATAAAACCATCGCATCCGTCGTCTCATCGCGGGCAAATTTACGAAAATCGAATCAAAAGCCTTACATTTGCCTTCGCAATAAAAAAATAATGAGTTATGCGTAAGACCATTCAACTTTTGCGGGCGCTCTTGTTCTTATTGATCTTGACCGCCTGCTCGGGAAACGGTTCGTTCCCATACGAGTCGGTCCCCAACGATCCGATGAAAGCCCGGATCTATACGTTAGATAACGGCTTGAAAGTGTATTTGACCGTTAATAAGGAGACGCCCCGCGTCCAGACCTACATCGCCGTCCGGGTGGGCGGGAAAAATGACCCTGCCGAGACGACCGGCTTGGCGCACTATTTCGAGCACTTGATGTTTAAGGGCACGAACCATTTCGGCACCTTGGATTACGAGAAAGAGAAACCGATGCTCGACGAGATCGAGCGCCTGTTCGAGGTCTATCGGCAGACCACCGACGAGGCGGAGCGGGAAGCCATCTATCGCCAAATCGACAGCGTCTCTTACGAGGCCTCGAAGCTGGCGGTCCCCAATGAGTACGACAAACTGATGGCCTCTATTGGCGCGACAGGGACGAACGCTTACACCAGTTTCGACCAAACGGTCTACGTGGACGATATCCCCGCCAACGAGATGGACAACTGGGCACGCATCCAGGCCGACCGCTTCGAGAACGCCGTGATCCGCGGGTTCCATACGGAGCTGGAGACGGTCTATGAAGAAAAGAACATGTCGTTGACGCAAGATTCCCGCAAGATGTATGAAGCCATGCTCAACGCTCTTTACCCGGATTATCCTTATGGCACACAGACTGTGCTTGGCACGCAGGAGCAGCTGAAGAACCCCTCGATCACCAACATCAAGAATTTCTACAAGACCTGGTATGTCCCCAATAACATCGCCATCTGCCTCTCCGGCGACTTGGACCCCGACCAGACCATCGCGACCATCAACAAATACTTTGGTCACCTGAAGCCCAATCCCAATTTGCCCGCCCGTCCGGAACCGAAAGAAAATCCGGTCAAGGCCCCTGTGGTCAAGGAAGTCATGGGGTTGGACGCGGAAATGATCTCGCTCGCTTGGCGCGTCCCGACCACTCCCGAGAACGATGACTTGCTGAGCGTTCTCTTTCAAGTGCTCTATAACGGTAAGGCGGGCCTGCTGGATGTCGACTTAGTGCAACAACAGAAAGTGCTCGGTTGCGCCGCCGGAGACTATGGATTGGCGGATTACAACACTTGTCTCCTTGTTGGCATGCCCAAGCAAGGGCAGACTTTGGAGGAGGTCAGGGACCTTTTCCTCGCGGAAATCGAGAAGCTGAAGCGGGGCGAGTTCGACGAGGGGTTGCTCCAGGCGGCCATCAACAATTACAAGCTGGGCTACATGCAACAGTTGGAGGACAACAGTAGCCGGGCCGATATGTTCGTCACCGCCTTTGTCAATGGGGACGATTGGGCGGAGGTCGTCTCGCAAATCGACCGCATGAGCCAAATCACCAAACAGCAAGTTGTCGATTTCGCCAACACTTATTTGGGCGATAATTACGCCGTGGTTTATAAGCGGCAAGGGAAAGATTTGAATGAGAAGAAGATGGAAAAGCCGGCGATTACCCCGATCGTCATGAACCGGGACAGCGCCAGCGCCTTCCTGAAAGAAATCCAAACGGCGCGGGTGGAGCCCATCGAGCCGGTTTTCCTCGATTTCGAGAAGGACATGAAGAAGGGAACGGCGAAGGCCGGTATCCCCGTATTATATAAGGAGAACACGACCAACGACATCTTCTCCCTGATCTATGTCTTCGAGATGGGTACGAACCACGATAAGGCGCTCGGTACGGCCGTCGACTACCTCTCCTATCTCGGAACCTCGACGAAGAGCCTGCAAGAGATCAACATGGCCTTCTATGAGTTGGCGTGCAACTTTAGCGTTTTCCCCGGCTCAGACCGGACGTACGTGACGCTGACGGGCTTAAGCGAGAACATGCCCCAAGCGATGCGCCTTTTCGAAGAACTCCTGGCTGATGCTCAAGTAAATGAGGCGGCTTATGCCAACTTGGCCAACGATATCCTTAAAGCCCGCGCCGACGCGAAGTTGAATCAAAGCGCGAACTTCAGCCAGCTGGTCCTCTACGCCATCTGGGGGCCTCATTCGCCATCGACCAACGTCCTCTCGAGTGCCGAGCTCCAGCGCATGAACCCTCAAGAGCTGGTTGACCGTATCCATCGCTTGAATACTTACGAACACAAGATTCTCTATTACGGGCCGGAAACGCTCGAGTCGCTCGTCACGACCCTCAATGAGTACCATCAAGTGCCCGAGAAGCTGACGCCCATCCCTGAAGCTGCCGGTTTCCAAATGCGAGAGACGACTGGCGACCAGGTCTATTTCGTCCAATACGACGCGAAGCAGATCTATTTCTCCGCCGTATCCAACCGAGCTGAGAAATTTGACGCAAGCATTCAACCGACACTCGACCTTTATAATGAGTACTTTGGCGGAGGCATGAATTCCATCGTTTTCCAAGAGATGCGTGAGTCGCGAGCGTTGGCTTACACGGCTGCCGCGGCCATGGTAGCGCCCTCGAAGTTGGAATATCCCTACTTGTACCGTACGTTTATCGCCACCCAGAACGATAAGATGCTCGATGCGATGGCAGCTTTCGACGAGATTATCAACCAAATGCCCGAGTCGGAGAAAGCTTTCGCCTTGGCCAAGGAATCCCTCATTACCCGCTTGCGTACCGACAGGATCACCAAGGAGGATGTCCTATGGGCTTATCTCGGCGCACGCGACCTTGGCCTTTCGGTCGATTCCCGCAAGGCGCTCTTCGAGCAAGCCCAAACCCTGACTTTGGCCGACATCAAGGCCTTCCAGGAGAAGTGGGTGAAGGGGCGTAAATATAGTTATGTCGTCTTGGGCGACGAGAAGGACCTGGATATGAAAGGTCTTTCGGAATATGGCCCGATCCAAAAGCTCTCACAAGAGGAGATTTTCGGATATTAATAGGGAAATAAAAACGAGAGCGCGCTCTTCTCACGTGGCAGAGCGCGCTCTCATTTTTTTGAATTGGAATATAGTGCCTTAATCCGCTACGCGAGAGACGGATTGGATGTTCTTGATCTTCGAGAGCGTGAGACACATTTGCTGGATGTCCTCCACGTCGTGGACCTTCATCTTGATCTTACCCTCGAAGACACCGTCCTTGGCCTCGATGAGGAGGCGGATGATGTTGACGTTGAACTGCTCCGAGATGGTCTTCGTGATCACGTTGAGCACGCCGATCGAGTCGATGCCTTTCACTTCGAGCGTGGCTTCGAACGAGGAACTCATTCGCCCGCCCCAGACGGTGTTGAGGATGCGTTCGCCGAAGCTGCTCTTCAGGCGCATGGCGATGGGGCATGAGCGTTTGTGGACGACGATGTTGCCGTCGTCGTTGATGAAGCCCAACACCTCATCACCGGGGATCGGCTTACAGCAGTCGGCCAATACGTAATTGCGTTCGAAAGCCTCCTCTTTCAGGACGTAAGGCTTCTTCTTGTCATACTTCGGCAGCTCTTTATGGGGCGTGGGGGCATTTTCCGGCGCCTTGGTGGGCGGAGTGGCTTTCTCGCGCTTGACGGCCATCGCCAGCGCCTGTTTCACGTACTTGAAGAGACCGCTGTCCCGCTTGTCGCGCAGCAGTTTCTTGATGTTGTCGGGCAGGATGACGTCGCCCTTCTCGACGGAGTAGAAGAATTCCTCCCGGCGAGAGAAGCCGAAGTACATGGTCAGGCGGTCGATGTCGGCCGTGGTGGGCTCGAGGCCCGCTTTCCGGATGGCCTCGCCGACGATCCGTTCGCCCTCCTTGGCGGCTTCCTTGCGGGCCCGGTTGATCACCGCCGTCACCCGCGACTTGGCGCGGGCGGTGGTGATGAAATTCAGCCATTCCGGTTGGGGAGTCTGCGAGCGGGAGGTGAGCACCTCGACCTGGTCGCCGCTGGCCAAGACATGGCTGAGAGGGACGAGACGGTGATTCACCTTCGCCCCGATGCAATGGTTACCGATGTCGGAGTGGAGGGCATAGGCGAAATCGAGGGCCGTCGCTCCTTGCGGGAGGGTCTTGATGTCGCCCTTCGGGGTGAAGACGAAAATCTCGGACGAGAAGAGGTTCATCTTGATCGTGTCGAGGAAATCGAGGGCGTTGGGGTCGGGGCTTTCCAGGATCTCGGTGATGGTCTGCAGCCACTTGTCCAGCTCCGTATCCTCCTCGACGTTCGATTCCTTATATTTCCAATGGGCGGCGAAGCCCTTCTCAGCGATGTCGTCCATGCGGCGGCTGCGGATCTGGATCTCCACCCACTGCCCGTCGGGGCCCATCACTGTCAGGTGCAGGGCCTGATAGCCGTTGGCCTTCGGGCGGCTCACCCAATCGCGGATGCGGTCGGGGCGGATGCGGTAAATGTCCGTGATGGCGGAATAGATGTCCCAGCATTGGTTCTTCTCGTCGACGCCGGGCAGTGGGTCGAAGATGATACGGACTGCATAGATGTCGTAAATATCCTCGAAGGTCACGCCCTTGCTCTGCATCTTGTTCCAGATGGAGTAGGCCGATTTGACCCGCGCTTTCATCTCGTAATGAAGGCCCATCGCCTTGAGCTTCTCATGGACGGGCGCCGCGAAATGCTCGAAGAGTTGGTTGCGGGCCTCTTCGGTCGCTTCCAGCTTCTTGGTGATCAGTTCGTACTCTTGGGGATGCTCGTATTTGAAGCTCAAGTCTTCCAGCTCGGTCTTGATCGAGAAGAGGCCCAAGCGGTGCGCCAAGGGGGCGTAGAGGTAGAGCGTCTCGCCCGCGATCTTGAATTGCTTGGCGGGAAGCATCGAGCCCAACGTCCGCATGTTGTGCAAGCGATCGGCGATCTTGATCAGGATGACGCGGATGTCGTCGCTCATCGTCAGCAGCAGCTTGCGGAAATTTTCCGCCTGGGCTGAAGCCTGGCTGCCGAAGATACCGCCCGAGATCTTGGTCAAGCCGTCGACGATTTGCGCGATCTTGTCGCCAAACATGTTCCGGATGTCCTCGACCGTATATTCCGTATCTTCCACCACGTCGTGGAGCAAGGCGGAGCAAATCGAGGTGGAGCCCAGCCCCATCTCCTTGCAAACGATCTTGGCCACGGCGATGGGGTGCATGATGTATGGTTCGCCCGAACGCCGTTTCACGCCGGCGTGCGCCTGGTTCGCGAAGATGAACGCTTTCGTGATGCGCTCCACCTTGCGCCGGTGGTTCGAATGAAGGTAATCTTGAAGCAACTCGTTGAAGCCGTCTTGGATCATCTTCTCCTCGGGGGAGAGCGCCGGGGCCGGAGTTGCCGTTCCTGTCGTGTTCTTTGTGTCGCCCATGGTCTTTTGCTTTTCGAATAAGCCACAAATGTATCGAAAATTCTCGGGAATCCGCCTAGATTGCCGAAAGATTTCGCGAAGAATTCGGGGAGGCCCGCCGGGCGATGGGGCGAGGGCTTGCGTATTTGCCGGGATACGCGTAATTTCGCGGCCGAATCAATTAGAAGTAAAAGTTATGACTCACAATTTATTGAAAGGTAAGAAAGGCATCATCTTCGGCGCGCTGAACGAGATGTCGATCGCCTGGAAAGTCGCCGAGAAAGCGGTCGAGGAAGGCGCGACCCTCACGTTGAGCAACACCCCTGTCGCCGTCCGCATGGGCCAAGTGAACGCCCTTGGCGAGAAGCTGGGCGCCCCCATCATCCCCGCCGACGCCACCAACGTGGACGATCTCCGCGAGGTCTTTTCCCAATCCATGGAAGCGCTGGGCGGCCCGGTAGACTTCGTCCTCCACTCCATCGGCATGAGCCCCAACGTCCGCAAGAAACGGACTTACGACGATCTGGATTACGACATGCTCTCGAAGACGCTCGACATCTCGGCCGTCTCGTTCCACAAGATGCTCCAGGTGGCCAAGAAGATGGACGCCATCGCCGAGTATGGCTCCGTCGTCGCCCTCAGCTACGTGGCGGCGCAACGCACTTTCTTCGGCTACAACGACATGGCCGACGCGAAGAGCCTCCTCGAGTCGATCGCTCGCAGCTTCGGCTACATCTATGGCCGCGAGAAGAATGTCCGTATCAACACCATCTCGCAATCGCCCACCCTCACCACGGCCGGCAGCGGCGTGAAAGGCATGGAGCATCTCATGGATTTCGCCAACAAGATGAGCCCCCTGGGCAACGCCTCCGCCGACGAGTGCGCCGACTATTGCGTCATGATGTTCTCCGACTTCACCCGCAAGGTGACCATGCAGAACCTCTACCACGACGGCGGCTTCTCGAGCATGGGCATGAGCCTCCGGGCCATGAACCAATACAGCAAGGGCCTCGAGGAATATACCGACGAGAACGGGAAAATCATTTATGGTTAAGGGAAAGCTATGCTGATCAAGATTTATCCCGAAAACCCCAATCCCAGGGAGATCGACAAAGCCCTCCGCGTGATGCGCGACGGGGGGCTCGTCATCTACCCCACCGACACGGTCTACGCCATCGGTTGCGACGCCCTCAACGTCCGAGCCGTCGAGCGCATCTGCCGTTTGAAAGGGGTCAACCCCCAGAAGAGCGACCTCTCCATCATCTGCTACGACCTCTCGAACATCAGCGCCTACGCCAAGGTGAGCAACGCCGCTTTCAAGCTGATGAAGAAGAATCTCCCCGGCCCTTTCACCTTCATCCTCCCCACCAGCAACGAGCTGCCCAAGATCTACAAGGCCCGCAAGGAAGTGGGGATCCGCGTCCCCGACAACGCCATCATCCGCACCCTCACCCACGAGCTGGGCAACCCGATCCTCACCATGTCGATCCACGATGAGGACGACGTCATCGAATACTCTACCGACCCGGAGCTGATCGCCGAGAAATACGACCGCCTGGTCGACCTCGTCATCGACGGCGGCTACGGCGGGACGGAAGCCTCGACCGTCGTCGACGCCACGACCGACGATTTTGAGATCGTCCGGCAGGGGAAGGGGGAGTTGGTTTATTAGGATGGTTACTCAGCGAAGGCTTTCATCCATCTCCGCACGTTTTTGAAGCATTCCTCAACAGGGATAAAAGGCCCCTTCTCAATTTCATGGATGTGCGCCCAAGGTTCCTCTTGGGTGACGTGGAATGGTTTGTTGGGATTCCATTTCTCCTCTTCGGAGACGGTCTTGGCCGCTTGAGCTGACATGTTGTTTTCTGGTTTCATCGTGTTGTCTCTTGATATAATATAATTAAATGTAGGGGCGAAGGTAGGCTTTTTCCTCATTCACCCCAAAAAACGGGCCTAGAAAAAGATCTTTTTCCGCCCGGCAAACCACTTGGCCGGGTTGCCAAACCCTATTTTCTGCCCGACAAACCACTTGGCCGGGTTGCCAAACCCTATTTTCTGCCCGACAAACCACTTGGCCGGGTTGCCAAACCCTATTTTCTGCCCGGCAAACCACTTGGCCGGCCCGGCAAACCACTTGGCCGGGTTGCCAAACCCTATTTTCTACCCGACAAACCACTTGGCCAGCTAGCCAAACCCCTTTGGGAAGCCGACAAACCACTTGGCCAGCTTCAAAAACAGCTTTAGGTAGAGACAAAAGAGAAATCCCTTATCTTCGCGCCCAAAGGAACATCCATGATCATGAACGTGAATAAAAGCGCGCTTTGGGCCTACCACCTGATGGCCCTGTTGACGGCGGCGATCTGGGGGACGACGTTCGTCTCGACGAAGGTCTTGATCCAAAACGGGTTGACGCCGGCCGAGATTTTCTTCTACCGCTTCTCGCTGGCCTACGTCGTGATCCTCCTGTTCAGCGGGAGACGGCTGCGGGCCCGCGACTGGCGCGACGAGGGGTGGTTCGCCTTGGCGGGCGTGGCGGGCGGCTCGCTCTATTTCCTGACGGAGAACACGGCGCTGGGGATCACGCTGGCGTCGAACGTCTCGCTGCTGGTCAGCGTCTCGCCGGTGCTGACGGTCTTGCTGCTGGCGCTGTTCTACCGCTACCGGTTGCGGGCGCGGATGTGGGTCGGGTCGGCGGCGGCCTTGGTGGGCGTGGCGCTGGTGGTGTTCAACGGGAGCTTTTTGCTGCGGATCAATCCGTTGGGCGATATGCTGTCGCTCAGCGCCGCCCTCTCGTGGGCGTTCTATTGCTTGATCTTGCGGAAAGTGGGCGGGCGCTACCCGTCGCTGTTCGTCACGCGGAAAGTGTTCTTCTACGGGCTGCTGTCGATGGCGTGCTATTTCCTTTTCGACCCGCTCACGTGGAAAGGCGAGGCGTTGGCCCGGCCGGCGGTGTGGATGAACCTGCTGTTCCTGGGGCTGGTGGCGTCGATGCTTTGCTTCCTGATGTGGAACGTGGCGGTGAAGGCGATCGGGGCCGAGCGGGCGGCGCCCTACCTCTATGTCAATCCTTTGGTGACGATGCTGACAGCCAGCCTCGTTCTCGACGAGCGGATCACGTGGGCGGCCGTCGCGGGCTGCGTCCTGATCATCGGCGGCGTCTACTGGACGGAGCGGCATGGCTGATTTCTTTTTTTCATGAATCAATTAAACACGTATATAAATATGGAAAATAAAGTCAAAGAGATCCTGAACTACCTGGCGGTCCTCCGGGAAAACAACAACCGGGAGTGGTTCAACGCCAATCGGGCTTGGTATGACGAGGTCCGCGGGGCGTTCGACGAGATGGCCGAGCGGCTCATCTGGCGGATCGGGGCGTTCGACCCGAGCGTCCTCACGCAGACGGTGAAGAGCTGTACCTACCGCTTCTATCGCGACACCCGCTTCTCGCCCGACAAGTCGCCCTACAAGACCCATCTGGGGGCCTACGTCAATGCCCAGGGAAAGAAAGCGAACCATGGTGGTTATTACCTGCACCTCGAGCCAGGCAACTGCATGCTGGCGGGTGGCTCGTACGCCCTTCCCAATCCCGTGCTCAAAGCCATCCGCGAGGCGATCGTCGACGAGCCGGAGGAATACCGCTCGATCGTCGAGGCGCCCGCCTTCAAGCGCCTGTGCCCCGTCATCGGTGAGGCTTGGCTGAAAAAGTTGCCGGTGGGTTTCCCAAAAGATTTTCCCTATCCCGACTACCTCCGCTGCAAAGACTACACGTGCTACCACCGCGTAGACGATGAGTGGCTGATGGGCGACGACTGGCTCGAGCGCGTGGCGACGGTTTTCCAGACGATGAAACCCTTCCTCGACTTCGTGAACCGGGCCATCGACGACTTCGAGGGATGGGATTACGTGATGGAACCGCGGCGCTGAGGGGCGATAATTTTCAGGAAAGGTTGGGCGTATCGGGATTTTTCTTACTTTTGTTTCCCATAAAACTTGATTTATAATTCCTATAAGACATCAGTTATGATAGACACGAAGAAACTGGTCCAGGCGGGCGAAGAGAAGATGACGTTCGCCATCGACTATTTAGACGAGCAATTATCTCATATCCGGGCGGGTAAAGCGAACCCGAAGCTCCTGGATTGCGTAAGGGTCCCCTACTACGGAAGCCCGGTTCCCCTGTCGAACGTGGCGACGGTCACCGTGCCCGACGCGCGGACCATCATGATCACGCCGTGGGAGAAGAAAATCATCCGCGATATCGAGAAGGCCATCCTCGACTCAGAGTTGGGCATTACGCCCGACAATAACGGCGAGGTGATCCGCTTGGCTATCCCGCCCCTCACCGAGGAGCGCCGCAAGCAATTGGTGAAACAATGCAAGCAAGAGGCCGAGAGCGCGAAGATCAGCATCCGCAACGCCCGTCGCGAGGCGATCGAGGCTTTGAAGAAGAGCATCAAGAGCGACGGCGTTCCCGAGGACGTGGAGAAAGACGCCGAGAACGACGTGCAGAAGATCCACGACAAGTACATCAAGAAGGTCGATGAGCTCTATGCCGCCAAGGAGAAAGAGATCATGACGGTATAAACAGGAATGGAGAAAGAAGGATGAGGAACCGGTGGCGAGGGGGATGCCCCTCCCGGATTCCTCATTCTTCATTTCTCATTCTTCATTCTTCATTTCCATGCAAGGGCTAGTCATTAAGAATACAGGCAGCTGGTACACGGTCCAGACGGACGAGGGGCGGCGAGTCGAGAGCAAGATCAAGGGTAACTTCCGGTTGAAAAACATTCGGACCACCAATCCCGTGGCGGTTGGCGACCGGGTGACGATCGAGCTCAACCGGGAAGGCACGGCCTTCATCACGGCGATCGAGGAGCGGAAGAACTACATCATCCGTCGAGCCTCCAACCTCTCGAAGCAGGCCCACATCCTAGCGGCGAACCTGGACCAGGCGCTTCTTTTGGTTACCCTCCATTATCCCGAGACTACGACCATCTTCATCGATCGTTTCCTGGCGACCGCTGAGGCCTATCGGGTTCCCGTTCGGTTGGTGTTCAATAAAGTCGATCTTTATGGAGAGGAAGATTTGAACCGCCTGGAAGAGCTGACGCGGCTTTACGAGGGCATCGGCTATCCCTGTTCCCGGCTTTGCGCGACGAGCGGCTTGGGGGTGGAGGCTTTGGAAGAAACGTTGCGAGACAAGATAACCCTCCTGTCAGGGCATTCCGGCGTGGGGAAGTCGACGCTCATCAATCGTTTGATTCCCGGGGCTGGGCTGCGAACGGGACGGATTTCCGACTCGCACCTGAAAGGTATGCACACCACCACGTTCTCCGAGATGATCTCCCTGCCGGCGGGAGGGTTCCTCATCGATACGCCGGGCATCAAAGGTTTCGGGACCATCGAGATGGGGGACGCCGAGATCTCGCATTATTTCCCTGAGATCTTCCGCGAGGCGACGCGGTGCCGTTTCTATAACTGCACCCATCGGCACGAGCCGGGATGCGCCGTGCGTGAGGCGCTGGAAGAGGGGCGGGTGAGTGAGTCCCGCTATCGGAGTTACCTGAATATTTTCGAGGACAAGACCGAGGGCAAATACCGGGAAGAATATTAAACCGCCGGGAGGCTCATGCCGGTCACTTTCCGGTAGAGGTCGAGCGCGTAGACGTCGGTCATGCCGGAGATGTAATCGAGGACGCATTGGATTTTTCCATACGTAGTCTTCGCCCGGGTGTCGTATTGTTCAGGGACACGCCGCAGGAGAAGCTTGCTGTACGCGTGCTCTGGATTCATGACGGCTTCAGTTAGGCTGTCGATGAGGTGGCTGAACACGTGGTAACCGGCCAGCTCCACGTCGAGGACTTCCTTCGCGGGATAAATCTTCTCGTAGGCCGTTCTCGAGCATTCGGCGTAGGCCAAGCGTGGCGTGGGCGCGATCTCGTCCGTCAGGGGCCGGCGGAAGCTGCCGTCAAGGAGGCCCGGCTCACGCTCAAGAAAAACGCGAGCGCACTCATTGACCAGTAACCCGACGATGCACGAGCGAAGATAAGCGATCCGCTCGTTCGTGTCGGCCACGTGCGCCATGACATTCTCCACGTGTTTCAACTTTTCGCCCTCGAAGAAGCCCAGCAGAAGGCTGATGGCCTCTTCCTTCGTGAGGATGTGGAGCTTGTGGGCGTCTTCAATGTCCATGATCTGGTAGCAAATATCGTCTGCCGCCTCCACGAGGTAAACCAAGGGATAACGGAGGAAGCGTTCGGGCCGCTCGGGGTCGCGGAGGATGCCCAGTTCCTCGGCTAGTCGATGGTAGCTTTCTTCTTCCGATTGGAAGAACCCGAACTTCCCGCGTTCCCCCGCATGGATGGAAGCGTAAGGGTATTTTACGATAGCCGCCAAGGTGCAGTAGGTTAAGGCAAAACCTCCTGGGCGTCGGCCGATGAACTGGTGTGTCAACAGACGCAACGCGTTGGCGTTCCCCTCAAAGCGAGTGAAGTCCTCCCAGCGCCCGCCTTCCTCGCGCACCCGTGCCTCGAGCGCTTTGCCATTTCCTTCAAGAAAATAGGCGGAGATAGCCCTTTCGCCCGAATGTCCAAAGGGTGGATTCCCCATGTCGTGGGCCAAGCAGGCGGCCGAGATGATGGAGCCGAGGTTTGCCAAGGCAGGGGCCAGTTCAGGATAGACGCTGGCTAAAGCTTTCCCCACATGATCGCCTAAAGATCGTCCCACGCAAGATACTTCTAAACTATGTGTCAAACGATTATGAACAAAGATGCTTCCCGGCAAGGGAAAGACCTGCGTCTTGTTTTGCAGCCGTCGGAAGGGGGAAGAGAAGATCAGCCGATCGTAATCGCGTTGGTAGTCGGTCCGCTCGTGCGGCCGTCCGTGGTAGCCTTCCATGCCGAAGCGTTTACCGGAGAGGAGTCGTTGCCAATCCATCATGAGTGAAACATTTTTTTGATCGTTGATGTGTTTTCGTGGGGATAAAGGTAGTGCTTTTTCGGGAAATGTACGGCTTGGTGGGGCTTCCTTTTTTAGGAACTTCCCGAATATAACGTCAGTGCGCTCGGTTGCGTACTATAATAATGTTGAAAGATACTTTCTTTGGCTGGCTGTATGCTTGATAGTGTGATCATCAACCACTCAAACCTTTGTGATGTTGTTGATGTGGCGCAGTGCCCAGCCTTGGAGTATATCTCAATCGATCGGCGGAATACGTATGATGGAGTCCTTCGTTTGACACGCGAGCAAGATGTACATCTCAAAGTTCAAGGTTTCGGAGATCTTGAGATCGTATACTGATTATCGCTGATTTGAGAAGAATGGTTAAATGCTTTTTTATCTTAAAGCGTCGGAATCGCAATAACGCGTTACCGCCTTCTTGACAGAACCAAGTCCGAACATCGCGGGATCGAGTTGGAGGCGTGGAAGGATGACGACTTCCGCGGCGTCGTCGTTGGCTTGTGCCGCCTCGAAATGGCTGACTTCGCATTCGAAGAATAGATCGAGCGTATGGACCATGAATCCGGAATAAAGGTAGAGATTGGGAAGGGAAAAGAGGTAACGGGCGTGAAAGACTTCCAATCCTGTTTCTTCTCGTACTTCCCGAAAGACCGCTTCTTCCGCCGTCTCATAGAGATCGACAAAGCCTCCGGGCAAATCCAGCGTGCCTTTCGCGGGTTCTTTTTTGCGTCTTACGGTCAATAATTCGTCTTTATCGTTCCGGATAAAGCAGGCTACGGCGGCTGAGGGATTGAAATAGTAGACAAAGCCACACGCTTCGCAATGTTTCGATTTTTCATTGCGCTCGACGAAGGCTTTCGCCCCGCAGAGAGGGCAATATTCAAATTGATGTAAAGGATGTCGTGTCATGTGGAGACTAAAACACGGATTTCGCTCCCGTTCATACGGTTTCGCGAAATCCGTGTCATATTAAGTTTAAATGAAACGAGTGCCGATTAAAGGACTAAATTGGGATCTTGCTCTTTGACTTCCCAACCCAATGCGCTCGCGCCCAATACGGCGGCGTCACTTTCTTTCAGTTGAGAGAAGATCACTTTTGTCTTGCCTTCAAAGACTTTCAGCATATTCTTGTCCATCGCTCGTTTGATCGGGTTCATCAACAGATCGCCCGCTTTCGTCAAGCCACCGAAAAGAATAATCGCTTCAGGACTAGAGAACGCCACGAAGTTGGTGAACGCCTCACCCAACATCGTACCTGTCGCCTCGAAGATGTCCAACGCGATCTTATCGTTCTTCATCGCGGCATCAAAGACGTCTTTAGACGTGATCTCATCCGGATCCAAGTTTCTTAAGACGCTATCTTCGCTTCGGATCGACAGATATTCGCGTGCCGTACGTGCGACACCCGTCGCGGAGCAATACGCTTCCAAGCAACCGCTACGTCCGCAACCACAGAGGCGACCATTGTTCCGGCGAACCGTGACGTGGCCCAACTCGCCCGCAAAACCGTCATGGCCATAGACTAGGTTACCGCCAATGACGATACCGCTGCCCACGCCAGTACCCAGCGTAATCTCGATGAAGTCTTTCATACCACGAGCCGCTCCGTAAGTCATCTCACCGATAGCGGCGGCGTTCGCGTCGTTGGTCAATGCGACCGGAATATTGTGAACGCTTTCGCTGATCAATTGTGCCAAAGGAATTTTACCTTTCCATGGCAGATTCGGCGCGAATTCGATGCAACCATTAAAGAAGTTGCCGTTAGGTGCGCCTACACCAATACCTTTGATCTTCTCCGGGCCACCAGCCTGGTCGATCACTTGCTTCAAACCAGCGGACAATTCACGTACATAATCGTTGATATCCGCATATTTACCGGTCTTAATAGAACCGCCATATAGGATAGTGCCTCTCGCGTCGACAACACCGTACACTGAATTGGTACCACCTATATCAATACCTACAACATAAGGTTTCTCCATGATTTTATATTTAGGATTAATAATGTGTTTATTGTTTTTTATTATGCGGGCAAATATAAAGAGCTTTGTGCGAAACTACAACTTTATTCCTCTTTTTTTCTTCTTTTTCATTGTTGCGACCGATTCTTTGGGGTTTTAAGGCTTCTCAATCGATAGGCTCGCGTTAAAGGCGGATTTCTATGCCATTGTAGAAATCCAGGATTTTAGCCCTGAAAATATAATCATATTTGGCTTGGGCTTGCTCGGCTAGGCTCTGAGCGTACTTGGTCTTTGCTTCGTTGAATTCGAAAACGGTGCTTTTTCCCGCTTCATAACTAGCTTTCGCGTACTCGAAAGCCGCCTTGCTTGCGAGGGTAGCCTTGCCTGATGCCGTGTATTTCTCTTGAGCGGCTGTCGCGTTGAAATAGGCCTGCTGGATTTCTTTATAGAGTGTTTTCCGCGTGTTCTCGAGCGCGAGTTCTTGGTTCCGGATGTTCACTTTCGCTTGCCGGACGTTGTTTCGCGTTTGGAGGCGATTGAAAAGGGGAATTGTCAAGTTGAAACCGATAATGTTTTGGCCATTTTGCTTGAATTGGTCGATGAAGGAGCGGGTATCGACAAACTCGCCACCCATCGAAGAGTGGTAATAGCCGTTGCCATAGCTGGCGCCAAAGCTCAGTTTGGGATAGTAATCCGATCGGGCTACGTTGAGGTTCTTTTTGGCGCTTTCCAGCAGGTATTCTTGTTCCTTGATTTGTGGTTTGAATGTCAGGGCATTCTCGAAAATGTGATCGGGAGGTAAGAGGCTACTCATGTTTTGGGCGATCACATCGTCCAATGCGGGTGTTTGGATATCGAAATGAGGATTGTCTTGTTCCAGATCGAGCGCTTGAGCGAGGTCGAGCAAGGCCAGCGCCACGTTGTTTTTAGACTCGATCAACGTTGCCTCGTCTTGCGCCAGTTGGGCTTTTATATCATATAATTGAGAGAGGGGAACTTTGCCGTTGTTCACCATCGCCTCGGTTTTGTTAACTTGATCTTGATCCAATTCGACTTGGAGTTCGGCCACGGTCATGAGTTCTTTATTATAGAGAACTTGCAAATAGTAGGAGGTGACGTTGATGGCCAAGTCCTCCCTGGCCTTATTGAGGCTTTCCATCGCGGCATTTAGATTCAAACGCTTGGCGGCGACATCATGGAGCGTTTTTAAACCGTCGAACAGAGGCATATCTAAATTGATGTTTAGCGTCGTGTTCTGGGCGCTTTGATCCACGATCACGCCTGATTTCGTGGTTGAGCGTCCGAATTGGAAGCTTTGGGCCGTGCTGGCGTTGACTGCAGGCAACCAACTCCATTTGCTCGTGTTCAGCTCGATGTCGCGGCTTTCCTTTTCTTGTTCTTTTTGTTTTAAATCAATGTTATGGGTTTGGGCATAACGGATGCAAGCTTCCAAGCTCCAAAGCTCTTGGGTTTCTTGAGCTGAGAGCGATAGCGCGCAAAATAAGCCTATTAAAACGAATGATGGGGATATACTCTTTTTCATTTGATGATTCTCCTATTCTTTATTCGGTTTGATTTCCGCACCCCGGATTTTGTCTTGGGGCGTTAAACCTTGTTTGACCTCGATCTTGATTCCGTCCGAGAGGCCGGTCTCGATATGTTTTCGTTCGAAGACTTGTTTTGGTTTTTCTTGTTTCATGAGATAGACGAACGCGGAATCTCCCATGAATTCGACCGTACTTTCCGGTATGGTCAAGACATCTTGAGCTTCTTTCAAGACGATTTCCGCATTGGCGCTATAGCCCGCTCGGACGAAGGCGTCGTTGGGAATTTGAATTGCTGCCTTGATCTCAAATTGTATAGCGCCATTTTTCTCTTCGCCTTTAGGGGAAACATATTCTAGATTCGCGAGGAATTGACGGCTTTCCATTGCGCCGATGGTCAGGGTGATCGGCATCCCGTTGTGGATGCGCCCGATTTCGGTTTCGTCAACATTGCCTTTGAAGATCATATCGTTCATGTCCGCTACGGTCGCGATGGTTGTTCCTTCATTGAAGTTGTTGGATTGGATCACGGAGTTGCCGACTTTGACGGGGATGTCGAGGATCATTCCGGCGATGGTGCTGCGGATCTGCGTGGTGCTGACCACGTTGGAATGGCGCGAAATTCCGTCACGAACGATTTCCAATTCGCTTTGGGCGGTTTCCCGTTCTTCCTGTGCTTTCAAATAGTCCGCTTCTGATTGTTCGTATTCCTCGCGGGAGATGACCCCTTGCTCAAAGAGGGCTTTGTTTCGTTTAAACAATTCCTCGACTTGGCGTAAGGAGATCTCGGCGACATTGACCCGTGATTCGGCGCTATTCAGTTGCACCATCTCGGGGATGACTTTGATCGTGGCGATGATTTCGCCATTCTCGACACGGTCGCCCGCTTCTTTTTTCAGCTCGGCGATAATGCCGGAGATTTGGGGCTTGATTTCTACTTCATGACGAGGTTCGACATTCCCTGTCGCGACAGTTTTCGCCGCGATATCTCCAATCGTGGGCGTGATGATTTCGTAAGTGGTCTCCACGGGTCGAGCTTTTTGCCAAAGGAAATAGAACGTACCGAGGATAAGCACTCCGATAAGCGAGAGCAATCCGATGCGGGTGATTTTCTTGAAAAGCTGATTCTTCATATTTCATCTATCGTTTTAATGATTCTTTTTTATTCTTCCCGAATGGCGTCGATCGCCTTGATTTGTAAAGCACGCCAAGCGGGGATAAGGCCGGCGAGCAGGCCACTGAACAATAAGATAAGGGTTGCGGCGCTGGCTACTTGAAAGCTGACCCCGGGATGACGCAACGGCGCGTCGAGTCCCGCTGACTCTTGGGCGATCATGACCTTATCGACAAAATCGAGCAGGAAGACGCCCGCGCTCATGCCGAGCAATCCCGCGATCGCGGTCAGCACCAAGCTTTCGCTCATGACCTGGGAAATGATATTCCAAGGCTTGGCGCCGATCGCACGGCGGACACCGATCTCTCGGGTTCGCTCCTTGACCGTGACCATCATGATGTTACTTACGCCGATGACTCCTGCCAGTAAAGTGCCCAGGCCGACGATCCAGATCAAGACATCAATCCCCAAGAAAAGGTTGTTGAAAGTCTCAAATTGCTCGGCGACATTGATGACCGCGATCGCTTGGGGATCGGTAGGGGAAATATCGTTCTCGCGTTTGATGACCGACTTGATGTCATCGATCAATAGGTTTATGGGATAATTGGGCCAGGCGCTGACGCAGAGGAAATGGATGATATCGCCTTGGTTCAAGGTCTGCTGCATGGTCGTTACGGGGAGGAAGACGCTTTCGGAGGCCCGCCCGCCGACGTTAATGCTCGCCGCCCGCTGGTCGGTCACTCCAATCACTTGGTAGTAGATGCCGTTGACCCGGATGTATTTTCCGCATGGGTCGGCGTCGCGGAAGAGGACCTTGTTTACTTCGGTTCCGATCAGGCAGACTTTTCTTTTCTCTACCATATCAATATGGTTCAAGAGGCGGCCATAGCGCAAGTCTTGGGTCTCGATGTGGAAATATTCCTCGTTGACGCCTTTTACGCTGAATGTCCCAGAGAGCTGGCCGTAGACGATGTTCTTGTCCGACGCGCTACCCCAGATGATGGGGGAGGCGTAGGCCAAGCCTGGCAGTTCCCGTAGCTTGTCGATGTCGCGGTTGCGCAGGTTCCAGACACGGCCTTTGTTGAATCCTTTGTAGGACTCGGAGGTGCGATCGGCGAAGAAGAAGGCGGAGTTGGTCGCGAAGCCATCGATCGCCGCGAACATGGCGTTCTTCATCCCGTTGCCCGCGCCTAGGAGAATCACCAGCATCAGGATGCCCCAAAAGACACCGAAGCAGGTCATCAAGCTGCGGGTCTTATTGCGGGCGATCGTCACCCATATCTCTTGCCATCGGTCTAAATCGAACATCGTTTCTTGTTTTTAATGGTCTCTCATCGCTTCAATAGCCGTGATCTTGATCGCTTTCCGGGCGGGGAAATAGCCGGCGAGGACGCCCGCGATGACGATCAGGAGGGTCGCCGAGACGGCGATGCCCAAGTCGATCGTCGGGTCGCGGAAGATGCTGATCTCGGGGATCACGTCGCCATCTTGGGCGGTCGGCGCGCTTTGGGCGATTCCCATTCCATAGCTGATCAATTCCGTCAGGCCGATGCCCAGGATCATTCCGATGTAGCCGAAGAGGGCCGTCACGAGGATAGATTCCGTGATGACGAGCGAGAGGATCGACGAGGGCTTCGCGCCGATCGCCTTGCGGATGCCGAATTCTTTCGTCCGTTCCTTGACGGTGATGAGCATGATGTTGCTGACGCCGACAATACCGGCCGTCAACGTCCCGATGCCAATGATCCAGATGAAAAAGGTGATGCCGTCCATCATGGTGTTGAAGAGGCGGAACTCATTGCCCATGTTCCAGAAGCCGATCGCGTTCTCGTCGGTAGGGTCAAATTGGTGGCGGCGGGCCATCCACGTGCGGAAACGGGCTTCGAAGGCGTCGCTTTCCTCCTCCGTGTTGACGCCTTGGAGCGTGAAGGTGAGCGAGCCGAAGCCATAGCCGTGATTGTAGAGCTGCTGGGCTACCGAGAAGGGAATGTAAGCGGGGGCGTTATTGCTTTTATTGTCGTCTTCATAGACGCCGATGACTTGGAACATCAGGTTCCCGCAACGGACGTATTCCCCCAAAGGATCCGCCTCGCGGAAAAGGACTTCGGCCATGCGGGGGCTGAGGACGATCACCTTGCGGCGGTCGCGGATGTCGATCGCGTTGATGAAGCGGCCATGGCCCGCGGCGATGTTCACATAATTAATATGGGCGTGGTCGGGAAGGACTCCTTCGGTCTGGCCCGTGAAGTATTCGTTGTCGTAGGTGAGGGTATCGGCATGCGTGATGGTCGCCGAGCGGTATTCGATCTCGCGGAAGTCCCGTTTCAGGTCGTCGAGGTCTGCCTGGCGGAAGGAGATACTCCGCTCGGCGGGCAGGCCTTGCCAAGGCTTCGAGGTGTAGCGTGTCGAGACGCTCACCATGTTGGTCGCCAAGTTGCGGAAGTTGTACATGATGCCGTTATGCAGCCCATTGCCCGCGCAGAGGAGGACGATGAGCATGAAGATGCCCCACGCGACCGAGAACCCCGTCAGGAACGTCCGCAACTTATTCCTTCGGATCGTGCTCCAGATCTCACGGAAGTTATCGAAATCAAACATGTCCCGCCCCCTTCTCTATTTTCTCAATCAAGCCGTCTTTCAGGCGGATGACGCGGTCCGTCGCCTCGGCGACGGAGGGCTCGTGGGTGACGATGATCATCGTCATACCTTCCCGGTTGACTTCCCGGAGGAGGCGCATCACCTCGATGGTCGTCTGGCTGTCCAGCGCGCCCGTCGGCTCGTCCGCCAAGATGACTTGGGGATGGGCGATGAGGGAGCGAGCGATAGCGACCCGTTGCTTCTGGCCGCCCGACATCTCGTTGGGCAAGTGCGTGGCCCAGTCTTTCAGACCCACCATGTCGAGGTATTCCATCGCGAGGGCGTTGCGGCGCCGACGGTTGACGCCTTGATAATATAAAGGTAGGGCGACATTCTCGACAGCGTTCTTAAATGAGATGAGATTGAACGATTGGAACACGAAGCCAATCATCCTGTTGCGCAACTCGGCCGCGCGCGTCTCGCTCAAGTCGCGAATCAGTTGCCCATTGAGGGTGTAAGTCCCCGTATCGTAAGTATCGAGGATCCCGAGGATGTTCAACAGCGTGGATTTCCCCGAGCCCGACGCGCCCATGATCGCGACCATCTCGCCTCGTTCCACCACGAGGTCGATCCCCTTCAGCACATGCAAGGGGGCACCGTTGTGGTAAGTCTTATGGATACCGTGCAATTGAATCATCTCCACGCGCTCTCTTTATGGCGGGGCGAAAGTACGCTTTTCTTGGCGAAATGGGAAGGGGACGCCCGATTTTCTTACCTTCGCGGAATCAAATTTAGCATTCTATGACGAAAATAGGTACTCCATTATCAAAAACCGCCACGAAAGTCGTCTTGTGCGGCTCTGGCGAATTGGGAAAAGAGTTTGTGATCGAGTTGCAACGCTATGGCGTGGAGGTCATCGCCCTCGACAAGTACGCCAACGCTCCCGCCATGCAGGTGGCCCACCGCTCGTACGTCGTCTCGATGCTCGACGGCAAGGCTCTCCGGGAGATCATCGAGCGGGAAAAGCCGGATTACATTGTCCCTGAAGTCGAGGCCATCGCGACCAGCACGCTTGTCGAACTGGAGCGCGAGGGCTATCATGTGATCCCCACCGCCAAGGCGACATGGCTCACCATGAACCGGGAGGGCATCCGCCGCCTGGCCGCCGAGGAGTTGGGCCTCCCGACTTCACCCTATCGCTTCGCCTCGACCGAGGAAGAATTTCGCGACGCCATCCGGGCGATCGGTCTCCCGTGTGTTGTCAAACCCATCATGAGCTCCAGTGGGCATGGGCAGAGCGTTGTCCGCGAGGAGAAAGACATCGACCCGGCTTGGCGTTACGCGCAGGAAGGTGGACGCGCGGGAGCCGGGAAGGTCATCGTCGAGGGCTTCGTCGATTTCGATTACGAGATCACGCAGCTCACCGTGCGCCACATCGGGGGGACATCGTTCCTCGAACCGGTCGGCCACAAGCAAGTGGACGGCGACTATCGCGAGTCGTGGCAGCCGCAGGCCATGAGCGAGAAGGCCCGCGAGAAGGCCCGCGAGATCGCGCGCCGCGTTACGGACGCCCTGGGCGGCCGCGGCATCTTTGGCGTCGAGCTGTTCGTGAAAGGCGACGACGTGATCTTCAGCGAAGTATCGCCCCGTCCGCACGATACGGGCATGGTGACGATGATCACGCAAGACCTCTCGCAATTCGCCCTCCACGCGCGGGCGGTCCTCGGGCTTCCCATCCCGGAGATCCGCTTCTTGGGCGCGGGCGCCTCGCGGGCGGTGGTGGTCGAGGGGCAATCCGATCACGTGGCGTTTGGGAATCTGGAAAAGGTGCTCGCGGAGCCGGACACGCAGGTCCGTCTCTTCGGCAAGCCTGAGACGAATGGGCATCGCCGCATGGGCGTCCTCCTGGCCCGTGGCAAGGACGTGGCCGAGGCGCGCCGCAAGACGGGCGACATGCTCTCCAACTTAGATGTTATCCTGTGAAATAGCTTTTTATTGCCCCCCGGAAGGCTTGCCCGTCGGCATGGGCAGCCTTCCGAGGGGATTGAAACACTTCCTAGCCGCGCGAGCGGCTTTTCCCTCTCATTTCATTTATTTCCGGAACGTCACCTGTACGCCCGGATCCTCCTTGGCGATGATGGCCAACTGCCGCATCATGTTCGGCACGGGGCCTTTCGTCAGCTCAGGCACATTGAATGATTTCATTAAACGATGGTAAAACGTGGCGGGGTCGCGTTGGGGAAGGAGGAACGCCTTGCCCGCGCGGCCCTGCTCGTCGATGTGGGCGAAGTAGGGGCGCGTGTAAAGCCCATCCTCTCGACGGCTGCTGAAGACTATCCACCGGCCGTTGCTGCTCCACGAGTGGAAGCTCTCCGAGTCGGGGCTGTTGGCGGCGTCGAGCGGCTGGAGGGCGCCCGTCTCGAGATCTACGAGGTAAAGGTCTGACGTCTTGTTCCAAATCAAGAAATAGCCGTAGTCCGCCAAGCCGATGAGCATCTTGCGGCCATCGGGCGAGACGCGGGGGAAGGAGACGCTTTTCCCCTTGTCGGAAACCTTCAGGATCGTGTCCACGTGGTTGCCGAGCGTGCCCGTCGCCGGGTCGAAGTCGATGGCGCAGAGGTCGAAGCGGACTTGGTCGTATTCTTTAGGGACCTCCTTCCTCACGGCCGTGCAGAAATAGAGGCGGCCGTCGTCGGGCGAGAAGGCGGGCGTGTTCTCGAAACGGGCCTCCGACGTGAGCAGGGGCGAGGAGATGACCTGGTTCGTCTCCGTGTCGAAGACCACGACGTCCGACGCCCCGTCGTAGATCTCCGCGCGGTTTCTGCTTTTTAAATGGAAGCTTTGCATCGTCTCGTTGAGGGAGAAGGCGATGTAGCGCCCGCCGGGATGCCAGCTGGGGTAGACGAAGGAGGTGATCGTCTCCGGGGTTTTCGTGTTGAGCTTCGTGATCTGGCCGTTTTTCACGAGGAAGGTGCCGCCGTTCGCCCCACGCATGTGGAAGATCAGCTGGTTCGGATCGCCTTGGTTGAAGGAGTGGCAATTCATGCAGTTCTGGTCCGTGAGGCGGTTCTCCATGATGGGCGTTTGCTCGTAGCTGCTTAGGTCGCGCTGGTATATGCCCATGTCATGCCACATCTCGTAGCCTGGCTCGATGAGGCGGTAGACAAGCCGGGCGTCGATGGAGTCTTTCGAGATGTATTGGCGGAAGGCGGGGAAGCGTGTCCACCGGCCGTCGCGTTGGGCGTAGAGCGTCACCTCGACGGTCTCGCCGCTCTCCACGAGTTGGCGCCATGCCTGTTCGGGAATCTCGAAATGATCCTCGCGCTCTTTCACGACGACCTCCTCGTCGCCTGCCCGGAGCTGGGCGTAGGCATCGTCGTGAGGCGTGTTCAGTTGGAAGTTGGGTGGGGCGATGTTGATCGGGAAGGTCACCTCACGGTAGTCGGGGAAGATCTCCGGCGCCTCGTCCGTGGCTTGGGCCTCGGGCAGGCGGGGGCTGCCCCCGCAGGCGGCCATCGCGACGAGGGTCGCGACGCCCGCCATGAATCGTATGTATAGTCTGCTTTTCATCCTGTTTATTGTTTATAAATATAGTAGAACCAATAGGTGTTGCCGAAAGACTGGTTGAGGAGGGCGGGCAGCCGCGGGTTCGTCCGGTTACTCAAGACCGCTTGCCGGTACGAAGCGAAGTTCTGGATCACTTGCGCGGAGAGGTTGAAGCGTCGCCAATAGCTTACGTCTTGCTCCTCGAGCAGGATCACCGCCTCCTGGAAGCTCCTCGGCAGGGAGGGGAGGGCGGGCGTCCCGTAATAGGTCTCGATGAACTCGCGGAAGGCGGGCAAGTCCTTCGCCAGGAGATAGTAAACGCCAATGTAGTGGGCGGCCAGCGTATCGTCGGGCTTGCGGCTGAGGCGGGCTTTCAGGTCGGCGTCGAGCCCCGCGAGGTTCGCCAGGCCTTCCTCGGCCTGCCACATGGCCCTCTTCGGCCCGAGGATGGGGTCGCGCGCCACCGCGTCGTCGTCGTAGAGCAAGGCCCGGCGGCGTTCAGCCCAGTCGGCGTAGTGCCACGTGCGCGACAGGACGTCGAGGTATTTCTCCGCCACCTTGTATTCGCCGTTGATCAGGTTCGTCTCGGCCAGGCGCATGGTATGCCGGGCGCTGCCTTTCCCCGAGGCGATGATGTTGGCCTCGAAAGCGCATTGCTGCGAGACGGCCACTTGCCCTGCCGTATAATAAAACTCACTGAGAAGGGTGGTCGTGGCGTAGGTCTTGTCCCACGCGAGGAGCAGGCCGTTGAGGCCGTGCTGGTCGTAGTCGAAGAGGTGTTCAGCCAGCAGGCCCTTCTCCGCGAGGGCTAGGTTGAGGTAATTAATATAAAGGAAGTTGTCGAGCGGACGGCGGCAGCGCTCCAGGACGCGATCCCATTGCCGCGTGCGGGTGTAGTAGTCCAGTTCTTCCAGGAAGTCGCTCTCGCGATGGCCGAACGTCTGGTAGCTTCCCCAGAAGATGAGGCCGAGCGTGATCAGCTGCGCGCCCAGTTCCAAGGCTTTCCGCCTCATGGTCCGCTCTCCGCCCCGCGGGCAGAAGCGGGCGATGAGCATCGCCGCCGGGAGAAGGAGGAAGACAAGGTAGAGCGCCGGCGGCCCCGCCACCATTGGGTGGTAATACATCTCCGGCGTGAAGATGAACCGCGGGCCGTCCACCCACGTCAGCGAGACGCCCATCACCGCCAGCAGCGTGAACTCGCCGATCACGACGACCGCCCGCTTCCATCCCCCGCGGGCGTTCGTCAGCATTTCCCACAAGGCCATCACGCCCGCGAGCCAGCAAGCGACGGCGCCTCCCAACCAGAACACCACGACGACCGCCCCCACGGCATAAGCCCATCGCGCCCGTTCGCCCCGCAGCCCCACGTAAGGGCAAAAGGCCGCCGACGCCAAGGCGTAAGCGACCGTCCCGCCAAAGACGTAGTTGAAGTCCATCTGGATGAAAAACAAGGGGAAAAGGGGAAGCGCGTAGAGCAGGGGCCATTCGCGAGAGGGAGCGAGCGCTTGAATGACGTGCCGCCCCATGAGCAGGATGAGCGTCAGGAACGCGGCCACGACCGCGGGCCCTCCATAAGGGACGATGAAGAATTGTGTCAGCCACTCGCCCAGCCAGCGCGCGAAGCCGCCGGCGTACGCCATTCGCTCCAAGAAGTAGGGCAAGGTGTCTTGGAAAAGCTGGAACTGTTCCACGTAGAAGAGGTGGTATTTACCCAACCCATTCAACAGTAAGAGGAGCGCCGTGAACGTGAGTGTCGCTCCAAGGATCAACTTCGTGTTTCTCATGTCGTGCTTTATTAAAACGGTTGCGCGAAGATAACCTCTTCCCGCCAGCCGGGCAACGCGTTCTTGGAAAAAACGCGTTGCCCGGCGATCGGGTGAGGCGCTTTATCGGCAGATGCCGCAACCGGCGCATTTGGCCAGCTCGCCCCGGAAGCGTTTCTCGACCAGCCTGTGAAGCCGCTCTTTCAACGCCTCGACGCGGACGTGCTCGATCACGTCGGCCGTGAAGGCGACGCTCAAGAGCGTCCGGGCCTCCTCGAGGGCGATGCCGCGGCTCCGCATGTAGAAGAGGGCCTCCTCGTCGAGTTGGCCAGTGCTCATGCCGTGCGAGCACTTCACGTCGTCGGCGTAGATCTCCAGCTGGGGCTTGCTGTACATCCTCGCCTCGCGGGTGGCGCAGAGGTTGCGGTTGCTTTGGTAAGCCTCTGTCTTCTCGGCGCCTTCCTTCACGAGGATACGCCCGCTGAAGGCGCCCACCGCCTGGTCGTTGAGCACGTACTTGAAGAGCTCGTCGCTGTGGCAGCGGGCGACGGCGTGGGTGAGGTGGGTGTACGTGTCGAGGCGTTGCTCCTGGTCGAGGATGGCCATGCCGGCGAGGGTGGTCGCGGCGCCCTCGCCCGCCAGCTCGACGCGGTAGTTGTTGCGGGTCTGGCCGTTCGTGAGGGTGATGCCGTTCACCACGGCGACCGACGACGCCTCCTGCCGCATGAAGAAGGACGAGAAGCGCGTGGTCGAGCCGTTACTCTCCTCCAGGTCGTAGTAGTCGAACGACGCCCCTTCGCCCACGAAGGCCTCGATCACTTGGTTGCCCAAGAAGCGGACCGTGTCGATCGAATGGTCGCAGACGATGAGCTTCACCTCGGCTCTCGGCTCGACGACCACGAGGACGCGGCGGTTGGCCATCATGTCGACATCGCCGCGGAAGATGTTCACCAACTGGATCGGTCGCTCGACGACGACGCCCCGCGGGACGTAGACCGCGAACCCGTCTTGGGCGAACATCGTGTTGAGGGCGACAAGCCCGTCGCGGTCCGTCCGCGCCAGTTGCCCATAATAGCGGGCGACGAGCTCCGGCCGCTCCGCCGCGAGGGCCCTGAGGCTGCCGATGTAGACCCCTTCCGGCACGTGCGCCTTGGGAAGGGCTCGCTCGTGAAACGAGTCGTTGACCATGAAATAAAGCGAGGTGCTGAGGTTCGGGACGTCGCAGCGGAAGACGTCCTGAGGGTCGACGGGAATTTCCAGCCGATTGAGGTTCAGTCCGTAATCAGGGGCGAACGCCTTGGCCACGTCCGTCCGCCTGTAATCCTCCTCCGTCGTCGAGGGGAATCCGAGCCGCTCGAAGTCGGCGAAAGCCCGCGCGCGAGGGGCGTTGAGGGGCGCCGCGCTTTTCCGGCACACCATGTCCTCGCACGTCGTGAAGAGGTCGATGTATTGTCGTGCTGCATTCATAGGCATAGGGCTTATTCAAACTCTTTCTTGATCCAATCATAGCCTTTCTCCTCGAGCTCGAGAGCCAGCTCGGGCCCGGCGGTCTTGACGATGCGCCCCTTGTAGAGGACGTGGACGACGTCGGGCTTGATGTAGTCCAGCAAGCGTTGGTAATGGGTGATGACGATGGCCGCGTTGTCGGGCGTCTTCAGCTTGTTGACGCCGTTGGCCACGACGCGGAGGGCGTCGATGTCGAGGCCCGAGTCGGTCTCGTCGAGGATCGCCAGCTTCGGCTCGAGCATGGCCATCTGGAAGATCTCGTTACGCTTCTTCTCGCCGCCCGAGAAACCCTCGTTGACGCTGCGGCTCGCCAGCTTGTTGTCCAGCTCGACGATGGCCCGTTTCTCGCGCATGAGCTTCAGGAAGTCGGTGGCCGAGACGGCGGGTTCTCCCCGGTAGGCCCGATGCGCGTTGACGGCCGCCCGCATGAAGTTCACCATGCTCACACCGGGTATCTCCACCGGGTATTGGAAGCTGAGGAACAGGCCCTCGCGGCTACGGTCCTCGGGCGATAGCGCCAAGAGGTCTTTGCCGTTGAAGACGACCGTCCCTCGCGTGACCTCAAACGCCGGGTTGCCTACCAGCACGCTGCTGAGCGTGCTCTTGCCGGAGCCGTTCGGGCCCATGATGGCATGTACCTCTCCGGCCTTCACCGTAAGGTTGATGCCTTTCAATATTTCCTTGCCATTGATGTTGGCGTGCAGATTCTCTATTTCTAACATATCCGTATGCTTTCTATTTCGTTTATCTTTTTAAATCTTTCACGCGCTCCGCTCGGAGCTTACTGTCGCCTCCGCTCGGAGCTGATTGTCGATTCCGATTGTTCGACCCGATCGAACCGAGTTGTTCGACTCGATCGAACCGAAGCGTTCGACCCGATCGAACCGAGCGATTCGACCCGATCGAACCGAAGCGTTCGACCCGATCGAACCGAGTTGTTCGACCCGATCGAACCGAGCGATTCGATCCGATCGAACAAAATGCCTCGCGTTTCACGCGGGAAATCCCTCTTTAGCCCACGCTCCCCTCCAGAGAGACGCTGAGGAGCTTTTGCGCCTCGACGGCGAACTCCATCGGGAGCTTGTTCATCACCTCGCGGGCGTAGCCGTTGACGATGAGCCCCACGGCCTCCTCGACCGAGATGCCTCGTTGCTGGCAGTAGAAGAGTTGCTCCTCGCTGATCTTGCTCGTCGTCGCCTCGTGTTCCACCACGGCCGTCTCGTTCTGGATGTCGGCGTAGGGGAAGGTGTGGGCGCCGCAGGTGGGGCTGAGCAAGAGGCTGTCGCACTGGCTGTGATTGCGAGCGCCCTCGGCCCGCGGGGCGATTTTGACGAGGCCCCGGTAGCTGTTCTGGCTGTGGCCGGCGGAGATGCCTTTCGAGACGATCGTGCTGCGCGTCTCGCGGCCCAGGTGGACCATCTTCGTGCCCGTGTCGGCCTGTTGGTAATTGTTGGTCACGGCGACCGAGTAGAACTCGCCCACCGAATGGTCGCCGGCCAGGACGCAGCTGGGGTATTTCCAGGTGATGGCGGAGCCCGTCTCGACCTGTGTCCAGGAGATCTTGCTGTAGTCGCCGCGGCAGAGCCCTCGCTTGGTGACGAAGTTGTAGATGCCGCCCCGGCCTTCCTTGTCGCCTGGGTACCAGTTCTGGACGGTCGAGTATTTCACCTCCGCCCTCTCCTCGGCGATGATCTCGACGATGGCGGCGTGCAGCTGGTTCTCGTCGCGCATCGGGGCGGTGCATCCCTCGAGGTAGCTGACGTAGGCGTCGTCGTCGGCCACGATCAGCGTGCGCTCGAACTGGCCGGTGTTCGCCGCGTTGATGCGGAAGTAGGTGCTCAGCTCCATCGGGCATCGGACGCCTTTGGGGATGTAGACAAACGAGCCGTCGGAGAATACCGCCGAGTTGAGCGCCGCGTAGAAGTTGTCGCGATAGCCGACGACCTTCCCCAAGTACTTGCGCACCAAGTCGGGGTGGTTCTTGACCGCCTCGCTGAACGAGCTGAAGATGATGCCCTTCTCGGCGAGCGTCTCCTTGAAGGTTGTCTTGACGGAGACGCTGTCCATCACGGCGTCGACGGCCATGCCGGCGAGGTGTTTTTGCTCCTCGAGGGGGATGCCCAGCTTGTCGAAGGTCTTGAGCAGCTCGGGGTCCACCTCGTCCATGCTTTTCGGCCCCTCCTTTTTCTTGGGGGCGGCGTAGTAAATGATGTCTTGGAAATCAATCTCCGGGATATTTAAATGGCCCCATCGAGGGACCTCCAAGGTCTGCCAATAGCGGAACGCCTTCAGGCGGAACTCGAGCAGCCACTCCGGCTCTTCCTTCTTGGCGGAGATGAGGCGGATGGTCTCCTCGTCGAGCCCTCGGTGGATGACGTCCGTATCGATGTCGGTGACGAAGCCATACTTGTAATCGCCTTTGGTGACCTCGTCCAATATTTGATTCGATTCTTGCATATAACCTACCTTATATTATCTATACCTTATCTTATAAAGAAAGCTCACGATTGGTTCAAGAGCGGGTTCCCGTAGTAGAAGGTCGGGATCAGGTCGACGACCGGGAGGTAAAGCCTCGACTCGACCTTCGCCTCCCGTGAGATCAGGACTGATCCCTTGTCGACGATCTCCAGCCCGTTCAGGAACAGGCTCATGAAGGCGACGATAAAGACCAGGCCGACGAGCCCGCCGCCTAAGTGGTTCAGCAGGCCGAGCGGCGTGACGTCGATCACGTGGTTCAGGATCTCGCTCGCCAGCGCCAAGACGCCCAGGATCAAGAAGAATCCCAGGACATAGCAGATGATCGAGACGCCTTCTTCCGGGAACCATCCCAACGCCAGGATATATCCTCTTAGCCAATCGGCGACCTCTCCGCAGAAGAAGATCGCCAAAAGCAGGGCTATAAGTGAAACAACCTGTTTGATGAAACCATCAAACAGGCCTTTCACGAATCCGATCCCCGCTAGGCAGAGTAGCGTAATATCTAGCCAATTCATAACGTCTTCTTCACTTCCGTCTCCTCGTAAGCCTCGATGATGTCGCCTACCTGGATGTCGTTGAAGTTGTTGATGTTGAGGCCGCAATCTTGCCCGGCGACGACTTCCTTGGCGTCGTCCTTGAAGCGCTTCAGCGAACCCAGCTCGCCGGAATGGATCACGATGCCATCGCGGATCACGCGGACCTTGTTCGTCCGTTTGATCTTGCCTTCCTTCACCATACAGCCCGCGACCGAACCGACCTTCGAGATCTTGAAGACTTGAAGCACCTCGACGTTTGCCGTGACCTCTTCCTTGATCTCAGGCGAGAGCATGCCTTCCATCGCGCTCTTCACGTCGTTGATCGCGTCGTAAATGATGGAATACAAACGGATCTCGACGCCTTCCCGTTCGGCGTTCCGACGGGCTTGTTGCGATGGGCGCACTTGGAAACCAATGATGATCGCGTTCGAGGCGGCCGCCAAGACCACGTCTGATTCCGAGATCTGCCCGACGGCCTTGTGGATCACGTTCACTTGGATCTCCTCCGTCGACAGCCGGATCAACGAGTCGGAAAGCGCCTCGACGGAGCCATCCACGTCGCCTTTGACAATCACGTTCAATTCTTGGAAGTTCCCGACCGCGATCCGTCGACCGATATCGTCCAATGTCAGCATCTTCTGTGTCCGCAAGCCCAACTCCCGTTGCAATTGTTCGCGGCGGTTCGCGATCTCGCGCGCTTCTTGCTCCGTCTCCAAGACGTGGAACGTATCGCCCGCTTGCGGCGCGCCGTCCAAGCCCAGGATCAAGACGGGTTCGGAAGGACCGGCCTCGGTCACCCGTTGGTTACGCTCGTTGAACATCGCCTTGATTCGTCCGTGATGCGTACCCGCCAAGACGATGTCGCCCATTTTGAGCGTGCCGTTCTCGACCAATACCGTCGCGATGTACCCCCTTCCTTTATCCAAAGACGACTCGATGACCGAACCGGTCGCGCGCCGTTTGGGGTTCGCTTTCAAGTCCAGAAGGTCCGCTTCCAGTAAGACTTTCTCCAGCAAGTCCTCTACGCCGATTCCCTTCTTGGCGGAAATCTCTTGGCATTGGTATTTGCCGCCCCAGTCCTCGACGAGGTAATTCATGTTCGCCAGCTCCTCCTTGATCTTGTCCGGATTAGCGTGTGGCTTATCGATCTTGTTGATCGCGAAAACGATGGGGACACCCGCGGCTGAGGCATGATTGATCGCCTCGACGGTCTGCGGCATGACATTGTCGTCGGCCGCGACAATAATGATCGCGATGTCCGTCACCTTAGCGCCCCGGGCACGCATCGCCGTAAAGGCTTCGTGGCCAGGCGTGTCTAAGAACGTGATCCGACGCCCGTTGGGCAATTTGACATTGTAGGCGCCAATGTGCTGAGTGATTCCACCGGCCTCGCCCGCGATGACGTTCGCGTTCCGGATGTTATCCAACAAAGAGGTTTTACCGTGATCGACGTGTCCCATGACGGTGACAATCGGCGGTCTGGGAACCCAATCCTCCTCATTGTCTTCCTCCTCGTCCGCCTGGATCGCCTCGATGACGTCCGCGCTGACATATTCCGTCTTGAACCCGAATTCTTCCGCCACGATGTTGATGGTCTCCGCGTCCAGCCGCTGGTTGATGGAAACCATCAGGCCCAAGCTCATACACGTGCCGATGACTTCCGTCACAGGGACATCCATCATGTTCGCCAAGTCGTTAGCGGTAACGAATTCTGTCAATTTCAGGATTTTGCTTTCATTTTCTTCTTGAGCTTGCAGTTCGTGTTCCCGTTTGATAGCCGCGTCACGTTTGTCTCGGCGGTATTTTGCGCCCTTATTGCTTTTTGTTCCTTTTCCGGTCAGGCGGGCCAAGGTCTCCTTGATCTGCTTTTGAACATCCTCATCGCTTACTTCCGTCTTGATCGGCTTTTTCAAGCGTTGCTTCCGATCCCGGTCGTCGTTACGGTTCGAGCGGGAGTAATTGTTGCCCTGTTGGTTGCCAATGTTATTTACGTCAATGCGATCTTTCTTGATGCGTTTGCGCTTTTTCTTTCCTTCGCCTTCTTCTGGAGAAGCCGTCGTGGATTTGTTCGCGTTGGCCTCTTTCGTCGCGTTGAAATTCGAGGAAGGTTTAAAAGAGGTATTCGAGGAGAAACGGTTGTTGTTATTCCTCAATTTCTCGTCTCGTTCCTTTCTCCGTTCTTCTTTCGTCTTTTTCTTCGGACGTGTCGATTGGTTCAGGGCATCCAGGTCGATCTTCCCGGTGACTTTTATTTTAGACTCGATTTTAGACGAGCCCAAACGGAACAAGGTGTCGTCTTGGGTTGGCTCGCTCTCTGTCTTCGCTTCGGGCGTTTCCGTCTCTGAAGGCTCTTCCGCTTTTTCCGGCGCCTCTATGGTTGTTTCCTCCTCGACGGTTTCTTTTGGTTGTTCCGTTTCTTGTTCAGCGATTGTGTTTTTGGATTCTTCCTTTTCCATAACGGTTGACGTTTCAGGGGTATTCGCGGGAATCTCCTCAGTCGTAACGACCTTGGCCTCTGCCTCTTCGTTTGCCGGTTCGATAGGAGATTGCTCTATCGAATCATCCGTTTGCTCCGAAGGCGCAGGGTCCTGCTTCTTGTTCCCATCCAGATCGATATGTCCTTTTGTCACGATTTTGGGCTTATACTCATCTGGTATTTCTGTTTTTATTTCAACGATCTCGTTCTCGTTCTCTTTCTTTGAACTGAATCGGTTTTCTTTGTTCGCTTTTCTTTCGTCCGCGGAAGTCGTCACCTCCTTATCGATCAAGTCTTTTCCAAACTCTTTCACTAACAAGGCGTATTGCTCGTCGCTTATTCTCGTATTTGGATTGTCTTCTACTTGGAAGCCTTTCTTGTGTAGGAACTCAACCACCGTGTTGATTCCCACCTTCAATTTTCTTTGTACTTGTATTAATTTTATAGGCATACTAAACTTTGTCGTAAAACTTAATTATTTTCCTCATCCTCAAATTCCGCGGACAGGATTCTTAACACGTCATCAACGGTTTGTTCCTCGAGGTCCGCACGCTCCACGATATCATCACGATTCATGGCCAAGACATTCTTAGCGGTGTAGCAACCGATGTTTTTCAAGGCTTCAATGACCCAGCCATCGATCTCGTCCGCGAACTCATCCAAGTAAATATCTTCCTCGTCCGCCTCGTCGATATCCCGGAAAACATCGATGGTGTATTCCGTCAACATGGACGCCAGCTTGATATTTAAACCGCCTTTACCGATCGCCAATGAAACTTCTTCCGGGCGAAGGTATACTTCCGCTTTGCGTTCCGCCTCATTGATCCGGATGGAAGAGATCCGGGCGGGACTTAATGCCCGTTGAATGAATAATGAAATATTGGACGTGTAATTGATGACGTCGATATTCTCGTTTCTCAATTCCCGGACGATCCCATGGATGCGCGAACCCTTCATGCCGACGCAGGCGCCGACCGGATCGATGCGGTCGTCATACGACTCGACCGCTACTTTCGCGCGCTCTCCCGGAATGCGGGCGATCGCTTTGATGGTGATCAGGCCATCATTGATTTCCGGAACCTCCAATTCAAACAAACGTTGCAAGAAGGCCTTATCGGTTCTTGAGAGGATAATCTTCAGGTTATTGTTTACATTGTCTACCCGCAAGACCACGGCACGAACCGTCTCACCTTTCCGGTAGAAGTCGGTCGGGATTTGCTCGGATTTTGGTAAGAGCAATTCGTTCCCGTCGTCATCCAACAAAAGGATTTCCTTTTTCCAAACCTGATAGACCTCTGCGGCGATGATCGTCCCGATCCGGTCTTTGTATTTCGCGAATAAGTTATCCTTTTGCAATTCCAGGATTTTGGACGCCAATGTTTGGCGCAGATTCAAGATCGCGCGCCGGCCAAAGTCCGCGAAATGGACCTCGTCTGTCACTTCTTCTCCCACTTCGCAATCCGCGTCAATCTTACGGGCCTCACTCAAGGTCAGCTGCAAGTTTGGGTCTTCCAGCTTATCGTCGGCCACGACCGTACGGTTTCGCCAGATCTCGAAATCACCTTTCTCCGGATTGATGATCACGTCATAGTTCTCATCCGTACCAAACATTTTCGCGATCACGTTGCGGAAGGATTCTTCCAAGACACTGATCATCGTATCCTTATCAATGTTCTTCAACTCCTTGAACTCCGCAAGGGTGTCGATCATGCTGATTGTTTCTGTTTTCTTGGCCATATTTTTATTTGAATCTTATTAAATATTTCGTCTGTTTAATCTCATTATAGGGATAGGAGAGGTCTTCCTCCACTTCGCTTTTCCGCTTGGCGCCCTCCAGTTTGACTTTCTTGACTGTCGTGACGACGATCCCTTGCTCGTCGGCTGATTTCAGGACGCCGGTCACTTTCCCTCCGCCGTTTAGCCAGACTTCCACCTCGTTGCCGACGTTCTTTTGGTATTGCCGCAAGCATTTGAAGGGCGAGGTGAGACCTACCGAGCCGACTTCCAAGTCGAAGTCCGCCAACTCATCGCCCAATTGTTGTTCAAGGTAATTGTTCAATTCGACGCAATCGTCTATGCTGACTGCCTTGTCGTTATCGATTTCCACGACGATAGCGTTGTCGGGTTGGAATGTTACGTCAATCAAATAATTATCCGAGTCTTTTAATTTGTTCTCGATTAACCGAACCAATGTCTCTTTATCTACCATATCTTTTGTTGAAAATGATCGCAAATTTAGCAAGAATCAATTACTTATGCAATTGAGCAAGGGAAAAGCACGTGCTCGACGTGTATTGATGCAAGAAAAAAGTCTCACGGAAGAACCGTGAGACTTATCTTACGTAGCGAGACCGAGGATTGAACTCGGGACCTCATGATTATGAATCATGCGCTCTAACCAGCTGAGCTATCTCGCCATATCTCCTTGATTGACGCCGCAAAAGTAGATATTATTTTCTTCCCACGCAACAACTTCGCTCTTTTTTTCTGCATTTATTTTATCCCTATTTCATAAGACCTTAATAACGAGGATAATTTTCTGTAGAAAAAATTTGCTCATCCTGTTTTTTTTTCGTTCCTTGCATCCCGAAATCTAAGAGATATCGCATGAGTAAAGAGAAATTTCATATAGAATATGTCTTTGACAAGGTTTCGAAGCGAAGCTTATGGAACCATGTTACGAGCGCGTTAGGCCTCTCGTCGTGGTTTGCCGACGAGGTGAACATTCGAGGTAATCGTTATATTTTCAGGTGGAAAAAGGACGTACAGGCGGCGGATATGATCTTGTGTGAAACGGGAAAGAAGGTCCGCTATCGCTGGGTCGACGAGGAGGATCCCAACGCTTATTTTGAGTTTATCATCCATAATATAGAATTGACAGGCTCGACCGCGCTCGAGATCACGGATTTCACTGAGCCAGACGAGAAGGCGGATTCGATCGGCTTATGGGACTCGCAGGTCGAGACGTTGAAAAGGACATTAGGCATTTAGACTTGTTTGGCTAAGTCTTCGTGACTTTATCGTTTTTCGCGCTAACTTTGCCCACTCAAAATGAACGAGCGATGTTTAAACTAAAACGATTATACGCCTTCATGCTCCAGACCTTCTTGCCGTTGTTTTTCATGACATTCGGCATTTGTCTGTTTATCGTGCTCATGCAATTCCTTTGGCGCTATATTGACGATATGGTCGGAAAGGGCTTGAGTATCCTGGTCTTGGGCGAGATGTTCTTTTACGCGGCGCTTTTTCTCGTGCCGATGGCTTTGCCGTTGGCGATCTTGCTCGCTTCACTCATGACCTTCGGGAATCTGGGGGAGCGCTTGGAGCTGTTGGCCATGAAATCGGCAGGAGTCTCCTTGATTCATATCATGCGGCCGCTGATCATTACGGTCAGCCTGATCAGTGTCGGCGCTTTCTTTTTCCAAAATAACGTGATGCCCGTCGCCCAAGTGAAGCTTTATACGTTGCTTTACTCCATGCGCCAGAAATCGCCGGAGCTGGATATTCCGGAAGGGATTTTCTATAAGGATATCCCGGGATTCAACGTGTATGTCAAGGAAAAGAATAATAAGACCGGCTTGCTTAAGGACTTGATGATTTACGACTATTCGGAGGGTTTTAACAACGCCCGGGTGATCGTGGCCGATTCGGGACGACTGAAGACTTCGGCCGATAAGCTTTTCCTCATTCTCTCGCTTTTCAACGGGGAATCGTTCGAGAACCTGCGCAGCCAGGAGAACACGAATCGCACGACTACGGCGGTCCCTTACCGGCGGGAGACATTCTCGACAAAAGATATCCTCATCGAGTTTGACGCCAATTTCAACCGGACCGATGAGTCATTCATGCAAAACCAGTACTTGGGCAAGAATCTCAAGGATTTGCAACTTTCCATCGACTCGATGAACCTCACGCTTGATAGTATCAAGGTGATCAACGCGGCCGATATTTACAAGAATTCCTACGTACGCAGCTTCCAGACGGGGCGGCGAGACGAGGGAGAGAAAGGCGATTCGCTCGTCGGGACGAGAATCATTCCGCTCTTTGACATTGCCCAGAAAGAAGAAGCCGATTTCGATAAGATCTACGCCGAATTGACGCCCAGTGGGCAAGCGTCGGTCCTTAATCGGGTGAAAACGTCTATTGAACGCATCCGGACAGACTATTATTTCCGGGCCTCGACCGTAGGGACGGAGGCCGCCAAAGTCCGTCGGCACATGACGGAATGGCACAAGAAGTTTACCCTATCGTTCGCCTGCATGGTATTCTTCTTTATTGGGGCGCCGCTGGGCGCGATTATCCGGAAGGGCGGATTGGGTATGCCGGTCGTGATCTCGGTGATCCTTTTTATTTTCTATTACATTATCGATAATATGGGTTTCAAGATGGCCCGAGATGGGGTTTGGCAGGCTTGGGAAGGCATGTGGCTCAGCTCGGCCGTGCTGGCCCCGATGGGGATTTTCTTGACTTATAAAGCGGTGAAGGACTCCGTGATCCTTAATGCCGATACGTATCTCAACGCGTTGAAGAATTTGATCGGTAAACGTCCGGGGCGCAAGATCGAACGGAAGGAGGTGATCATTTACACGCCCGATTACGCGGCCGCCCGTTCCGCCTTGGTGGCGCTCTCCGACGAAGTCGAGCGTTTCCTCAAAGGGCATCGGCGCTGGCTTAACTATCTGCGCTTTTGGCGGGATGGCGGGAAAGACCATGCCGCTGAAAAGATTGGGCAGGAAGTGGAAGCGATTGTCGAGGATCTCGCGAATTCAGACCAGAACTTGTTGCTCAATAAGTTGATGGATTTCCCGATCTTGACAGGCTATCATCGCTTCAATCCCGGTCTGGAGGGACGTGCGGGATTGCTCTTCGGACTCCTCGCTTTCCCCGTTGCCCTACCTATATATTTATTGGCGACGTATCAGCGTAAGCTCCTTCGGCATGATATGCAAGTGATCCGGAAAACCTGTGGCGAGCTGGTGGAGATCATCGATACGAGGGTTCATTCTGTGGACAACAATTCGTATCTTCGCGAGGAATTAAAAAAAGGAATATGAGCGCAATTAAATTGAACACCATCCAAGAGGCTATCGAGGATTTCAAAGAAGGCAAGTTCGTGATCGTGGTCGACGATGAAGACCGGGAGAACGAAGGCGATTTGATTATCGCCGCCGAGAAGATTACCCCAGAGAAGATCAACTTCATGCTCAAGAACGCGAGGGGCGTCTTGTGCGCGCCGATCACCCTTTCTCGGTGCGAGGAGTTGGATCTGCCCCATCAAGTGAGCAACAATACTTCCGTCTTGGGCACGCCTTTCACGGTGACGATCGATAAGCTGGAAGGCTGCTCTACGGGCGTTTCCGCCGCCGATCGGGCGGCGACGATCCGGGCGTTGGCCGACCCCGCGTCGACTCCTGAGACCTTCGGGCGCCCCGGTCATATCAATCCGCTCTATGCGCAAGACAAGGGCGTCCTTCGCCGGGCCGGCCATACGGAGGCGTGTATCGACATGTGTCGCCTGGCGGGACTTTACCCGGCCGCGGCGCTGATGGAGATCATGAACGACGACGGGACGATGGCCCGCTTGCCCGAGCTGCGGCGCATGGCCGACGAGCATGGTTTCAAGCTCATCTCCATTGCCGACCTGATCGCTTATCGCCTGAAAGAGGAATCGATTGTCGAGGCAGGAGAGGAGGTCGACATGCCGACGCGCTATGGCCATTTCCGCCTGATTCCTTTTCGCCAGAAAAGCAATGGTTTGGAACACGTGGCTTTGATCAAGGGTGAACTGGTGGGCGACGAGCCGGTGCTGGTCCGCGTGCATTCCTCGTGCGCGACGGGCGATATTTTCGGTTCACTCCGCTGCGATTGCGGTGACCAGCTTCACAAGGCTTTGCAAATGATCGAGGCGGAAGGACGAGGCGCCGTGATCTATTTGAACCAGGAAGGACGGGGCATCGGACTGATGGAGAAGATGAAGGCTTATAAGTTGCAAGAGAACGGGATGGATACGGTAGACGCCAATATTTGCTTGGGTCACCGGGCCGATGAGCGCGACTATGGCGTGGGGGCGCAAATCCTCCGCATCCTGGGCGTGACGAAGATGCGCCTGATGACCAACAACCCCGTGAAGCGGGTTGGCTTGGAGGCTTACGGGCTGACTGTCGTCGAGAATATCCCCATCGAAATCGAGCCGAATCCCTACAATGCCTTTTACATGAGAACGAAAAAGGAGCGAATGGGACATCTATTGCATAACATCAAATAGTACCAAATTAATAAAACAGCGTATGTTACAAGTATCGGATCGCTTGGCCAGCCTGTCGCCCTCCGCGACGTTGGCCATGTCACAAAAGAGTGGCGAGCTTAAAGCGCAAGGCGTGGACGTCATCAACCTGAGTGTCGGGGAGCCCGACTTCAACACGCCCGACCATATCAAGGAAGCCGCCAAGAAAGCCATCGACGAGAATTACTCGCGTTATTCACCCGTAGCCGGCTATCCCGCGCTTCGCGAGGCGATAGTCCGGAAACTCAAGAATGAGAATCATTTGGATTATACCATCAACCAGATCTCGTGCGCGAATGGTGCGAAGCAGTCGGTCTGCAACACGATCCTGGCCTTGGTGAACGCCGGCGATGAGGTCATTATCCCCGCGCCTTTCTGGGTTAGCTATCCGGAGATGGTGAAGTTAGCGGAAGGCCATCCCGTGATTGTCCCCGCGGGCATTGAGCAAGACTTCAAGATCACGCCTGCCCAACTGGAAGCGGCGATCACGCCCCGTACGAAAGCGCTGATCCTCTGTTCTCCGTCCAACCCGACGGGTTCCGTCTACAGCGCGGATGAGTTGGCGGGTCTGGCGGAAGTCCTGAAGCGCTATCCGGAGATCATCGTGCTCGCGGACGAGATCTATGAGCATATCAACTACATAGGCCAGCACCACAGCATCGCCCATGTGGAGGGCATGAAAGACCGCACGGTGATCATCAATGGTGTTTCGAAAGCCTATGCCATGACAGGCTGGCGTATCGGTTTTATCGCCGGTCCGGAGTGGATCGTGAAGGCGGTCAATAAGTTGCAAGGACAGTATACTTCAGGCCCTTGCTCTGTCTCGCAAAAGGCGGCCGAGGCGGCTTATACGGGGACGCAAGAACCGGTCGAGGCGATGCGTCAAGCCTTCGAGCGCCGGCGCGACTTGATCGTTCGCTTGGCGAAAGAAGTTCCCGGCTTTGAGGTGAATATGCCCGAAGGCGCGTTCTATCTCTTCCCCAAGTGCAGCGCCTATTTCGGTAAGCGTGCGGGCGACCGGGTGATCGAGAACGCGGACGACCTGGCGATGTACCTCTTGGAAGTTGGCCATGTCGCTTGTGTCGGCGGTACTTCCTTCGGCGCCCCCGAGTGCATCCGCATGAGCTACGCGACGAGCGACGAGAACATCACCGAAGCGATCCGCCGGATCAAGGAAGCGCTCTCGCTGTTGCGATAAACAAGCAAAAGGCTGTGTCTAATTACGGAAAAGCACGCTGACAACGCCGATAGGGCAGATTTACGCGGATTATTTTTAATGATTTACAATTATAAATCCGCGTAAATCCGCTCAGTCTGCGTCATCTGCGTGCTTTCTTGATTTTAACTCAGCCCCACACTTCATTTTGTGACTTTATTCTCTTCCGCTTCTCTCTCCTTCCGGATCTTCCGGAGTTCATTTAACCCCCAAATAAGGGCACACAAAGACATAAATATAACGAGACCAAAAACGAGCAATAACATTTCACCCATCGTTATCATAATGTTTATTTTTTAGAGTTTGATATTAATAGCAAAGCAAAACCGACGATTCCCGATACAAACACGGCAGTCATTCCCGCCCCAATTAACCAAATTGGATTGATATCCAATCGCATGATGCCGGCTAGGATTATTCCACCGAAGACCAATTTGGATATATCAATGAGATACTTCCCTAATTCATCTAGCGCTAACTCGCGATTCGTTTTTCTTTCTTTTTCCATACGTAAATATATTCATGTCTCGATTAATATTTTTCCATTCGTAGGCACCACAAAGATAACGAATATACGTGTGAAAAAGCATGCTTGGATTATGGTTTCTTTATAATGCCCATTGTAAGGTCGTCACTATTGGATTATAGCGAGCTTACAATAGGCGTTATGAACTCCTTATAATAGGCATTATAATATATCCTGTGTATGAGATATTTATGAGGGTGGATCTTATTGGGGTGGTTGGCTCCTGCGGTTGAATTCCGCGTTGAAACGCCTCGCGGGCATCGGCCAACGGCCCTGCGGGTGTTTTTTGCGTGCGACAAAAGCTATCTTTCTCCACCTCGAATGAGGGGGAGATGCCCGCAGGGCAGAGGGGGTAAAGACCCCTATATATAATAATGTACGCGCGAACATTATATATATATTATATCTCCATCTTCCATCCTTATGTTTTGATTTTTCATCTTATCAGCCCCGTTAGTCGCGCAGGGGCGGGGTTTCGTTCGGAAAATCCAATACTGCGGATAAGAAAGAATCAAGAATCACAAAAAAAGTGGGGCAAGAGGTTGTTGGTTTCAAAGAAAGACGTACCTTTGTCATGTCGCAAAAAAGGGAACGTCCGCACGCGACAAGGACGACCCTGACATCATGATGATAAGACATTTTTTTAAACCTAAGTTTTATATTTAATTATTTTATTATGAACAAAAAGTTTTCTACTTTGATGGCCGGCTTGATGCTGGCTTCTGCGTTCTCGGCTAATGCCGTGATTGACGCAGGGAACAATGCTAAGTACGAGAACGGTAAGTATTACTTGTTGGGTAATGGGAGTAGTTATATTTCCGTTGTCTCAAATCCTGATGGTGATACTGACGGGGCTTATGGTGACTTAGTGTTGAAAACAGCAACAGACATTGATGACAATTTGCAAGAGACTCGTGAAGCTCTTTGGAAAGTTAATGTAACGACGGGTACGCAAGGACAAGCTCCGCGCTATACCTTCCAAAATGTCGCTACAGGTCTTATGCTGAGTGTTCCTGTTCCTCCGAGCTCGACTCCTGTCGATGCTGAGATTTCTGGTTCGATGATGGAGTGGTATAATGGTACGGTTTCGACTAATATTCAAACCCCTTCTCCATTGATGTCCTATGTGAGCGCAAATCAAGTTGTTTATTTTACTGAAGGTGCTAGTGGTGAGTTGCAAGTAACGAAGTCAGCTCCTAACAGTGTCACAAGCGCATTTCAAGTAAAGCCTTATACTGCTGAGATCATTAACGACTTGACGGCAGATCAGCTTAACCAAGAGCTTGATCCTTATGTAGATCCGGATAAGAGCTATTTCTCATTGTCTTTTAATCGTGACGTGACGGATGACGCTTCGACGAACTTGTTTGCTGCAACGGAGTTGAAGGCTGAGCAGGTTTCGAGAACTACTTATGTAAGATTGCAGGCTAAGGACGTAAAGGTTGACGGTGCTCAAGCTTATATCGTTGTGGATACTGCTTATTATGCGGGTTCTGAGAATATCGCTAAGCTGGTGAAGTTCACTTATGCCGCAAAGAACAGTGAGGCTAAGCATCCGAACGGTATCAATCGTTATGAGAAGTCTTTTGAGTATAACTTCTCTTATGATCCGACGGAAGATCGCCTTTTGATCCGTTCTCATGGTTATCTGCTTCAGAGAGAAGATGCCGCAGGTAATCCGGATCCTGTATTGATAGCAGACGATAATGAATTGGCGTATAAGGATTATGAGTATCCTCGTTATACTGCTTGGGGTGTGGCTGCTGATGGTGAAGATGAAGTTGCTGAAGGTATAGATATTACGGCAACTCCCGCTCCATTGGCAATTGTTTCCGATGATAATAATGCTGCCGCTCCGTTTGTTCGTTTGGTTGAGTTGAGCTCTGTTCGTGAGTTGACAGTTTCCAATATTCCTGGTAAGGTTTCAGAAGTGGATGATCTTGATAAAGGTATGAACACCGTTGTTAAGATTGGTATCCAAAATATTTATGAGCCGACAACGATCGCTGATGGTCTTTACTTGATCCGTTTGGTGGAGAATGATGTTCGGACGAAGATCGCTGATAATTCTTATGCTGCTTCCGAGGGTGATTACTATATCGCTAATTTGGGTGGTGCCTTTGGTTATGTAGAGCAAGCTCGTAATCAAGATTTCCAACACATGCCGGCCGCTCAATGGTACGTGAAGAAGCAAGGCACGAGCTCTACCGCTCCTGTCACGATCACGAACCGTGAGTTCTCTGATCATGCTGATCGAAGTATTCTTGCCGGTAGCCTCCAAGCCTTCAAGTCTGGTGACAACGTATTCTTCACAGCGAACAACTTCACGTATGCGGGAAGCCGTGATACTTTGGAGTTCATCAAGGTTGAGAATACGACAGACGCTCACCTGGGTTACAAGTACGTGACGAAAGAACAAGCTTCTGTTGAGACTTACGTATTCAACTATCTGCATGGCTTGTCTTTGGAGAATGGTTTGAATACGCCGTCAGACAAGGATTCTTTGGTACGTGTGGACGAGACGGGTGCGAAGGCTGAGTTCCGCTTGATCCCGGTTGTCACGGACGATAGCTATGGTATTCAATTGGATGAAAAGGCTACAGGTATCGCTAACTTGGAGCGTAACGTTTACTACATCCAAGCTTACGACAACTCGAAATTCGAGGGCACTCGTTATCTGGCTTATGACCGTGCTTCTAAGAGCTATGTGATGTCTACGACTCCGACTCCTTATTTCTTGAAAGAGAATAACGACATTGACGATACGCATTACTATGCTTTGGTTGAGGCAGAATTGTTAGGTGGTGATCCGTATCCTGTAATTGATGAGGAGACAAAGGAACTCATAGGCTATTACTATAGCTATTACGATGAGGATGGTGAGCCGATCGTAATGGATGATAGCAAGAATGTCGCTTTGTATACGCTTGATATTGAGAAGGGCGAATTGAACCGGTTGAAGATTGCTGCTAGGCCTACTACTGTTTCTGATTCACCTATAGCAGATCCTCAAGATCCGCATGACGGAGATGCTAAGTATGCTTTGTATAATAAGAAGGATAATAGCAATGAGGCGCAAGAAGGTTTGTGGGAATACTACTCCTATTATGATGAGACTGATATTAAATATGCTTATCGACAAGTAGGTGGCAATTCTACAGGTTACGCTTACAATCGTGTATCTGTCGATGACAACACTTTGGACTTGACGATTGCGAATATTGATGACAAGTGGACTCAAGAGATCCGCGTCTCCGCGTTCGAGGTAGCAACGAATGACTCTCCGTTGTATCGTCGCTTCAATGGCGCCGCTCCTGAGACTTACGGTACGGCCGCTAACGCTCCGTTGAACCTGAAGTTCTTCCGCTTCAATAACAACAGCGAGTACTTGTTCGAGAATCAATCGGCTGACAACGCTTACCGTGATGGTATCAGTGACAAGTCGATCAGCTTCTTGGGCGTAAACAACGCGTTCCAATATCCGGAAAGCGAGACTCGTTCTTACACGATGTTTGTCGATACGGCTTATGTACGCTACAATACTCGTATGCCGCAATACTTGATCGGCATTCGTCCGGAAGTTGTACCGGGTGACACGATCTGGTGTAACGCGACGAGCGCTCACCACCATGAGACGTTGGCCGATTCGTTGGCTTGCGACCATACGGTGATCACCGCAGGCTTCACTCGTGCGATGTACTTGTTCAACGCTGAGGATTCAGTCGCTAACAGCAATTACGATTATCAAGGTAAGGCCGCTTACGGTGCGCAAGGTTACACTCGCTTGGCGTTCAAGGATGCCGTTCACGCAGGTGATACGTTGTATATCCTGAACCCGAACGTAACGACTGAGCAATTGATCGCTACAGATCTGAAGGATGGTGACTTGTTCTCGGATAAGATCTACTTGGGCAACAACTTGCACAAGAATGTAGTCTTCCAATTCCGTTTGATCGACGATGAGAACAACCGCTTCTTGATCGAGTCTGAGGCAGAGCAAGATGGTAAGGCTGTCGTCAATGCTGACTTGAAGAATGTTTCTATCGCTCCGATGATGGGTGGCTGGGTTAAGGTTCAGAATGGTGTTCCTGTCATCGCTCGCTACCAAAGCTTCCAAGAGGCCATCGCTCAAGCTGATGTCTTCGACGTAAACGACGAGATCCTGTATGACGCTACGGCTAACGATGAGGTAGCTGTTGAGTCTGTGAAGGTTATCGCCGGTGACGGTCAAGTCACGATCATGGGCGCCGCAGGTAAGAACGTCACGATCACGACAGTTCTTGGTAAGACGGTAGTCGCTAAGACGATCGCTTCCGACAACGAGACGATCGCCGTTCCGACGACGGGTATCGTAGCCGTAGCTGTAGAAGGCGAAGAGGCGATCATGACCATCGTAAAATAATCATTCGATTATAAAGTTTAAGGGTAGAGACGTGGCTTGAGCCGCGTCTCTATTTTTTTATTGCGCTTTGAGACCTGTTATTCAACCAAAATCCTTATCTCTATCCCAATCATTAAATACCACTGGCCTTTCGAGGATAAAGTAGAGCGCTTATAGCTGATCGGGTGCGCTTTGTGGATTGTTTTATGAATAATGCCGAAGGAATATCGGCGTTCTTCTTTTCTTTTCCTAAATTTGTACGCTATATATATAAATAGGTAAAGCACCATGAAGAATTCAAGAAGAACATTTTTCAAGCAAGGCTTAGCGGGAGCGTTATGGCTGGGTGCCGCTTCGCTCGCGCAAGCCACTCCGGACCCGGCTCGTCCGAAGACGACGCCGGCAGTGAATCCTTTCCGTCTAGGTATGGCGGGTTGGACGTTTGTTAACTTTGATCTGGAAACGACGTTGAAGACGTTGAAACGGTTGGATGTCCATTACCTCTGCATTAAGGATTTCCATTTGCCTTTAGACAGTACGGATGAACAAATCAAGGCGTTCCACGACAAGTGCGCCTCGTATGGCGTGACGGGTTACGCGGTGGGCCCCATCTATATGAAAAGCGAGGCGGAGATTGATAGGGCTTTCGAATACGCGAAACGAGTTGGCGTGAAGCTGGTAGTTGGCGTGCCGAACTATGACCTCTTGCCCTATGTTGACAAGAAGGTGAAAGAGTATGATTACCATTACGCGATCCATTTGCATGGGCCCGATATCGAGACGTATCCCGACGCGACCGACGTGTGGGAGCACGTGAAGGATTTGGATCCTCGCATTGGCATGTGTCTCGACGTGGGACATGACTTGCGCAACGGATGCGATCCGGTGGCGGACTTGAAGAAATACCATACCCGGGTGTTTGATATCCATATCAAGGATGTCACGGACTCGACGAAAGCCGGCGTGGCGATCGAGCTGGGCCGGGGGAAGATCGATTTTCCCGCGTTGATCCGGATGTTGCGTGAGGTGAACTATACGGGAATGTGTAGCTTGGAATACGAGAAAGATATGAAGGATCCATTCTTGGGCATTGCCGAATCAATCGGATATTTCAAGGCGGTGTCGGATTGGGCTTGATTGGAAGGAATAGGTTGAGACGTGGATGAAGTGGAGTAAGCATTTGAGGATTGTCCTGTCCGTAGGGTTGGTGGCCCTGCTGACCGCTTGTGGGTCGATGAGAACCTTTGAGATCGAGACGTATAACCCTTCGGAAGTCACTTTCCCGGAGGCGACGCGTACGGTTTTGGTGGTGAATCACGCGGTACCCCAACCGGAGGATGTCGGCTATAAGAGCGAGATCATGGGAGAAGGCGAGAAGGTGGAACGGGCGCGGGCGGACAGTGCTTTGTATGACGCTTGTCACGCGTTGGGCGAAGCGATGATGCGCTCGGATTATTTCTCGGACGTGTTGCTCTATCACGATACGTTACGGACAGACTCTCTTTATTATTTGGATCAAAGATTGACTTCCGCGGAGGTGGAACGCTTGTGTGAGGAGACTGGTGTCGACGCGGTGGTTTCCTTGGACCGTTTGATTTTCCAGATGGATAAGTCGGTGATCCCTTTTTCAAGTATCTACGTCATGGGGCAGATCAATGTCCAGATGAAAGGAATATTCCGGGCTTATTTGCCTGGGCGGGCGCAACCTTTGGCGACTGTTATGGTGGAAGATAGCGTCCAGTTCGTGGAGAGCGCGGAGGTGCCGAAGGTGCTGGACATTTATTTGCCTGACCCGGAGGAAGCGTTGCGCTTGTCGGCTCGTTATCTAGGGACGAAAGTGAGCGACAATTTCGTGCCGCATTGGTCGCGGGAGAGTCGTTGGTATTATACGAGTTCAGGCGCTCGTTGGAAAGAAGCTTCCGCGTATGCCTCGAATGGCGACTGGGAGCAAGCGGGTGAACGTTGGCGACAACTTTATGACCGAGCGAAGCCCGGTGCGGGCAAGGCGAAGCTTGCCTCGAACCTTGCGCTCGTTGAAGAGATGCGAGGCGACTTTGAGCAGGCTTTGGTCTGGGCGACACGATCGCATGACTTGTTTAAGCAAACCTTGGGAGATGAAGCGGACGAAACCCAGCTATTGCAAGTCTATCAGAAAGCTTTGAGCGAGCGAGTGACTGCCAATCGGAAATTAAATGCGCAATTTGGAGAGGAATAATATCGCCGTACTTGAATTATTACTACTTTTGAGGCTGAAATTATAAAAAAGTCAGGACTATGGGTGAGAATACGATGAAAGTCCATTCGTTGATCGAGAAGGTCTTTACTGATGCGGTCGATAAGCTGAATAAGGATCCGGAAGGAAATTATGTCAGTGATCTTTATGTGCAAGTTGACAAGGAGAATGGCGAGTTGCAAATATTCGATGACGAGGAAAAGCTGTTGGAGAAGGTCACTATCTTCGATTGGGCGAATAGCGATTTGGACGAGGAGACCTTCAAGAAGCAGGTGATCGCCTCGATGAAATCGGTATTGACCGTGTTGGTGACGAAGAAAGTTTTCGATTCGCCTCGTTTGCTCCGTCCTTTGTCAATTAGCTTGACAGACGATTCATTCGTTGTAATAGAGGAACTTGCCTTCATTGATGATGAGACGTTGCGGCTGGATGATTCCTTCTTGAAAAATTTGGATGAAGATTTAGATAAATTTTTGGCCGATCTTCTTTCAGATGTCAAATAAAGGTATTACCTTTGCGCCCGTATTCGAGAGATGAATATTTCGCCGAAATAGCTCAGTTGGTAGAGCAACGCATTCGTAATGCGTAGGTCGCCGGTTCAAGTCCGGCTTTCGGCTCTAGTCGGGGAGAGACAGAAACGGAAGTAGCTCAGTTGGTAGAGCACTGGTCTCCAAAACCAGGTGTCGGGAGTTCGAGCCTCTCCTTCCGTGCGTGAGGGTATGCTAATAAGAGCGTATCCTTTTTTGTTTTATAAGGGTTTTGATTAGGATAGGCCCGGTTCAGATCAATATAATTTATGGAAAGGCAGTTGTTTGATGCGTTGATGGTCATCATGCCGGTGTTGGCTATCATTGTTTTTGTCGCGCTCTTTTTCGTGAAGGCGGGATATGGTTGGTTTCGTACGCGAAACTGGGGATTATCCATCGACAATCGGATCGGGTGGGTGTGTATGGAAGCGCCTGTCTTTTTTGTGATGGCGCACCTTTGGTGGTATAGCGAGGTCCGTTTCGAGGCCGTTCCTTTCCTTTGTTTTTTGTTGTTTGAAGTTCATTATTTCCAACGTTCATTCATTTTTCCTTGTTTGATGAAAGGCCGGAGCCGGATGCCGATCTCGATCCTGTTGATGGGAATCGTTTTCAATGTATTGAATGGCTTTATGCAAGGAGAGTGGTTGTTTTACCTGGCGCCAGAGGGGCAATATTCGGAGGCATGGTTGTCTCGGCCGCTCTTTTGGGTGGGAACGCTTGTCTTCTTGGTGGGAATGGGAATCAATTGGCATTCAGACCACGTGATTCGCTCGTTGCGGAAACCAGGGGATACCCGTCATTATTTACCCCAGAAAGGGATGTATCGTTATGTGACTTCCGGGAATTATTTCGGGGAATTGGTGGAATGGACAGGTTTCGCGTTGCTGACCGCCTCGCCTGCCGCTTGGGTGTTTGTTTTATGGACTTTCGCGAACTTAGCGCCTCGTGCGCACGCCATTCGGAACCGTTATCGGGAAGAGTTTGGCCGGGAAGCGGTGGGGAATCGGAAACGGTTGATCCCTTTTATTTATTGAATAGAATAAAAATATGAAGACAAGATGATACAGGATTCCAAATTATTTACGCCGGCTTCGATCGGACCGTTGACTTTGCGGAACCGGACGATCCGTTCGGCGGCGTTTGAGAGTATGTGCCCAGGGAACGCGCCTTCAGCGCAGTTGTTGGATTACCATCATTCGGTCGCGGCTGGAGGGGTAGGAATGACAACCGTAGCCTATGCGGCAGTGACCCGGAGCGGACTATCTTTCGATCGACAGTTGTGGATGCGTCCGGAGATCGTGCCGGGTTTACGGAAAGTGACAGATACCGTGCATCAGGAAGGCGCGGCTGTCAGTATTCAATTGGGCCATTGTGGAAATATGTCGCATAAGGCGATTTGCGGGGAGACTCCGGTGGGCGCTTCGACGGGTTTCAATCTTTATTCCCCGACTCTGGTACGTGGCTTACGGAAGGATGAGTTACGTCCGATGGCCCAAGCTTATGCGGAGTCTGTTCGTTTAGCGAGAGAAGCGGGCTTTGACGCGGTAGAGATTCATGCGGGGCATGGGTATCTGATCAGCCAGTTCCTTTCGCCTTACACGAACCATCGGACGGATGAGTTTGGTGGTTCGTTGGAGAACCGGATGCGCTTTATGGATATGGTGATGGATGAGGTGATGAAGGCTGCCGGTCAGGATATGGCGGTCTTGGTGAAGACGAACATGCGAGATGGATTTAAGGGGGGCATGGAGATTGAGGAATGCTTGGAGGTCGCGAAGCGGCTGGTCAAGGATGGCGCTCAAGCGTTAGTGTTGAGTGGTGGCTTTGTCAGTAAGGCGCCGATGTATGTGATGCGTGGAGCGATGCCCATTCAGGCCATGACGCATTATATGGATTGCTGGTGGTTAAAATATGGTGTCCGGATGGTGGGGAAATGGATGATCCCGACCGTGCCTTTCCAAGAGGGCTATTTTTTGGAGGACGCGCTCCGTTTCCGGGAAGCGATCAAGGAGATTCCATTGGTCTATGTGGGTGGCTTGATCGCTCGGGATAAGATCGAGGAGGTCTTGAACGATGGCTTTGAGTTCGTGCAGATGGGGCGGGCGCTCCTGAATGAGCCGGGCTTCGTGAACCGGATGCGGACGGATGAGCACGCTCGGTGTGATTGCGGGCACAGCAATTATTGCATCGCTCGGATGTACTCGATTGATATGGCTTGCCATAAGCACTTGAAAGAAGAATTGCCGAGGGGTTTGCGGCGAGAAATTGAGCGATTGGAGGGCAAATGATGGAACGGATCGCGGTGATTACGGGCGCGGACGGTGGCATGGGTACGGAGATTACTCGTGCGGTCGCTTCCAAGGGCCATCCGGTGGTTATGTTGTGCCTAGACCGAGAGAGCGGGGAACGCTGTCGGCAACGCTTAATGAAGGAAACAGGCAATCATGCGATTGAAGTGAAGCAAGTTGATCTCTCCTCTATGCCGTCTATCGTGAACGTGACAAACGAGTTATTGGCGGAGAAACGATCGATCGGTTGGCTGATGAATAACGCCGGGACAATGGCGACCTCTTTCCAACAGACGGCGGAAGGTTTCGAACGTACGGTGGCGGTCAATTATCTGGCGCCATTTCTCCTGACCAACCGCCTATTGCCTTTGATGGAGGCGGGGAGCCGGATCGTGAGTATGGTTTCTTGTACTTACGCGATAGGGAAATTGCCGCCATGTTTCTTTACCCAGGGGAAGGAAGGAAGCTTTTGGCGAATCCCGATCTATAGTAATACGAAATTGGCTTTGTGGTTGTTCTCGCGTGAGTTGTCGAAGCGAGTCCGGGAGCGGGGCATCACGGTTAACGCGGCCGATCCGGGCATTGTCTCGACCGGGATTATCCGGATGCACATGTGGTTTGATCCTTTGACTGACATTTTCTTCCGGCCTTTTATCCGGACGCCTCGGCAGGGCGCGGACACGGCGATCCGTTTATTGCTCGATCCCTGTTGGGCCGAGACGACGGGGCAGATGTTCGCCTCCGGAAAGCGACGACACTTGAAACCAATCTATCTGGAGCATCCCCAGTCTGAATGGCTCTGGCGAGAGACTACCGCGTTGTTGGATTCGTATTTGAAGGCCTGATGATTATTTATAATACAACCTTTCATATTGATAAATCCGTGCGCGATGAGGGCTTGGATTACTTGCGAAAAATCTATATGCCTCAAGCGTTGGCGAGCGGTTTCTTGCGTGATCCGAATCTGCGGCGTGTACTCGCTACGGATGACGCGGAGGGGGAGAACTATTGCGTCCAATTCCGGGTAAAGAATGTGGATACGCTAAACTATTGGATGGAGAAAGAAGGGCGGACCTTGCACGAAGCGTTGGTCCGCCGCTTCGGAGAGAAGATGGTCGGATTCTCAACCTTATTGGAGGAATTGGATTGGGCGTTATGATCAAAGACCGGATCATCTTGGGCATTGATCCGGGGACTATTATCATGGGATACGGCTTGTTGCGGATCGAGAATAACAAGCCGCGCATGGAGACGATGGGCGTCTTGCAACTGGATAAGTACGAGGATCACTATCTGCGCTTGCGTAAGGTCTTCGAGCGAGTGTTGGCATTGATTGATCATTACCATCCGGACGAGTTGGCGATCGAGGCGCCTTTTTTTGGAAAGAACGTGCAGAGTATGTTGAAATTGGGGCGGGCACAAGGTGTCGCGATGGCCGCCGCCCTCGAACGGGATATTCCTATCTTTGAATATGCGCCCCTGAAAATCAAGATGGCGATTACGGGCAATGGCAATGCCTCGAAAGAGCAAGTCGCGGGTATGCTTCAACGGATGTTGAGGATCCCGGACTCGTCCATGTTGCCCCAACTCGACGCGACGGATGGCTTGGCCGCCGCTTTTTGCCATTACCTGCAACTAAATCGCCCAACATTGGATAAGAAATACTCAGATTGGAAAGACTTCGTGGCAAAGAACCCGGGGAAAGTCCATTGATCGATGGTCCCAGCCTTGGCCTCTGCTCGATAGGCCGGCGGGAAAGTTTCTGTCTCATCTTTTTACCAGATTGAATACCTTATTTTGGTAAGGTGACTACCACGCTTTGGTAATCACATTACCAAGGCTTGGTAATCCCATTACCAAAGCCTGGTAATCCCATTACCAAAGTCTGGTAACCACGTTACCAAAGTCAGGTAATCCCATTACCAAAGTCTGGTAATCCCGTTACCAAAGTCAGGTAATCAGATTACCAAAGTCGGGTAATGAATTTGGTAATCCCATTGCCAAAAGGCTCGATTCTTGGACGAGAAATTTCGCGTTCGGCAAATAGGGAATAGTAGGACACCCATCTCTAATGACCGATTGGAGTTAAAAGGATTGTCGAAAAATCTATTGCGTGAAGTCTTTTTAGGAAACTTATAGCGCTTATTTGGAAAAACAGTTTGATAGAAAATGAGAGATATTGTATTTTTGTGCGTCTAAATAAAGTGATTCCTATGAACTTGGAAAAGAAAGAGATGAAAGAAATCAATAAGTTGACGTTGCTTATCGTCGCTGTTATTGTACTTGTGCTCGTGATTGCGGGAGGCGGTTTTTATATTTATCATCAAAAGCAACAGATGAGTGACCTGGTTGAAACTTTTGACTTGGAGAAGGAATCCTTGGAAGATGAGTTTAATGAATTGTCGCTGCAATACGAGGGTTATAAGTTTAGTGTTGGTAATGACTCTTTAGTCGCTTTGCTTTCTTCGGAACAAGCGAAGGTGCAGCGCCTTTTGGAGGAATTGCGAACAGTCAAGGCAACAAACGCGAAAGAAATTTCTCGATTGAAGAAGGAATTGGAAACTTTGCGGAAGGTCATGCGGAATTATGTAGTGCAGATCGATTCATTGAATCGGGAGAATGAACAACTTAAGGTCGAGAATAAGAAAGTTGTGGAGAACTATAACCGGGTCAGTACGCAAGCGGAGACCTTGAAGAAGGAAAAGGAGAAATTGACGGAGCGTGTGACTTTAGCCAGTCGATTGGATGCCACAAATATTTCGATCACACCAGTGAATTCGAGAGGCAGGTTGGCGAAACGTATCAAGAGAATGCAACAATTTGTCGTGAATTTCACGATAGCGAAAAATATTACCGCGCCGGTAGGAGAGAAGGATATCTATGTGCGCATCATGAAACCGGATGATGATATCTTGGTGAAAAGTCGGACAGATTTGTTTACTTTTGAAGGAAAGGAAATTAATTACTCAATGAAGAAAATGATCGAATATGAGGGGGAGGAGATCCCAGTTACCTTATATTGGGATATTGAGGAGTTTTTATTGCCAGGTACTTATCGTGTTGATATTTTCGCTGATGGTAATTTGATTGGTCAAAAGAACTTTGATTTGAAAGATTAAATTGAAGAGGGAGCTTGAAAAAGCTCCTTTTTTGTTGAACCAGATCAGTCCTTATCTTGTTTATAAGTTATGTTGAGGAAACAATAAGGCTATTAACGATATTAGGAATGAAAAAGATTATCCTGTTATTTGCGTTCTGTTGGGTGTCGACTATTATGTATGCCCAAAATCAGATTTTGTCTTTGGAGGCATGCCGGGATTTGGCGTTGCGGAATAATAAGGAGCTAAATATATCCAAAGAGAATATCAGGTTGGCGGATTATGAGAAAAAAGCGGCCTTTACGAAATACTTTCCACAGCTTTCGGCGAATGGCGCTTATATGTGGAATCAAAAGGATTTGAATTTGTTGGATATGGGGGCTCTTTCTTCTTCTTTGAGTTCTTCTTTAGGTGGTTTGGCACAGTTGCCCGCTATTCAAAACGCTTTTTCGGCGATTGATAATCTCCAACGTTTGGATGTGCAAAATATTTGGATTGGGAACGTATCATTGGTTCAGCCCGTTTTTATGGGAGGGAAAATTATCAATTATAATCAAATCGCGAAATACGCGAAGGATTTGGCTGAGTCGATGAACGATTCGCGATTACAGGAGTTGATCTATAAGACGGATGAAACATATTGGCAAGTGATTTCTTTGGTGAATAAGAAGAAATTGGCGGATGCGTATGTCTCGCTTTTACGGAAGATGAATGAGGACATTACGGCGATGATCTCGGAAGGGGTCGCGACGGAAGCGGATGGTTTATCCGTGAAAGTCAAATTGAATGAGGCGGAGATGGCGCAGATAAAGGTGGATAATGGTTTGGCTTTGACTCGGATGTTGTTGGCTCAACTTTGTGGTTTGCCTTTGGAGGAACCTATTCATTTGGCGGATGAGAATTTAAATGACTTCCCGGTTAATGACCAAGTGATCGCGGCAGACGTAAATGAAGCGTTCATGAATCGGAGTGAGCTGAGGAGCTTGGATTTGGCGAAGAAAATTTATAGTCGGAAAGAACGAATAGTCTTGTCTGATCTTTTACCCAATGTCGCTTTTACCGCGAATTATTTCGTGACTAATCCTAATTTGTTCAATGGTTTCAAGAATGATTTCGCGGGGATGTTTAATATTGGCGTGATGGTGAAGGTCCCTATTTCCGCTTGGTGGGAAGGAACCTACAAGAGGAACGCGGCTAAGGCGGAAACTCGTATTAAAGCCTTGGAATGGGAAGACGCTCGGGAAAAGATAGAGCTTCAAGTTAATCAATCTGTTTATAAAGCGAATGAGGCGAGAAAGAAGTTGGAGGCGACTTATCGGAACATGGAAAGCGCGGAGGAGAACCTTCGCCATGCTAATTTTGGTTTCGAGGAAGGCGTGATACCCGCCTTGAATTTAATGGAAGCACAGACCGCTTGGGTGTCTGCGCGTTCTAGTTTGATTGACGCTCAAATCGAAGTTCGGTTGACGGAGGTTTATTTGATGAAGTCGATGGGGAAATTGAAGTAAGGGAATTATGATATCTAATTAAAAAAGAAAACGATAAGATGGACGTGAATAAGAAATTCTCAATTAATAACATGATGTTGGCCTTCATCGCGGTGTTGGCCGTGATCGTGTTGGTGGCATTGGCTGGCTTTTTCCTTCTGACGCCTCCTGATGATTATATTATGGGGCAGGCGGAAGTAACGCAGGTACGTATCTCTGGTAAAGTGCCGGGTCGTGTCGCGGAGTATCGTTTTGATGAAGGCGATCGAGTAAAGGCGGGCGATACTTTAGTCCTTTTGGAGACGCCGGAGGTATGGGCTAAATTGCGCCAGGCGGAGGCGGCACGGGCGGCGGCGGAAGCGCAGAACCAAAAGGCGGAGAACGGCGCGAGAACGCAAGAGGTCGCGGCGGCTTATGAGATGTGGCAGAAGGCGAAAGCGGGTTTATCGATCGCTGAGAAATCGTATGAACGGATTCAGAATCTTTTTGAGAAAGGCGTGATGTCCGCTCAGAAACGGGATGAAGTGAAAGCGAATTATGACGCGATGGTCGCGACGGAAAAGGCCGCGAGGTCACAATATGAGATGGCGAAAGAAGGCGCTCGTCGGGAGGATAAAGCGGCTGCCGCGGCTTTGGTGGAACGGGCGGATGGCGCGATTGCTGAGGTGAACGCTTATGTGGAAGAGGGTGCGTTGGTCTCTCCGATTGATGGGGAAGTGTCCGAGCGCTTCCCTCAAGTGGGAGAATTGGTGGGCACGGGTGCGCCTATCATGAATATCTCGGATTTGGATGATCTTTGGGTGACGTTTAGCGTACGCGAGGATTTATTGCGCGATATCAAGATTGGAACGGAACTGACGGCTTTCATTCCGGCGTTGGGCGATCTGCCAATCCGGTTGAAAGTTTATTATATGAAGGATATGGGTTCGTACGCGGCTTGGAAGGCTACGAAAGCGATGGGGGAATATGACGCGAAGACCTTTGAGGTGCGGACTCGCCCGTTGGAGAAAGTGGCTGATTTGAGGCCGGGAATGTCCGTAATCTTAAAAAAGAAAGGTAAGATGATCCTATGACGATCCGAGAGTGTGTCGATCGAATCACGCGAATTGCCAAGCGGGAGGTGCGGCGGATGGTTTCCGCTCCGATCTATTTCTTCTGCATGTTGGTGGCGCCGATTATCACGGTGACTTTTTTTGTCTCCTTGATGCGAGCGGGCTTACCTGCCGATATGCCTATCGCCGTGGTTGATCAGGAGAATACGTCGACCACACGGAATTTAATTCGTCAGCTGGATGCCTTTAGCCAAACACGAGTCGCTTTTTCGACACCTTCTTTCGAGGAAGCTCGTCTGGCGATGCAAGAGGGAGAGATCTATGGGATCTTTTATATTCCAGAGGATTTTACGGTCGAGGCGACGACAGGCAAACGCCCCCGCCTCTCGTTTTATACGAATGGCACTTATTTGATTGCCGCTTCCTTGTTATTCCGGGATATGAAAACTATGTCGGTCTTGGCGGGCGCCGCGGTGGGCTTGCAGACAGGGCGGGCTAAGGGATATACGGATGATCAGATCATGAGCCAACTACAACCGATCGTAATTGATACCCATCCGATCGGGAATCCTTGGCTTAATTATGGCGTTTACTTAAACAATACCTTGATTCCAGGCGTTCTCCAATTGATGATTTTTCTTGTGACAGTCTATGGAATAGGAATGGAGATTAAGCGCTCGACCGCTCGCGAATGGTTGGGGCTTGGTGGAAATTCCTTGTGGGTTAGCTTGGTGGGGAAGTTGTTGCCTCAGACAATTGTTTTTACCTTAGTTTCTTTCTTGATTGCGGTCGTGCTTTATGCTTACAATGCGTACCCATTGCGGTGCGGATGGCTGCCGATGCTGGTCGCGTTGTTTTTCTTGGTGATCGCTTCACAGGCGGTGGGGGTTTTTATGATTGGGGTATTGCCGACGCCTCGCTTGGGGTTGAGTTTCGCGAGCTTGTTTGGAATGCTCGCTTTCTCGATCGTGGGTTTCTCGTTCCCGGTTCAGGGAATGTATCCGGCGTTGCAAGCTTGGGCTTATTTGTTTCCCCTTCGTCATTATTTCTTGATTTACGTGGATCAAGCCTTGAATGGGCGTGAGCTTTATTATACCGTGGGTGAGTATTTGTGGTTGCTGGCTTTCTTGATCTTGCCTTTCTTGATTGGGCGGAACTTGAAGCGAGCGTTGTTGGAATTTAAGTATATCCCTTAAACGTGAGAAGAGATGGAACGAACGTATCGATTGCGTGATCTGATCAAGCGGGGTGTCGTGGACTTGTTTTATGTCTTCCGGGAAGAGTTTCGGAACGTGTTCCGCGATTCTGGGGTCTTGATCTTCTTTTTTCTCGTCCCCTTGGCCTATCCGGTGCTCTATGCTTTTATATATAATAAGGAAGTAGTGCATGAGGCGAAGTTGGTGGTGGTCGATCTATGTGATACCTATTCGAGCCGGGAGTTTATCCGGCGGGTCGACGCGACGGGCGACGTGCGGGTAGTTCATGTTTGCGCGGATATGCGTGAGGCTCGTGAGTGGGTCGATCGGAAAAAGGCGTATGGCATCTTGAGTTTCCCGCCTTCATTCAGCGCTGATTTGCACCGAGGTGAGCAAACCAGGGTCTCTCTTTATTGTGATATGAGTTCGTTGCTCTTTTATAAAGCTTTCTTGCTTTCGGCCACGGAAGTCTCGTTGGAAATGGGGGCGGAAATGCGGGCGAGGAATATCCCTTCGTCGACTACGGAGATGGAGCGAATCACTATTGATCCGATCCCCTATGACTCGATAGCCCTCTTCAATCCTGCGAATGGTTTCGCCAGTTTCTTGGTGCCCGCTATTTTGGCGCTGGTGATTCAGCAAACCTTGATACTCGGTATTGGGATGCTGGGCGGAACGGCTCGTGAGCGGAATCGTTTCCGGGGATTGGTGCCGCTCACCAGGCATTATGGCGGGACGCTCCGGGTTGTCATGGGGCGGGCCTTGACTTACCTAACGCTTTATGCGCTTGTCTGCCTATGGGTCTTATGGATCGTGCCGAGGCTGTTTTCTCTGCCGCAAGTTGGTCAGCCAATGACGATTGTACTTTTTGTCTTACCATATTTATTGGCTTGTGTCTTTTTCGCGATGACGCTCTCCGGATTCCTGACCAGTCGCGAGTCGCCGATGTTAGTATTTGTATTCACGTCCTTGATTTTCCTTTTCATCTCAGGCGTCTCTTGGCCTTTGTCCGCCATTCCTCCTTTTTGGAAAGCGTTCGGTTATTTGGTCCCTTCCACGCCAGGTATCCAAGGATTTATCCGGATCAATACGGCGGGAGCTACGCTCAATGAGGTGGCCCACGAATACCGTGTGTTGTGGCTGCAAGCTGGATTCTATTTCATTACCTCGTGCTTGGTCTATCGTCTTCAAATCATCCTTTCTCGTCGGCGCATGTTTCGGCGTTATCGGGAAATGCGGATGCTTCGTCAGCGAAGAAGGCTCCATGAAGAAAGTAGGGATGCCTAATTGAGGCGTGCGAGAAGTTTACTTATAAGGCGCGAAAAGCCTGATTTCGCTCGTAACGACGCCCACTCGGGCCCTCTAAAGGTAGAGAAATGATAAGAAAGTGAGGATGATTATTTATTTTTGAAGAATTTAACGTCGAAAAGCATCAAGGATGAGAATATAACACCTACTTTTGTGAAAAATCTTTGAGAAACATAAATTTGTAGTAGTACTATGCAAAACAGACGTGATTTTTTAAAGCGAGCATCTCTTTTGCTCGCGGGTGGTTTGGTAGCTCCGCAGATCTTGACATCTTGCGGTGGCAAGAGTGCTTCCGGTGAGGCTGCCGCGGGTGCCGGTGAGGCTGCCGCTCAAGCGGCTAAGAAGCATATTGGTCTTCAATTGTATTCTTTGCGTGACGATATCAACGATCTGGGTATCCAGAAAGTGTTGGAGATCGTTTCGAAGATGGGTTACGTGAACTTGGAAACCGCTGGTTATAGCGACGATGGTAAGATCTACGGCGTTGATCCGACGGAATTCAAGAAGATGTGCAGCGACCTGGGTATGCGGGTGACGAGCGCGCACTTGACACACTTCTTGAGCGACGACATGAACAAGGATTTGGTTTGGTGGAACAACGCGATCGAGGCGCACAAGAAAGCGGGCATGAAGTATATGGTTATGCCGGTTTCTCCGATCAACGAGCGGGCTTCTTTGGACGACCTGAAACGTTATTTCGGCGATTATTTCTATCAAATCGGTTTGGCTGCCGCAGGCGCGGGCATCAAGTTTGGTTATCACAACCACGACTACGAGTTCAAGCAAATCGATGGTAAGTTGATTTATGATCAGATGTTGGAATACTCCAGCCCTGACCATGTGATGTTCGAGATGGACGTGTATTGGTTGAAACGTGGTGGACAGGATCCAGTTGATTACCTGAAGAGATTCCCGAACCGTTTCCCGATCCTCCATATCAAGGACGAGAAGGCGATTGGCGCGAGCGGTACGATGGACTTCAAGCCGATCTTCGAGCAAGCTTACGCGAATGGCGTGAAAGATTGGTATGTTGAGGTTGAGCGTTACGATGGTACGCCGCAGGAGGATGTACAGAAGAGCTATGACTTCCTGAACAACGCGGATTATGTGAAGTAATGTTGTATTCTCATATGTTTTTACTGCCGTGTACGGGGGTGTCCCGTGCACGGCTTTTTATTGTTTTATTCGGCGAGGGTAATGGCTCGCGAGAAGCGGATCAGCTCGTCCCAGTTTTCGGCTAGCTCGGTCATGTTCGCGAAGAGGAGATCCGCGCCCGCCTCGAGTAAGACCTCGTCTTTCAAGGGACCGGTATTGACCGCGATGGTGAATATTCCGGCGGCGACACCCGCTTCGACCCCCATTGGCGCGTTCTCGACGACAATCGCCTCGTTGGCCTTGACGCCCGCTTTCTCCAGCCCCATCAGATAAGGCTCGGGGTGGGGTTTCCCGTATTTTACGTCGAATGCCGTCACCATTTTCTCGGGCGAGAAAATGCCGGGATAGCTGTGATCCAGCTTGTCGATCAGCGTTCGTTGCCCCGAGCCGGTGACGACCAGCCGTTGCGCGCCACTCGTTTTTACCTTTTCCAGTACGGCTGCCGCTCCGGGCATGGGCGTCCCGTCGTTCATTTGTTTGAACAGGCGGGTTTTCTCCTCATAGAGGTTTTTCTTTTCTTCCGTCGTGGCGTTCCGGTGGAACGTGCGTAGGAATAATTCGTTTATCGTATTCTCACCTGTTTGTCCTTCAAACAAGTAAAAATCTTCCGGTGTGGCGTCTAGGTGATATGTCCTCGCGATGCTCATCCACGACCGTGCGTGAAATCGCATGGAGTCGTAAAGCACGCCGTCCATATCGAACAAGACGGCCTTAGGGTTCAATCTCTCATGTCCTTGTTTTCGCAAATAACGGATAATCGCTTCTTTTATCATGTTCCAATAACCTTAAAAACTCGCCGCGAAGTTAAGGAATAACCCGCTATGGAACGTCTTCAACGATCTTCCAATCTCCCCGTCCGTTCGTCGCGCGAATGCGAAAAGAAGTGCCTATCTTTACGGGCCGAACGGGCTTGTTGGGCCCGAAAGGAAGTTCCCGGTGGGGGCGACGGCGTGCGGAGGGATCGCCAGCGTCGTCGCCGCTGTCCGGGAGACGCCTTCCCGCCTCGCAGGAGGTGCCTTCCCGATGGTCGGGAGGTGCCTTCCCGGATGTCGGGAGGTGGCTTCCCGATGGTCGGGAGGTGGCCTCCCGTTTCGGGGCGGGCGGCATGGCGCACGGAAAGGAGGCGCGGCGGGGCGATTTATAACAACCTTTAAGAGGCCGTTGACAACCTTTCACGCGCCAATTCAATCTATAGGATGAAACAAACAAAGAGATGGTATGAAAAGATTAGGCATGATTTTCATCGGGGGCGCCCTATGCGCCGCGTTGGTGGCGGGCTACGTGCGGGCGAACCGTTACACGGCGGGCGAGAAAGCGCTCGTCGAGGCGTTGGCGGAGAAAGATACGCCCGCGTTGATCAAGGCGGCGGTCGCCCGCATGAGCGACGAGCTGGAGAAGGACGTCGAACGCTTCCCTGAGCTGATCCGGGAGATGGAGCGCTATACGCGGGAACGCGCCGATTCCGCCTCGGCCGCCCTGCTCCACTCGCTGACGGCGGAGATGTACGACCGTTATTACCAGGCCAATCGCTGGACGATCGACCAGCGGACGGCCTTGCGCGACTACGTCCCGGACGACATCCGGGAGTGGAGCGGGAATTTGTTCACGGACAAGATCCGGGAAGAGCTGCGAGCCTCGCTCCGCCCCGCCGACACGCTCCGGGCGACGCCGGCGGCCACCTTCGCCTCGCTCCTGAAGGCGGGGAACGCGGAGGGGCTACGTCCCACGCTGCTCGACTTCCTCGCCTACCGGGCGATCGAGATCCTGCCCGACGCGGAGTGGTACGAGGCCTTGCTCGCTTGCCATAGGGCGGACGGGAATCGCTCCGCCTTGCTGATGGCCGAGCTGGCTTACCTGGAATATCTGCGAAGCCACGACGACTCGCTGGCGGACGACCGTTACGCGGAGAAGCTGGACAGTCTCTCAGTCGTTTACGCCACCGACCCTTACGCGATTGAGATCGCCAAGCAACAGTGGTACCTCAAGGAACAGGCGCAGTACCAGCTTCCTTCAGAAGAGGCGAGGGAGGCGGCCCGGGGCGAGCTGTACGCCTACGCGAAGGCGATGATCGCCCGCTTCCAGGACTCGCCGCGGGTCGCTTTCTTCGAGAACCAACTGGGTTATTTGGAACAACCCCTCCTGAGCGTGGGGAGCGACCGGAACGTCTATCCCGGACAGGCCTTGCGCCTGAACGTGAGCTACCGGAACGTGGCGGAACTGACGGTGCGCGTTTACGAGAACCCCGCCCCGCCGGCCGCCGCCTCGCGCGAGGACCAGCGGCGGAAGCGGGGGCGCGAGGTGAAAAGCGTGACCCACACGCTCCGGATGCCGGACACGTACACCCAGCGCGACACGACGCTCGAGATCCCGATGGAGGCGCCGGGCCTCTATCTCTGTGAGGTGGCCGACGCCGCGCGGCGGGTGGAGGCGACGGTGGCGTTCAGCGTCAGCCGCTTGGCGGCGTCGACCCACCGCCTCGCGACGGGCGAGACCGAGGTGCTGGTGACCGATTATTGGACCGGCCGGCCGGCGCGCGACGCCGTGGTCGTGGGCTATAATCATTCCATGCAGTGGATTCCCCAAGCCTTAGACACGGTCCGGACCGACGCGAACGGGCTGGCGCGGTTCGCGGGGAAGTATCGCGATGCGTTGGAAACGGTGCGTCCGCTCGTGCCGGGCGACACCAGCTCGCTGGTCGCCAACGTGCCGGGCTATTACCCTAAGCATGAGGCCCAGGAGACGGAGACCATCTCCCTCTTCACCGACCGCACGCTCTACCGGCCGGGGCAGACGGTCTCTTTTAAAGGAATAGCCTACGTGCGCGACGTGGCGAAGCCCCGCGTCGTCGCGGACCGGGAGGTGACCGTGCGCCTGGTAGACGCCAACGGGCAGGACGTGGGGAAGAAGCTTTTCCGCACGAACGCCTTCGGCTCGATCAGCGGGGAGTTCACCCTGCCCCGGGCGACGCGGAGCGGCGTCTTCCGCCTGCTGACCGACCGGGGCGGCGCCTCGATCCGCGTCGAGGAATACAAGCGCCCGTCGTTCGAATTGGCGGTAGAGCCGATCGAGGGGGAGGTCTTTTTCAATGAGACGTTAACGCTGAAGGGTTTCGCCAAGACCTACTCCGGCGTGAACCTGCGAGGCGGCAAGCTGACCTGGACCATCACCCGCGGCCCTTATTGGGGGCGCCGGGCATGGGGCCTCGACGAGGGCTATGACTATCGGACCAGGCAGGTGGCCGCGGGAACGGCGACGGTCCAGGCCGACGGGACGTTCACGATCCCCTTCACGCCCGAGGCCGACCCCCGCGTCGCCCAAGCCCGCGACGAAGCCCGCTACGTCTATCGCCTGACCGCGACCCTGACCGACGAGCGGGGCGAGACGCGGACGTGCGAGTACGCTTTTGAGGTAGGCAACCGGGGAATAAGCGTCGCCATCGCCTCGGGGGGCCAGATGGAAAAGAATGAGGCCTACGCGATTGCCCGCCTGTTCGCCCTGAACCAGTCGGAGGTGAAGCGGGCCGGCACGTTCAGCCTGCGCCGCTTGGGGAACGCGGACGAGCGCTTGGCGCTGGCGGACTCCGGGCGGTTCGCGGCGGGGGATACGCTGGGCCGCGCGACTTTCCCGACCCTCGAGTCGGGCCGCTACCGCCTGACGGTCTATGCCGACGACGCCCGGGGCAACGCGTGCACGGGCCAATGGGACTTCGTGCTCTATGGCCAGGACGACCGGCGGCCGCCCATCGAGACGCACGTATGGGCCTTGCGCGAGAAGATGGAGTGCGCTCCCGGCGAGTCGGCCGAGTTCGTCTTCGGGACGAGCGACACGGCGGCTTACGTCCTTTATGAGCTGTTCGACGCCGAGGGAGCGCGGATCGACCTGCGCCGCATGGTCTTGAACGCGGAGAACCGGCGCTTCTCCATCCCCTTCCGCGAGGAGTATGGCTTGGGGGTAAAGGCCCGGCTCTCGTTCGTCAAGGAAGGGGCTTTCTATCAGGAGCAATTCGGGATCACCCGCCGGCAGCCCGACCGCCATCTCACGATCCATACGGAGACGTTCCGGGACCGGTTGGCGCCGGGGGCCCGCGAGCGGTGGAAGTTCCGCTTGACGGATGCCGACTCGTTGCCGGTCCGGGCCGAGGTCTTGGCGGGGATGTACGACGCGTCGCTCGACCAGCTCTCGCCCGGCCAGTGGGCGTTCCATCCGGAGGTGGGGATCTATTTGCCCTGGCTCTCATTCCGGGTGGGGGAATGTTTCTCGAAGGAACACCGTTCCGACCGGGCGGAGCTTTCCCAGAAGGCCTTACCGGAGGATACGTTCGACCGGCTCTATGATGATTGGTACCGGATGCTGTCTTCCGGCTTGGTGGTTCGGGGCTACGCGAGGAGCAACCAGGTTTTCGCCACGGGCAGCGTCATGATGAAAGCCGCCGTGCCGGAGGCGGCCGCGGATGTCTTCAACATGGTCGAGGATAATTCAGCGGTCCTTTCCGAGCCGACCGTGGTGGTCGCCGAGGAAGATGTGGAGGCGGGTGGCGCCGTCCGGCCAGTCGCGGTACGGGAGAATTTCGCCGAGACGGCTTTCTTCTTCCCGGTCCTGGTCACGGACGCGGACGGCTCGTTCTCTTTCGACTTCACGATGCCGGAGAGCAACACGACGTGGAAGCTCCAGTTGCTGGCCGTCACCGACAGCCTGCGTCATGGCTACTTGACGCGGGAGATCGTGACGAGTAAGCCGCTGATGGTCCAGCCCAATTGGCCCCGTTTCTTGCGGGAGGGGGATGAGGTGAACGTCGTCGCCCAACTGATAAACCAATCGGATACCTTATCCGCGGGCCGGGCCCGCCTGGAGCTCTTCAACCCGGAGAATGGCCAGCCGATCATTTGCCTCACGAAATCGCAGAAGCCTTTCACGCTCGAACGGGGGGCGTCGACGACTCTCTCGTGGGCGTTCCAAGTGCCAGCCGTGGCGGATGGCGTGATGGGATGCCGGATCGTGGCCGACGCCGAGACGGCGAGCGATGGGGAGCAGGTCCTTCTGCCCGTCTTGCCCGATGAGGTGGTCGTGACCGAAAGCGAACCGTTCTATCTGGGGAACGAGGCGGAGCGGGAGGTGACGCTTCCCGAGGCGGGAAAAGGAACGACGCTCCGGGCGGTCTTGGAGGTGACGGCCAACCCCGTATGGTATGCCGTACAGGCGTTGCCGACGTTGAGCGAGGCTTCCGAGGGCGATGTCCTCTCTTGGTTCGCGGTGTATTACAGCAATGTCTTGGCGAACCGGATCGTCGGGGCGCATCCCCGTCTGAAGCCGGTAATCCAGCAATGGCTGGCGGAGGCCGGGAGCGAGGAGAACTTGCTCTCCAGCCTGGAGAAGAACGAGGAGCTGAAGGCCGTGCTCCTGGCGGAGACCCCGTGGGTGCTCGACGCGGCCAACGAGACGGACCAGAAGCGCCGCCTGGGCTTGCTCTTCCAGGCCAACCGGGCCGAGGAGATGCGGCGGGTGGCTTTCCAGCGGCTGGCCGACCAACAGTTGCCCTCCGGCGGCTGGGGCTGGTTCAAGGGCATGTACGCGAACCGCCACATGACCCTGCAAATCCTGAAAGGCATGGCCCAGCTGACGGAACTCGGGGCGATCCAATACGACGAGGACGAGAAGACGCTCCAGATGCGGGCGCTCCGTTACTTGGATCAATCCATCCTGAAGGATTACGAGAACCTCCGCCGGAATGAGGCGAGCCTCGGGCGTTACGTGCCCAGCTTAGATCAGGTGGAGTATCTTTACGTCCGGAGCTTCTATCGGGACATCCCGGAAGGGGAGGCCCGTGAGGCGGTCCGTTATTTCTCGGAGCGGGCTGAGGCCTCGTGGAAAGACCAGCCGCTCTATGGCCGGGCGGCGATCGGACGCTTGGCGTGGCGGAATGGCCATAAGGATAAAGCCCTCGAGATCGCCCGCTGGTTCGTGAAGACCGCGAGCGAGGACGAGGAGATGGGTGTTTATTGGAAGAACAATCGCCGGGAGCTGGGCGTGGGCGCTTCGCCGATCGAGACGCACTGCCTCGCGATGGCCCTGTCGCGGGAGGCTTTGCCCGGTGAGCTCGCGGTAGACGGACTGAAGCAATGGCTCTTGAGCCAGAAGCGGACGCAAATGTGGGAGTCGGTTCCCGCGACGATGAACGCCATCCACACGCTCTTGCTGGACGGCTCCGATTGGTTGAGCGCGGACAACCAATGCCTCATCGCGTGGGGCGACGAAACCTACGCGACCGATGAGGGCACGACGGCCCTGGGCTATCGCCGCGTCGTCCGGGAGCCGGGCCTCACGACGGCGATTCCCTCCAGCGTGACCATCCGCAAGGAAGGCGCCGCCCCGGCTTGGGGAGCCATCTATACCCAAAGGCTGGTGCCCCTCCGCGAGATGGCGAAGACCGACGGTCATCTCGACGTGGAAAAGAAGCTTTTCGTGGCGGAGAACGACGGGACGACCGAGACGCTCCGCGAGGTGAAACCCGGCGAGGCGCTTCATGTGGGCGACGAGGTGGTGGTCCGCTTGACGTTGCGCAACGATCGGGAGATGACTTTCGTCGTCCTCAAAGACCTGCGGGCGGGTTGCCTGGAGCCGGGCAAACCGTTGTCGGGCGCCGAGTTCAGGGATGGGCTGGCGTACTATCGGAACCCGAAAGACCTTTCGGAGAACTTCTACTTCGACCGCCTGCCCGTCGGGACGTTTGTCTTGGAATACCGGGCTTACGTGAGCCGTGCCGGGGAATATGCCGGTGGCTTCGCGACCCTGCAATGCCTCTACGCCCCCGAGTTCGTCTCGCGGACGGAGGGCGGTGTCCTGCTGGTGGAGTGAGGAATGGCGTCGCTTTGTGAACAGGAAGCCCCGGCTGGCGTGCCAGCCGGGGCTTCGTTATTCCTTGGCAACCAATGCCCGCCTTTAGCCTCCCCGCATGAGTTCCGTGCGCGTTGTTATCTTATCGGATGAACAGCAATTCCCGGTATTTGGGGAGCGGCCACATCTGGTTGTCGACCATCAGCTCGAGGTCGTCGATGTGGGCGCGGATGGTGTCGAGATAGGGCGCGACGGTGTCGTGGTAAGCGATGGCCCGCTCGCGGAGGTCGGCGATGCGGTTCGCCCGCTTGCGGGCCTCGACCATCTCGTCGACCTGCTTGGTGACGGCGCAGATATGGGCCGAGATCTGGCGGCTCAGGCGGCGAGGCTCGGCGGCCATCTCACGGTATTCATCCCCCTCGAAGGCTTCTTTCAGTTTCGTGATATTCTCCAACAAAACGGATTGGTAGCGAACGGCCACGGGGATGATGTGGTTGAGCGAGAGGTCGCCCAGGACACGGGCCTCGATCTGCACTTTCTTGATGTAAACTTCCCATTTCACCTCGTTGCGGGCGGCCAATTCCTTGCGGTTGAGGACACCGGCACTCTCGAACATCTCGACGACCTCAGGTTGGAGGTAAGCGTCGTATTGGAGGGGGACGCTACTTTCGCAATCCAGCCCGCGGCGGAGGGCTTCCTCCTTCCACGCGTCGGAGTAGCCGTTCCCGTCGAAACGAATGGGTTTGGAGCGCTTGATGTAGTCTTTCAGGACCTCGAAAATGGCTTGCTCTTTGCTCTTGCCGGCCGAGCGGAGGCGCTCCACGTCGTTCGTGAACTGGCGCAGCTGGTAGGCGACGGCGGAGTTGAGGGCAAGCATGGCCGAGCCGCAGTTGACCGACGACCCCGGCGCCCGGAACTCGAACCGGTTGCCGGTGAAGGCGAAGGGCGACGTCCGGTTGCGATCGGTATTGTCGAGCAGGAGCTCAGGGATTTGGCCAAAGCCCAGGTGAAGCCCTTTTTTATCGTCGACCTCGATGGCGTCCTCGATGGCGCTTGTCTCAAACTTGTCCAAGATGTCGGAGATCTGCGTGCCGAGGAAGGTGGAGATGATGGCGGGCGGCGCCTCGTTGGCTCCGAGCCGGTGGGCGTTGGTGGCCGAGGCGACGGTCGCTTTCAGCAACGCGTTGAAACGGTAGACGGCCATGATGGTGTTGACCACGAAGGTGATGAACCGCAGGTTGTCTTCCCGGTCTTTCCCGGGCGAGAAAAGGTTGACGCCCGTGTCGGTCCCCAGCGACCAGTTGCAATGCTTGCCCGAGCCGTTGACGCCCTTGAAAGGCTTCTCGTGGAGCAGGACGCGGAAATTGTGGTGGCGGGCGACGCGTTTCATGACCGACATCAGCAGCTGGTTATGGTCGTTCGCCAAGTTGCATTCCTCGTAGATGGGGGCCAATTCGAACTGGTTGGGAGCCACCTCGTTGTGGCGTGTCTTGACGGGGATGCCCAATTTGTAGCACTCCACTTCCAAGTCTTTCATGAACTCCTGCACCCGGCTGGGGATGGCCCCGAAATAGTGGTCGTCGAGCTGTTGGTTCTTGGCGCTCTCATGCCCCAAGAGGGTCCGCTCGGTGAGCGACAGGTCGGGGCGGGCGGAGTAAAGGTCCTCATCGACCAGGAAATATTCTTGTTCCCAACCGAGGTAGGTCGTCACCCGGCGGGTCGAGGGGTCGAAGTAATGGCAGACGTCGGTCGCCGCCTTGTCGAGCGCCTCGATCGAGCGGATCAAAGGAGTCTTATAATCAAGCGCCTCGCCCGTGTAAGCGATGAACACGGTGGGGATACACAGGGTATCGTCGACGATGAACGCCGGCGAGGAGGGGTCCCACGCCGAGTAGCCGCGCGCCTCGAACGTGTTGCGCAAGCCGCCGTTGGGGAAGCTCGACGCGTCGGGCTCTTGCTGGACGAGCAGCTTTCCGCTGAATTCCTCGATCATGCCCCCGTGGCCGTCGTGCTCCACGAAGGCGTCGTGTTTCTCGGCGGTCCCATCCGTAAGGGGTTGGAACCAATGCGTATAGTGGGTGACGCCTTTGCCCAGCGCCCACATCCGCATCCCGGCCGCCACGTGGTTGGCCACTTCGCGGTCGATCGGGACGCCCCGGTCGATCGCGGCCGTCAGCGCCTCGTAGGTCTCTTTCGAGAGGAACTTGCGCATGGCCTTGCGGTTGAAGACATTCTCTCCGTAATACTCGGAGACGTTTCGTTTGGGAGTGCATGCCTCGGTGGCCTTCCGGTTCGAGGCTTTCTCCACGGCATTGAAGCGTGAGATTGACATGGTGTTCTATCGTTTTGTGTGTTACGGCGCGAAGTTAAGCAAAAAAGGCGTAGGCGCGTATCCTTATTTGAGGAAGGCGCGACAGGCGTTCGGATGAGGATCGTTCGGCAAAGTTGCCGTATGACGTTCGGCAATATTGCCGTCTAGCGTTCGGCAGTGTTGCCTAAAGCCATTCGGCAACATTGCCGAACGCTCTTCATCCGGGCTGGTAGGGGAGGATCATCAGGTCGACCGATACCTCGCGAGCTGTCTTCAGGACGCGCGCGCTTTTGCTGTAAAATGTCCTCAAGGTCAAAGTGTATTCGCCGGGGGTGAGGCTTTTGGGGAGGATGAGCAGCAGTTGCTTCGGGTAGTTGCAGAGGATGTCGGTGGCGGCGATCCGCGTCGAGTGGCCGTCGCGGTCGGTCAAGGTGAGGCCGGCTTCGGGCTCGGGGCCGACGAGCTTCAGGTCCTTGCCCGTGAGGCGGAAACCTTGGCCGGCGGTGGCGGTATGGTCGGTGGCGCCGGTCGAGAGGTCTTCGGTCGAGGCGATGTGGATCGCCGATCCGCGGGGGCCGCTCACCTTGACACGCACGGCGTCGAGCTCGCTCGCGGTCGCCCGTGTGGGGCGGAAGTTGAGGTAGAGCTGGTTATGTCCTTCTTGCCAGATGCCGCCCTCGACGGTTCCCCGGCAGGCGACGTGGGCTTCGAAGAGGCCATTGTTGACGCGCACGCCTTCGAGCAGGAGGTCGAGGACGACGCGGTTTTCCAAGTCGATGACCATCCTTATGGTCTCTCGCTCAAGGCCGGGATGCAGGGCCATGATCTCGTCGACCAGCCGCTCCTTGTCGGCCCGCCCGCGGTGGATGGGGGTGAAAATGCGCTCGTTCGCCGGTTCTTGCCCTACGGGATTGGGGGCGGTGAGAACGCTCAGTTGTCGTTTCTTTCGGTTTGTCATGGGGAAAAATGTCTTTTTGGGGAAAACAAAGAGAGGGGACGGCTGCCCGCCCCCTCTCGCGTGCATTATTAATAATAGAAAGATGCGCGTTGAAAAGGATGCCGCGTTTTTAGAAGAGGCTCCAGGAGACCGTCAATCCGGCCATCACGATCGCCACCATGCTCATCAGCTTGATGAGGATGTTGAGGCTCGGGCCGGAGGTGTCCTTGAACGGGTCGCCGACGGTGTCGCCTACCACTGTGGCCTTGTGGGCCTCGCTGCCTTTGCCGCCAAAGTTGCCTTCCTCGATGAATTTCTTCGCGTTATCCCAAGCGCCACCCGCGTTGGCCATGAAGACCGCCAGGACGAAGCCCGTGCTCAGTCCGCCAATCAGCAGGCCGACGACGCCGCAAACGCCAAAGATGAAGCCCGTCAAGACCGGCGCGATGATGGCCAGCGCTGAGGGAAGCACCATCTCGTGTTGCGCGCCCTTCGTCGAGATCGCCACGCAACGGGCGTAATCCGGCTCGGCCTCACCCGTCAAGATGCCCTTGATCTCGCGGAACTGGCGACGGACCTCCTCGACCATGTGGCCAGCGGCGCGGCCGACGGCGTTCATCGTCAATCCGCAGAACATGAAGGCCATCATGGAGCCCAGGAACATGCCGGCCAAGACTTTCGGGTTCATCAGGGTGACGTCGTAATAGACCATGAAGTCGGAGAACGACGCTTGGCTGATCGGGATCTCCCGCCCGTCGGCGAATTGCAAGACCGTCTCGCCCAAGCGGACAAGGCCGATCTTGATTTCCTCAATATAAGAAGCCAGCAAGGCGAGGCCCGTCAATGCCGCCGAGCCGATGGCGAAACCCTTACCCGTAGCGGCTGTCGTGTTGCCCAGCGAGTCGAGGGCGTCCGTGCGGTGGCGCACTTCTTTGCCCAAGTTCGACATCTCGGCGTTGCCACCGGCGTTGTCGGCGATAGGCCCATAGGCGTCGGTCGCCAGCGTGATACCCAGTGTCGAGAGCATACCGACCGAGGCGATGCCGATGCCATACAACCCCATGCCAATATTCTCGAAATTAAACCCGGACGCGAAGAGGAACGAGCAGATGATTCCGATCACGACCGCGATGACCGGCACCGCTGTCGAGAGCATACCCAACCCGAGGCCGGAGATGATGACCGTAGCCGGACCGGTCTGTCCCGCCGCCGAGACCCGGCGTGTCGGGTTGTAGGATTGCGAGGTGTAATATTCCGTCGCCTGTCCGATCACGATGCCCACCAAGAGGCCAATCACTACGGAGCAGCTGATCCAGAACCAGTTGTCCATACCTAACAAATAGAGGATCACGAAGGAGCAAACGGCGATCAGGACGGAGCTGAGGTTCGTCCCGACGGCGAGCGATTTCAAGAGGGTCTTGATCGTCGCGTTCTCGTTTGTCCGCACGGCGAAAATACCGATGATGGAGAGCACGATACCTACCGCCGCGATCAGCATCGGGGCGATGACCGCCTTGTACTGGAGCTCGATGCTCCCGGTCGATACGAAGGCCGCGGCGCCCAGGGCGGCGGTCGCTAGGATCGAGCCGCAATAGGACTCGTACAGGTCGGCGCCCATGCCGGCCACGTCGCCCACGTTGTCGCCCACGTTGTCGGCGATGGTCGCGGGGTTGCGCGGGTCGTCTTCCGGAATACCGGCCTCAACCTTACCGACCAGGTCGGCGCCCACGTCGGCCGCTTTCGTATAGATACCGCCACCCACACGGGCGAAGAGCGCTTGTGTCGAGGCGCCCATTCCGAAGGTCAGCATGGTGGTGGTGATAATCGTGAGCTTATGGGTAGGATCCATGGCTTCCGCCGGGATGCAAGCGTTCAGTAAGATGTACCAAAAAGAAATATCCAGCAATCCGAGTCCGACGACGACAAGCCCCATGACCGCGCCACTTCGGAAAGCGATCCGCAAACCCTTGTTCAACGAGGTTCGCGCGGCGTTGGCCGTCCGGGCCGAGGCGTAAGTGGCGGTCTTCATTCCCAAGAAACCCGCCAAGCCGGAGAAGAAACCTCCCGTCAGGAAAGCGACAGGCACCCACTCATTTTGCACGCCAAAGCCATAAGCCATGATGGCGAACAAGATCACCAGAATAAGGAACACGGTCGCGACGACCTTGTACTGTTGCTTGAGGTACGACATCGCCCCTTCCCGCACGTGGGCGGCGATCTTCGCCATCAACTCGGTTCCTTCACTTTCTTTCATCATCTGCCTGAAAAAGATCCAGGCGAACGCCAACGCCAGGAGAGAGGCGATAGGCACGATCCAAAAAATACTTGTAATCATGTGTAATTAGATTTAATTAGTAACTGCAAAGGACCTTTTCGGCCCAAAAACGGGGGTAAAATTAGGAAAAAAGAAGGATTGAAGAGAAAATTTTTGTGCTAAAGAATATGAGAGTAGCGAAAAAAAGAAGCATCTTTGCCGAGAATTTCAAAAAGAACCGGAATGGCGGAGGAAAAGACGCGTGAGAAATACGGCTTAGGCTTGGCCCTGAGTGGGGGCGGGGCGAAAGGATTCGCGCATTTGGGCGTATTTAAGGCGATGGAGGAATGTGGGTTGAAGCCCGGCCTCATCGCCGGGACGAGCGTCGGGGCCTTGATGGGCGCCCTCTATGCCGACGGTTATACGGCCGATGAGATTAAGTTGCTCTTTACCGGCCGTGAGTTTACGGAGTTCGCCCGGTTGCAAATCCCTACGTCGGGCTTGTTCGACAGTGGCCGGTTCCGTCTTTTCCTAGAGAGGCATTTGCGTGCGAAGCGGATTGAGGATTTGAGGACTCCCTTGGTGATTCTCGCGACCGATTTGGATCATGGCGAGAGTGTCGCCTTTCGCAAGGGGCCGATCGTGGAGGCGGTGACGGCCTCGTGCAGTATTCCCATCCTTTTCTCGCCGGTGGTGATAGACGGGGTGCACTATGTGGATGGCGGCTTGTTCCGCAATTTCCCGGTCACCACGATCCGGCAAGAATGCGAGCGGGTCATTGGCGTGAATGTCAGCCCGCTGGTTCCCCAAAAGTATAAGCAGACCTTGATTCATATCGCCGAGCGTTCCTATCATTATCTTTTCCGGGCGAATACGCTGAAGGACCGCGAGCTGTGCGATGTGTTGATCGAGACGGAGGAGGTGGGACAATACAAGACGTTCGATTTGGTGAATGTCGACGTGATCGTGCGAATCGGTTACGTCGCGGCCATGCGGGCTTTCGAGAAGTTGGTGAGTGATAATAATATGGATATATTGGCCCGGGCAATCCAGGCAGGAAAGAAAAGCTTAAGCTTGAACCCTTGAGCTTTTCTTTTTTGTGGAGGATTCCGCCTACAAATAAATAAAACCTATGGATCAGAAAAGTAAAATGGTGATTTATCAGGTGTTTCCCCGTTGGTTCGGGAACACGAACACGAGCCTGGTGAAAAACGGCTCCTTGGCGTGCAATGGCGTCGGGAAATTTTCCTCGTTCACGCTCAGGGCCCTATCGGCGATCGCCGAGCTGGGAGTCACGCATGTTTGGTACACGGGAGTGATCGAGCACGCGACACAAACCGACTATACGGCGTTCGGCATTCGCAAGGATCATACGGCGGTCGTGAAAGGACAGGCGGGCTCGCCTTACGCCATCAAGGATTATTACGACGTCGATCCCGACTTGGCCGACTCGGTGCCCGACCGGATGGCGGAGTTCGAGAAACTGGTGAGTCGGACGCATAAGGCCGGATTGGGGGTCATTATTGATTTCGTGCCCAATCACGTGGCCCGGCAATATGCCTCAGATCAAAAAGAAAACTACATGCTCGACTTGGGGCAGTCAGACAATGTCAATAAGGGATTTGATCCGAACAATAATTTCTATTACCTGCCGGGACAGACGTTGGTGCTCCATTTCGATGATCAGGACGATGAGGATTTTGAATACAGCGAGTTCCCGGCGAAAGTGACTGGCAACAATTGTTTTAGCGCGACGCCTGGGAAAAACGACTGGTACGAGACGGTCAAACTGAATTACGGCATCGATTACCAAGGCGGTACCACGCATTTCGATCCTGTCCCCGATACGTGGACGAAAATGCTGGACATCTTGCTCTTCTGGGCGGGAAAAGGCATCGACGGTTTCCGTTGCGATATGGCGGAGATGGTGCCTGTCGAGTTTTGGAACTGGGCGATCCCAAGGGTGAAACAGCGTTATCCGGTCTTGTTTATCGCGGAGATCTATAACCCGGAAGAATATTGGAATTATTTATATTGTGGTCATTTCGACTACCTCTACGACAAGGTGGGACTTTACGATACCTTGCGGGCCGTGATGCGGGGTGAGATTTCCGCTGAAAAGATCACGGATTGCTGGCAGAAGTTGGGGCAAATCCAGCCGAGGATGCTGAATTTCTTGGAGAATCACGATGAGCAACGGATCGCCTCGCCCTTCTTCGCCGGTGACGCTCGACTGGGCGTGGCGGGAATGGTCGTCTCCGCGTTGATGCAGACGAATCCTGTGATGATCTATTGTGGGCAGGAGCTGGGCGAGCCGGGCATGGACGAGGAAGGTTTCAGTGGAAAAGACGGACGGACGACGATCTTTGACTATTGGAGCGTCAAAAGCGTCCGTGATTGGAATCACGAGGGCCGCTTCGATGTCGCACGGCTAACCCCCGCCCAGGTGAAACTACGGGAGACCTACGCTAAGATCCTGAATATTGCTCGCTCGGAGCCGACTGTCACACAGGGGCAGTTCTACGATCTGATGTACGCCAACAAGCGCAATCCTTATATGAATATCCACAAGCAATACGCTTTCTTGCGAAAATGGGGCGATGAGGTCTTGCTTGCGGTGGCCAATTTCGACCGGGGCGACCAAAAGATCTGGATCCACATCCCGGTGGAGGCTTTCAAGGCGTTGGAAATAGAGGACAATAGGCCGGCTTACGTGACTGACCTCTTCACCGGGCACCGCTCGATCAGCACGTTGACCGACGCTTTCCCCTATCAGGTGAAAGTGCCCGCTTATGGGGGAGCTTTGTTGAAATTCTCGTTTATCCGGCATTGATTGTCGATAAGTTTTGTACTTTCGCGTTACAATTCAATATCAAATCGTTTAAGCATAAAACAACATGAGTGTACTGAGCGCACATACGCCGTTTTTGGTGTTTTCGGGAACAAATTCCCGTTATCTGGCGGAGAAAATCTGCAATAATCTTGGTTGCCCCCTTGGCCAAATGAATATTCAGCATTTCGCCGATGGTGAGTTTTCAGTCTCCTACGAGGAGTCGATCCGCGGAAGGGACGTTTTCTTGGTGCAATCCACCTTCCCGAACTCGGATAACTTGATGGAATTGCTTTTGATGATCGACGCCGCGAAACGGGCTTCCGCGCATTCGATCATCGCGGTCATCCCCTATTTCGGATGGGCGCGCCAGGACCGGAAAGATAAGCCGCGGGTCTCGATTGGCGCCAAACTGATCGCCGACATGCTGAGCACGGCTGGCATCAACCGGTTGATCACGATGGATCTTCACGCCGATCAAATCCAGGGTTTCTTCAACGTGCCGGTCGATCATTTGTACGCGTCGTCCGTCTTCTTGGAGTATATCCAGAACTCATTGCCTTTAGATAACTTATGTATCGCGACGCCTGACGTAGGCGGTACGAAGCGGGCTAGCAGCTATTCTAAGTACCTGGGCTTGCCGATGGTGATCTGCCACAAGTCGCGCCTCCGTGCCAACGAGGTCGCCGAGATGCGCATCATTGGCGACGTGAAGGGGTTGGATGTCCTTCTGATCGACGATATGGTTGACACGGCGGGGACTATCACGAAGGCCGCCAACTTGATGATGGAGAACGGCGCGAAGTCTGTTCGGGCCATCGCTAGCCATGCGGTCATGTCGGATCCGGCTTCGACGCGGGTTGATCAGTCAGCGCTTACCGAGATGATCTTCACTGATTCCATTCCTTACGCGAAGAAATGCGACAAGGTGAAAATCCTTTCCGTCGCTGGCATGTTCGCCGAGGCCATTCGCAGGGTTTGTAGCGGTGAGTCGATCAGCTCGTTGTATGCCATTTAGGATAATACATTAATAATATATTGACAGTCATGGAGCCCGGGGCGGATTTTTCTTCCCCGGGTTTCTTTTTGCCCGTTCCTCTGTTTTCGGGCACTCTCCTGTTCGCTATCGGACACTTCGCGAGAAAGCTCTCTCTTGAAATCAATGTGTTAGACGATTGGCACGCGATTTGCTTTTTCTTGGGCAAAAACGAAATTGGATTATGGATAGAGAAATTCCGAAAGCGGCGCGCCAAAAGGCACGCTTGTTGATGACCCTCAAATGGGGCGTGGGCTTCGTCGTGGGGATGGGCTTGGTCATTTGGGCGATACGGATGGCGCGCCCGACGCTTCGTGCTGAGAGTCTTCTTTTTTCGACGGTTGATGTCGGGAGCATCGAGATCGCTGTTAGCGCCACCGGACGTGTGGTGCCGGCTTTCGAGGAAATCATCAACTCGCCAATTCCCTCGCGGATTGTCGAGACCTATAAAACGAGCGGTGACCGAGTGGAGGCCGGCGAACCCCTCCTAAAACTGGACCTCCAGAGTGCCGAGACCGATTACCAAAAGCAACTCGACGAGGAACGTGTCCGCGAGCTCCGTCTTGAGCAGCTGAAGATCCAGAACCAGGCCCGCCTCTCCGAGATGGCGACTCAATTGAAAGTCTCACGCATGGAGCTGAACCGAAAGGCCGTCGAGGTCCGCAACGAACGCTACCTTGATAGCCTTGGCGCTGGCACGCCCGATAAGGTCCTTCAGGTCGAGCTGGACTACAACGTCAGCCGCCTTCGCCTTGAGGAAGACGAGCAGAAATACCGTAACGAGCAGGCTACCGCTGAAGCCGACCTGCGGGTAGAGGAACTGGAGTTGAGCATTTTCCGCAAAAGCCTGGCCGAGACCCGTCGTACGCTCGACGACGCTCAGATCCGCTCGCCCCGTGCGGCCGTCCTGACATACATCAACGACGAGATTGGCGCACGGGTCGCGGCGGGCGACCGGGTGGCCATCGTCTCTGACCTTTCGCATTTCAAGATTGAGGGTGAGATCGCCGACGCTTATGGGGATCGTCTAGCTGTCGGTGGGAAAGCCATTGTCCGCTTAGGGCAGGAGACACTGGCGGGGACGGTGAGCGACGTCACACCTCTTTCACAAAACGGCGTGATTGCTTTCACCGTACGCCTCGACGACGATGCCCATCCCCGTTTGCGTTCGGGCCTGAGGGTCGACATCGATGTGGCGACGGCTTTGAAAGACAGCGTCTGCCGAGTTGCCAATGGCAGCTATTACGTGGGCCCTGGCGAGTATGAGCTTTTCGTCGATCGAGGTGGCGAGCTCATGCGCCAGACCGTCAAGCTCGGAGAGAGCAATTACGAACAGGTGGAAGTGGTTGAGGGCCTCCGGATGGGCGATCGTGTCGTGGTCTCTGACATGTCGGAATATAGAAATAAGACCCGGATTAAGCTAAAATGAACGCTTTTGAATAATAAAAGAATTGGAAACTCATAAATAAAGAAAAGATGATTACTTTGAAACAAATCGAAAAGGTGTACAGGACCGACGAGATCGAAACCGTGGCCCTGGAAAATGTCAATCTGGTTGTCGAACGCGGGGAATTCCTTAGCGTCATGGGCCCCTCGGGCTGCGGCAAGTCCACGTTACTCAACATTATGGGCCTCCTCGACTTGCCGACGCAAGGCACGGTTGAGATCGACGGCGTGGCGACCGCCGGACTCACCGACCAGCAGTTGGCGGAGATGCGCAATCGCAAGTTGGGCTTTGTTTTCCAGTCGTTTCACCTGATCCCGTCACTCAGTGTCCTCGACAATGTGATGCTCCCGTTGCTTTACCGCCCTGGTATCCCTTACAAGCGGCAGCGTGAGATGGCCGAGGTCGTGATCGAGAAAGTGGGCCTCACGCATCGCATGCGGCACTTCCCGTCGCAACTCTCCGGTGGACAGTCGCAGCGCGTGGCTATCGCCCGGGCCATTATCGGTGATCCGGAAATCATCCTGGCCGACGAGCCGACTGGTAACCTCGACTCGAAAATGGGTGCCGAGGTGATGGCTATCCTCCACAAACTTAATCGCGAGGAGGGCCGCACGATCGTCATGGTGACGCACAACGAGAAGCAGGCCGAAGAGACATCGCGCGTCGTTCGTTTCTTCGATGGACGACAGGTGTAGGAGTTCGAGTCGTTAATTTTATTTCAGGAGAGATTTTATGAAAGAGATTGGCGCTTCCCTCAGGCAGCTTGGGTGGTTGATCCGGCAAAATAAGCTGGCCGCGGCCGTATCCATTATCGGCACGGCGTTGGCCATTGGGCTGATCTTGATTCTAATGATTATTTTCTTGGCAAATATCAGCCCGATTTATCCGGAAACTCATCGGGGAGATACTTATTTATTCGCGAATTGCTTGATCACGGGCAAGGACGACGGCCGACGGGTCTCCGTGAACGGGGCGAGCCTAAATCTTGTTCGTAGTTGTTTCTATCCGTTGGAAACGAGTGCCGTAACATCCGCTTTTGTGCGGAATGCTCAATCGCGGTCGTTTTTCGAGACGCTCGACGGACGTTCTTTCTTCAATGGGATCGTCGCCGCGACGGATACCGCTTATTTCCAACTTTTCGAGTTCGATTTTCTCGCTGGGAAGCCTTTCTCTTCGGAAGCTTTTTCCAGTGGACTTCGAGAAATTATCCTGACGGAAGAAGTGGCTCGTGCGCTTTTGGGGCGGACGGATATCGTGGGGCAAGAGATTGAGGTCGATTTCGTGAGTTACCGAGTTTGCGGTGTAGTGCGGACGGTCTCCCGTTTCGCTCGATACGCTTACGCGAACGCTTGGATCCCTTACACGACGCTTGATGGCTACTCTAGAGGAAATTTTGAGGAGATCCAAGGCAATTATGAGTGTTTGTTTCTTTTGAGAAAGGGTTACGATCGTTCAGATTTGCGGGCGGAAATCGAGCGGAATGTGAATCGCTTTAACGCCAGCCTTTCCGATTTCAAGGTCAATATTCTCAGCCAGCCCTATTCTCCTTTGGAGAGCTGGTTGCAGATCGACCAGCGGGCCGGATCCTTGTCGTCTGTCTTTCAAGAAGCGCTCTTGATCCTCGCGATCCTCTTCCTGATACCGGCGTTAAACCTCTCGACCGTGATTTTTTCCTGGACTCGAAAAAGAATTCCTGAAATCGGTCTCCGGCGAGCCTATGGGGCGAACCGAAGGCAGATCATCACGCAAGTGCTTCTCGAGAATTTCTTTTTGACTCTTGCCGGAGGCCTGTTGGGACTAATCCTGGCTTATGGCGCGATCGGCCTACTCGAAGACTGGCTTTTAGTGACGGCTCTTGGACAGGAAAAATGGTCGGTTAGCTTGGTAAGCGGCTGGATTTTCCTCGTCGTTTTCCTGGCTTGTCTTTTCATGAACTTGCTGTCCGCTTTCCTGCCGGCATGGCGGGCCAGTCGGGTTCCTATTACGAACGCATTAAATGAGAAATAGATGAAAACGCTTCGTTATATTTTCAAGCAAATACGCAACGAGTGGAAATCCAATTTCTTGATTCTTCTCGAGTTGTTCCTTGTCTTGATCGCGCTTTTTTATATTGTTGATTTCTTGCGGATCCAATACGAGACCTATCGTCAGCCGGTGGGTTTCGACATTGATCACGTGTATTATTTGCGATTTGAACAAATTCCAAGCCGAAGTGCCGATTTCGATACCTCGACGGTCGTTTCCGAACGTTTCGCCGACGACTTTCTAACCATATTGAAACGTATCGAAAGCGATCCGAGGGTCGAATCGGTCGGCTATTCGGCGGGCAATACCTTCCCTTATATGTTCCGGAATCGGTTCACGAATTTCAACGCGATCGAGGAGCCTTATCATGCCTATATTCGTACGGTCGATCCCAGCTTTTTCCGGGTTTTCAAACTGCGTGCCGCTGACGGGGGCTCATGGGAGGTCTTGGAGAAAGCCTTGATTGAAAATAAGATTGTCGTGACGGAAACGGTCGCCGAGGCTTATGAGGCGAAGGGAATTCCCCTCCTGAACGAGTCGATTTGGGTCACCGACCAAGGTAATCCGGATAGCGTTTCCCTGCGGGTCGGGGCTGTCTGCGTTCCCCAGCGCTACCATGAGTTCTCGAACGCGGATTACGCTTATTATATCCATTTGGGAGGCGAGCGGGTTTTGCGGGATTTGTCGCCCGATGTCATATCGATGCTGAATGTTTATGTCCGCGTCAAACCCTCGTCGGATCGGGCCGATTTTATCCAACGGTTCCAAGAAGATCTGTCGTCCCAATTCCGCTTGGGCAACCTCTATCTGGCTGATATGACGCCCATGAGCTTTTACCGGGAGCAGACTTTGCGCTCGTGGTTGGATCAAGTCCGGATTTACGTGGCCTGCGCGGTCTTCTTGGTGCTCAATGTCTTGTTTGGCATCATCGGGACTTTCTGGCTGAGGACCCAACGCCGTGTTCCGGAGATTGGGCTGCACATGGCGATGGGGGCATCGAGAGGGAAAATATTCCGGCACGTATTCTTGGAAGCGTTCGCCCTCCTCGCGATCGTTTTCTTGCCTGTCGCTTGGATCTGCGCCCATCTCGCTTATTTGGATTTGTGGGTCGGGACTTCGCTTCCCTTAACCACACTCAATCGTTTTGGAGTGGATTTGATAATTTCCGTCCTATTATTGATCTTGATGATCGCTTTCGGTATCCTTATTCCAGCCTTGAAAGCCGCCCGCCTGCAACCGACGGAGGCCTTGAGGGAAGAATAAGATTGTAGAATGTATTTGAAAAAACAGAAAGGAATATACAATGAAGAAATGGTTAGTTTATTTGAAGCAAATCACTTGGATGGCCCGCAAGAACCCTTTTTATTGCCTGGTCTATGTGCTGGGCTCGGGCTTGGCCATCGCGATGGTGATGACGATCGCCGTGGTTTACCATATCCGCATGGCGAATATCCCGCCGGAAACCCATCGGGATCGGACGGTCTATCAGGAAAGAATGATTTATCGCTACTCGAACGATCGGGGCAGTATGGGAAATTATCTGGGCTTGCGATATCTGAAACAAGTCCTCCTTCCCCTGAAGACACTGGAGGCGGTCGCGATCATGATCCCTTCCAGCAGCGTGTCGTATGCGGGATATTATTATATCGCTGAGGTGATTGGACGAAGCGAGCCCGTCGAGACGGACTTCATGTTGTGCAACGCGGACTTTTGGAAGGTCTATGAGTTCGAGTTCTTGTCCGGAAAACCGTTCGGGGAGGCGGATGTCGAGTCAGGCTTCAATCGGGTGGTCATTTGCCAATCGCTGGCGAGAGAACTGTTCGGGACCGATCAGGTGGAGGGTCAGACTTTGTGGCTCAATGAGAAAGAATATACCGTGACGGGCGTGGTAGCCGACGTGTCCGCGACGTTGAGCCATGTCTATGCCCAGCTTTGGTTGCCTTATACCGTGTCGCCGGCGTTCTCAAACTTGGCGGTAGACGAGTGTAACGGCACGGTCGGTTCGTTTCAAGCGAGTATTCTCTTGCGTGATCGGGGCGATATGCCCAAATTCCAAGCCGAGTTGGAGGAGGCCACTCGCCGCTACAACGCGAGCCTCGTGGAGGGGAAGGCCGAACCTGAACCTGCCTCGTTCTTGAATTTCACGATCTTTGGCGTGAATCCGGAGAAGATGTATGGGGTGATAGCGCTTTTCCTCGCTCTTTTCTTCTTGGTCCCCGCGTTGAATATCGCCGGCTTGAACGCCTCGCACGTGCAGGAACGGCTGTCGGAGATCGGGATCCGGCGGGCGTTCGGCGCGAAGAGGAGCGTCTTGTTCATGGAGATCTTTTGGGAGAATCTGCTGCTGATGTTGCCCGGCGGGCTGGTCGGCTTGCTGCTTTCGTACGGGTTGGTCTATTGGTATCGGGACATTTTGCTGCTTCCAGGGGTTTATGGCGCGTTGACCTCGACGGCCGAGAAGGTCACGCTCACGCCCGGCATGTTGTTCAACGGATGGATTTTTGTCCTGGCGTTCATCGCCTGCTTGGCTTTGAACCTGTTGTCTTCCCTGATCCCGATCCGGCAGGCGGTCAAGTCACCGATTACTGATAGTTTAAATATGTCGAACATTTAAAATTTCAAGCACTATGTGGAGACATCTTTTGAAAATGATCCAAACGCGGTTCCGCTCGAACCTTTGGGTGTTGTCCGAGCTGCTGGTGGCCACGGTGGCGCTTTGGGTAATGACGGATTATTTCCTGGCGCAATATCTTCTTTATCATCAACCCGTGGGCATTGATACCCATTCCGCGTACCGGGCGCTCATCATGCGTCGCACGTCTGACTCGCCCAATTACATCGATTATTCCAAGGAGGAAGGCGCCGCCTATTCCCATTATATGCGCTTGGTGGAACGGTTGCGGAGCCATCCCGACATCGCGGCTGTCTCGCTCAGCGAATATTCTCAGCCTTACGACCGATCAAATTCTTGGCGAGGATTGGTCCGAGACACGACAACGCTTTGGGACGCCCGGATGTACGCGGTCACGCCAGACTTTTTCGAGGTTTTTAATTTGAAAACGATTGATGACGGGGATTTTCGGCGTTTGCGGGAAAACTTCACGGGCAACAGCATGGTCGTGACCGCCTCCGTCGCCCAAGATCTATTCGGGACGACCGATGTGGTGGGTGAAACGATCTGGATATCCAATGATTCGATTCCCCGACGGATCGTCGGGGTAGTCGGCCCTATTCGGGGTGACGAATATCAGGAATATCAGCGTTACACTTTCTTCACGCCTTTGCGAGTGGATGAAAACGCGCGCTCATTTGCTTATGTCGACGTGGACTTCCGCCTTCGGGAGGGTGTGGACCCCGCCCGCTTCGAGGAGGAGATCCAAACCCTCTTGGGCGAGCGTGCCCGTTCCGGCAATTTCTGGATCTCGGAGGTCGAGCCTTATTCGACGATCCGTCCCCGCTTCCTGATGGCGACGGACAACGCGAGCACGCAGCGGTTGCTTTCCGCCGTGCTGGTCTTTCTCTTGGCCAATGTTTTCCTGAGCGTGATCGGGACGTTCTGGTTCCGGGTCAACCGGCGGCGCGAGGAGTTGGGGCTGCGGATGGCCGTCGGCTCGTCGAGGCGCGGCTTGCTCCGCCTGGTGGTGATGGAAAGCCTGCTTTTGCTGGCGATCGCCGCCTTGCCAGCCCTGTTCATCTGCTTGAATCTTTATTATTTGGATCTCGTGCCGGTGGTCTCGACGCTTCCTCGGGTTGGGTATTTCTGCGGGGTAACGGTCTTGACGCTGGTCAGCCTCGCCTTGATCATTACCCTTGCCGTCTGGTATCCCGCCGCCCGAGCCGCTCGCGTCCAGCCCGCCGACGCGCTCCGGACGGAGTGAGGCGTCCACACAGCGCGGGCGGCTCGCTACGGCGTAGGGAAGGAATCCGCACAGCGCGGGCGGCTCGCTACGGCGTAGGGAGGGAATCCGCACAGCGCGGGCGGCTCGCTACGGCGTAGGGAAGGAATCCGCACAGCGCGGGCGGCTCGCTACGGCGTAGGGAAGGAATCCGCACAGCGCGGG